>CAYLYA010000021.1:0-27875 GCA_964387855.1 uncultured Bifidobacterium sp.
AGTTATCCCGAGCAGATATCGCGGCGATGAGGCGCACCTACAGTGAAATCCCACTAGACGGTTTGCCAGCCGACCCCTTTGAGGCCTTCAACCAGTGGCTCCATGAGGCACACACAAACCCCGTCATTGTCGAGGCAAACGCGATGGTTCTATCAACCGTCGACCACGTCGGGGAAATAACTTCTCGCACGGTGCTTCTCAAGGATGTCTCGCAACACGGCTTCACCTTCTTCACTTCGTACACATCTAGAAAGGGAAGAGCGATCCACTCTCAACCGCACGTCTCGCTGCTCTTTCCCTGGTATGCGATGGAAAGGCAAATCTCAATAAATGGAATTGCCGAACAAGTTGCGCGGAAAGAGTCAGAGGAATACTTCGCACAGCGCCCCTGGGTCAACCAAATTGGGGCGTGGGCGAGCAGGCAATCAGATCGTCTCGAATCACGGGACATTCTGGAGGCGCGTTGGAAAGCCGCCGCAGAAAAATGGCCCGAAGGAACTCTCGTGCCCACTCCTCCCGAGTGGGGCGGATACCGGGTCTTCCCGCTCTCCATCGAATTCTGGCAAGGACGCTTCTCTCGATTGCACGATCGCATCCGATACGAGAGACCCTCTTATGAGCAAGCTCCAACCGAATGGGAGATTCACCGCTACTACCCATAGGCTTTAGCCCGTGACTGACATTAAAATCCCCGAAAATCTCAAGCCATCCGACGGTCGTTTTGGTTGCGGCCCGTCCAAAATTCGTCCAGAGGCGCTCGCCGCCCTTGCCGCTACCGGCTCCTCAATTCTTGGCACATCGCATCGTCAAAAACCCGTGAAGAATGTTGTCCATCGCGTTCGAGAGGGACTCTCATCCTTATTTGAACTTCCCGAAGGCTACGAAGTTGTCCTCGGCAACGGAGGATCCACCGCGTTCTGGGATATCGCCACTTTCGGACTGATTGAATCACGTTCGCAGCACCTGGTATTTGGAGAGTTCTCCTCGAAATTCGCCGCAGCCGCCAAGGAAGCACCCTTCCTTGATGTGCCCTCGATCATCAGCTCTGAGCCTGGAACGCATCCCACGGCCAAGGCAGAGGATGCGATCGATGTCTACGCACTCACCCAGAATGAGACGAGCACAGGCGTTTCCATGCCGATTCGTCGCCCTGCAGGCAGCAAAAACGCACTCGTACTCGTCGATGCAACAAGTGCCGCAGGCGGCTTGGCCGTAGATGCCAAGGAATTCGATACCTATTACTTCGCGCCTCAGAAATCCTTCGCCTCAGACGGCGGAATCTGGCTGGCGCTCATGAGTCCTGCAGCCATTGCGCGGGTGGAGAAGATTAAGAGCACTAACCGTTGGGTTCCCGCCTTCTTCGATCTCACGACTGCCATTGAAAACAGCCGTCTAGACCAGACATACAACACACCGGCCCTTGCCACTTTGATTCTGCTGGCAGAACAGATCGATTGGATGAACTCGAACGGCGGAATGAAGTTCTCCGCCGGGCGAAGCGCAGATTCTGCATCGCGCCTTTATTCATGGGCCGAGAAGACTGCATACACCACGCCTTTCGTGACCGACCCTTCAATGAGGTCAAATGTCGTTGGCACTATCAACTTCGATGACTCCATCGATGCAGCCAAGGTTGCAGCAGCCCTTCGTGCAAATGGAATCGTGGACACCGAGCCCTACCGTAAATTGGGGAAGAACCAGTTGCGCATCGGCATGTTCCCCGCAATCGAACCAAGTGACATCGACGCACTCACCGCATCGATCGACTTCGTCGTCAACGCACTGTAGTCGCTGAAATTAGGGGTTGAGGGCATGACACTTAAACGTGATCGTGTCTTCTGGGCAATTGCACTTCAAGTTGCCATCGTCAATTTTTATCTTGGTGGCTTCGGTCCTGCCCAACCACTACTTCGTGCCCAACAACACACCTCGTTAACAGTCGCAGGCTTGCATGGTACAGCGATGGGGATTGCGTCAATTCTGGCTGGGCTCTTCTCTCCCAAATTGACGCACCGATTCGGGCGGGCTGCAACGTCGTGGATCGGCCTTGCGATCTTCTCCATCGGAACACTGATGTTTATCTTTTCGCCACCAATCCAACTTACGTTGATAGCAACATTAATAACGGGCTTGGGGACCTCCACAGTTGTCGTTGCAATGGTGACGCAGTTGTCACACCACTATCCGATGCAACCATCAGCTGCAGTCTCACAAGCCAGTGGCATCTCCTCCATCGGATACGTGATGGGAACACTCGTTGTAGGGGGCATTGCTGCCACATCCCTTGATTGGCGGCTAGGACTCTTGCTCGCGGTTCCGGTGAGCGCATCCCTCTATCTGATCACACGATCCTTCATTGCCGTCGAACACGTGCCCGATGAAGCAGGACCGCAGAAGGGAAAACTCAACCGTAAATTCTGGATCTCATGGATTGGATTTATTGCCTGTATTTCAAGCGAATTTGCCACCACCTTCTGGGCGGCGGCGCTTCTGCGTGACCGCATCGGTTCCAGCGCGGCTCTTTCAACGATCTGCATCGTCGCCCTTGGAAGCGGAATGGGACTGGGCAGATGGTTCGGTCCCCACGTACTGAAGAGAGCGCACCTGGATAGTCAATTGAAAACGGTGATCGTCACCCAGTTTCTTGGTTTCGCCGCACTCTGGTTCTCTCACACACTCTGGTTCTCATTGGTTGCACTCCTTGCCGCTGGGGTGGGAATCTCCATGCAATTCGCCCTTGCTTCGCAGCGGTTGATCGGATTCAGCGAAGGGCGACCCGATTTGGCAATCGGTCGAAGTTCTTTAGGAACCGGAGTTGCAATTGCCGTGGCGCCATTCATACTCGGGGTCTTGGGCGATCATCTAGGAATTTCACGTGCCTACCTGATGGTTCCTGTATTGATCATCATTGCTTTTTCGACGATCATCGCGATACCTTCGACGCACCCAGCGCAAGATGAATTGAGTTCGGTGGACTGAGAATGAATTACAAAACTAGACGACTGATTACGTTGGTGGCTCTCTTTGGCGTACTAGCTCTTATTGTCATATGGGGGCGGTAGCACCACGTCAACGGAGAAGTCGATCGGCACCTCCACCCTGTCTCGAAAACGCTGAAAAGCGAAGAGGGCTGCAAAGACTGTGATCGCACCGCATACAGCCAAGGTCGGTCGGACGCCGATCCTCTCAGCAGTCCAGCCGATAAGCGGAGAGCCAAGCGGTGCGCCTCCGAGAAAGACCAGAAGATAGATTCCCATCACTCTCCCGCGAACAACCGGGTCAGAATTGACTTGCATAAGTGAGTTCGCACTAATCAATGTCGTAAGCGCAGTAAAGCCACAGACTGGAAGCCATATCGCGTAGGCCATGTAGGTGGGCATGAATGCCAGGATAAATATCGAGGTGCCAAAGGTGAGGGCGCCGTAGACAACGAACATCGTTCGCCTAAAGCGCTCAAGCCTGGCAGAGATGATTGCACCGCTGAAAGAACCGATGGCGACGAAGGTGCCAAGGAGGCCAAAGGACATAGCACCTCGATGGAAAACCCTTGTGGCCGCGAGCGCATTGAAAATCTGAAAATTCAAGCCGAAAGTTGCCATGAAAAATATGACGATCATGACCACATAGAGATCTGGCCGCGCCCTCACATATCTCAAACCTTCGCGCACGTTTGCACCCCCGCTACTTCGAGCTTGGAAAAAGAACTCGCTCTTTCGAAGGCCCATTAGTGCAAAAATAACGATGAGGTAGGAGCCACCGTTCAACAGGAAGGAAGGACCCGTACCAAAGGCTGCGATCAGGGCACCCGAGACACCCGGTCCGATAAGTCGGCCAGCGTTGAAATTCGCAGAGTTAAGACTCACCGCGTTGCCCACATCGCTATGTCCCACTACTTCGGCCACGAAACTCTGACGCACAGGTGCATCAACCGCATTTGCAATGCCAAGGGAGAAGGCGAGAAGAAATACGTGCCAGAGTCGAACATGGTGAGTCGTTACAAGCAGACCGAGAATTCCAGCCGACAGTCCACCTGCAATATTGGTGGCGATTAATACTTTCTGCTTGTCGAAGCGATCGGCCAGTGCGCCGCCATGAAGGCTAAGGAAGAGGACTGGAGTGAATTGGAGAGCTGTCACCATGCCCAAATATGTTCCACTATGAGTTAACTGAAGAACCAGCCAGTCTTGTGCAATGCGTTGCGCCCACGTTCCGATATTGGAGATCGTGTTGGCCGCAAAAAGAATCCGAAAATTACGATGTCGAAAGGCGCGCCAATTGCCAGTTTCTTCAATTCGCACCAATCGACCTCCTGTTGCCACCCTATCGCCACTTCGAAGGCGCATGCAGTGGACTACTATTTCGCCATGGCCCAAAATGTGAGATCGGTTGTTCTCCAACTATCTCTCTGCACGTGTGCGTGGGTCGTCGCAGGCGTAATCGCCATACTCGTGAATGCGCAGTCGAAAATCATCTGGACGTGCGTTTCCGGAGCAGCCCTTGGAATTGTCGGTGTTTACTACACAATCAGACGGGCGAGAAGAAGCGGTATTTAGGCTTCCAGCTGTGAAGCAATACCTCGGAGAACTTTTCCAACTCGCTCAGCCTCGGCAGCCGATGGGTGGCGGCCATGTCGAAGGCCATTTCCGACTTTGTCCAAGATCTTGATGGTGTCTTCGATCATGGCTGCAAGGTCATCGCTGTTAACATGGGCTTGAGCGGCCAATGATGGCGGCGCGTCAATGATGCGTACAGAAAGCGCCTGAGGTCCGCGGCGGCCATCGGCGACTCCGAACTCCAACTTGGTACCCGGCTTTACGGTGGTCACGCCTTCAGGCAGCGAGGTAGCCGCCAAATACACATCTTCGCCTTCGTCGGAGGCGATAAAACCGAAGCCCTTCTCCAGGCTAAACCATTTCACGCGACCACTAGGCATGGGAACTCTCCTTTAAATTGCTTGAACTCGTTTGAGCCGTGAGGGATTTACGGGCAGAGGACGAGTTTACAGTAGGCGATCAGTTAGAGGAACAGGGATTAAAGCGTCGCTTCGGAGTGCGCTCCACAGCCGTGATCTACAGAGACAACGCGCGCATCCTCGGGCGAGATCGCATTTGCGCATACGCCAAAGGCGCTTCGCAGGGAGCCTGCGATAGGGATGAAAAAACCACACGAAGCACAAGGTTTTGGCGCAGCTTTTGCGATCGGGGAATCAGGCCCACGATCACCCGTATACCAACGCTTGCTCGCTTGATCACGCCCCTCGATCGACATCACCCGTGGACGCCCAAGACCCATTTCCCAGATCTGCACCGCATCCAACTCTTCATCGGCGGCAAAGGCGATAAAACCAGGAACCAACCGCGCGTCATCCGGAGTGCTCGGAACGATGTCGCCCACACCGATATCGCCGGGCTGGATGCGCTCAACGTAGGGAATCCACTCTGGAGCCAACAAGGAATCAGGTCCTGGAAGCAACACAACGTCGCAGATGGTCGGCTGCGACGCCTCGTCGACTCTTGCTGCGGTGACAACCCAACGCCAACCTTTGTAGCCTGGAAGAAATGCCTCAAAGAGGTAACTGGCCAATCTTGCCTCGGAATCAAATTCAACATCGAGGTAGTTTCCAACAAACTTGGCCTCTCCCGCATCAGCCAATACCGCTTGCCGGGCCAGCTCTAGAGCGTCGAATTTCCCTGCAGGTTTTTTGGGCATGGGGTAAGGGTAAAGCAGAAAGGACTCCCGAGGTAATCGGGAGTCCTGACCGCTTCTCTTCTCGCTGGCCCTTTGGAGATCAGGTCGACGATGGAGACGGGGAAGGCGTGGGTGACGCACTTGGCGCTGGCACGAGAGCCGTCAGTGCCGTTTTGAGCGCGAGGTTTGCCGCCGCAATGGCCGTGTTGAAGTTCTGCTGTGCGGCAAAAATCGCAGCCTTGTACGCGGTCTCCGCACTCTGCTTAGCAGTGTCAGTAGTGGCTGTTGCCAACGCCGTCTTGTACGCAACCTTGGCGCTCTTCATCGCGACCTGGAAAGTTGCTGTCGCGGTATCAACACTGGTTCTGTACCTGTTAAGCGCGGCAAGCACGGCTGGATTTGCACCACCTAATTTCGCAAGCTTCTTCAGAAGCGAACCTGACTGTGCTTCTAGAGCCTTGCCATCGTTTTCAAACTTCTTGCCCTTGCCATTGAAAACTGGCGACTGCTGTATTGCTTTAAGAATTGAATCCACAGTGGACTTCTCAGCCTTCTTCCCGTGGCTTTCACTCTGGCTGTTATTGGATTTTCCGCTGCTACCCGATTTACCTTTGTCCGATGCGTCTGCGAGCGGCGTGACGGCTACTAACAAAATAAGAACTGAACTCGCAGCGAGGAAGGCGCGCGGTACTTTGGTTGTCTGGACTCTTTTGCGCGACATGTGATCTCCGTTCTCCTTAGGAGAGCAATGCAATCACATTCGACTAAAAGCAGAAAGGACTCCCGAGGCAATCGGGAGTCCTCTCTTTATATGACTCTAGTTATGAATTACTGCTTAGAAATCCATATCCCCGCCACCAGGTCCTGCTGGCATTGCTGGTTTCTTCTCAGGCTTATCGGCAATCACTGCCTCAGTCGTGATGAAGAGTGCTGCAATTGATGCTGCGTTCTGCAATGCAGAGCGAGTCACCTTTGCAGGATCAATGATGCCGGCCTTGATCATGTCGACATACTCACCAGATGCAGCATTCAGTCCGAAACCTGCTTCAAGATGACGAACCTTCTCAACAACAACTCCGCCTTCAAGTCCAGCGTTGATTGCAATCTGCTTTAACGGCGCTTCAATCGAAGCTTCAACGATCTTTGCACCAGTTGCCTCATCGCCTTCAAGTTTCAACTTCGAGAAAGCAACCTTTGCTGCTTGAAGTAGCGCAACGCCACCACCAGCAACAATGCCCTCTTCTACCGCTGCTTTTGCGTTGCGGACTGCATCTTCGATGCGGTGCTTACGTTCTTTGAGTTCGACTTCGGTTGCCGCTCCGGCTTTGATAACCGCAACTCCGCCAGCCAATTTGGCAAGGCGCTCTTGCAATTTCTCGCGGTCATAGTCAGAGTCGCTCTTCTCAATTTCCTGGCGGATCTGAGTCACGCGGCCCTTGATCTGATCTTCGTTGCCGCCGCCTTCAACAATGGTGGTTTCATCCTTGCTGATAACAACCTTGCGTGCGTGACCAAGAAGTTCAACTCCGGCTTGGTCCAACTTCAAGCCGACCTCTTCGGAGATGACGGTTGCGCCAGTAAGGATTGCAATGTCCTGCAGCATCGCCTTGCGACGATCTCCAAAACCTGGTGCCTTGACTGCTGCAGATCGGAAAGTTCCGCGGATCTTATTCACGACCAACGTTGCAAGGGCTTCGCCTTCGATGTCTTCGGCGATGATTGCAAGCGGCTTTCCTGACTGCATAACCTTTTCAAGAATTGGAAGAAGATCCTTGATGTTTGCGATCTTCGAATTGGCGATCAAGATGTAAGCATCCTCAAGGACTGCTTCCATTCGATCTGAATCCGTGACGAAGTACGGGGAGATGTACCCCTTGTCGAAACGCATACCTTCGGTGAGTTCAAGTTCGAGGCCGAATGTGTTTGATTCTTCGACAGTGATAACGCCCTCTTTGCCAACCTTGTCCATCGCTTCAGCGATCATGTCGCCGATTGTGGTGTCTGCAGCGGAGATTGATGCTGTAGCTGCAATCTGTTCTTTTGTCTCGACGTTCTTAGCCATGGCAACGAGTTCGGCAACGACAGCGTCTACTGCCTTCTCAATGCCACGCTTGAGCGCCATTGGGTTTGAACCGGCTGCGACATTTCGTAGTCCTTCGCGCACCAATGCTTGTGCCAACACCGTAGCTGTGGTCGTTCCATCACCTGCAACATCATCGGTCTTCTTGGCAACTTCCTTAACTAGCTCGGCGCCAATCTTCTCCCATGGGTCCTCGAGGTCGATCTCTTTTGCAATCGAGACGCCGTCGTTTGTGATCGTGGGGGCTCCCCACTTCTTCTCCAAAACGACATTTCGGCCACGGGGTCCAAGGGTTACCTTGACCGCATCGGCGAGGATATTCATGCCACGTTCTAGGCCACGACGGGCCTCTTCGTTAAAGGCAATCTGCTTTGCCATAGTTGTTTTCGCTCCTATGTTTTCCGTTATGGGTGAATTATCACTCACACCCCTAGAGTGCTAACGCTAAATCTAGAGCAGGCCAATACGTACGGGCAAATGAGGGAGGAATGAGGCAGAGAAAGTGAAGGGGGCTCGCCTAGCGAGAGGAACGGGCGCTCATGCGCGCCTGGCGAAGGCGGCGAAGGCGCTTGACCAGCATGGGAGAGGCCAGAAGGGCGTCCTCCCGGTCAATGAGATCGTTGAGCAGTTGGTAGTACCGCGGCGCGCTCATGTCGAAGAGCTCCTTAATGGCGCTCTCCTTGGCCCCGGCATAGCGCCACCAGCTGCGCTCAAACTCCAGGATCCGCACTTCAAGGTCGCTGAGCCCGCTGGCGTGGTCAGGGGAAGTCGTCATTGCGCTCTCGTCCATGGCACAAGCCTAAGGCAGTCGAGGTGAAAGTGGCCTCATTTAGAGAGTAGCCAGCAGGGTCTGGATATCGCTGACCTTGGTCCAGGGGTTGACGATGGCAAACCTCAAGATCGGCTGACCGTGGTGGGCAGAGGGCGGGATGAAGCCGATCTGGTCGTGGAGCAGCTGATCGCTCCACTCTTGGTAATCGGCCGCCTCCCATCCAGGGCGGGTAAATGCCACGACAGAGAGCTCGGGATCTCGAACCAACTCAAGCCTTGGGTGGTCGCGAATTTGCTCCGCGGCGGATTGGGCGACGCTGATCGTCTTCTCGATCGCCTCGGCATAGGCATCGGTGCCGTGGGCGGCAAGTGAGAACCAGAAAGGCAGTCCGCGCGTACGTCGCGTTAAATGGATCGCGTAGTCGGAGGGGTTCCAAGACGCATCTTCTTGAAGGGTCTCAAGATAGGAAGCGTGTTGGGTGTGAACAGCCTTGGCCAGTACCGGTTCGCGATAGATGAGTGCGCATGCATCAAAGGGAGCGAAGAGCCATTTGTGCGGATCGACGATAAATGAATCGGCAAGTTCGATGCCGACGAACTTTGGCTTCTGCGATGGTGCACAAAGCGCAGCAAGCCCGTAGGCACCGTCAACGTGGAACCAAAGGTCGCGATCCTTGGCAGCATTGCCGACGGAGACGAGATCATCGATGGTTCCCAAATTGGTTGTGCCTGCCGTAGCAACCACTGCAAAAACTCGTGCGCTCTGAGACTCGTGGTATCTGTCGATCTCTCGGGCTACATCGATTCCGCGCAACTTTCCATTTTCATCAGGGGCAATCGCCAACACGTCTACGTCCATCACTTGTGCAGCTGATGAAATCGACGAGTGCGCTTCCTGGCTGCATGCGATTGCCCATTGTGTGGTCTGGGGCCAACGCTTTCGTGCCTCTGCCCTTGCAACAACTAGTGCAGAGAGATTTCCAATGGTCCCGCCTTGAACGAAAACTCCACCGGCACTTTGTGGCAAGCCAGCAAGATCAGAAAGCCAGCGCAACGCTTGATTCTCAGCGAATACCGCGCCTGATCCCTCCTGCCACGAACCGCCGTACAGGGCGCTTGCACCTACAACAAGATCAAAAAGGTTTGCATATTCGCTCGGAGCCGATGGTATGAAAGCCAGGTTTCGCGGGTGGTCGGTAGAAATGCACGCTTTTGCAAGGACGCTCTTAAAAACCTCCAGAGCCTCATGTCCACCAAGGCCTTTCTCGGTGATCGTATTACCCACCTCTATAAAGAGATCTTCCGCAGTTCGAGGGCCATCGAGGGGTGGATCGGTCTTCAATCGATGAAGACTGTAGGACAGAACTTCCTTAGCGAGGTCTTCTACCTCCAACGTGAACTCATGCATGGTTACAAGTGTGCCATGACGGAGCAGAATCTCTGCATGCGTCTCTTGCGGACATCACACCTCGGACCCAGCATTGTGGTGACCGTTGTGGGGTTTCTGCTTTCTCGGTCAATCTGGCCTGTCGGGCCGGCGTTAGTAATTGCTCTGACAATATTCAGCGGCCAGCTGTGCGTAGGTTGGAGCAACGACCTCGTTGATGTCGAAAGCGATCGATCAGAAGGTCGGAAGGACAAGCCACTCGCTAGCGGGGAGATCTCAAGAAGAACAGTAACGATTGCCGCGGTCGCTTCAGCTTTACTATGCGTCCCTCTTTCATTGTGTGGACCGCTCGGAGTGCGCGGCGGGTCTGTTCACCTACTGGGTGTCAGTTGCGGCCTGGCATATGACCTTTATTTTAAGAGGACTCTACTTTCGCCTCTGCCTTTCATCATTGCCTTTGCTGCTCTTCCAACTGCGATAGCCCTGAGTAAGAACCACACCGCCCCTTTCTGGTTGATCTCGGCTGGTGGACTTTTCGGCGTGGCAGCTCACTTCGCCAACGTCGTCAAAGATATGAATCGCGATCGTGCGCGCGGACTTCGTGGTCTGCCACAACTACTAGGCACGAGGGCAAGCCTCGCAATTGCTGGAGCCGCACTTTTAATCATCTCTGCACTCCTTGCAAATCATACGCACCTCTGGATTCCGATGCTCATAAGTACATTTGCAGTCCTGCTCCTCTTGCTGGCACCAATTAGATTCTCATTTCCTTTGGTTATGGCCCTGGCATTAACGGACGTCATCATTTTGGTCAGCCATGTTTCTCTGTAAAGATTAGGATTAGTTCTCTCAAATAAGGAGTTGCTGCCATTACCAAACCTAAGGTGGTCATTCTCGGCGCTGGCTTCGGCGGCTTGAACGCAGCTAGGGCATTGGCAGATAGCGCCGACGTGACACTGGTGGACCGCCACAATTTCCAAACCTTCTTGCCGCTCTTGTACCAAGTTGCCACAGCAGGATTGGCCGCCGACCACGTGGCGTACCCGATTCGCGGGGCGCTTCGAAAGAGCAACATCGCTTTTCGAATGGGCTCGCCCATATCAGTGGATCACCGCAACAAGGAAGTGAAGTTGGACAGCAGTGAGGTGCTCTCCTTTGATCACCTCATCGTCGCACTCGGTTCGGCAACAGCGGACTTTGGTATCAAAGGTGTAACAGAACATGCCTTGGGAATGAAAAGCGTCGCTGAAGCAATCAATATTCGTGCAGAAGTCATGAGACGTTTTGAAGACCTCTGCCGATTCCAAGACGAGACTCGGCTCTCAATTTCTGTTGTCGGCGGAGGTCCGACAGGTGTCGAGATGGCTGGAGCCCTCGCCGAACTTGTACGAGGTCCTCTCGCCTCCGACCAGGAGCATGCGGCAAAACACATTGACATCTATCTCATTGAAGCAGGTCCTCGAATCTTGCCCAGCTTCTCGCCATCCTTGTCGGCTAGGACAAAGAAGGACCTTGAGAAACTTGGGGTCACCGTCCTCACCGAGACCGCGGTGCAGGAAATCACGCCGCGAAAGATCTTGCTCAAGAATGGAAACGACATTCCGTCAGAAGTCACGATCTGGGCCGCGGGAGTACAGGGCCAACCGTTGGCGCAGAACCTTTCCCTTCCTATCGTCGCGACGAGAATTGATGTCGAGCCGACACTTCAAGTGAAGAACTACCCGCGCTACTGGGCGATTGGAGACATAGCAGGAGCCAAGGGAAGCGATGGCCGATTCCTGCCCATGGTCGCCCCCGTCGCTATGCAACAAGGCACATTCGTTGCAGAACAGATTCAAAGAGTCGAGCAAGGCAAAGAACTTCTCCCCTTTGTATACAAGAACAAGGGGTCGATGGCGACTATCGGCCGCCAAAAGGCAGTCGTAGAAGTGAAGAAACTCAAACTGGTCGGCGCGCCGGCATGGTTTGCCTGGCTCTTCCTCCACCTTTTCTATTTGCTTGGCGGTCGCAATAAAGTTCTCACTGTGGCCGACTGGATGTGGAACTACCTCACCTTCGATCGCGGCAACCGTCACATCATGGATTCGCAATAAATGGGCTCCTACGTAAATCTACGCGGCCATTCGATCTGGAACCTTGAGTGGCCAAACAACGGTGAAGCCGTCGTGCTGCTTCACGGCGGATTAAGCGCGACTGAGGATTGGGACAAGTACGTTCTTCCTGCTGTAGAAGATTCTTTCCACGTCTTTGCCTACGACAGAACCGGCCAAGGGCGAACCGCAGATCAAGTCGGAAGTTTCCATTTCTCCTTTCAAACAAGTGAGGCAATCGCATATCTCGAAGATGTGGTGAAGGAGCCTGCTCACCTCATCGGTTGGAGCGACGGCGGCATCATTGCGTTGATGGTGGCGATGGAGCGGCCAGATCTGGTCCGTTCGATTGTTGCGATCGGCGCCAATTACCATCACGAAAGCGGCGGTGAGCCGATGGAATTGTGGGAGGTCTCCTATGAGGATCGTCTAGAGCACGCAGAGCGCTCACCAGATGAACCTGAAGCGATTGATTCTAAAGTGGCACGGATGTGGGCAATATGGACCAGCGAACCTACGCTCACTCAAAATGATCTTGCAAAAGTCACGTGCCCTACATTGATCATGGCAGGTGATGATGAGAATTTCAGTTTCACCCACATCACGTCATTGTACGAAGCCCTTCCGCAAGGACGACTGGCCATCGTGCCGGGTACCTCGCATTATGCAATCAAAGAGAAACCAGATTTAGCCCAAGCCATGATCAAGGATTTTCTGAACAATCTGGCACCACCAAAAACGCGTGCACCAGTAAGACGGAGAGACGTTTTACCTTAGCTGGTCTTTGATACTCGCTCATCGTGTAACTGATTGAAGATGGGCGTAGAAAGAGCCGGCAACTTTCCCATTTTTCGACCAAGGATCCAATCTGCCAATTCAGGGTTTCTGGAAAACGCCGGCCCGTGCATATACGTCGCCACAATTTGGGATGTGACCAGCCCGTCGACATTGCTTCCCTGGCCATTGCCGATACCTGCAACAACGTGACCCAGAGCCTGGAGATCGTCAAGGAATCGAGTCTGACCTCCATGATTTTCAA
This sequence comes from uncultured Bifidobacterium sp., assembly GCA_964387855.1. Taxonomy (GTDB): domain Bacteria; phylum Actinomycetota; class Actinomycetes; order Nanopelagicales; family Nanopelagicaceae; genus QYPT01. The sequence goes on from CAYLYA010000021.1 coordinate 13,056, forward strand.
AGCCGGTCAGCATTTCAATTGGCACTGTTGGTCTGGAAAGAATTTCGCCGACAGAGCGATGCTTCGCCGATACCGTCTCTATGGCAACCAAACCAAGACCGGCAATCAAGCGACCCCCACTTGCGGGAAATTGAGTTCCAAGAATCTGAAAGCCTGCACAGACCGCGAAAATGTGTGCGCCGTTTTCGAGCGCCTTTTTAAGCGAATCATTCTTCGCCAAGATCTCTATCGCTGCAATCTGCGCATCATCCTCGCCTCCGCCCAAGAGGTAGAGGTCTGCAGAAGTCGGAATAACATCACCAACACCTACGGTCAGAACTTCGTGTGCGACGTCGCGTTCCTTAAGCCGCCAACTAAGTATCTCCACGTTTCCGCGGTCACCGTATGTTCCAAGTAATTCTGGAAGGAGGTGAACAATTGTGAATGTCATTTCGCCACCGACTTAGCCAGCCGATGAAAGGCAGTGTATGAAGCAATCAGGTCGGCTTCGACTTCGCCTAGGAGTGTTGCTGCAGCACGCTCGTCCGTGACCAGATGGTGAGGAATATCGTTGACCGTCAGTCGGGCAGAAACATCCAGCCGGCGCTCACCCGTTACAACTACGTATCTCTCTTTCAACGGAGTGAAATCCACATCCCATAACCACGATGTGTCCTTGCCGTCTTGAGTGTTCGCGTTCACCACAAGCAGGACGCACTTGGGACCGGAGGCGCTTGTTGCCAGAGTCTCGCGCCAGCTCGCAGGATTTTTGGAGAGCAGAAGTCGGAAATCTGTATTGCCTATCTTTAATCTCGCAAAGCGTCCGTCAACACTCGTCACCTTCGATATAGCCGATGCGGATTCTTCAAGAGGGACTCCGAAGTGCGATGCAGCAACAATTGCACGGGCGGCGTTGGAGAGAGCCGCGCGTCCTGGAATTCCGCTGACAACCTTCACTCTTGCCTTCTCTGGGCCACGTAATTCATCACCCTCGAGCACCCACTGGGCATCTGGCCTGGCAAATCCACATCCACATGAATAATTCGCCCCGTCTTGGCTCCAGTGGAGGACCGCGCCACATGCCGGGCATGTTGATGCGTCGATGTGGCCGCGACCGCCGGCGCTAAACCAGAGGACATTGCTCCAATCAAGGCCAGCCCAAACGACAAATGGGTCATCAGCATCGGCGAGTATGAGACATCGCTTTGGAAGAGTGGCGAGCGCGTCCTTCCATTTCTGGGCTACGAATCGAACCTCGGATAAACGATCGAGCTGGTCTCGTCCAAGATTGAGCAAGACCACCATCTCGGGCTCGGTCTGCTTGATCGCCCACGGCATGACCATCTCATCTACTTCAAGGACTGCCATGGGAGCCGACAGGTTTTTGCTTAGCGCCGCAGCGAGACCTGCAAAAAGATTTGCACCCGTGTAATTGCTGACGACCGCGTTCTTGAAAGACAAGGCCGAGAAAATCAACGATGTCGTGGTGGTTTTCCCGTTTGTTCCAGAAATCAGAATGACTTTTCTTTTTCTCGAAAGAAGCAAGACCGCATTGGGTTGCAATTTAAGAATGATCCGGCCCGTCACCATCACTCCGCTGCCACGTTTCGCCAATCGCGACATGGCGCCAAAGAAATTGGCGATCCCAATAACGATGCGGAGTTTCACGCTCTTAACAATCCAAGGGCTCTATGGCTCCGGTCGTGACGTTGTAGATCCCGCCACCTACGGTGACACCGTCACGCAGAAGCGGGTAAGAACGTATGCGGGTGACATCAGTGGCGAGAGCCTTCTTCTGATCTGAGACAGTCCGAAATTCAAGACTCCGAGTATCGACTCCGTACTGCTCGGCGATGGTGGCGTGTATATCGGCCTCCTCGCTCTGGGCCATCCTGCAATCGGTGTGAGGCATGACCAGAATGCGATCCACCCCAAGAAGGTAGGTAGCCAGGACCAGGGTACGAAGGACGTCCTCAGTGACGCGAGCCCCGGCATTTCGGAGGATCTTGGCATCCCCTGCCTGCATACCGACCACTTCGAGCGGATTCACCCGCGAATCCATGCAGGTGACGATTGCGAGCCCCTTGGCGGCAGTACCGCTGAGATCGCGGCCCTCAAACTCGGTCACGAATGCCGCATTTGCCCTCAGGACGTCGGCGAAGGCCACACGCGGAAAAGTCGTGGTGGTCATGTCAGCTCCTATGTTCGGGTCGGCCAAGCCTACCTACTGAAGAAAATCTGGGTGTTTGCTGTAACGCCGAGGGCGTTCTCCTCGTTTTATCTCGTAGTTACGAATTCTAGGAGGAGATCTCATGAAGAAGCGCCATCTGAGCGTCGCCGTCGTCGCGATCCTTGCCCTGTCCAGTTCAACTATTGCCTCGGCCGAGGGTGGTTCGCATAGAAGGATGGGTGGATACGATCACGTGAGCGCTGTGGCAGCCATCGCGCTGGGCAACAACTTCGGGATCTTGACGATTGACACGTCAACTGCCGTGCCAAGTTTTCATTTTGACACCACGACAGTGACCCCGCACATCGATTTCGACTCTTCGACTTCCGCAACTCACTTTGATACCTCAACGGCCACGTCTGGCTTCGACGATGAGCCGGAGATCTCTGATGATGATGGGGAGGATGATTCTCTGCCTGCGGGACTGACAATCCCAGTCCTTCCTGTCAGCCCAAATGCACCGGCGACTCCCGCGTGGATAACCAAACCGCACGCAAAGTCCAATGACGACAATCAAGATCACTCCGAGCAATCCTTCGAAGATTCGCAGGATTAAAACGGAAGTAATGTTCGCCCAGAGGCTGACTCTCGCTAGCCTCTGGGGTGATCGCCGGTTAGGAGTCAATGCCAGAAAAGATCGGAACTTCGCCAGAGCAAAGTGGAGCACCCACTGATGCTCCCGTCGACGCGCTCGATTTCGACCAACTAGTAGAGGAGGCAGTACGTGGAAGCGATTCAGCATTCACCCTCCTTTGGCGAAACTTCCAGCCAAGAATGGTTCGATACCTCGCCATGTTCACGAACGAACCAGAGGACCTCTGCTCTGAAGTCTGGATCAAAATTGCAACTTCCATCAAAAGTTTCCAAGGTGATTCACAAGCCTTTAAAGGGTGGATTTACACGATTGCTCGAAATGCAGCGACAGACCTGGCACGAAAAAAGACTCGAAGTGGAACAAGCGTGGAGCTCGACGAATCAGATTGGATCGGCGAGAACTCAACAATGGTAGAGGTTATGGATCTGGTGAAGCGTTTACCGCAGGAGTATGCAGAGGTCATCATGCTCCGCATTGTGGCCGATCTTGATGCCAGCGAGGTGGCCGAAATTGTGGGCAAGACCCAGGGCAATGTCCGAGTTCTTACCCACCGGGGATTGAAACAGTTGAATGAGATGTTGACGAAGGGAGGTGACGGTCGATGAACAACAATGGGGAGTTCTCGCTTGAAGATAGTGAAGAACTCATTGCCAATCTCAAGTCCGGCAAGCCTTCTGATTTTGAACAACTCCGAAGTGCCTTGAATCTGGTCGCCCATGTCACCGAACTTCCGCCAACGTCGATTCCCCCAGTGCTGCCCTCCGGAATCACTCAGCCAATACCCGTGATTCCAGTGAAACCTTCCAATACTCGTCGGAGCATTGTTACCTCTGTGATTGTGGTGGGGATGTTCGCGTCGGCCTCGCTCGCCGCCGCTGCCGTCACGGGCATAGGGCCGGCGGCAATAGTCAACGTGGGTCATCAGGCGGCAAGACTCGTCAAAGGAGTCGTCGGCGGCGTAGCTCACGTAGTAACAGGAAATCCTTCAGACATTGCTCAAAATCAAGCGGCTAACCAGTTGGCCTCGCTGCCTAATCCATCTCTCCCCCCTGCTCCCTCCGACGCCGAAGAAAATGATCAGTCGGAATCGGAACACCAGACGCCGATTATTCCAGCGCTTACAAATTTGTTCCCACCAGCCTCAACTGAATCTAGCTCGCACGAGAACGATCCGCAGAAACCCGACACCTCGGATGAAAATTCGAATTCATCTCAAGAGAGCCAGTCTCCTAGCGTTGAGGATTCACCTACTCCAACGCAGAACGGCCAAAAAGAGCACTCCAATGAGGAGAATAAGAAACGACCCAGCGGCCTTCCTTCGGTCAAACCCTCAGAAGACAATTCAGATGAGAACGCGTCAACACCAACTCCGGTTGCCCAGCCGTCACCAGAGACTACTTCCGATCAGCCAGAACCCACCCCAAGCCCATCGGATCAATCATCTGAAGACGAGCTATCTTAGGCAAGCACTACCTACTTATTCTTTTCTTTCTTTTCCTGCTTCTTAGCACGCTTCTCTTTCAAGGTGAGCTTTGGTTCTTTCTTTGTGTTCGCGTTGCTCTTTTGCTCCTTGTTTGCCATGATCACTCCGTTCTTTATTCAGGCTTCGATACACGGGAGTCTAATCTAAGAAGGTACCCTCATATCTCTTGGAGAGGGCAGGGATGCTTAGTTTTATTGTCGCTACGGTGGCAGGCATCGTCGTTGGAACGATCAACGGCATGGCTGGCGGCGCCTCGATCATCTCGTACCCCGTCATGCTCGCGCTCGGGCTTCATCCTCTGGATGCGACCATAACGAATGCCATTGGCACCACAAGCGCGAACTTCGTGGCAATACGTTCTAGCAAATACAAGATTTGGGATCTGATCAAGATCTACAAGTTCTTGATCGCAATCTCCGTGATCGGCTCTCTCATCGGCGCAACGCTCCTCCTTGTATTCCCACCCCAAGTCTTCGAACACATTGTTCCGTTTCTGCTCTTAGGCGCAACGCTCACTCTGCTCCTGCCAATAAAACCGGCTGTCGGCAAACGGAATGAGACTGTGGAAGCCGTCGGCATTGCAGCCAGTGGGCTTTACTGCGGTTACTTCGGACCTGGGCAAGGCGTCATGGTTATTGCATCTCTCGCGCGCAACCCTAAAAAGCCCGATGTTACGAATGCGGCAAAAAACATCATTGTCGGAATTCCCAGCGCCGCATCAAATGTCGTCTACCTCTTTAGCGGTCATGTCCACTGGATGTTGGCTTTCGCCCTCTTCCTAGGATCCAGCGTTGGAGGCGCACTAGGAGGCAGGTGGGCGACCAAGATGTCTCCCAATTTCTACAAGGGGCTGGTGACGACCGTTGGCGTCGTGGCATCGATTTACTTGTTTAAGAGGTACTTCTTCTAATCAGAGCCCCCCGTCAGGATTGAACTGACGACCTTCCGCTTACAAGGCGGATGCTCTACCACTGAGCTAGGGAGGCCTTTCTTACCTGCGCATTATGTCAGCGCAGAAGAAATTGGTGAAATCGTCTAGGGGCGAAGCAGGTGTGAAACAGTGACGGGGGTGAGATTTCGCGCTTGAAGGGCCGTAATGAGCAATGGAAGCGCCGTCACTGTATGAGCATGGCCAAAGTGCATGCCGATAATGCTCCCGTTTTGGACACTCTTCATGCAGTTGGCAACGATCGCTTTTGCTGAGAGATCTGTGTAATCCAATGAATCTACGTCGTAGACCAAGCAATTTTGATACCCAGAGGCGCCGGCCGCTGCACGAATTATCGCATTCGATTTCAATGTCCCCGAGGGACGGAACCACTTACCAGGAGTGCCGACGGCTTTAGTTACCGCAGCTTTGCCCTTAGCGACTTCAGCCTTCGCCTCCTTCAATGTCAAGAACGTCATGGTCTTGTGGCTGTAAGTGTGATTGCCCAATTCATGGCCAGCATCAACGATCTCGTGACCAATTGCCGGATTTGCATTGAGCCAAACCCCGACTGCCATCACAGTGATTGGTGTCGAAGTCTTCTTGGCTATTGCCAAAATCTTACGTGCGATGACGAGGTCACCCGCCCCGTGGAACGTGATGGCAACCTCTGCGCGATTTCGTGGCCCATGGAAAATATCTGAACCAGCGGATGCAGCACTAGCCGAATTTGGAAATAGAAGTCCGCTTACTCCTACAAGAGCGGCGCTGCCGCCAATTTGGAGGGCGCGTCGTCGGCTTAATTCACCATGAACATGATCATCACACACATCGTCGAGCCTACCAATGCGATCTGAGAATTCACTCAGAGAGGATTCATGCCGTTGGCCATGAAATAGGGAACGAGTGTTTTCCGCTTCTTCCGTCTCCGGATGACCTGCCTCGCAATCGCCTCCAGACCCAAGGAATAAAGAAGGTGGCAATCCATTTGGCGTTGGATTTGTATCTCTTGGGGCGAGACGGCTTGGGCACTATGGGTAAAGGTTCGCGCCAACTCGCCTCGAAAGGAAGTCCGAGTTTCTCCAGTATGCCCTGGGCAACTCGATCATGTCCCATCACATTCAGATGGAGACGATCATCGGCCAAAAAACGTCGATCGCTAAGAAGTCCTTCTTCGTTGGCGTCGGCAACGAATGCGCCGACCTCCTTTGCAACCGCTCTCACATTCTTGTTGAATTCGCCAAACCTCGCCGCCCACAAATCGGCGGTTTTACCTTCCCTATCCGTGCGCTCCAAAACAGTGAATAGCAAGACGGCAGCTCCAGAGGCCGCGATCCTTCGGACGGTCTTTGTGTAAAGGGGGAGGGCGATTTCTGGCTTGTAGTTTGAACGCAAAACATCATTGGCGCCAGCGTGAAATGAGAAGAGCGTCTCAGGTCCCGTTACATACGTCAGCGCGATTGGCACCTGATCCTCGGCTACTTGATGGATGAGCTTGCCGCGAACTGCAAAATTCGCATACGTGAACTCTGTGCTCTGATGTGCCATCACATCGGCAATACGATCTGCCCATCCGCGGTACTGACCATCGACGATCTCGTCACTCATCCCTTCAGTGAAGGAATCACCGCAAGCAATGAACCGCGTGTACATGACTATTTACGGCGTTGCTCATCCACCCAGAAGAGCGCAATTGAGGTGGCAACGCTTGCGTTGAGAGATTCTGTATCTGCCCTCATCGGAATCGACACCACGAGATCACACTTCTCTCGGACAAGACGAGACAAGCCTTTTCCTTCGCTACCAACAATGATCATCAATGACTCGTTTTCAAGTTTCATCTTGCTCAATGGCGCGTCGGCTTCGCCGGCGAGACCAACAACAAAACATCCAGCCTTCTTCGCCTCATCAATCGCTCGCGGAAGATTGCTCACCTGCGCTACTGGCATACGTGCGGCCGCGCCTGCGGAGGCTTTCCATGCAGATGCCGTCATAGCAGCGGCTCTACGTTCGGCCATCACGACCCCGTCTGCACCGAAAGCAGATGCACTTCGCACAACTGCTCCGAGGTTGCGCGGATCTGTAACGCCGTCGAGGGCAACGATAAGCATCGGTTTTGTTGCACGAACGAGGATTTCTTCAAGACTTGAGTACTGGAATGGTTTGATCGCCAAGAGAATGCCTTGACTGCTGCCGGAGAGCCCCTCAACCTCGGCACGGTGCACTTCTCGAATTGGAAGATGGGAAGCGAGAGCCAATTGCAGCGACTCGGTGATGCGATCATCGACATCAATGCTACGGGCGACAATCAACTCTGTTGCAGGTACACCTGCACGCAACGCTTCGACTACTGCGTTTCTACCGGCGACGAGTTCGCCTCCACCCTTGGGTCGTTCGCTCTTCTGACGCGGAGCACGAGGGCGGGTCTCCTTCTTGGCCGCAGCGGCTTTCTTCCGCTTGGCCGCTGCGTGGTACGGACGGTCCTCCGCCTTAGGCGTTGGGCCCTTGCCAGCAAGGCGACGCTTGTTCTTCCCACCAGTGCCGCTTGTCGGGCCCTTCTTGGTGGCACGCACTGCTCCACGCTTCTGAGAATTTCCAGCCATTTGGATTACCGCTCTTCCGTATGTGTGATCGACCATCGTGGTCCTTGCGGCGTATCTTCAATCGCGATCCCCACAGCTGCCAAGCCGTCGCGGATTGCATCGGATGCAGCAAAATCTCTACGTTCGCGTGCAGATTGACGTTGTTTCAACGCAACCTCAATCGTTCCTTCAAGGGCCTCACGCAGATCAAAATCCCCGCCTTCTGCGAAAGCAGGGTCGTATGGATCGCAACCAAGAACATCAAGGGCTCCGCGAATTTCATTTGCCTTCGCTTCGATGATTGCGAAATCCGATGCTGCGAGTGCGACGTTGCCGTCGTGTAACGCCTCAGAGATGCAGGCAAGGGCTGCGGGGACAGCAAGATCATCGTTCATGGCGTCGATGAAGGCTTTGCTCAACGTTGGAACCGGAGGACTGCCAATTATTTGCAATGCGCGATTGAGGAAACTCTCGATCCTGCGGAATGCAACCGCAGACTCATCGAGTGCCTCCGGAGAGTATTCAAGAATGGAACGGTAGTGAGCGCTGCTGAGATACCAACGCAATTCGATACGACGAACGCGCTCTAGCACTGCGGTGACTTGCATCGAGTTGCCGAGAGACTTGCTCATCTTCTCACCCGATGCAGTAACGAGAGCGTTATGCATCCAGACTTTTGCGAAGGGCCAACCTGCGGCCTGCGATTGAGCAATCTCATTCTCGTGATGCGGGAAAATGAGGTCCAACCCGCCACCATGAATATCAAAGGCTTCGCCCAGATATGCGTGGGCCATCGCCGAGCATTCCAGATGCCAACCGGGCCTTCCTGAACCCCAGGGCGTCGGCCAGGACGGCTCGCCCGGCTTTGCCGCCTTCCACATCGCAAAATCGCGTTGGTCCTTCTTGAAAGTTTCATCCGCATCCGCGGCGGACTGAAGGTCGTCGAGATTCTGACGCGAAAGGGCGAGGTAGGACTTGAGTTTTCGTACCTCAAGATAAACATCGCCGTTGCCCGGGGCGTAAGCAATTCCCTTATCGATCAAGATCTGCATTAACTCGATCATCTGCGTTATGTGACCAGTGGCACGCGGTTCGTATGTGGGGGCAATGACATTAAGAGCTTCATAGGCTGCGGCAAAGGCACGCTCATACTTCATAGCCAGCGCCCACCATGTGAGGCCTTCCACCTTTGCCTTGTTGAGAATCTTGTCGTCGATATCAGTGACATTTCGTATGAGGCTCACCTGATACCCGCTCTTGGTCAACCATCGGCGAAGAATGTCGAAGTTGATAGCGCTTCTAACATGGCCGATGTGCGGCGGAGCCTGGACTGTCGCACCACACAAATAAATACTGACTTCACCGCTCTTGATCGGCGAAAACGGTTGCGCGCTACGTAACAAGGTGTCGTATAGCGTCAGCGAACTCATCGTGGAAGTCTATCTCGTGGCGTAGATCGGATCAGAAGGACGAGTAGATCAACGCGGAGGCGACGGCTGCAATTCCGCGACCCTCCCCAGTGAATCCAAGACCATCGGTCGTGGTTGCCGAAATCGAAACATCCGCGCCTCCGAGAGCCTCGGAAATGGCGGCCACTGCCTCGCTTCTGCGGGAACCGATCTTCGGGCGGTTGCCTATTACCTGCACTGCAACGTTGGCGATCATGTAATTTGCATCGCTGATGAGTTGAAGTGTCTCTGCTAAGAGCTGCGATCCTGAAGCGTGACGGTATTCAGGCCTAGCAGTGCCGAAATTGCTTCCGAGATCTCCCAGGCCAGCAGCTGAAAGCAACGCATCACAGATCGCATGTGCTGCGACATCACCATCGGAATGTGCGTCAACTCCGATCTCATCGGGCCAGAAAAGACCCGCGAGCCACATCGGTCGATCGTGATCCAGTGAGAAGGCGTGCGCATCCACACCCACACCGGTGCGAAACTGAGGTACGCCCTCGTTCATCGGAGGAGTCATAGGTTGCCTTCCAAAGAAATCCAAAGAAAAAGGCTTAAGAAGCAAGAACCTCGTCAAGAATTACCGCGGCCTTCTCTTCGTCCGTCCGCTCGGCAAGTGCAAGCTCGGAAATGAGAATCTGCTTTGCCTTTGCAAGCATCCGCTTCTCACCCGCTGAAAGTCCACGGTCAAGATCGCGGCGGTAGAGATCACGAACAACTTCGGCAACCTTGATGACATCACCTGAGGCCAACTTTTCCAGATTCGCCTTGTAGCGACGGGACCAGTTGGTGGGCTCTTCGGTGTATGGCTGACGGAGGACGTTAAAGACCCGGTCCAGACCAGCGCTGTCCACGACATCGCGTACGCCAACCAGATCAACATTGTCAGATGGAACTCGGACGGTCAGATCGCCCTGAGCAATTTTGAGCACTAAATAGGTCTTCTCTTCGCCTTTGATTAAACGTGTCTCGATGGCTTCGATCAGAGCCGCGCCGTGATGAGGGTAAACAACGGTTTCGCCGACCTTAAATGACATGAAATGCCCTTCGTTAGAGACTAATAATACCAGCACCCAGTGTCAGTAATCACCCCCCAATTTGGGCGCAGAATAAGGCTTTTGTGGGTTATTGGATTAAGCGTGAGAGAATTGCGCCAGCCAAAAGCGTCCTAATAGGTACCCATACGTTTACAGGGAGAATCTGATGCATGTGCGAAAATTCGCAGTTGTAACCCTTTCCGTTTCGCTGGCGCTCTTGTTGAGCGCATGCGGTTCAAGCAAGGATGCGCCTACAAAAATGATCACCCAAGTAACCGATGGGGTTGACGGGTCAATCACGACATATGGAAATGACCTTAAGGTGAATTCAATTCTGCTAGTGGCACAGCCGGATGGCTCTGCAGTCCTCGTTGGTGCAATCGTCAATGAAAATCCGACCGAAGACACATTGCTTGGGATTAACGTCGGCGGAGTGAATGCAACTCTTTCGCAACAGAATATTCCACTAAAGCAGAACGTAGCTGTTCGATTTGCAGGAGATAGCACAAACGTCTCTGCCGTTGTTCCAGGATTGAACGCGGCTCCTGGTACTCGAGTCAAAGTCGTACTTGCTTTCGCAAGTGCAGGCGAGCTCACACTTGATGCGATCGTTCGCGAGCGCAGTGGTGTCTATGCAAACGTCGGAGCTTAAGACTCCATCTTGTAACCCAAACCTCTGACGGTTTGAATGTAAACAGGATTTGCAGGATCTTTCTCGATCTTTGCCCGAAGTCGTTTGATATGTACGTCAAGTGTCTTTGTATCGCCGACGTAATCACTTCCCCATACTCGATCAATGAGTTGCAGGCGCGTAAGCACGCGACCCGAGTTGCGCATGAGAAATTCAAGTAATTCAAATTCCTTCAGTGGAAAATTAATGGCTTCGTTATTGACCGACACCAAGTGCCGCTCGGTATCCATTCGCACTGGACCTGCAACCAGGACATGCCCATCATCGGAGCCAAGAGATTGATCGCCGATCCTTCGGAGGACAGCATGTATACGGGCCAATAATTCACGGGATGAGTAGGGCTTTGTTATGTAGTCATCCGCACCAAGTTCCAGCCCGACGACCTTATCCACCTCGGAATCTTTTGCTGTAAGCATGATTATTGGGACATTCGATCGGGTGCGCAGTTGTCGGCACACTTCGGTTCCGGATAAGCCAGGAAGCATCAGGTCGAGTAAGACCAGGTCCGCACCGCTTCGATCGTACTCTTCGATCGCTTTCACCCCATTGTCGGCAACGCTTACTTCGAATCCTTCACGACCAAGTAGATAAGCCAACGCTTCCGAAAATGATGCTTCATCTTCGACAACGAGAATACGTGTCATCTTTCCTCCGTTTGGGACAGTTCCATTGAATTCGAATCGCTCCTTACAAATAAGGGAAGCCGGATTGTGAAAGTACTTCCGGCACCTTCGACGCTCCAAACAGAAATGTCGCCACCATGATTGTTAACGACATGTTTGACAATTGAAAGACCCAACCCAGTACCGCCAGTTGCTCGTGACCGCGCCGGATCAACTCTGTAGAAACGTTCGAAGATCCTTTCAATATCCTTTTCCGGAATTCCAACACCTTGATCCGATATTGATATCTCCGCCAAAGCATCTTGCTTGCGCAAAGCAACGGCAACGCGAGTTCCATCAGGGCTGTAGTTAATTGCGTTCTCCACTAAATTACTAATCGCCATCTCAATCTGGCGTCGATCACCCAGCACCTCCAAATCACCCAATTGAGTGAAAGACAGCGAGATGTTACGTGCCTCGGCGGCCATTCTGGATCCATCAATCGCCTCAGAAATCAGATCAGACAACCTAAGAACTTTTGCGTTTTTCAATGGATCATCATCTTGCAGGCGCGACAGGTCGATAATCTCCTGCACCAGATCTGAGAGCCTCTTTGCCTCAATCTGCATCCTTGTTGCAAATTTGACGATGGCTTCGGGATCATCACTAGCACCCAACACGGCTTCACTCAATATCGAAAGCGCCCCAATCGGCGTTTTCAACTCATGCGAGATATTCGCAATAAAGTCCCGGCGAATCGCATCAAGGCGCCTGTACTCGCTATCGTCAAAAATCAGCACCACAACCAGGCCGCGCTCTCCCAGCGGCGACACGCGAACAAGGAGATCATGCGTGCCCTCACCGATAGGCCCTCGAGGCAATTCGACTGTTCCTTCTTGGTATTCCCGTGATCGCCTGACCGCTCGGACCAGAGCCAATATGGGATCTGAGACGAGTCGGCCTTCCTTTACAAGACCCAAGGCCCCCGAGTGAGTTGAGGATCGAAGGACCACTTCCCCTGGGGCTAGAACGAGAAATTCGGCGTCGATAATGTGGAGCAAATCCAAGACGCCTGACGGAATCTCCAGTGAGGGGACCTCAGAGACTTTGCGTCGACGTATCACCCCCTTATCGTAGAGTTGTTAGTGGCAAGCAACCCAACCTATAACGGTAAAAAGCGTCTTTTGGCCCAAGTCTTTGCCCTTCATTCAATTCCCGTTCACTTGCAGCCTCCGAAATGAGGCTCACTAGAGATATTGTTCGACTATGCGCGATGCATTTCACGATGATCTCAATTCGATCACCCAGACCCTCATAGACATGGGGCAACGTGTTGGCCGATCGATGGAGCTTGCCACAACCGCCCTGCTCACCGCAGACCTGCAGTTGGCCGAGCAAGTGATTTCCGATGACGACTTCATCGACACAATGCAGCACGACCTCGACGCCAAGACATTGAATCTCCTCGCCAGACAGCAACCTGTCGCCGGTGACCTTCGGATGCTCGTCACCTCGCTTCGAATGAGCGCTGACATCGAACGCATGGGAGACATGGGCCACCACATCGCCAAAATTGCTCGCATGCGCTACCCCGAGAAAGCGGTCCCACCGGAGTTGGCCCCTACTATCCAGGAAATGGGAAATGTTGCCAAGCGCATCATCGACAAGACCACCCTCGTAATTGAAACCCACGATCTGCAGTCTGCTGTCGAACTTGAGATCGACGACGACGAAATGGACAAGTTGCACCGCAAACTTTTCGTGACCTTGCTAGATGATGCATGGCCGCATGGAACTGAGACCGCGATCGACATGACCCTGCTCGGCAGGTACTACGAGCGCTGCGCCGACCATGCAGTCTCAGTAGCGCGCCGCGTCTACTTCCTCGTCACCGGCGAGTACGCGTCCGAGAAGGACGATTCGCTTTAGCGTTTGCCCTGATTTGCCACAGCGTCGATAGCAGCCTTAGCTGCTTGGGGATCCAGATATTCTCCGCCCTTGCGAATTGGCGCCATCTTCTCGTCCAGTTCGTAAAGAAGCGGAATTCCCGTTGGGATATTCAATTCTGAAATGTCGGCATCCGATATTCCATCCAGATGCTTCACAAGCGCACGCAGCGAGTTACCGTGGGCGCCCACCAAAACCACCTTCCCGGCATGCAAGTCAGGGACGATCGAATCACTCCAGTACGGAAGCATGCGACTTACAACATCCTTAAGGCATTCGGTACGTGGCATCTCATCGCCCAAATCTGCGTAGCGAGGATCTCCCGACTGACTGTACGGATCAGCATCATCGATGGGCGGTGGCGGAACATCGTAGGAACGTCGCCACAATTTAAATTGCTCTTCTCCGTACTTCTCCAAAGTCTCGCGCTTGTCTTTGCCTTGGAGCGCGCCATAGTGACGCTCATTCAAACGCCATGATCGGCGCACTGGAATCCAATGACGGTCGCAGGCATCCAATGCCATTTGCGAAGTTGCAATGGCTCGACGTAATAACGAAGTATGCACAACATCTGGGAGCAAGCCCCGAGCAGTAAGCAGTGCCCCCGCTTTACTTGCTTCGCTCTCACCTAGTTTAGAAAGGCGTACGTCAACCCATCCAGTAAAGAGGTTCTTGGCGTTCCATTCACTTTCACCATGGCGAAGCAGAATCAATGTGTGTGTCATAGGGCTATTTTGCCAACATTGACCTTCTCATATCAAATGCTCGAATGCCTTCAAGTTGGCCAGCGACTCTCCCCGAGAAATTCGCCAGGCCCACTCTCGTCGAATTGAAGATGCGAATCCCAATTCCAAGAGTTGATTAAATGACGAGTCTGAATACTGCAAAATCGAGCCAAGCAGTCGATCAATTTCCTGGTTTGTTACGGCTATCAATGGCAACCGCCCGACCAGATACAAATCACCAAGTTCATTGAGCGCGAAGGCCACCCCGTACATTGATGCGTTCTTTTTGAGACACCATTCGAAGACTTTGCCTTCATTCTCATCGGGCTTGCGGATCATGAATGCATTAATACTCAACGAATGGTCGCCAACCACCAATGCGCAATGTGTCTGAAGCTTCTTTTCACCAGGCAATGTGACAAGGAAGGTATCAACATCCTTGCGTTCGTAATCTAAGTCATGGGATTCAAAGAACTCTTCAAGCGTAATCCGCGGGTTGATATTCGCCATACGTACTATCCGCCAATAGAAGTATTTTGATGCGCAAGATCTGAAAGAACGCGATCGTAG
>CAYLYA010000022.1:0-18620 GCA_964387855.1 uncultured Bifidobacterium sp.
GTCCTTGGGTTCACGTTTTTTCCCGGGCTTGCTGAATCCAAGGGCGCGATCAAAATGCAGTACTTGGTTTCGCACGGAATTGACCTTCAGGAGTCACCGAGCAATTTCTGAAGGTCTATTCCGTGCGGTGCGTGGGTTTCTTGCTAGCGAGATACGAACCGATCAACACCATAGGCAAGCCAATGAGAATCCCGAGCGTTAGTGGCTCGGAGAGAATGAGAACTCCCAACACCACGGCGAAGGCTGTATTGAGATAAGTCACGAGAGATGCGCGAGCAGGACCTATTTCTCTTAGAACGGCAAAAAAGACAACGAATGCCATGGCGGTCGGGAAGATTCCCAGCGCAATAACGGAAAGAAGTGAATCTCGAGATATCTGCCCTTGCGGCCATTGAAGGATCGCAAAGGGGGCATAAACAACTGCTGTCATTGTCATTGCAAGGGCGTTGATCGCAAGCCCTGAAACATGTGGGAGTTTCTTCATGATCATATTTGGCGCCAAGGCATAACCCACCGCCGCGATAAGAATTGAGAATATTGCCCAAAGTGAATTTTTTCCCGACAGGCTTTCTATCCCCACGACTGCTACAAGTCCCACGAAGCCCACTACGAGTCCAAGCAATCTTTTGCGGTGCCAAACGGTCTTGTCGCCCGTCATGGACGCGTAAATGGTTGCCCAAATCGGAACAGTGGCAACAAGAAGACCGGCCAGCCCCGAAGATATTTTCATTTCAGCCTTAGTGATAAGAAACCATGGACCCATGATCTCGACGGCTGCGTATGCAAAAATATATTTAAAGTTGCGAAGGGCGGGGAGAAAAGATTTTTGGCGCACCGCGAGCGGTACAAGGATAAGTGCCCCAATTAACACACGAGAAAACACAACCATCGCAGGGCTCAAATCGCGAACCGCCACTCTAATCAAGAGGTAAGGGATGCCCCAAAGGATTCCGACTGCGATAAAGAGCGACCAACTTTTCTTTGTCATTAAGTATCTCTTCTAGTGTGATAGTACTTTTGAATAGAGCGCAGAGGTGGTCGCGGCGACTGCATCCCATCCAAACTCAGACTGGGCTCGCGCTCGACCGGCAATGCCGTACTTCACGAGAAGTTCTGGATTTCCCATGAGTTTTATGATGGCCTGGCGAAGATCGGTTTCGAATTTCTCGTGCTTGATCGAATACTCAATCAATTCGCCCGTGACTCCATGTGCAACAACTTCAGGGATGCCCCCGACTGCCGATCCGAGAACTGCAGTGGCGCACCCCATCGCTTCAAGGTTGACGATTCCTAGGGGTTCGTAGATCGAGGGACAGACGAAGAGATCTGCGGCGGTGAGAACTGCAGTAAGTTCGTGGTGCGGCAGCATCTCTTGTATCCACCAGACATTTGAGCGCGTGCGCTGCAAATCCTCAATGAGTGCTGAAATCTCCTGGCCAATTCCTGGTTCATCGGGACTGCCCGCCGCGATGACTAATCCGTATTCGCTAGGAACCGCCTTCCATGCACGAAGGAGGTGAGCCAATCCCTTCTGTCGAGTAATCCGTCCCACAAAGAGCGCATACCGCCCTGTTATTCCGTATTTCGAAAGAACGCTCCGATCGTGGTTGGGCGAGAAATTATCTGTATCAACACCATTGCGAATCGTATGTACTCTCGCGGGATCAACATTGGGGTAAGCAGAGAGGATGTCTGCGCGCATTGCATCACTGACGGCGATCACGGCCGCTGCACTTTCGATTGCTGTCTTCTCAACCCATGAGGAGAGTCGATAGCCGCCACCAAGTTGGTCGGCTTTCCACGGTCTCAAAGGTTCCAAAGAGTGACCGCTCATGATGTGGGGGATGCCGTGTATCAGCGACGCAACATGGCCGGCCATGTTCGCATACCACGTGTGGGTGTGTACTACATCGGCATCGGCAAGCGCTTCTGCGATCGCCAAATCTGTGGCCACCGCAGCAATGGCTGGATTGGAGCGTACAAAGTCGATAGGAGTCGGATAGTTAATTGCATCTTTCCGCTTGTCTCCAAAACAATGAACAGTGAGTGAAATTTCTGGTCTCTTGCGAAGGGCCTCTGCCAATTGGACTACATGAACGCCAGCGCCACCGTACACATGTGGTGGCCACTCTTTCGTAACCAATCCAACCTGTATCGGCTTCATCACATCTCCTTATGCAAAAAGTCAAGGTCTAGGCGGCATGCAAGGAGAAGGCTATCGTTACGCCATGCGACGCGACCTCCTATTAGGAATTGTCCTTGCAGGTGGCGAGGGAAAGCGTCTTATGCCTCTTACGGCCGATCGGGCTAAGCCCGCGGTTCCCTTTGGGGGCTCATATCGGTTAGTGGATTTTGTCCTCTCCAATTTGGTCAACGCACGAATGTTGAAAATTGCGGTACTCACGCAGTACAAGTCGCACTCGCTCGACAAGCACATAACGACAACGTGGCGCATGTCCACCCTTTTAGGAAACTTCATTACTCCCGTTCCTGCGCAGCAACGCCTCGGACCTCGGTGGTACACGGGAAGCGCTGATGCGATCTTGCAGAATTTCAATTTGATTCACGACGAGGATCCCAAGCACATTTTGGTGTTTGGCGCCGACCACGTGTACCGAATGGATCCGAGTCAGATGTTCGACCAGCATCTCAACACTGGCGCTGGAGTAACGGTGGCTGCAATTCGAGTTCCACGCTCTGAGGCAAGCGAGTTCGGCGTTATCGAGCTCGCCGATGACGGGGTCACCATAAAAGCTTTTCATGAGAAGCCCTCGAACCCTCCTGCCATGCCGGGCAACCCGGACATGTGCCTGGTCTCTATGGGCAACTACATCTTCCGCCGTGATGTGATGGAAGAGGCTTTGATTCTGGATTCAGAAGATCTCGAGAGTCGCCACGACCTCGGCACCAACATCATTCCGATGCTTACTCGTAACGGCTCGGCCAAGGTCTACGACTTTGCAGACAATGTTGTGCCTGGTGCGACGGATCGCGACAAGGGTTACTGGAGAGACGTGGGTTCCATTGATGCCTACTTTGACGCTCATATGGATCTCGTCTCAGTCCATCCAATCTTCAATTTGTACAACCGCGAATGGCCGTTATTGACCAATCCGCCCTCACTTCCGCCGGCGAAGTTCAGCGAGGGCGGCATCGCCCAAGACTCAATCGTTGGTGCTGGTTCGATCATTGCGGGTGGGCATTTGAACCGCACGGTGGCTTCATACGATGTAGTGGTGTCAGGTGGTGCTTTCGTTGACGGTTCGGTCCTGATGCCATCAGTAAAGATTGGAGACCGAGCTGTAGTTCGCAGGGCAATCTTGGACAAGAATGTTGTCGTCGAACCGGGTGCGCAAATAGGGGTAGATCTTGAACGCGACCGCGAGCGCTTCACGGTTTCGCCGGGGGGAATAGTCATCGTGGGCAAAGGTGTACGCGTTACTGCTTAAGAATTAATCGTTTTAATAGTCTCTGCACAGTCTTCAAGGGCAATTGCTGCAACAGGCGTGATTGCCCCGAGATTTGCAAATCCGTGGATCATGCCTTTGTACTCTTTGTAAAAGGTCCTCACGCCCGCCTGATGTAGTAGTCGATTGTATTTGATTCCATCGTCTTTCAAGGGATCGCATTCGGCAGTCACAATGATTGCGGTAGGTAGGTTCGAGAAATCCTCGGCAGTTGACGGACACGCATAAGGATCTTGATCGTGGTTATCTCCCTGTAGATATTGCTGCCAGAACCACTGCATTCCTTGGCGTGTAAGTCCGTAGCCTGATGCATACCTCAGGTAAGAGGAGGTGTCGAAATCTCTCTCGTTGCACGGGTTGATGAGAAGTTGGTAGGCAATATTCATCGCCTTGAGGTCGCGGTTCTTGAGGGCGACCGCTGCTGCCAAGTTGCCCCCGGCGCTTTCGCCGCCGACTCCGATTTTGTTGGGGTCGATACTGAGCGAATTCGCGTTTTGATGAACCCATAGAGTCGTGGCGTAGCAGTCATCAAATGGAATCGGGAACGGGTGCTCGGGTGCTTTCTGGTAATTGACTGCGACAATGACCGATCCGCTCTTGTTGGCCAGGGCGCACAATTCGGCTTCGTAGATATCCAGGAAGTTTAGAACCCACCCTCCGCCGTGGAAGTACACGAGTGCCGGAAGGTTGCCTTGCGCGCTCGGTCGGTAGATGCGAATATGCAAATCGGCGGTCGGGCCCGGAATGTAGCGATCCTTGATCGAGAAGATTTTCATTGGAACACCGGCGGTGGCAATGCGCCCGTATGAGCCTGCTCGAAGCGAATCAAGTGGGGCCTGCCACACCTCAGGGGCTCCGGTCGCGGCTCGATCTGCCAGATATTGCTCGATTTCCGATGCTAGGGCCATGAGAGTTCTTACCAGAAGGCCTTTGAGTGATGCAATCTTCATCTGCGGGGCTAATGGTCCAGGGAGTAGAGGCTAGACTTTGCGGTGTCAGCGTTGACCCTTTACGGGCTGAAAATGCCCAATTCCTAATTCGAGCGTTGGAGTAGATGCGATGCGTATTGGTGTCCTAACCGGTGGCGGAGATTGCCCAGGTCTAAATGCTGTAATTCGTGCGATCGTCCGAAAGGGCGTTAAAGAGTACGGTCATGAATTTGTTGGATTTCGCGATGGATGGCGTGGACCACTTGAGGGACTGACCATGCCCCTTGATATCGCGGCAACGCGTGGAATCTTGCCTCGCGGTGGAACAATTTTGGGATCCTCTCGAACCAACCCTTTCAAGATCGAGGGTGGGATAGATCGGATCAAAGAGAATCTTGCAAAAACTGGCGTGGATGCATTGATTGCTATTGGCGGGGAAGACACCCTCGGAGTTGCGACCAAGCTTGATGCCCTTGGTGTGAAGGTGGTCGGGGTTCCAAAGACGATCGATAACGACCTCAACAACACCGACTACACCTTTGGTTTTGACACGGCCGTGAACATTGCCATGGAAGCAATTGACCGCCTCCACACAACGGCCGAATCCCACCATCGTGCTTTGGTCGTGGAGGTTATGGGACGACACGCTGGGTGGATCGCGTTGCACTCAGGTCTGGCAGGCGGTGCCGCATGCATCTTGATCCCAGAGAAAAAATTCTCCCTTGATCAGGTCTGCGAATGGGTCGAGTCACGATTTAAGGTTAACTACTCACCCATCATCGTGGTCGCCGAGGGTGCAATTCCTCAAGATGGCGACATGATGGTCAAGGACCAGGCCCTGGATGCCTTTGGACATGTGAAGCTCTCCGGTATCGGCGAGTGGCTTGCTCAAGAGATTGAGGCGCGAACCGGCAAAGAGGCTCGAAGCACGGTGCTGGGTCACATTCAGCGTGGTGGCACGCCAACGGCATTTGATCGTGTCCTCGCTACCCGATTTGGCCTTCACGCGATCACCGCTGCCCACGAAGGTGACTGGGGCAAGATGGTCGCTCTGCATGGCACCGATATCGTCCGTGTGCCACTAGTCTCAGCCACTGAAAAGTTGAAGCTTGTCGATCCTTCTCTCTACAAGGAGGCAGAGGTCTTCTTCGGATAATCGTACGTCGCGATCATCTATTCATTCTCTACGCTAGGAAACTATGACCACCTTGGATTCCCTCTTTGCCCCTGGCCTTGTTGCAGCTCAGCAACCGACATGGCCAGGTGGCACTGAAGGTCCTGCCGTAACGGCAGCGCTGGCTGAACTCAAGTCCTACCCTCCTTTGGTTTTCGCTGGTGAATGTGACAACCTCAAGGCTCGCATCGCAGATGCTGCGGCGGGCAAGGCATTCTGGCTCCAAGGTGGGGATTGTGCGGAGACTTTTGCTGCAGCCACTGCAGATTCGATCCGAAATCGGATCAAGACCATTCTGCAGATGGCCGCAGTTCTCCAGTACTACTCCAGTCTGCCTGTTATAAAAGTGGGAAGGATGGCTGGCCAGTTTGCCAAGCCTCGGTCCAATGATCTTGAAACACGCGGAGACGTCACCCTGCCCGCATATCGTGGCGATGCAGTCAATGACTTGGAATTCACATCTGCGGCTAGAACCCCTGACCCTCAAAGGCTGTTGAAGGTCTACAACACATCGGCTGCGACCTTGAACCTTGTGCGTGCCTTTACTCAGGGTGGCTTTGCAGACCTGCGCCAAGTCCACGAATGGAACAAGGGTTTCATTCGGGATTCCTCTGTCGGCATGCGCTATGAAGAGATGGCCAATGAAATCGGTCGAGCCTTGGCCTTCATGCGCTCAGCCGGCGTGGACCCTGCCGCGTTCAAGACTGTTGAATTCTTCGCCAGCCATGAGGCGCTCATCATGGAGTACGAGAAGGCGCTCACCCGCATCGATTCTCGAACACAATTGCCTTACGACGTCTCTGCCCATTTTGTCTGGATTGGCGAGCGTACCCGTCAATTGGATGGGGCACATGTCGACTTTGCATCCAAGATTCGCAATCCAATTGGCGTAAAACTCGGGCCAAAATCCACGGTCGAGGATGCGCTCGCACTCATAGACAAATTGGACCCAGATCGAGAACCTGGACGTCTTACCTTCATTACGCGCATGGGCGCTGGAAAAATACGAGAAGCCTTGCCAGCCCTTGTAGATGGTGTGACCAAGTCAGGCGCACAGGTTCTGTGGGTATGCGATCCGATGCACGGCAACACCTATGAGGCTCCAAGCGGCTACAAGACACGCCGATTTGATGATGTTCTAGATGAGGTCAAAGGCTTCTTCGAGGTGCACAAGTCTCTAGGGACGCATCCAGGCGGAATCCACATTGAACTCACTGGTGATGATGTGACTGAGTGCGTCGGAGGGGGAGAGCAGATCTCCCACGACGACCTCTCCACCCGATATGAAACAGCGTGCGATCCGCGCCTCAATCATGCCCAATCCCTTGAGCTCGCTTTTCTCGTAGCGGAGATGCTTCGCGATCGCTAATCTGGCTCAGTGACTTTGTTATATACGTCAACTAAGACTCCGATTGGCACGATACATCTGATGGCAGATGAGCACGTGTTGTTAGGTGCCAATTTTGGCACTTACGATGGATTGCTCAGTTCACTCGATGATGCTGATGTACAAAGAGGTATAGACCGGGTCAAGCGGATACCAGTTATTTCAGATCTTGTTGAAGACTACTTTGACGGCGATGTTGAGGCCATCAACGCAATTGCTGTGAGACAACCAGGAGCACATTTCTCTCAAGCCGCATGGAAGGCCATGCGCAAGATCAAAGCCGGCAAGGTTCTCTCGTATGCGGATTTGGCGCAACGAGCCGGTTCTCCTGCAGCGGTAAGGGCAGCCGGAACTGCGTGCGCGAAAAATGCCATCGTAGTTGTGGTTCCATGCCATCGTGTGGTGAAAACAGGCGGTGCTCTTGGAAACTACGCGTACGGGCTAGACGCCAAAGAGTGGTTATTGAGACACGAGGGCGCGCTTTAGCGCCGATGTAATCACTTCTGCCGCGTATTTCATGGCGGCGTCGTCGATATCGAGATGAGTAACAAGACGTGCGAATTTTGGACCTAATGAACTAATGAGAACGCCTTCGTCTTTTACCATTTGAGCAAATTCGGCCGCCGATAGTGGCACTTGCGAAAGATCAAGGCCCACGATGTTGGTATCAACGTGAGATGGATTTATGACTGATGGTGCAATTTCGTGACACTTTTCTGCAATGAACTTTGCACGTCGATGGTCTTGCGAGAGGAGCGGAAGGTTGGAATCGAGTGCGTAGTGCGCTGCTGCCGCGAGCATACCTATCTGGCGCATTCCGGCTCCGTAGCGCTTTCGCCAGACTCGTGCTTTCGCCACCCGCTCCTTTGTTGAAAGCATCATCGAGCCAACGGGCGCCCCGAGGCCTTTAGAGAAGCACACGCTGACCGTGTCGAAGTACTTCGCGTACTCCGCGAGTGCGACGCCGCTGGCGGTATGTGCGTTCCAGATCCTTGCGCCGTCGAGATGAAGAGCGATTCCGACATTTTTAGCTTCAAGGTGCAGCCTTGCGATTTCATCGATTGGCTGAACAGTCCCGCCGCCAAAGTTGTGGGTGTTCTCCACGGCAATCGCCGTGGTCGAAACAAGATACGGGCCTGATGATGGACGAGCAATCTCCATCGGGTCATCGGCGTTGAGCAATCCGCGTTGGGCTGGCCATGTGCGAGTTGTGATTCCACTGAAAGCTGCAGCGGCACCGAGTTCAGCTCTTACGATGTGAGAATTGGTTTCTGCTATGAGCTCTTCGCCGGGGGAGACAAGCATCCGAATGGCGAGTTGGTTGGCGAGAGATCCTGATGGGGTGAACACTCCGGCTTCTTTTCCGAAAAGCGCGGCAACTCTTTCTTCAAGAGAGTTTGCGGTGACATCTTCACCATAAACGTCATCACCGACTGGCGCTTGCGCCATAATCTCGCGCATTGCATTGGATGGGACCGTGACTGTGTCAGAACGAAGATCTACTCGCATGGAATTATCCTCTCACGCTTCCTGTAACACGATCATGTACATGGCCCCGACGACGAGTGCGCCACCGAGCGCGATTTGCAAAGTGAGCGTCTCACCACCGAAAATGACTGCGAAAATGGCCGCGAAGACCACCTCCATCGTCAAGATGACGGCCACTTTGGTCGATGTCATATGAGCCTGCGACCACGTTTGAATAATGAAGGCTATCGCTGTCGCAAATATGGCTGTGAAGACGACCACTCCCCAAACTCCTCGATCAGGCGGCGCATGGTAGCCAGATTTTAGAGAGGCAAGACCGGCAAGAGCGGCGCAAGTGGCCAGTTGAATCACTGTTAGCCCATATGCGTCACGACCGCTGCTCCATTGACCCAAGGCGATGATGTGAGAGGCGAATGCTATTGCGCTGCACAGAACAAGGAGCTCCCCGACGCCAACAGACCATCCGTGGAGAGAAAGGAGTGCTAGGCCCGTGGTGGCAATCAGCACATAGGTCCATGTTCTCCTTGAAATCCGCTGATGTAGGACCAGCGCCGCGATGAGGGGGGTAGCAATGACGTACATGCCCGTAACGAAACCTGTAATTGCCGCGGTGGTCCTGGCTAATCCCAAAGTCTGGAGGATGTATCCCGAGCCAAGGAAACAACCGGCGATAAATCCCTTAGTGAGCAAGTCCCTCGTGAAAAGCTTCACCACTTTTGGCTTTAGAAGAATCATGACGACCGCAGCAACGGCAAAACGTGTGAAGAGGAAACTATTGACGTCCTGACGTTTGATCGCATCCTTCATAAGTACGAAGGCCGCGCCCCACATTGCAGCGACTGAAAGCAGGGCAAATGGAGCTAACCTCAGACGCATTTTTCTATCCGCGGAATTTCTTGAGCAGCGCCACTTCCTTGCCGTGTTCTGGTTCTTGGCCCGGGGTTTCAAGGATGAGAGGAGCATTGGCAACCGCAGGATGCGCTAGGAGTTCTTTGAATGGATCGACGCCGATTTCTCCATCGCCGATATTTTGATGTCGGTCCTTAAGCGCACCACAAACGTCCATTGAGTCGTTTGCATGGATTAATTGAAAGCGCTCGAGCCCGGCAATCGAAACGAGGAGATTTAGCGTCTCGGTCATTCCGCCCTTTTTCTTGATGTCATGACCGGCTGCGAAAACGTGACAGGTATCAAGGCAGATGCCAACTTTAGGATGGTGTTCGAGCGCATCCAGGTAATTCACCAGGTCTTCAAGTCTTTTCACCAAGGATTGGCCCTGACCAGCGGTTGGTTCAAGAAGCAACGACGGTGAATCATCGGGCAAGGCTTCAAGAATTGGCATCATGCCGTTATGAATCTGTTTCCAAGCATTTGCGACATGATCGACATCTACGGCAGAACCGGTGTGGATCACCACGCCAAGAGCGCCGATATCTGCCCCACGTTGCAGCGAGTACTTGGTTGACGCAAGGGAGTTTTCGTAGGTCGAGACCGTAGGAGACCCAAGGTTGATCAGATACGGGGCATGAACGTAGGTCGCAAGATCGATTTCGCCTGCCTTTGATCGAAAGGCATCGTCGGCTTCCCGATTTGCCTCAGGCATGGCCCAACCTCGGGGGTTTGAGGCGAAGACTTGAATTGCCTCAGCTTTGATTGTTTGGGCATAGGCGATGGACCGTTTCGCCATGCCTCCGCTTGTGGGTACATGAGCGCCGATGCGAGGGTGTGACATTTGCCTACCCTACTGTGATGGTCACCGTGCTGCCACGTTTAACTTGGGTGCCAACTTTAGGAGAGATATCGGTGACGGTCTTGACGGCGCGCGTGCCGATCTTTTTGACGCTTACGACGAGATCTAGATCCTGAAGCATTGCCGTGGCTCTGGCCTGCGTAAATGAATAGACGTTGGGAACGAAGACAGATTCGCTACCCTGTGAGACGACGAGGGCGATCTTAGTTCCCTTGGGTGCAGTTCCGCCCGTTCCATCGGGAGTTTGACTCATTACTGCGCCGATCGCCACTGTGTCGCTATATGCGTAAGTAGTTGACGCAACAAAGCCTGAGTTGGTGAGTTCGGTAAGGGCTTGATCCCCGCTTTTGCCAACGTATGAATTCAATACAAGAAGTTCTGGCCCTTTGCTAACTACAAGATTGATCGTGGTGTGGCGCTTAACGGAAGTTCCTACAGTTGGATCAGTGCCGATCACAGAGCCTAGAACGACGGACGGGTTATACGTCTCGGTGATGCTACCAACAGCGAGCGAATTCTTTTGTAACAGTGAAGTTGCTGCATCTTGTGTCAATCCTTTAAGTGCAGGAACCGAAAATCGTTCAGGTCCTTTCGATACGACGAGGGAGACGGTCCCGCCCGATTTTATACGACCGCCGCCGCTTGGATCCGAGGAGATAATCTTTCCTTGGTCGACGATTTCGCTGAATACTTGTTCTGTGACCTTGGAATGAAGTCCAAGTGGTTCCAGAATCGACTTTGCTTGGGCAACGGTCTGTCCAACCACTGATTGAACCAGAACCTTGTTTCCCGTTCCCGCGAATGCGTACCAGGTGCCGCCCGCTACAGCCAAGGTCACGAGAGCCGCAATCCACCGATTCCTGCGAACCCGAGCACTTGTCCGGCGCTTGGTACTGCGGACATTCTGCGTGGATTTTTCACGGGGGGTCTTATCGCTCTTATCCGATTTCATGGGCAACACTGTGCCAGATGAGATTGATTTTTGCGGAGGCGAAACTCGCTTTGAATTGCGAGATTTTTCTCGGAATTTTATCGGCGGCAAATCCAATTCAAGACTGAGTTGGTTTCGCTTGGGATCTAGCTCTATTTGTATTGCGCGCATCTGTTCAAGTAACTCTCCAGCATTTCTCGGGCGGTCATCAGGATTGATACTGGTGGCGCGAAGTACGAGAGCGTCCAGAGACTCGGGGATTCCTGGCACCAGAGTGGATGGAGCCGGAACTCGATCGTTGACATGCCTGTATGCAATGTTGATTGGTGAATCCCCTGAAAAGGGTTTTTCTCCCGTAAGCAATTCAAATGCGACTATTCCGATCGAATAGACATCACTACGTGAATCCGCGACGCCTCGTTGGACTTGTTCAGGGGAGAGATATGAAACGCTTCCAAGGATCACACTTGATTCAGCTGTCAAGGTATGGCCGATAAGTTCTCCATGGGCCAGACCAAAATCGGCCACCTTCACCCGCCCTGTCGTGGAGATAAGGATATTTTCCGGCTTGAGGTCGCGATGCACTATCCCAATTTTGTGTGCCGCATCTAGTGCGCTGAGGACTGGCATCAGATACTGCACGACCTCAGATGGGGAAAGGGCTCCTTGCTCGAAGAGGTAATCCCTTAGCGTGTGACCTTCGACCAACTCCATAACGAGAAATACGGCGGGAGTGCCGCCTTGATTCCAGCCTTGGTCTTGGACAGTAACGATATTTGGATGCGATAAGGCCGCGGCCGCTTTGGCCTCGCGAATAAATCGGCTAATGAATTTTTCATCGTTTGCTAGATGCGGATGCATGATCTTGACTGCAACTTTTCGATCCAGTCTGGTGTCAAGGGCTACGTATATCGTTGCCATGCCTCCAGTGGCAATTTGGTGCAGGAGCTCATAGCGGCCGTCGATGAGTTCTCCAGTTAGATCCGACACATCAAAATCTTATGCAACCTCGACGGTGATGGTTGGCTAGACGCGCTGCCTTCTAGAGGGTTGAGAGGATGAAGTCAGCGTTCTCTCGGGTTGCGTCCGTTAGGAAGTGCGCTTCCTCTCGGATCTGCCAGAGATTCATCTGTTCTTCAATTGCGAGTCCATCACGATCAAGAACCCGTTTGAGGCCGGCTTGTCGGTCGATATCAATCCATATGGAGGCTGTGGCCATTTCGCGGACGACTCGTTGAGCGCTTCCCACTCCTTCGATAATGATGAGATCGCACGGAGATATCTCACGGTCGGAGTTAAATTCTCCAGAGTGCCAGTCGTAGATAGGCACCGTTGTAGATCTTTCAGCGGCTATAGATTTCAGAATGTGCGCAAGTGAATCAGTGAGAGTTTGGGTAAGCGCCAAATCCCACCCCGCATAGATTTCGTCGAGGTGAATAAGTGTGACTTCTCGTTGTAAGCTCAAAGCGAGGGAAAGACCATTAGCAAGAGTTGTTTTTCCCGCTCCAGCTCGTCCGTCAATTGCGATGACGTGCGTGTTGCCACAACGTGCCGCTCCGGTGAGGAGATCTTCAACTACAGTGACTAGCTTCATGTCTTTCTCAGGATTGGCGCAGTCTTCAAGGATTCTTGCCTATGGCAATTGATGCAAGTTCGCTGAGCAGCGCGTGTGCTGGTTGTGGTATCTCATCACGATTGAGTGCATCGAGGGCGGTGAGAGTCAATTTCTCGACGAGATCCTCGACGTGTTCGCGTGCGCCTGTGTCGGTTATAATGGCGCGAAGGATCTCCACGCCCTCGGAATCTAGGTGGCGATCGCCAAAGTGTTGGGCAATCGCTGCCTCTTGTTTCGCATTCGCTCGATCCTGGGTCATCGCCATGAGAACCGTGCGTTTGCCTTCGCGCAGATCATCGCCGGCGGGTTTGCCTGTGAGGGCCGGATCGCCGAAAACGCCCAGGAGGTCGTCTCGAAGTTGGAAGGCTTCTCCAAGAGGCAGTCCAAACTCCGAGAACATTGCGAGGAAGTTGTTGCGTTTCTCTCCGAATGGAAGAGCAAGACTGGCACCGAAGTGCAACGGACGCTCAACTGTGTACTTGCCAGATTTGTATCGGGCAATTTTGAGCGAACGGGCAACACTCTGTGTGGCCAGTGCTTGTTCGTGAATATCCAGAAATTGACCAGCCATAATTTCAACACGCATCTCGTCGTAGATTGCAAGAGTGCGAATGAGTTGGGCGTCTGTTATCCCGGAATTGTGAAGCATCTGGTCGGCCCACACCAAGGCAAGATCGCCGAGCAGGATGGCTGCAGATGCGCCGTAGTTTGCGGGCGACCCCGAGAGCTCCTCATCTTGATGGATGCCTTCAAAAAGGCGATGAATGGACGGTTTGCCCCGACGCGTGTCCGAGCCATCCATAAGATCGTCGTGGATGAGGGCGCAACCTTGAAGGAGTTCCAGGCTGGAAATAGCACGTATAATTGCGGCGTCGTCTTTGCCCCCGGCGCTTACATATCCGCAATAGGCAAAGAGTGGGCGCAAACGTTTTCCACCGTCAAGGAGAAAAGCGTTGATCGCCTCGGCAGCAGGAATGAGTTCAGTGCCGATCTCGCCTAGATAATGTGTCTGTTCCGCAAGGAAATCAGTAAGGTCACGTTGCACACGTATTCGTATGTCCGCCAAGGCGAACTGCGGTTCAAGGCTCACATGGCTACGGTACCGTCACTATTCATTATGAGCGAAAGGAAGGTCATGGCGAGAACGTATTCCTTTGAATTTTTCCCCCCAAAGGACGCTGCGGGAGAGGATCGCCTCTGGGCTGCCATGACCGCTCTCGAACCTCTTGCTCCAGATTTCATCTCAGTGACTTATGGAGCCGGTGGCTCGACACGTGAGCGGACAATTCGAATCACTGAGGAAATAACCAGCCGTACGCACATCCCGACCGTTGCCCACTTAACGTGCGTTGGTTCCACCGAAGATGAACTTAGCGAGATTCTCGATCACTACCACGATGCTGGCATCAAGAGCATCCTGGCCCTTCGCGGTGATCCTGTTGGAGGGCCGACTGCCCCGTGGATTCCCACGCTAGGCGGCTTCACCCACGCCGACGAACTCGTAGCACTCGCGGCTGCTCGAGGGGATTTCACAATCGGCGTCGCTGCATTTCCTGATGGGCATCCTGCTTCGCAGGGCAATCTTGAACAGGACATTGATGTGCTTCTTCGCAAGGAGCACCTAGGTGCAACTTTTGCCACAACCCAATTCTTCTTTGAGGTTTCGAAGTGGTCTTCATTGGTGGAGAAGCTGGCTGCTCGCGGCTCCACAATGCCGATAATCCCGGGGATATTGCCAGTTACCAATGTAAGGCAACTTGAACGGATGGCTGAACTAGGTGGAACACCTATCCCGTCGGCAATTCGCGAAAAGTTTGCGAAGGTCGAAGGTGACCCGAACTCGGTTATGTCCTTGGGAATTGAAATTGCTACGAAGATGTGCCGTGAACTGCTAGATGCGGGTGCTCCTGGTCTGCATTTTTACACAATGAACAGTTCGTCGGCCACTCGAGAGATCTACCTCAACCTAGGGGTAGAGAAATAGTTCGATGCTCGCTAGTCCTCTGGCTTACCTAGCCAGCGAGAAAAGAAATACGGCGCAAGAGCTAGCGCGTATATTGCTCCGGCAAGGATTGCGATATCAGGGCGCTTGAAAAAGAATACATTGTCGATGACTCCAGCCAGGAGTGTCCAAGTTAGAAATATATCTACAACTGCGAACTCGGCTCCTTGTTTTCGTCGTTCCTTCGGAAGTGCATAGTGAAGAACCGCGATGAGCAACATACCGATGAATAACCATCCAGCAGGATTTGAAAAGGGCAATTCCCTTTCAAAAGGTACGTGGCTTCCAGAGAAAGTCCATATGACACGGTGAGCGATAGCCATCTGGGGATCAATGAATAGATGCCATGCCATCATGATTGCGCCGCCGTAAAGAAATGCCCAGTGTTGCGTGACGCGCCTTGCTGCTATGAGAATCGGATGCGCCAACATGATCCAGACAAAGGGAATCACAAGCGGAATATCGTAGATTTTTGCGCCGAGGCTGGGATCGAAGGAATGGTCACCGTAAGGCCAGCCTGTACTGACACCAATTTGTTCAATAAGCATCGCAAAGACGAAGGTCAATATGAGGTAAGTGGCCGCGTACCGGAGTCCAAA
The DNA here is from genome assembly GCA_964387855.1 of uncultured Bifidobacterium sp. Classification (GTDB taxonomy): domain Bacteria; phylum Actinomycetota; class Actinomycetes; order Nanopelagicales; family Nanopelagicaceae; genus QYPT01. The sequence goes on from CAYLYA010000022.1 coordinate 15,343, forward strand.
TGAGAAGTAGGCATGAAAGAGCATCGCCAAAGCGCCCGCGTAGATGGCTGTGATAGTAATGAACTGGAGGGCCTGTCCGTGCGTGAATGGGTAAAGCATCTGAAGAATGATGGCAGTAGCAACCGTCGTTCCTAGGATTTTCTGCGCACTCGACGAGATCCCTCTTCGTCGATTTCCACGAGGGGTGAAATGACGTAAGGACACGTCCTTAGTCTGCCCTATCTCTGTGAATTAGGGGCGTTCTGCCTTTGTTGAGAATCAGTTGTGTATTCCCGTTGTGAGAATAATTTCCTCGATAACCTCTGATGGATGGTCCCACATGGGAGCATGTCCGCACTCCGAGAAGATCATCCACTTAGCGTGCGAGGGAACAAGGGATCTCTCCTGGCACGTTGCCGCAGGCAAAGTCCTATCTGAATCGCCAAATATCACTGTCACGGGAATAGATTCTGGAACTTCTTTGTCGAACCGCTTTTGTAGCAGAGCGTCCCAGGCGGGGTAATAACCCGCAGCGGTCGCCATCGCGTTGGTGGCATCTAGACAGAGGTCGTAAGAGAAATCGCGCCATCGAGGGCTGACATTTTCAAAACCAATCTTGCGCGCCCATTCATAGTGGAGCAGACGAGGGGACACGACCCTAAGGCTGCTTGCCATGATCCTTGCTATGGCGGTTCCGGGATAACGGGCGATAAAAGGTTTGAGCCACAATCCTGCTGGTGCAAGACCGGTAACGGAGGTTACTGCTTGTGGGTTCATCGCGGCCATTTCGAGTGCGACCCATCCACCTAGCGAATTTCCAACTACGTGAAATTTCGCGATTCCAAGTGATTCCATCGTTGCGAATACTGAGTGGGCAAGCGCCATAGGATCCATCGGTTGTGTCTCAACCATGGGGGTGAGACCGTGGCCTGGTAGATCTACGGTTACTACCGTGAAAGAGGATTCAAGTTCTTCGAGGATAGGTCGCCAAGCAGTGGAGGCCGATCCCATTCCATGAATGAGAAGGATGGCTTGACTTCCGGGCGTATGCGATCGGATTGCTGAATGCAGGATCATAACGGTCAATCACGTGGTCTGATCCCGAGAGTGTTGCGAATTTCTTGCGTGAACACGATTGAGCCATCTGGGTTGGCAAACTTGGCCAGCCTTGCTTCTGCATCTCGTCTCACATCCGCGCGCAAATGCTCGGGAATTGCCAGCCACATCATTCGTTGGCCAACAGACCATGTGAAGTCGTACCAGTGCTGAGCGTCGTTAAAGCGCACATTTATGGTCGCCAGTTCGGTTCTGACATTCGTGAAGCCGGCTTCCTGGAAAAGAAACTCCACGCCCTCATGGTTGGCAAATGGCCCCTCTTTGCCAGATGTTCGAGCGTCTCTCATCTGCGGTGGCAGGTGGGGTTGAAATACTGTATCGACCTCTTCCCAGCGTGAATCAACCACGCCAAAAGTTGTCACACCAATTCTTCCTTCAGGTTTTAGAAGCGGTAGCCAGTTTCGCAATGCGCCGAGGGAGTCAGCGAGAAAAAACAAAACAAGGGAGGACGAGATGGTGTCAAATGGTCCGTGTACCGTTGCAGGGGATTGAGCATCATCGACTTCGCACTCGACATTTCTAAGGCTCGCGTGCAATGCAAGTCGGCGAGCATGTTCAATCATTCCGCCCGATATGTCGATTCCAACCGCCAAGCCATGTGGCCCGATGGCTTGAGCTACCGGAAGCAGCACTGCCCCGCGGCCGCAACCGATATCAAGCCATCGTTCTCCCTCTTGAGGGGGCATGGCAGCGAGGAGTGTCGCGGCAATCGGTTGAAAGAAGTCGACGCCAACCTCGTCATATGTATCTGAAAGTTTGTCGAAAAGATTCGCCATCTTCTCCGTGTGTCCAGAAGCATCAACCATCTGACGAGTATGGCATCGAGTGTATTCCTGCGTCTACAAATCAGCCTATTCGCCGATGATCATCGATTGCGCGCCAGTTGCTCTAGACAGTTCAGCAAAAGTAGTCGGGAAGACTGCATGGGGGTGACCTGCAGCAGCCCAGATGACCTCATAGTCATCTAGTGCCATGTCAATCAATACAACCGCTATGTTCGTAGTCCAGCCGATGGGACTGACGCCGCCAATTGCGTAACCAGACCACATGCGCACAAAGTCGGCATCGGCGCGGTGAAGTTTTTCCACGTGGAGAGCACGTGCCACAAGTTCGGTGTCAACACGGTGTCTTCCGCTGGTGATAACTAGGAGGGGCTTGTCATCAGGCATTCGAAAGACAATTGAGGATGCGATTTGGCCAACTTCAATTCCAAGGGCGTCGGCGGCTTCCTTCGCACTTCGAGCGCTGTCGGAGAGAATCTTGATTTGTGACTTTAGCCCAGCAGATCCAAGGGCTGCCATTGCTCGTTGAACAGAGACGTTCTTTAGGACTTGTTCCACTCGGTGATTGTACGCACGTCCAACTGCGACTAGATGGCTTTGACTAGTTTATCCAGGACAGGGATCGCGACGTTGAGTGCTCAAGCCAGTGATAGCGGCGACGTACTAATGGCAGGCGCGGGGGTTTTGAACTATTAACTTTTAACGCTACCACTTTTGCGAAAATCGCGAAAATCGAACGGGTAATAATTAGAGACACCCCTCATGATCGAGCGTGGGTTCGCATGTCACTTTTTTCGTCATTGTCAATCAAATCAGGTGAGCGTAATTTGAAGGTGCGGAGGGATGTCCGTGAGACCAACCACTGCAACATCAAACAGAATCGAACAACCATGAAGCAATCCAATTTCCTCAGAAAAATGTCCATAGTAGGCGTCGCCGCGTTGGCTCTTCTTGTCATGGCGCCAGCGTCTTCTACGGCAGCAGATGCAAACGCGACACTACATGTGGCCGTGAAAGTCATCAATGATGATGGGGGTACTGCGGTTCCCGCAGACTTCACCATGCATATCCGGTACTTGATGCAAGAAATTGCAGGCAGTCCATTTGTAGGAGGTGTTGACACCGTCACCACTTTCTCGTTGCCTCCTGGAAGTTATCTGATCACGGAAGATGACGTGCCAATCGTTGATGGGCATGTAACATATTATGGAAGTTATTCAGGAACCAACGTCGTCAATGGCTTCATCACGTTGGCAGCAGGTGAAGAAGTGACGGTCACCAGAATCGAGAATGATTGGCCAGCAGCGGCTGCCACAGTCGTTCCGCCGGTAGTCACGCCAGTTCCAACTCCGGTTGTAACGCCCACCGAGACTGGAGGGCAGTTGCCTACAACTTCATCGC
>CAYLYA010000022.1:18720-25929 GCA_964387855.1 uncultured Bifidobacterium sp.
AGCGCCTTTGGAGCACTCACCTGGTCCTCAATCGAGTAATGATGTGGCCGCACGTGCTGTCATTTACACGCCTTATCCAAAAGTGGGCGATGTTATTGGAACGATTTATCTTCCAAGCCTAAAGCAGAAGCTTCCAATCATCGAAGGTACCGATGATGCAGAACTCAAACGCGGGGTTGGGCACTATGTTCGAAGTGTGCTCCCGGGTATATCGGACAACTCAGTATTAGCCGGACATAGGGATTCTGTCTTCTCAAACCTTGGAAAACTCGCATTGGGTGATCCGGTTGTAGTGCGCACCACCGCAGGCGAGTTCACCTATATGGTTACGAAATTCAGAATTGTGAAGGCTAATGATCGGACTGTGATTGTGCCGACCCCTTCTCCTGTGCTTACTCTGAGCACTTGTTACCCATTTCGATACATCGGGAACGCGCCAAAGCGCTACATCGTAACTGCCGACCTCGTCCAGACCGATCTGGCGAAGCAATAATCGTCTAGTTCGCCAAATATTTCAGAAACCAGTCGCTTGCGAGCTCTGCAACTTTTTCGAGGGTTCCTGGTTCTTCAAATAGATGGGTCGCGCCGGGAACGATGATCAGTTGTTTCTCGCATGTTAATTGCGCTTGTGCTTGTTGATTAAGGTCAATAACGACGTCGTCAAAACCGCCAACAATGAGGAGAGTAGGAGCGTGGACTTTGGCAAGTCTTGGTCCTGCCATGTCTGGGCGCCCGCCACGTGATACGACAGCCGCGATATGTGAGTTTGGATCCGCAGCCGCCCAAAGTGCTGCTGCTGCTCCTGTACTCGCACCGAAGTATCCGACAGGAACGCTTGAGAAACCTTTCTGCTGACGCAGCCAGATCGTTGCATCCAGCAGCCGCTTTGCCAACAGTTCGATGTCGAAGACATTGTCTCGATCTAGCGCTTCCTCCTTTGTTAGTAAGTCAAAAAGCAATGTCCCAAGTCCAGCTTCATTAAGTTCGCGTGCGACGGCAATATTCCGTGGGCTATTGCGACTGCTCCCACTGCCATGGGCAAATATGACAACTCCCTTAGCAGAGGCAGGAACATTCAAATGCCCGGCGAGGACGAGTGGACCAGCAACGACGCCGACCTCATTGTCTATCGTGGAGATGTTGACATTCATTTGTGTCCCTTCCTTAAGAGTTCGACCACTTCTTCATCGCTGACCGGGGAAAAGTCCTCATACCATTCGCCAACGGCGAAGAAATTGTTTGGGATATCAAGGCAGACGACCTCATCAGCTTTGGACGCCAACGCAGAAACGGCTTCCCTCGAACCAACGGGTACGGCGAGCATCACCTTTTCTGCACCGAGGGCGCGAGCGACATCACAAGCTGCTTGAGCAGTGGAGCCTGTTGCAATGCCGTCATCGACTATGAGGGCTATACGCGACTTGAGTGAAATGGGAGAGCGACCTTCACGGAATCTCGTCGACCGGCTAGATACCTCATCATTTTCACGGGCCTGCGCCTTGGCAAAATCGTCCGCCCCGATATTGGCCATACGGATGACTTCTTCATTCCTTATAACAACTCCGCCTTCACCGACGGCGCCCATTGCTAATTCCGGCTGGTAGGGCACCCCAAGTTTGCGTACAACGATGACGTCAAGGGGCGCATCTAATTCCTGTGCGACCTGAAAAGCTACAGGTACACCACCTCTGGGCAAACCAAGCACGACTATTTTTTGGTCTTTGAGGTAACCCAATTTCTTGGCCAACATTTGCCCAGCGATTGTTCGATCGTGAAAAATCATGGCTCACCTCCTGGAGAAGCCGTTGATTTAACTACGATAAATCTACATCTGTCTCATTCTTAGCACTATCGGCCCCAGCCAACCAGCCGACGCTAGCAAGGGCTACCGATACAGCGAGAACTGCTGCGGCCCCTGCAAGATGGAGATCTTGCAAATCCGCAGGAGCCTTGAGTAGCGCGCTGAAGATTCCCAATGTCGCCGTTGCGATAAGCAATCCGATAATGACGGCAGCGAGTGGGCGTGCATAAGGTATTTTTGACCAATTTCTCCATGCGTGAAACGCGAAGGCAACCAGCGCAACCAGCGCAATGAGCGCAACGCTTCGGTGAAGCAAATGCAGGACGACCAGATGCATGGGTTGTGTTGAAGGGCAGAAAGGAAAACTTGCACATGCTTTCTCTGCTTCTGCGTTGACTACGAGAGAGCCCGAGAGGTAAAGAAGGGCCGCAGATCCAATCGCGCTCCATCCGAGGGAGCCAAGTCGGGGGAGCGTGGAATCTTGTTTGTCCATCAACGATGCAACTGCGGTGACGGTTGCTCCGCCGAGCAGTGCCAGCCCTGCCAGAAGATGCGCGGCAACAGTGGGCGCCCCATTGCTCTCAAAAACCGTGATGGCACCAAGGACGATCTGAATAAGAACAATGCCCACGGTGAAGAGTGCGGGCCTAATGGCGGCACGTCGGATTCGAATTCGTGACGCGAGGTACCAAGTGACAATAACCAAGATAGAGACGATTCCGGCTAGATACCGATGGGTCTGTTCCATGAAAGCGTGAAATCCCTGGAATGGACCGATGCTGCCCTTGCAGAGAGGCCAATCGGGGCAACCCATTCCCGAATCCGTCACTCGTACGTGACTGCCGTAGATGATGAGGATGTAGACAACTATCGCGCTGCTGACAGCAAAGATGGAAAGCCACTTGCTTGGGATTGTCCGCCTGTGTCCAGAAGTATTGATCGTCTTGGTAAGGAGGCTCAGATTCACCTTCGCACCGTACACGGGCCCTTGTTGCAAAGTGCGTTGCCGAATGAGGGCTGCCCCTCGCTTAATTACTTATTTGAAATTGAAGAACGGAGATGTGATGTGCCAACCAATGTCGGCATGGCGACCAATCAGAACGAAGAGAACAAGGGCGGCACCTGCAAGGCTTAGGTCCTTGAAAAAGGCCACAGACTCGTTCATCTTTCCTTCTGGAGAGGTTTCGGCCCAGTAGTTGTGCATCTGCAAAGCCGCAGCTAAAGCGAAAATCGCAAGGATGAGGGCTCCGAGGTCGGCGTAGATGCCAAGTGCGACCCAAATGCCACCGAGGATGATTGCCACGCCAGTAAGTGCCACGAAGAACTTCGCGGCTGGAACTTTCTTGTACTTGGCATAACCAGTCATCGTCTCAAGTTTGGTGAGGTGCATAATCCCTGAACGTATGAAGAGGATGGCAAAAAGTATGCGCCCGACTAACAAAACGGCGTTCATGTAACTCCTTCAATATATGAGGATGTAAGTCTAGTTCATTAAGAATTCATTTCCCTTCTATGCATCAGCAATTTCGCGGACTCGTCGCATTTGTTTGTTAGGGAGAGGTTGTGCCTGTCCACGTCAACGGAAGGCATCATGATCCAATTGATTGAAACCGCGTCAGACCACATTCCTGCGAGGAAAGTCACCGCTCCTCACAACATCCTGATCATGCTTCTCATCTCGATTGCAACGATCCTCATCTCTGCTCTCCCGGGGAGCGCTTCGGCAAGTTCGGATGTGGATCATGCAAGCAATTTTGGTTACGCCCACTTGCTGCTATTTGATACAACTTCTCTCAATGGTCCGTTGCGCTAATTCCGCGATTCCCATCTAATTACTTAAGAAGTTTCTGCGCATCCTTTGTAAGTGCATAGAAAGCCCACTTGCCTCGTTGTGTGCGGGTGAGCAATCCTGCCTCAACAAGCAATTTGAGATGATGGCTCACGGTGCTTTGAGCAAGGCCGGTCTCTGGAGTCAGATCGCAGACACAGGCTTCTGCGTTTTCGCCGGCAGCTACGGCCATCATCAACGATAGGCGGGTGCCGTCACCGAGGGCTTTGAACTGCTCGGCCAATTTCTCGACATCCTGAGGCGATCGAGTGAGCCCGATTGTATGTGCCACTCGTTCATCGTACATTGACATTCTTCGATATGTCTTGTTAGCCTTACATCGACAAATATCGATTGGAGAAATCATGGCAGAGTTCAGTTCAGGAAAATGCACGGTCTGCAATTGCGATCCTTGTTGCTGCGACTCGTCCTGCTGCTAGACCTTGATCGCACGCAGGGTAGTTGCTGAATTTGTCGGCACCGCGCTTCTGGTCGCCACGGTGGTGGGTTCTGGCATTATGGCCACGAACCTCAGTGGAGATGCGGGGGTGCAGCTTCTTATAAATGCTTTGGCTACCGTCTTCTGCCTATTCGTTCTGATCACCCTCTTGGCGCCGATCAGTGGTGCACATTTCAACCCCGTAGTTTCCTTGGGGGAGTTCTATTACGCCAAGTTGAGCCGAGCTCATGTAATGCTCTACATTGCCGCACAATTCGCGGGTGGGATGCTCGGGGTCATGGCAGCCAATGTGATGTTTCATAAATCGGCGATCTTGAGATCCCATCATGCAAGGTCAGGCATTCATCTTCTCCTCGGCGAAGTGATCGCTACTGCGGGCTTGCTTCTCATTATCGGTCTATTGGACCGTCAGAGGAGGGGGAATCTTGCGGCGCTCCTGGTCTCATTGTGGATTGGCGCAGCTTATTTCTTCACCTCCTCAACATCCTTTGCTAACCCTGCCGTCACCTTTGCTCGTGCCTGGAGTGATACTTTCTCAGGCATTGCCATTGGTTCCGTTCTTGCTTTCTGCATTGCGCAGTTGATGGGCGGAGCTGCAGGGCTTGGTATCGCTCATTTTCTATTTAAGGAACCGGAGATATCGCAATGAGCAATTCCACTTTGCAAAATCCCAATCCGGGAAGGCCAAGCGTGCTCTTTGTCTGCGTCCATAATGCTGGTCGTTCGCAAATGGCGGCGGCCTTTCTTGCCCATCTCTCACAGGGTGCGATTGAAGTTCGCTCGGCAGGAACGCAACCGGCCAATGAAGTCAATCCTGTTGTCGTGGAGGCGATGAAAGAGAAAGGAATCGATCTCTTCGGAGCGAGCCCTAAAGTGCTCACCACCGAAGCGGTGCAAGATAGCGATGTCGTCATCACGATGGGATGCGGGGATGCCTGCCCGTATTTCCCCGGCAAGAGGTACCTGGACTGGAAGTTGGCCGACCCGGCAGGGGGCACACTTGAGGCCATCCGCCCGATTCGAGATGAGATCGAGGCCCTGGTCCGCGCTCTAATCCAGGAGATCACGCCTAAGTAACAGGTAAGGACTTGCTCCTGTCAGGACTTGGGGCTATTTTTCGAACATATGTTCGAAAACCCCAGCCCAGCCCAGGAACCCACTCCTGACCAAGAATCAAGGGCTCCCGCCATCAGGCGTGCCCAAGTAACCCAGACCCACGAAGTCTTAGCTGATGGATCGACCCCAGTGGAGTTCACATTCCGAGGCAGGCGTTTTCGTATTCATAGCGTTCTTTCACGATGGTGTGAAGCAGGGGGATGGTGGAATCGCATCAGCGATGGCATCTATCGCCCCGATGATGGGGCTCGCGCGCTCTGGAGAGTCGAGGCGGCCCCCATTGGAGCCCTCACTACCTTTGAGATCGAACGCGATGAGATCACTGGCACCTGGCGCATCACGGTTCTGTGATGAGCACGTTCGTCCATCTGCGCGCATGCAGCGCCTACTCCCTTAAATACGGCACTACCCAGCCGCACGATCTGGTTGTTCGGGCAAGCGCGTTATTTTTCTTACCATCGACGATGGGTACGGTTGCAATGACGCAACTTTCTTCGACGATGCCCAGTGCAATTACGCGGACATTCTCTTTAGTTCGTGGCTATTTTTACTGCGCGGAGAAGTCCGTCGCACTGGTCCAAGAGGTGTCTCGTTGCGCGCAACTGGGGCATGGGATCTCCATGCTGCTTACGAAAAGCACCCGCAAAGTAGAAGTACGCTCGTAATATGAGTACGGCGACCATTCTTCATGTGGACATGGATGCCTTCTATGCCTCGGTTGCCGAGCGTGATGACCCTTCGCTCAGGGGAAAGGCCGTGGTTGTTGGGGCAGGAGTGCGCGGTGTCGTACTGTCGGCAAATTACCAAGCGCGTACTTTTGGGATCCACGCTGCAATGCCAGTGGGAAGAGCCCAACGCATGGCACCACACGCAATTTTTATCACACCCGATCACAGACGTTATAGCGAGGTCTCCGAGCACGTAATGGAGATCTTCCATTCGTATACACCGCACGTCGAGCCACTCTCACTTGATGAAGCATTTCTTGATGTCACGGGGTCAAAACGATTGCTCGGAACCGGACGTCAGATTGCAACAGCGATTCGCGCAAGAGTGGAGGCTCAAGAAGGCATCACTTGTTCGGTGGGGATTGCGCCTTCAAAGTTTATTGCCAAACTTGCATCAGGTCGTTGCAAGCCAGATGGCATGCTTGAAATTCCCGCAGATCGCATACTTAATTTCCTTCATCCGTTGCCTGTCTCTGCTATATGGGGAGTGGGACCAAAAACAACTGAAGCACTCGAACGTCTGGGATTGCGTACCGTTGAAGAGGTCGCACAGACGCCCCGCGCAACTTTGATACGTGCGCTAGGGGAGGCCAACGGGTCATCACTTTATGAATTGGCATGGGGACGTGATTATCGAGATGTTGTAACGGATGAACCCGATAAGAGCATTAGTGCTGCCGAAACCTTTGCACGAGACATTGATGATCCAGAAATAATTTTGCGAGAGTTCCTGCGTCTTAGCGAGAAAGCCACCCGTCGCCTTCGAGAGAGAAATCTTTTTGCCAAGACGATCTCAATAAAGGTGCGTTATGCAGATTTCACGACGATAAACCGCTCAAAGACTTTGCCATTGGCTATCGATGGCACGCATGAAACATATGAAGTGGTGAAAAAACTCTTTCTGGCACTCCACCTTGATCGCGCGCGATTGCGCCTTGTCGGGGTCGCTCTGGAGAACCTCGAATCACGGGCCCCAGAGCAGTTGATTCTGGGTTCCCGTGAGAGAGGCTGGAGGGAGGCCGAGGGGGCCATAGACCGCGCCCAGGCTCGCTTTGGTCCTGGGAGTGTGCGACCTGCACGTTTGATGCGAGGAGATAGTGAGAAATAGGACAGCTCAGCACCAAAGATTTGAGTGTGCAATGAGGGGACAGATGTTCTATTGTGGGCTAATCACGGTGCAATCGTGAGCAAAGGAGGGTCACATGGCGCTGTCAGAGCACGAGCGCAAACTCCTTGCCCAGATGGAGGAAGCTCTTTCGGCTGATGATCCTCATCT
>CAYLYA010000023.1:0-23409 GCA_964387855.1 uncultured Bifidobacterium sp.
CTTCTCATTGCTTCCTCCTTGGATTGTTCTCGATGACTTCGGGAACTCTAGGTTTATTCGCTTTTGCCAGTAGGACTAGTTGCCCTTGATCTGGTGTCTACCTACCAAATGGCTGATCGTTACTGCGAGAACAAGAGAGCCTCCATAGAAGACCTGCTCCGGCCAACCGGCATAGCCCAGGTACTGCAACCCTGTGATGCCTGTGACTAAGAAGTAAACAGCTACAAATGTTCCAATTGCATTGAACCGGCCAGGAATGATCGCTGTCGAACCAAGAAATGCCGCGGCGAATGCCGGCAAAAGATAGTACGAACCTGCTTGCGGATTGGCTGCACCGTTTGTTCCAGCAAGAACCATTCCTGCAAAGCCAGCAATAGTGGCAGTCGCAATGAGTCCACCAGCTCTGATGCGCTTGACCTTAAGACCTGCAAGTCGGGCGACCTCACGGTTCTCCTGCACGAAAATCATTCGACGTCCCAGTGGGGTCTGCTGCAAAATAAACCACGCCACAACGGTGAGGACAACGGCGAAGTAGAAAGGCAATGGAATGCCAAGAAATTGAGTAGAAATGAAGTCAACAAGCGACGTTGAAATGCCCGTGACGACTTTCCCCCCGGTTATCGCCAAAGACAGCCCAGCGAGCAACGTGCCAGTACCGAGGGTGATGATGATCGACTGGACCCCTATGTAAACCGCCAGAAAGGCATTGATACACCCGAAGAGAAAACTCACGATCAGAGTAAGACCAACTGCCGCCCAAGCAGGCCAGTGATTTGTACCGTTTAGTACGGTCATCATCGATCCACCAAAACCCACCATGCTGCCCATCGAAAGGTCGAATTCTCCAACTGCCAGTGAGAACATCAGACCGATCGTTGCAAAGAGAATCACCGTCTGCGTGCCAAAGATAAGTCGCACAGTTGGCCAAGTTGGGAAAGTCTTTGGCAGAAGAATCGAAAAGAGCAAGGCAACAGCAATCCATGCGAACAGCACGCCATACCGCTCAAGACGCTGAGTCACCTGAGGAAGTCGTCCCAATCGAGAAACGCTGCCTTTTATCACTGGCGGCACGTCATTGACTGCTGACTCTTCGATTTGGCTCATTTGGTCTTAGCACTCTCTGTGAGCGAGGCTAGATATTGAAGAATTGATGCTTCAGACATCACCTCTGCGTATTTGGCTTGTAGATCGAAAAGATTGGCTTCGTGTGGGCCATCGTTCCTGTCACCGACTGCTTCACGACAGACCAACGGAATGTAACCATGCTGAATCGCGTCCACAGCCGTTGCGCGCACGCATCCACTTGTACTCACTCCGGTGACTATCAAGGTATCAATCCCACTTGCTTGCAGTGTTGATGCCAGTGATGTGCCAAAGAATGAACTCGCATATTGTTTGACGATTACTACTTCACTCGGCAAGGGTTTCACTTCGGGCATTATTTCTCCGAGTGGTGCCTTGCCAACAAAATGTTTTAAAGCGTCGATCTTATGAAAGAAAACTCCGCCGTCGACGCCGCCTTCTGAATAAGAGACCTGTGTGTGCACAATAAGAATTCCTGCATCACGTGCAGCCTTCAACAAACGCGCTGCTGAATGAAGGCAACTATCAAGACCCATGTACAACTGAGCACCCGGCTCAAAATATGCTTTTACAAAGTCAACCAAAATCAATGCAGGACGTTTGCCAGGTTCTAGATGTCGACCAAAACCGGCCACATCGCTAGCAAGCACTCGCTCATCACGAGTATCTCCTGTCTGCATTGAACTCATCACATGTACTCCGTTTTCGTCATGATTAAGGGACATGGCTCACATTGCCTGTTCACTGCTACTTTACAATTCACGGTGAACCTCCAATGAGTGGTTGGATAGTAAGCAAGAGAAAACAATACGTCAAGCCAAACTGTTGCGGATATCACGTACTGTTAATTCAGTGTTAACACCAAATGAGAGTCTTAAAAGGGTACTTCTGGAAGTCGAAAACGGTCCTTATGCCACCAGTAATGCAATTTCTGCGACCATTTCCGGCAATCAGATCCTTATTCACGCTCAATTCGACACTTACATCGGCAATTGTTGCGTTATTCAAATGTTATGGACAAGCAGATTCAAAACTGGAGCACTGAGTCACCACTCAGGTTCTGGATCTATATAACGAAATTGTTAACAATATTTGAATCTATTTGGCCGGAAATCCTGGGGGTGGACCTAGATCCTTTTTAAGTTGCGACAACGCAGCGTATGCGCGATTCCGATAAGCAGCGATCGCATCTTTCTGCTCGACATCCAAACCGATGAAACCGCCACCAGTTTTCAATCCAAACTCGCCTGCCTCCACCTTCTCTGTGAGAGCTTTGGGTGCAGAGAATCTTTCGCCGTAAGCCTCTGACAAACTCTTATATGCGCCCACATAAACGTCCAAGCCGGCCATGTCAGCAATTGCAAATGGACCAAAGAATGCAAGTCTGAAACCAAATGTATTACTAACGACTGTGTCAACCTCTTCGGGCGTCGCGCTGCCCTCTTCAAACATTGTGACTGCCTCCCGATACAGCGCAAACTGCAGACGATTCGCAATGAAACCGGCAATATCAGAGACTCGGCATGTAACTTTGCCGACGCCGCCAATTAGGCCTTCAACAAATTGAAGAACTTCTTCACTTGTTTCGGGCGAAGCGATCAACTCGACACCAGGAACAAATGGCGCCGGATTCATCCAATGGACGCCTAGAAAGCGGACTGGATTAGAAACCCAGGCTGCCAATTTGGCAATTGGAATTGCAGAAGTATTTGACGCGATGACGGCGTCCACGCGCGCCGACCCACTAATACGTGTGAGAACATCCCTCTTTATTTCAGCAACTTCTGGAACAACTTCAGCAATATAGTCTGACTGCGACGAAGCGTCTTCAATGCTCTCTGCAACGCTTAAATTCGAAGCAATCAAGGCAGTACTTCCTTCGGCAAATAAACCTTGTCTTTCGAAGGCCTCGGACTCCGCAATCAAACGATCAAAGGATCGCTGAGCAATCTCGGCACTGACATCGGCCAGCACACACTTGTAACCAGATAGGGCGAAAACCTGTGCCATGCCACCACCCATATAGCCGGCACCGATTACTGCGATCGTCGTGAATTTTTCATTCTTCATGATGTTTGGTGCTCCTTCATCGAATGGTGTATCCGCCGTCAACAGTCAATACATGTCCAGTAACGAGGCTGGCTTCCTCGGAGAAGAGATAGACCACTGCACCCGCAACATCTTCAGGCGTTCCAAGCCTGCCCAATGGAATTCGCGACAGTAGCTCCTCGGCCCATCCTGGCTTGCTAAGAGTTGATTCAGTAAGTTCAGTGCGGATAAACGTCGGCGCTATGGCGTTAACTCTGATTCCGGATGGAGCCCATTCAAGCGCCAGAACTTTAGTCAGATGCGAAAGCCCGGCCTTGCTTGCTCCATAACTAGCGCGTTCCTCTATCGCGACACTTCCGGCTTGTGAGCTGACATTTACAATGCCGCCTTTTACCCCATCACGAATCCAACGCTTTCCTATTGCCTGGGAAAGGAAAAAGACGCCGGACAGATTAACGTTGAGAATCCTGGTCCACGTATCAACATCAACATCAGTGGCTTTCTGCGGGACATTCATTCCAGCGTTGTTGCAAAGGAGATCAATACCGCCACTGACTTGATACAAGTGCTCGACTGCAGTTTCGATGTCAGCCAGATTGGCTTGATCCAATACAACCGGTTCTGAACCATACCGAGTTGCAAGTATTTCGGCAGTTGCCTGATCCCGACTGGTGCCGAACACCAAAGCACCTTGTTGAGCCAGCCCATCAGCAATGGCCCTGCCCAATCCGCCCGCCGCTCCAGTGACTAATGCCTTCTTGCCGTCCAATCGAAACATCACTGATCTATTCACTCTGCGTGCTTAGGCGTTGAAATCGTGATCGTCCCAGGTAAGTTCGTTGCCAGCGTATTTGGCAGCACGAACGTCCCCAGATCGGGCATGGCCTTCGAAGCGCTCCACGCGAGAAGCGCGACCACAGACTTCTCCAAGCAGTGCACTAGATTTCGTGTCTTTAACTTCCTGATACGTAACCGTCCGGAGGAATTTTCCTACCCAGAGCCCGCCGGTGTAGCGCGCAGCGCCTTTTGTAGGCAGAACGTGATTGGTGCCAATTACTTTATCGCCGTATGAGACGCAGGTGCCTTCTCCCAGAAAAAGAGCGCCATAGTGATGCATTTTTTCAAGTGCTTCACGGGGGTTCTCAGTAAGAATCTGAACATGTTCGGATGCGTATTCGTCTGCAAGAGCGTAGGCATCATCTAACGTCGGGACGACGTGAACTGCCCCAAAGTCACGCCATGCTGGTTCGGCGAAATCTTTAGTGGGCATTCCGGGAAGTATGCGCTCAATATGCTCAATTACTTTGAGCCCTAATGTTTCAGATGTTGTGATGAGGATGGCTGGTGACTCAGGTCCATGCTCGGCTTGTGAAAGAAGATCAACCGCGACGATGAAGGGATCTGCCTTGTCATCTGCCACGATGAGGATTTCCGTTGGCCCAGCAAAGAGATCAATGCCGACCTCACCAAACAATTGGCGCTTTGCTTCAGCGACAAAGGCATTTCCAGGTCCTGCGATCAGACTGACGGGAGCGACCGTTTCTGTGCCTATGGCCATCGCTGCCACTGCTTGAACGCCACCAAGGAGGTAGATCTCATCTGCGCCAGCGAGGTGCATTGCCGCAATAGTTGCTTCGGGAATCTCGCCCTTGATTGGGGGAGTTGCCGCCATTACGCGCTCTACCCCGGCCACCTTCGCAGTCACAATAATCATGTGGGCAGATGCCAACAGCGGATATTTTCCTCCTGGGATATATGCACCAAGGGCGGTAATCGGAATGTTTTTCTGTCCCAAGAAAACACCTGAAAGCGTTTCGATTTCGAATTCGGTCAATGATTCAAGTTGCTTCTGCGCCATCGTGCGAACTTGTGCCTGCACGAACTTAATGTCATCGATCACTTGTTGAGGAACGCGAGCAACAATCTCTTCAACTTGTTCACGACTCAACCGAAAAGATTCAGGCGTCCAGTGATCAAACTTTTCGGAATACTCGCGAACCGCGACATCTCCGCGAACCCTAATATCGGCGATGACATCTTCAACTATTTTGCGGACCTCGGGCGATCCGCTTCTTGGGGTGCTCATTACCGCTGGTTCTTTGAGTAATTTTGATGTGGCAAGGGCCTGTGACTCGCTCATGAAATCTCCCAATTCGTCATTTGGTGTATACGGCCGGTTCGCCGACCTCATTTGCGTTATGGGCGGGGACTTTAGCATAGGTTTACACTCTGCGAAATATCAAGAACTGATACTTAACACTATGGTGAGACAGCACGATAAACCTGGAAGCAAGCTACGTAGGGAGTGAGAGATCAAGCAGAACGTGAGTGGCGGGTCAAGGATTCGAACCTTGGAAGGCGTAGCCGGCGGATTTACAGTCCGCTCCCATTGGCCGCTCGGGCAACCCGCCAAGGTTGTTCGTATTAAACGGCGATGGGCAGATTACCTTAATTACCGCGTAATAAGCCAATTTCGCGGCTAAAAGTGGTCAGACCACCAGCCACATCGGGTTCTCGAAACGCTTGACGAAGGCTGCCAGCCACTGGGCGGCAAGGGCTCCATCAATGGCTCGATGATCCACGGACAAGGTGAAATTGATGATCGAGGCAACGGTGACCGCGCCATTCGCAACCACTGGCTTCTGTATTGCTGCCCCAACCGACAAGATCGCTGACTGTGGCGGATTGAGGATTGCGAAGAATTCATCTGTTCCGTACATTCCAAGATTCGTTACCGAGAATGTTCCACCCTCGATTTCATTCTGTTTCAATCGACCAACACGCGCACGTGCGATCAGATCTTCCGTTGTGGCACTCAACTGATTGAGGTTCATCTGATTGACGGCTCGAACAACTGGGGTGACCAGACCATTGTCGCTTGCCACAGCTACTGAGATATTGACATCGGCATATCGGCGGATTTCCTCTGGTGTCCAAATGACATTTGCCTCTGGAACATCAGAAAACACGGCCGCAACAGTCTTGAGAATGAGATCAGTGACCGAGACTTTCCTTTCCGCCCACTCATTGATCTTCTTGCGCATATTCAGGAGGTCGTCAGCATGACAGGGCGCTGACAAGTAGAAGTGCGGAACAGATGATTTACTCTCGGTCAGTCGCCTTGCAATCGCACGACGCATCGACGTGTGCGAAATCGACGTGTAACTTCCATCGCCCGACGGCACAAATACGGGAGCAGGCGTTGCGGTCGGCTTTGCGACGGATCCAGAGGCTATGAACGCTTCGACATCTCTTTTGACGATTCGCCCTCTAGGACCCGTCCCGGTGAGAGATTGAGGGTTTATTCCCTTTTCCTTGGCGAGCAACCGCGCTAGCGGGCTAGAGAAAATTCGCTCGGTTGAAACGCTCTCGGGAGCCGCAACAACAATTGCCTTCCCTTTCGCAGGAGCGGAAGAGGTTGTGACACCTGCCGATATGTTCTCACTGGAAAGAACCTTCTCTATGTCGGCATCGGTTTCTCCGACGAGGAGGATCACGGCAATTGGTGCGCCTACCGAAATAGTCGCGCCTTCCTTTACTAATTTGCGCCCGAGGATGCCATCAGATTCAGAAGGAACTTCAACGAGAGCCTTCTCGGTCTCGGCTTCAGCTATTGGCTGACCGCTGGCGAAGGCAACGCCTTCCTCGATAAGCCACTTGGAGATGACTGCCTCTGTGGCATTGGCCAGAACCTCTGGCATTCTCATAATGCTCGCCATGTTATTTCGCGCCGCCAAATCCTTTTCGAACTTCTTCAAGTCCTGCAACGATTTCTTCAATCCCGGCAATTGCTGCACGCTCAAGAACTTTGGAGATGCTTGGTGATGCCTCTCCGCCAGTAACTCGTTGAACGGGCTGATCTAACCAGTCGAAGAAGCGACGTTGAATTTCATCAGCAACCCATCCACCATATGAGGCGCCTCGCGCTCCTTGTTCGACGATGAGGACGTTGTTCGTCTTTCGAATGCTTACCTCTACCGTCTCCCAATCGAAACTTGCACGATCAAGCCAGCGAAGGTCGATGACTTCTGCATCGATCCCAGATTGCTCGACTGCAGTAAGGGAGTGCTTCACCATCGATAAGTAAGTGAGCACCGTGACATCTTTTCCAGCCCTTCGGATACTGGCCTTCCCGAAAGGAATCTGGTAATCCAGATCTTCTTCCGGAATCTCGCCCATGTCACCGTATAAATCAACGTGTTCCAGAACGAGAACGGGATCATTCAACGTTAGTGCAGCATTCATCAAACCGATGTAGTCCGCGGGTGTAGACGCAGCAACGATGCGCCAACCAGGGGAAGTTGCGAATACGCCAGCAGGATCCATGAGGTGTTGGGATCCGTACCCACTTCCCATTGCCACCTTGGTACGCAACACAAGTGGGACAGGATTCTTTCCACCGAACATGTGTCGCGCTTTTCCGATTTGGTTGAAGACCTGGTCTGCCGCAACCCACATAAAGTCCGGATACATGAATTCCACAACTGGGCGGTAACGACCGTCAAGAGCCATGCCACCGCCCAAACCGACAAACGCATTTTCACTAATTGGCGTGCCGAGAATGCGGTCGGGATACTTCTTAGACAGGCCCTT
This sequence comes from uncultured Bifidobacterium sp., assembly GCA_964387855.1. Classification (GTDB taxonomy): domain Bacteria; phylum Actinomycetota; class Actinomycetes; order Nanopelagicales; family Nanopelagicaceae; genus QYPT01. Next base: position 7,726 of record CAYLYA010000023.1, read on the forward strand.
CGTTGCGCCGTTCGTACCGCCATTGAGGCGATGGATATCTTCACCGAGAATGATGATTCGATCGTCGTTTTCCATCCGGCGATCGAGAACTGCTGCAATAGCCTCAACGAATTTCGTTGTTTTCGTGGCCCCTGAGGGATTGGTTGTTGGCTCCAAAGTGCGAGCGCCAGATAACTCGCTTGCATCTCCACGCACGCCATCGTTTACGAAGTTCACATCGGGCCATAGTTCGGGACGAATGCGGCGCTTACCGACAATATCGGGGTTGGGCTCTGTGAGCGCAGCAATTGCAACCTTGTTCGCCGCTACGGCTTGCTCACGAACCGAATCCACTCCAACTTGATCAATTAGGCCGAGGGCGATCATCTCCTTTGCAACACGAAGCAGCGGATCTCGCTCACGCCACTGTGCTTCTTCTTCCTTAGAGCGATAACCGAATGCACTGCCTGGAAATGCACCACTTTGATGGAAAAATCGGTAGACCTCTGCTTCGATGACTGCGGGTCCCTGTCCCGTGCGCATGTACGCTTCAGCTTCCTTCATTGCAAGGTGCACTGCCAATGGATCCATTCCATCGACTCGCCAGGATGGGATAGCGAATCCCAATCCACGACCTGAGAGTCGTGTCTCCCCCGTCGCTTCATTAACGTGCGTAGATACGGCGTACAGGTTGTTTTCGATAAAGAAGCACAATGGAAGTTTCCAGGCAGATGCCAAGTTCATGGATTCCAGAACTGAGCCAATATTCACGGCGCCGTCGCCAAAATACGAAACAGTGACGTTGTTCGTTCCGGCACGCTTCTGTGCCCAAGCATTTCCTGCCGCAAGTGGCACGCCGCCGCCAACAATGGCGTTGGTTCCCAGTGCTCCCGCCTCGAAATATTGCAGGTGCATGGAGCCACCGCGGCCCGCACAATAACCTTGGGCAAGCCCAAGAATCTCGGCCAATGTACGTTGAAGAACTATTTGAAGGTCAGGGGTTACGAGATTTTTTAAATCTAGCTTTCCACCAGAAACGTAATTGATTACCTTTGCGAGAAATTGATGATGTCCTCTGTGAGAGCCATTAATCGCATCCGCAGTGACGAGACCGACGATGGAACCAACTGCTCCACCTTCTTGGCCGATACTGCTGTGTACCGGACCATGCACCAAACTCTCGCCGGCTAACTCGAGGGCCGCTTCCTCAAAGGCGCGGATGAGATGAAGCTGACCCAACATCGTGGCAAGCAACTCGGGATCGGCAGCTTTCCAATCCTCAGAGGTGGTTCGCAGTTCCGTCCAAGGCTTGGCGGGCGAGAGAGTGGCGTGATCGGCCATGGCTTCTCCTAGAATGGCACGGCCAAGAGCATCCGGGCCGGATAGATCAGAACTGTAAACTGGATTGTGTCCAATCGCAAGGTTTCTGACCCTAAAGCACCACATTTTTCGATTTTTTGCCTATTATTGGATCCAATCTGACAAATCTAGGGGTGAGAGATGGCCACAGGCATTCCAGGTCTACGAGGCACCGAGCACATCGGCTTCACCGTGCCCGATCTAGAACAAGCTACTCAGTTCTTCGTCGACGTTATCGGTTGTGAGCTCGTCTACTCCTTGGGGCCCTTCGTACGAGATGACGACTGGATGAAGGAGCACCTGAATGTGCATCCTCGTACGGTCATGCGCGAATTGAGATTTTTCCGATGCAAGCAGGGGCCAAACTTCGAGATATTCCAATACGAGCCCTTCGAACCACCGGCTCCGCAGCCATTGAACAGCGATATCGGTGGACACCATCTTGCTTTCTATGTCGATGATTTCGACAAGGCGTATGAGTACCTAGGGTCGAAAGGTGTTCAATTCCTTGGAGAGCCAACCTTGAGCCGTAATGCCAGTGAAGGTCAGACCTGGGTTTATTTCTTAAGCCCTTGGGGGATGCAGATGGAACTTGTAAGTTTTCCGAACGGGAAAGCCTACGAGCAAACCACCACCCTTAGACTCTGGCATCCGGTTAGTCCCGAAAAGTAACTCAAACAAAGAGATGCGGTGAAACCAAAATGTCGGTGAGTTCTGAGAGTGAACTTGCAACAAGCCACCGAATCGCGGCCTCCCTCAAGGAAGACATCCTGGCCGGTAAATACCCGCCTGGAGTGCGACTTCGACAAGAAGACGTTGCCGAACAATTCGGTGCCAGCCGATCTCCCGTCCGAGAAGCACTTCGAATGCTGGAAGCTGATGGCCTGATTAATCTTGTCGCCCACACAGGAGCCTGGATCGCACAGTTAAGCCTTGCCGAGTGCGAGGAGATGTATCAGATTCGCGAAAGGATTGAGCCTCTCCTGCTGCGCCTCAGCATCCCCCATTTGTCGAAGGCGAAAATCGATTACCTCGCAGATCTCGCCAACCAAATGGAGAAGAACAAGGAGGTCGAGGTCTTTCTGAAATTGGACCGAGAATTCCACTTGTTGTCATATGCCGGTGCAGAGACTGCCTTATTGGGCGAAATGGTCAACCGACTCTGGAATACAACTCAGCATTATCGTCGTGCCTACACGAGGCTTCTCGCCAGCGATGGATTCAAACCCGCGCACTACGAACATCACCTTCTGCTTTCGGCCATCCTAAAAAATGATGTCGACGACGCCGAGCGAATTCTCTTCGGACATATCCGACGGACCCGCCAAGAACTTGCTTCCCACCCTGGCGTCTTCGCCGCCCACACCAAGAAACAAGGGACCTGAGGAGACAAATTCGCCGGTGAACTGTACAGCGGAGGTAAACACTGGAATAATGCCCCAGTTAGCGGCCTGTCGACCTGAAGTGAACGCCGCACCTGGACACGGAGAGGGGGAACCATGGGAGGTTCCGTTGAACACATTGGGCCACGCCTGAAGGAAATTCGACAGAAGGCGGACCTTTCCCTACGTGAAGTCGCCCGACAATTGGACGTTTCGCCTTCCTTCGTCTCTCAGATAGAAAACGGAAAATCTCAACCATCTGTGGCCACTCTCTACGGGTTTGCCACACTCCTTGGCGTGCCGATGGATGCGCTTTTTGAATCCACGTGGGATGGCAAAAGTACCGCCATCCCCACCCCAGCTCCGGAAATTGTGCGAAGGGACGACTCGGGTCATCCACACGCGGTTTGGGATGAGTCGCAAGCCCGAATTTCGGCGGTAAGTCCTGGTAATCGGAGTCTCATCACGACCGAATCAGGCATTCAGTGGGAAAGACTCGCGGCCACATCCGAGAAATCAGTCAACTTCATGGAAATCGTGTACGAACCAGGTACGGAGTCCCTTGATGGGGGATCCCTCGCCACCCATCATGGCTATGAGTACGCCTATGCGTTAGAGGGTGAAGTCGAGGTGGTCATTGGCGATCTGATGTTAACCCTGTCGAAAAACCATTCGATTGGTTTTGACTCTTCTATTCCCCACAAATTTAGGAATACCGGGACAGTGACTTTCCGCGGGATTTGGTTTGTCCACTGGTGCGACGGTCCAAGAAACTGGAAACTAGTGAAATAGTTTTTTCGAAGCAAAAGGCCGAGCTCAGGGGGCTCGGCCTTCTACTTTTTCATATTGTTTAAAGTTGCCCCTTTAACCTCTCCAATTGCGAAACCAACTCAGTTGGAAGCTTCTCCCCGATCTTGGCAAACCATTCTTCAATCAGTGGAATCTCTTGCTTCCACTCGTCAACATCAACATGGAGGGCAGTCTGAATATCTTCGGCACTCACATCGAGGCCTTCGACATTAAGTGAGCCAGGTTTTGGAGACAGGCCTATCGCAGTTGGAACCGCGCTATCTGCGCCTTCGATCTGCTCGATTGCCCACTTGATGACTCGTGAATTCTCACCATAACCAGGCCATAGGAACTTTCCATCGGCACCGCGACGAAACCAGTTGACGTAGAAAATCTTCGGCAACTTCGACTGATCCTTGTTCTTACCAAGGGTGATCCAATGCTGCAGATAATCCCCAACGTGGTAACCGATAAAGGGAAGCATGGCGAATGGATCACGTCGAACAACTCCCACTTGACCAGTCGCTGCTGCAGTTGTCTCTGAAGAGAGAGTTGCTCCGAGGAAAACGCCATGCTCCCAATCACGCGATTGCACAACCAATGGGACGGTCGTCTTGCGTCGCCCGCCGAAGAAGATCGCAGAAATCGGCACTCCTTGAGGGCTTTCCCACTCAGGGGCGATGATTGGACATTGGGCCGCTGGCGTGCAGAAACGTGAATTCGGATGCGATGAGAGCTCTCCAGATTCAGGAGTCCAATCACGCATCTTCCAGTCCGTTAAGTGAGCAGGCGCCTCGTCGGTCATGCCCTCCCACCAGACATCGCCATCATCGGTAAGTGCAACGTTGGTGAAAATCGAATTTCCTTGCTCAATGGTCCTCATGGCATTGGCGTTTGTACCCCAGCCGGTCCCAGGTGCAACACCAAAGAAGCCTGCCTCTGGGTTCATTGCGTACAGGCGGCCATCATCTCCAAAACGCATCCACGCAATGTCATCGCCAAGAACTTCCACCTTCCATCCAGCGATTGTTGGCTCGAGCATGGCTAAGTTCGTCTTTCCGCATGCCGACGGGAACGCTGCAGCAATGTAGTGCGGATTTCCATGAGGAGGCGTGATCTTCAAAATGAGCATGTGCTCGGCAAGCCATCCTTCGTCACGACCGATGACAGAGGCAATTCGCAATGAATAGCACTTCTTTCCAAGTAGGGCATTGCCACCGTAGCCAGATCCATACGACCAAATTGCATGGTCCTCCGGGAACTGAACGATGTACTTTGTTGGATTGCATGGCCATGGAACATCTTCGGCGCCGTCAACGAGTGGCGCTCCCACTGAATGAAGTGCGGCAACATATCGGCCATCACCCATTGCCCGGAGTGCATCGGCTCCCATTCGGGTCATGATTCGCATTGAGGCCACGACGTAGGCGCTATCAGTTATCTGCACGCCGAACATTGGGTCCACTGCATCGATAGGGCCCATGCAGAATGGAATGACATACATAGTTCGGCCGCGCATGCTTCCGCGGTACAGGTCGGTCAAGATCCCCTTCATTTCGCCCGGATCCATCCAGTTGTTCGTTGGCCCTGCGTCAGATTCATTCTGTGAGCAGATGTACGTGCGATCCTCTACGCGTGCTACATCCGATGGATCGGAGGCACACCAGAAGGAATTGGGCTTCTTGGCGAGGCGGACAAAGGTTCCCGCTTCAACCAACTCGGAAGTGATCTGCTTCCATTCCCTTTCGCTACCGTCACACCAGTAGATTTCGTCGGGCTGAGTTAAGGCGGCAACCTCATCCACCCAGAGCAGCAATTTTTCATTTGTAACCGTTGAAGTCGTCATTGACTCTCCTTTAGCGATCAGCGGCGGGAAAGGGCATAATCTACCTATTCGCGAAGTTGGGGCTAACCAAAAGTGTCGTGATGTTCATTACAAGGAAACAGAGTTACCAATCGGTATCTCAGTATTTGAGTGAGACTAACTCGCTTAAACTGCAATGATAACGATCTGTGACTTACCAATGAGTAGAGAGGGGATCTCCAATGGCATCCGATAGCAGCTTCGATGTTGTCTCAAAGATCGATCGCATGGAGCTAGATAATGCTGTAAATCAAGCGATCCGTGAGATCGATACGCGTTTCGATTTTAAGAACACTGGATCAAAATTAGAACTAGAAGGCGAAAAAATCGCTATCGAGGCAAGCACAGAAGAGCGCGCGAAGGCCGCTCTCGATGTCCTTAAAGACAAACTGGTTAAGCGTGGAGTTTCGCTCAAGCACATCGATCCAAGCGAACCGACACTCAGTGGCAAGGTTTACAAAATCAACTGCCCCTTGAAAGAAGGAATCTCAACGGAGAATGCAAAGAAGGTCGCGAAATTCCTACGCGATGAAGGTCCTAAATCAATCAAGACTCAGATCCAAGGTGACGAACTCCGCGTGACCAGCAAGAGCCGAGACGATCTTCAAAGCGCAATCGCGATGATTAAAGATGCCAAGTGGGACTTCGCCGTCCAATTCACAAACTACCGGTGACTTTGAATTAAAAATCGCAGTCACTACACAACCGGCCTGATCTATGGCGTAGGCGCAAATACGCTCTGGGGGCTCCTGCCCCTGTATTGGAAGTATCTGCACAAAGCAAGCGCATTTGAAATCCTCGCAAACCGGGGAGTCTGGTCTTTAGTTTTCTGTCTCATTCTGCTGACTTTCCGCAAGGAAATGAGATCCACTTTAGCGATTTTCCGCAAACGAAATATCCTGAAGATGCTGGTACTGACTTCAATTCTCTTGGGCATCAACTGGGGCACCTACATATGGTCGGTAAGCGTCGACCGCATTGTTGAAGCATCCCTTGGCTACTACATCGCTCCCTTGGTTAACATCGCCTTCGGAGTACTCATGTTCCACGAACGACTCCGTCGTTTTCAATGGATCGCCGTCGTTCTCGCGGCGCTTGGCGTTGTGGTGCTAACCGTTCAATTTGGAGCGGTCCCGTGGATTGCCCTGGTAATCGCCTTCTCCTGGGGTACGTACACATTGCTGAAAAAGACATTAAATCTCGGGGCTTTAGAAGGACTCTCTATCGAGACGACCTTGACCCTTCCAATCTTCCTTGTTTATCTCCTATGGATCGAACACCAGGGCAGGGCTCAATTCGGAACCAGCGTGAGCTTCACCCTGCTGCTTATCTCAGCAGGAATCGTCACAGTTGTGCCGCTACTTCTCTTCAACGGAGCGGCCACGCGGCTGCCCCTGTCGATCACAGGCCTTCTCCAGTACATCATTCCAACAATCATGTTCATCATCGGGACGCTCGTTAACCACGAGAGCATGCCAGTGGGGCGAATCGTTGGCTTTGCATTCATCTGGGTCGCCCTGACCTTCCTCGGCATCGACCTTGTGAAATACAACCGCTATTCAACCGTGCAGTCTTAGGAAGTACTTGATCCCGCTGCAGTCTTCAAGATCTTTGCTCGGCCAGATTCAAGTCGTGCAACAGGTACCCGAAACGGCGAGCAAGAGACATAATCCAATCCAAGATCGTGGAAGAAATGGATGCTTCGAGGATCTCCGCCGTGTTCACCGCAGATCCCTAACTTGAAATCAAGACGCAATGAGCGGGCAAGTTGAGTCGCAGTTCGAACGAGAATTCCTACTCCTGCCTGATCCAGCGATTCAAATGGGCTAAATGGCAAAAGCTCAAGATCCAGGTATCGCGGAAGGAAGGAGGACTCGACGTCGTCCCGACTGAAAGCCCACGTCAACTGTGTCAGATCGTTGGTACCGAATGAGAAGAAGTCTGCATAGTGACCGAGGCGATCTGCCGTAATCGCTGCACGCGGAGTTTCAATCATCGTTCCGATTGGAATGTCCAAACTCTGACCTGTGCCGACAAAAGTCTTTCGAATTTCCTCTTCAAGCGTCTCGCGCAAATAGAGAAGTTCGCGTTGCGTAGCAACGAGCGGAATCATCACCTCGGGCATCGGATTGTGCCCGAGCTTTCGAACCTCTAAGTACGCATGTACAAGTGCACGCACCTGCATCTTGTAGAGATCTGGGATAAGAATTCCAAGACGCACGCCGCGAAGGCCAAGCATCGGGTTGGACTCATGGTGACGCTTAACAGCAGCGAAAATCGCCTGATCTCGCGCTGGTATCTCCTCGCCAAGCGCCTCGGCCCTAGCCATCTGCGCAGAGAGTTCAGAAAGGGGCGGAAGGAACTCATGTAGAGGCGGGTCAAGCAGGCGTACCGTCACTGGCAATCCAGACATCGCCATCATGATTCCCACGAAATCTGCGCGCTGGAGAGGTTCCATCTCGGCGATGACTCCTCGTTGAACGTCCTCGTTCTCGGCGAGAACCAATCGCTCGACGTATGACCTGCGAGGCCCAAGGAACATGTGCTCTGTCCGACAGAGTCCGACTCCCTCGGCTCCGAGGATGCGCGCGCGGATTGCATCCTCTGGTGTGTCTGCATTTGTTCGAACACGCAAGGTTCGAATCTCATCTGCATACGTGAGAATCCGGTCAACTGCCTTAACCACTGGCGAGGCAGAATCACTTGAGGCAGCCAAACGTCCTTCCAGATACGACGTGACGGGTGAAGCGACGACGGGAACAACACCGGCATAGACGGCACCAGTTGAGCCATCGATAGAGATCGTCTCTCCCTCGTACACCGTCAGGCTTCCGGCGGTAAACAGATTGGCTCGTTCATCTACGGAGATGCCTTCGGTTCCGCAGACGGCTGTCTTCCCCATTCCTCGCGCTACAACGGCCGCATGCGAAGTCTTGCCACCGCGGCTGGTCAAAATGCCTTCTGAGGCGACCATGCCAACCAAATCTTCGGGACTTGTCTCGCGTCGGACCAAAATCACTTTCTTTCCGCCACGTGCCAGGTCAAAGGCCCGACGCGAATCAAAAACAACCTCTCCCACGGCGGCTCCTGGAGATGCGGCGATGCCTCGTGCAATTTCTTTGACAGAAGTTGAAAGGTCAAATTGCGGGAACATCAATTGGGCAAGTTGGTCGCCTGAGGTCCGCATAAGTGCCTCATCCATCGAAATCTTTCCCTCATCCACTAATTGAGTGGCGATCCTAAACGCGGCCTCGGCTGTGCGCTTTCCCACGCGGGTCTGCAAAATCCAGAGCTTTCCCTTTTCAACCGTGAATTCAATGTCGCATAGATCGCGGTAGTGATCTTCAAGAATAGCCATTACCCGATCAAGTTCTGCGGCTACCTCGGGCGCCTTTTCACCGAACTGCGCAAGAGACATGGTGTTGCGAATTCCTGCGACAACGTCCTCGCCCTGTGCTCTCTCCAAGTAATCCCCGTAACTACCCTTTGAGCCGGTTGCGGGGTCACGAGTGAATGCAACGCCGGTACCTGAATCATCGCTGAGGTTTCCGAAAACCATGCACTGGATATTTACTGCGGTACCAAGATCGGAAGGAATGCGCTCTCTCCTGCGGTACAGATGGGCTCGTTCGGAATTCCAAGAATGGAAAACTGCTTCCACTGATTCGAGAAGATGCTCGTGGGGATCCGTAGGGAATGGCTTTCCAGTGATCGCCTCAATTTCCTTGACGTATGCCTCAGCTAAAGTCTGCAAACCTTCAACATCAAGCTCTTGAATACTGTGTGCATCATGCGCCGCGAGAATGCGTGCCTCAACTCTTTTAAACTCAACCGGCGAAACATCACAGACGGTACGTCCGTACATATCTATAAACCTGCGATAGGAGTCCCATGCAAAACGGGGATTGCCCGTCTGTGTTGCCAAACTCGCTGCGACCTCTGGTGTGATGCCAACGTTGAGCACCGTCTCCATCATGCCTGGCATAGAGAACTTTGCACCAGAGCGCACCGACACCAATAGCGGCTTTGCGGGATTTCCAAATTCCTTGTCCAGCGACTTCTCAAGCGATTTCAGTGATTCCAGAATCTCAGCGGGCAAACTTGCCGGCATCTTTCCAGTCGAGAGAAATTCGCGACATGCCTCTGTCGTGATCGTGAAACCAGGAGGAACTGGCAATCCGATGCGGACCATCTCAGCAAGGTTTGCCCCTTTGCCGCCGAGCAAGTCTGATTGGGTGCGATCCCCGAAAGTAAATGGGTGAATAAGCGGCGCTGCCATAGCGATCCATTCCTGTGGGCGAATACTGCAAATAGCGTAGCGGATCGGCAACCCGCACCAAACAACTATTCAGTGAGATCGATCAATAACCGCGTCACATAGTGAGAAAAGTGCCGCCGTTGCATCACAAATTGGTAACGGTCTCAAAGCCGAGCGCGCTTCACTTGCCACCTTCAACAACTGCTCCCGAGATTCCTCCAGCGCAGAATGCGATCGCAGCGCTACAAGTACCTCGGCAACGAGTGATTCTGATTCGATCGGACCCTTGAGCAGTTCCTGCAAGTCTTGGTCCTTGGGATTCTTCGACGCCATGACGCGAAGTGTCACCAGTGTGGGGATTCCTTCGCGCAAGTCCGTTCCGGGCGTCTTGCCCGAATCCTTGGATTCACTAGAAATGTCAATAACATCATCGGCCAATTGGAAGGCGATGCCGATTCTCTCACCGAATGCCGTCACCGTTTCGACCACCTCGGCGTTAGCACCTGAAAACAGAGCACCGTATCTTGCACTTGTGGCGATCAGAGAGCCTGTTTTATCTGCAACTACCTGAAGATAATGCTCCAAAGGATCCTCGTCATCGCCGGGACCTTGCGTCTCCATGATCTGACCAATAACAAGACGTTCAAATGTCTGCGCCTGGAGTCGTACGGCTTCTGGGCCAAGAATTGCTAGAAGGGCAGAGCACTTGGCAAACAAGTAGTCTCCCGTCAAAATTGCAACGGTGTTTCCCCAGCGCGAATTCGCACTCTCGACGCCGCGACGTAAAAAAGCATCGTCCATAACATCATCGTGATAGAGGGTTGCCAAGTGTGTTAACTCCGCAGCCACCGCTGCCTGAATGACTTCATATCGTGTTGGATCGCCATATTGCGAGGCGATGAGCGTCAGCAATGGTCGCAACCTCTTGCCGCCGGCGGATGCAAGGTGACTGGCTGTCTCTTCAACGAGTGGGTACTTGCCCTTTATGTGACTTCGGAGAAGATCCTCGACCTTCACCAATCCCTCTAGGAGATCCTTTTCAAGGGATGGCGAGAGATCGGGTATTCCAAAAGCAGTCATTAGCGGATGAAGGTGGCCGTTGAGTGAATGAAGTTCAGCAATGGCGTCGGGAATACACCGAGGAAGATGGTGATAACAAAGGAAATAATCACGGTTGCCCTGGTCAAGATCGAAGGAATAACAACGCTAGTTCCATCATCGACCGGATCGGTGAAGAACATCAAGACGATGACTCGAATATAGAAGAAGGCAGCAATCGCACTTGAGAGCACACCAACCACGACCACAGCCTTGTTTCCACCTTCATATGCAGCAGAAAAGATCGTGAATTTCCCAATGAATCCGCTTGTGAGAGGAATTCCTGCAAATGCAAGAAGCAATGTTGCAAAGACCGTCGCAATGAAAGGAGATCGTTTTCCTAAACCCGCCCAGCGATTCAGGTCGGTTACTTCGCCAGATGAATCCCGAACCAACGTCACGATGCCAAAGGCACCGATGGTGGCAATACCGTAGGCAAAGAGATAGAAGATTGTCGCGTCGAGTCCAGATTTGGTAAGGGCCAGAACGCCGGTGATCAAGAAGCCTGCGTGAGCAATAGACGAGTATGCGAGCATGCGCTTGACGTCTCGCTGTGCGATTGCAACAACGGCACCAAAAAGCATCGTAGCAATTGCAATAACCGTAAGCAGTGGACGCCAATCCCAGTATGCATTGGCAAATGCCGTGTAGAAGATCCGAAGCATCGCACCAAAGGCCGCCATCTTCGTGGCCGCTGCCATGAAGGCTGTGACAGGAGTTGGTGCCCCTTGGTACACATCCGGCGTCCATGCATGGAAGGGAACCGCACTCACCTTGAAAAGAAGGCCAACAGAGAGGAAAGCAAGACCAATGAGAAGGAAGACTTGATTGCCAGGACTTGCCCCCACAGCGTCATGGATTCCTGCCAGAGAAACAGTGCCTGAATATCCGTAAAGGAAGGCCGACCCGAACAGGAAGAAGGCAGATGAGAACGCACCAAGGAGGAAGTACTTGAGGGCCGCTTCCTGCGATAGGAGCCTTCGCCTGCGCGAAAGGCCCGCCATCAAATACAAAGGCAGCGATAGAACCTCAAGGGCCACAAAGAGGGTAATGAGGTCGGTGGCAATAGGGAAAAGGAGCATGCCTGCCACCGCAAAAAGGGTAAGTGGATATACCTCTGTGAGCTTCTCTCCACTTCGCTGGGCTTCTCGCTCCTCGGGCGACCCAGGAAGGGCTGCAGCCAGAGTCGTGAAGTGCTCTTGGTCTGCAATCAAGAAGACGCCGAGGATCGCGATGATGAGGATGGAGCCCTGCAGCAAGATCGCAGGACCATCGACAGCAACCGAACCCATTGCTGCTGTGAGTGATGAGGCGTGGCGAATTCGCCATACCTGCGCAAGAGCAAGAACCAGAGTCCCGAGGGTAATGCTCAGTTGAACTGTGGGTCGAAGCGCACGTGAAAGAAACGCCTCAACAATGACGCCGAGGACTGCGCCACCAAGAACAATCAGAATTGGAGCAAGAAGCGAGTAGGACAGCGCTGGTGCGATAAAAGAAGTCATTTACTTACCAGCCTTATCAATGGAAGAAAGTGGATCGCTGAATCCGGCTTGGGCGATCGAATGCGCTGCTCCAGGATTGATCACCCGAAGAAGGGGTGATGGATAGAAGCCAAGAACCAAGATAACCGCAACCACTGGGGCGATTGCCACCTTCTCGCGGAGATTGAGGTCAGTCAGATTCTCGTTGCCCTCGGTGACCGGTCCATGCAACGAGCGTTGAACAGGAATCAATATGTACAGAGCAGCGAGAACGATTCCAAATGCGCCAATCACTGCGGCAACGGGATAACGCGTGTATGTGCCCACCAGCACCAAGAACTCGCTCACGAAACTCGATAGACCAGGCAGGGCAAGGCTCGACATTCCAGCGAAGAAGAAGACCCATGCCATTACCGGGGTGACACGTTGCAATCCACCAAAATCGGCAATCTTTGATGATCCTCGCCTTGAACTCATCCAACCTGCGACCAAGAACAGTGCGGCAGTTGAGAAGCCGTGGTTGAACATGTACAAAGTTGCCCCTGATTGACCCTGTGAGGTCATCGCGAAGATTCCCATGGTGATGAAGCCAAAGTGCGAAATCGACGTGAAGGCAATCAAACGCTTGAAATCCTTCTGACCGATTGCCAAAAAAGCCCCGTAAATAATGGAAATTACGGCCAAGACCAAGATAATCGGAGTGAAGGTTTTAGTTGCGTCTGGGAAGAGGGTCAGGCAGTAACGGATCATTCCGAAAGTGCCTACCTTGTCGAGAACTCCAAGAAGTAGAACTGACGTGCCTGGCGTCGCTGACTCTGCAGCATCTGGCAACCATGTATGGAAGGGCCACACCGGCGCTTTAATGGCGAAGGCGATGAAGAAACCCAAGAACAGCATGTTCTCCGTCGTCGAGCTCATGTGAAGATGAGATAAGGCATTGATATCGAAGGTATGACCGCCTTGCTCTCCCGAAAGAACATAGAGAGCGATAATCGATGCAAGCATCAACAATCCGCCGAAGAGGCTGTACAGCAAGAACTTTACCGCGGCTGCAGAGCGAGCTCCTGATCCATATCCCCCGATAAGGAAATAGACCGGGATGAGCATTGCCTCGAAGAACACATAGAAGAGGAAGACATCGGTGGATGCAAACACGCCGATCATCATCGTCTCGAGAACGAGCATGAGTATGTAGAAAGTCTTAACGCTCCATCGACCGCCCACGGCTTCGTTCCATCCAGCAAGAACAACGATTGGGGCAAGCAGCACGGAGAGAAGTATGAGAACCAGCGCGATTGCATCGACGCCAACCGCGTAATTGATGCCCAACGAGGGAATCCATTGGTGCTTCTCGACGAACTGCAGATTCACATTGTCGCGCTGGAAACGCGTTGCCATAGCGATTGCCACTGCGGCAACAACGAGTGTTGTCCCGAATGCGGCCCGCTTGATAAGAAGGACGTTCTTTTCTGGAAGGACACTGACTAAGAGCGCACCAAGCAACGGCAAGAGCCCTAGTGAGGTTAACCAAGCGTTATTCATCACAGTGTGACCACCCATATCGCGGCTATTAGACCGATTGCACCGAGCAATATCCACATCGCATAACTTCGAACAAACCCAGTCTGCGTGTAACGAAGAACCGACCCGGTCCCCTTCGTCAACCTTGCGACTCCCCTGACCGCCCCGTCAATAACCGCGGTATCCGTCATGACAAGGGCCTCAGTGAGCTTCTGTCCAGGACGCATGAATACCGCCTCGTTGAAGTCATCTTGAAGGAGATCCCTGCGGGCAATCTTCGTGAAAACAGAAACTTTCTCTGGCGCCACAACAGGCACCTCGGCTCGCAAGTACTTCACGATCGCGATCCCCACGCCGATAAGCACTACGACGAGGGCAAGAATTGAAACAACTGCCGGTTTCAACATCTCACTCTCGTGTTCTGGATTCGGTGCGACAACTGGCGAGAGCCAATTGACTAGAGAGTTTCCGTGAGTGAATAGGAAACCTGAAGCAACCGATCCGATTGCAAGCAACACCATCGGAATCCACATCAGGGCAGGCGACTCATGTGGATGCGCCTTCTCATCCCAACGCTTATTGCCTGCGAAAGTCATAACGGCGACCCGGGTCATGTAAAAGGCAGTAATGGCAGCACCGAGAAGTGCGGCCGTTCCGAGGGTCACACCCTTAATTCCGCCCATATTGAAGGCGACCTCAATGATCTTGTCTTTGGAGTAGAAACCGGCGAACGGCGGCACGCCGATAATCGCGAGGTATCCAAGTCCGAAAGTTGCAAAAGTGATGGGCATGAACTTTCGAAGTCCGCCGTACCTTCGCATATTCACTTCATCATCCATACCGTGCATCACCGAGCCTGCTCCGAGGAACATGCCAGCTTTGAAGAATCCGTGGGTAAGCAGGTGCATGATCGCAAAGGCATAACCAACCGGGCCAAGGCCTGCGCCCAGAACCATGTAACCAATCTGCGACATAGTCGATGCAGCAAGCGCCTTCTTGATGTCGTCCTTTGCCATACCTATGACAGCACCAAAAAGGAGGGTGATTGCTCCGATGATCGCAACGAGAAGTTGCGCTGTAGGTGCGGCATCAAAAATAAAGTTGGATCTGACAATGAGATACACGCCAGCGGTAACCATCGTTGCGGCGTGGATAAGCGCAGAAACAGGGGTTGGGCCAGCCATGGCGTCCCCGAGCCATGCCTGCAATGGGAATTGGGCCGATTTACCGGTGGCCGCGACCAGCAGCATGATGCCAATTGCAGTAAGCGCCCCGGTGGAGGCTTGGCCTGCATGGGCTTTCACACCAGCAAATGAAACCGTGCCCAAGGTTGCAAAGGAGATCATAATTGCCAGCGACAGGCCGAGGTCTCCAACGCGGTTGGCTACGAACGCCTTCTTGGCAGCGGTTGCGTATGTGGGCTTCTGATTCCAGAACCCGATGAGCAAGTACGAGGCAAGTCCGACGCCCTCCCAGCCCACGTAGAGGTTAAGGTAAGAATCGCCGAGCACCAGTAGAAGCATCGCGGCAATAAAGAGGTTCAGATATGCAAAGAATCGACGGCGATCGCGGTCATGCGACATGTAAGCGATTGAGTAGATGTGGATCAAAGTTCCGACGCCAGTAATCAATAGTACAAAGCAGATCGATAACTGATCCAGCACCAAACCGGCATCCACCTGGAAACTTCCGACCGAGATCCAACTGAAGAGTTTCTGGCTGACTGCACGTTGGTCGTTCGCTCGCGAAAGCATCTGCGAGAATTCATACAGACCGACACCGAAGGATGCAGCTGACAGCAAAGTGGCCAGGATGTGTCCCCATTTATCCGACCTCCGTCCAGCCAACAGAAGCAATGCCGAGCCAAACAGAGGAAGTGCGATCAGGTAAACGAGCAGATTACTTGTCATCAAATCACCGCTTCAGCAGACTGGCATCATCAACTGATGCCGA
>CAYLYA010000024.1:0-20894 GCA_964387855.1 uncultured Bifidobacterium sp.
GCGGCGGCCTTCTTGCGCTTTGGTGCTGCCTTCTTAACGGCGGCCTTCTTGCGCTTTGGTGCTACTGCTTTCTTAGCAGCGGCCTTCTTGCGACGCTTTGGCGCTACTGCTTTAGCAGCGGCCTTCTTGCGCTTTGGAGCAGATTTCTTAGCTGCAGCCACGTACTTCTCCAATCGGAATGGTCCGATCCGTCACCGGACCTGTTCATGGATAAGCGTGTCAGTAATTGGTGAACAATGCCAGCATTGTGTGACAAATATTTGAGTGCGTGTCGCGAAATACTTTTTGTGCAAATCTGTGCTGTTGAGAAATTTTTTCCTATTCGAATCGACATCGGATGAAGTTCAAGGTAATTGATTTTCTAATCCGTTGTTGTTCAACTGCGAACTCGTTGGACTCGGCATCATAATTTCGAAGTTTTGGCAGAAAACTGGCCAGTAAAACGGCTACAAAAACGCAAATAGGTCCTTCAGAAGTTACCGAGAAGGCCAATGAAGTAACTGATGCAACCGATGCCGCCCGAAGTTGCCCGGCGGGCAAGAGCAGAGCCAACTCGTGAAATCAGGCTGGATCGTCTTTGTAGTGAATTCACCAAAAGCACCACCGTCAGTGAAAGGTTTGCTCCGGTCCTGGAAAAGTTCCAAGGAGGACGTCTTTGGCCCACTCTTGGGTGGCGGCAAGCATGTCGGCTCGAAGGTTTCGGTAGGCCTTTGCGAGTTTAGGCGGATTTTTTGTGATCCCCATCAAGTCCGTCCAGACAAGAACTTGGGCATCACACGAACTTCCCGCGCCGATGCCTATTGTCGGAATGGTGAGGGCCTTTGTGATGCGCTCGGCCAATTCGGTCGGAACCAACTCAAGGACAATCGAAAATGCGCCAGCCTCCTGCAATGCAAGCGCTGCATCGAAGATCACTTCCGCATCCTCGCGACCTTGGACTCTGTAGCCGCTCAACTGATGGATGGATTGCGGCGTTAGTCCTAAATGACCCATAACGGGAATGCCAGACTGTGTCAGTTTCGCAACTTGTTCCAATTGTGCGCCTTCAAGTTTGACGGCGTGCGCCCCTGCTTCTTTGAAGAATCGAATCGAAGTGGCAAGGGCAAGTTCCGCAGAAGCCTCATAAGAACCAAAGGGCAAGTCGGCAACCACCAAGGCACGTTTTGAAGCACGGGCTACCGCTCGAACCAGCGGAATCATTTCATCGACAGTGACGGGGATGGTGTTCTCTTCGCCGAGGAAATTATTGCCCGCACTATCTCCTACCAATAAGACTGGAATACCCGCCTCGTCGAAGATTCCTGCGGTCATTTGCTCATATGAGGTGAGCATTGCCCACTTCTCACTGCGGGTTTTGGCTTGAAGTAAGTCTCGGATTGTGATGCGTCGGTGAATTGCGCCGCCATAAAGGGATTCAGACATCTTTAGACCTCCTGCCTCAAGGCCTGCGATTCAGGTCCCTGGGAACTGCGTCTACAGTCTACCCAGCCGACTGCTTTGCTCCTATGCGAACGGGCTTGAGATTAAAAGAAAGAGCACAATCTCTTCGCCTCGTTCGCACAATCGCTTTTCGCTTCGGCCCTCTATTCGTCTTCACGTTTCGCCCTAGTAGGCTCGATGTATGGCTCAGCTTCGCTTGGCACTTGCGCAGATCAATCCGACTGTTGGTGATCTCGCTGGCAATTGCGCGCTGATCGAGAAGTCGGCAGCCGAGGCGGCGAAAGAGGGTGCCCATCTTGTTGTTTTCCCGGAGATGGTCGTGACTGGCTACCCCGTGGAGGACTTGGCTCTTCGACCAAGTTTTCGCATGGCCAGCAAGAAGGCGATAATCGACCTTGCCAAGACGGTTTGTGAAAACGGCCACGGAGACCTTGTTCTAGTTGTGGGCTACCTTGATGAAGCTACAGATTTTGTCAATCGATTGGGGGCTCCCGAAGGCGCTCCGCAAAATGCCGTCGCGGTCATACACGATGGAGAAGTCAAAGCCACATACGTCAAGCACCACCTACCCAACTATGGAGTATTTGATGAGTTCCGCAATTTTGTTGCCGGCCAATCCTCGCTCGTGGTTCGCATCCACGGTGTCGATGTGGGAGTGGCAATCTGCGAAGATATCTGGCAAGAGGGTGGGACGGTTTCAGAACTCAAGGGACGCACACCCGGATTAGTTGTAGTTCCAAATGGAAGCCCATACGAGCGCAATAAAGACGATGTCCGTCTTGCCCTTGTGCGACAACGCGCCCGAGAAATGGAAGCACCCCTTGCGTATGTGAATATGACAGGCGGCCAGGATGACCTCGTTTTCGATGGCGACACCATTGTCGTTGGGGCCGACGGAACTTTGTTCGCCAGAGCTCCTCAATTCGAAGATTGCCTGTTGTTAGTTGATCTCGACCTTGCTTCTGGAACTTCGCATCCAGATGTTGTGATTCAAGATGAGACATTGACTCGGTTCACCCCGCGCGCGGGTGAGGTGTCTCCGCGGCTGGACGACCTGGGAGAAGTTTGGAATGCAATGGTTGTAGGCCTTCGCGACTATGTGGAGAAGAACAACTTTAAGACCGTCGTGATTGCAATCTCCGGAGGAATTGATTCGGCACTGGTTGCGTCAATTGCTGTTGATGCCCTTGGTGCCGATTGCGTCTTCGGCCTTTCGTTGCCGAGCAAGTACTCATCAGATCATTCGCGCTCTGATGCCGAAGAATTGGCATCCAACACAGGCTTGCACTACAGGGTTATTGAGATCGAGCCGATGGTCACCGCTTTCTTGGATTCTTTGCACCTGAAGGGGATTGCGCAAGAAAACCTCCAGGCAAGGGTCAGGGGCGTGACCTTGATGGGAATATCCAATCAGGAGGGTCACCTCGTTCTTGCCACAGGCAACAAGAGTGAATTGGCGGTGGGATATTCGACGCTCTACGGCGATGCGGTTGGAGCCTTTGCCCCGATAAAGGATGTCTACAAGACCGATGTGTGGGCTCTTGCGAGGTGGAGAAACGAGCAAGCCCACCTCCGCGGCGAGCTTGCTCCGATTCCAGTTGGGTCCATCAGCAAGGAGCCAAGCGCCGAACTGCGCCCGGGTCAGAAAGACTCTGATTCGTTGCCCGAATACCATCTTCTCGATGAAGTTCTTCTTCGCTATATCGAAGGTGACGAAGGCGGTTCCTCTCTTATTGCCTCCGGGTTGGATGCCGATCTTGTGACGAGAGTGATTGCAATGGTGGATCGTGCTGAATACAAGAGGAGGCAGTACCCTCCCGGTCCAAAAGTCTCCTCGCGAGCATTTGGCAAAGATCGACGCTTGCCCATCACCAATCGCTGGAATGAGCACAATTCTCACTGAGCTGATGCCTAGTTGCGAGGGATTCGCATTTAGTATCAAGAGAATGGCTACTGATTTGTCTTGCTACCATTGGCCCATGTTGGAAATCACTGACTGGTTGTTCACGCGAAGGCGTGTCATTGATTTCGGGCGTGCCTGCACTTGCGCTTGCCGTAACTAAAAACTGCTACACAAAAGTTTTTCAGTTCTGCACGTCCTTAACCCATCAGAGCGGTAACAAAACAAATTACATTGGAGAAAAATGAAGCTTTACAACAACATCACTGAGGTCGTCGGCAATACCCCTCTCGTTCGCTTAAACCGAATCACCGATGGCGCAGCGGCAAATGTCTATGCGAAATTGGAGTTTTACAACCCAACAGCATCGGTTAAAGACCGCATCGGAATTTCGATGGTCGATGCCGCCGAGAAGAATGGCCAGTTGAAAGCCGGAGGCACGATTGTCGAGGCCACATCTGGCAACACCGGTATCGCTCTTGCAATGGTGGGAGCCGCTCGTGGGTACAAGGTAGTTCTGACGATGCCAGATTCGATGTCCAAAGAGCGCCGGATGCTTCTTCGTGCATTTGGTGCCGAACTTGTCCTTACGCCTGCAGCCGAGGGCATGCGCGGTGCGATTGCAAAGGCGGAGGAACTTGGTGCACAAGAAGGGGCAGTGCTAGTTCGCCAGTTTGAGAACGAGGCAAACGTCCAGATTCACCGAGAGACCACTGCCGAAGAAATTTGGCGTGACACTGATGGAACGGTGGCCGCGGTTGTCGCGGGTATTGGTACGGGTGGGACCATCACCGGTGTCGGACAGGTCCTGAAAGAGAAGAATCCGAACATCAAGATATTCGCAGTTGAGCCTGCGGCATCGCCGTTGCTCACGGGTGGTTCACCTGCAGGCCATCCCATTCAAGGTATCGGTGCCAACTTCATTCCCAATATCTTGGACACCAAGATTTACGACGAAGTTTTCGACGTGACTGCAGACGACGCTGTTGCCTATGCACGTCGCGCAGCCGCTGAAGAGGGAATTCTTACAGGAATCTCATCAGGGGCGGCTATCTGGGCTGCATCCCAGGTCGCCAAGAGGCCGGAGTTTGTGGGTAAGAACATTGTCGTGATCGTTCCGTCCTTTGGCGAGCGCTATCTTTCAACGATTCTTTACAAGGACTTGGCAGAGTAGATATGGCCCTTCACATCAGGGAGGACCTGGAGACGGCGCTTGCGCGTGATCCTGCGGCGAGGAGTCGCCTCGAGATCCTTCTCGCCTATCCAGGAATTCATGCGGTGTGGGCTCATCGGATGGCCCACTGGCTCTGGATCCATGATTTCAGGCTTATTGCACGCGTATGGTCCAATTTCACGCGCACGGCAACTGGAATTGAGATTCATCCAGGTGCGAGTATCGGCCGTCGTTTCTTCATCGATCATGGCATGGGGGTCGTGATCGGAGAGACGGCAGTTATCGGCAACGACGTGTTGATGTATCACGACGTCACCTTGGGCGCGCGCTCCTACAAGAAGGGCAAACGCCATCCGACCATTGGTGACGGCGTAATCCTTGGAGCAGGGGCCCGCGTAATTGGCGATGTGACCATTGGAGCAGGAGCGGTCATTGGCGCGAACATGCTCATCACCAAGGATGTAGCCGAGCGTGCGATGCTGGATTCAGCAGAGTTCTTCGTCATCTAGCCCTTCTTCGGTCCCGTTAACACGGTTGTAACGAAGTCTTGGAACGATGCTGCTATGAGCAGTGAATCCCACGTTGGCAAGCAGGAGGAGTTCGTCCTTCGCACGATAGAAGAGCGCAATATCCGCTTCGTCCGTCTGTGGTTTACCGACGTCCTTGGCTTTCTAAAATCGGTCGCCATCGCGCCGGCAGAATTGGAAAATGCCTTTGAAGAGGGCATCGGATTCGACGGTTCTGCAATCGAAGGATTTGCCCGCGTGAGTGAGTCGGACATGTTGGCAAAGCCGGATCCAAGCACGTTCTCAATTCTTCCTTGGCGGACCGAAGCGCCAGGTGCTGCACGCATGTTTTGCGACATCGTCATGCCCGACGGAAGCGCATCGTTGGCAGATCCACGCCATGTTCTCCGTCGGACACTGAACAAAGCCGCGTCTATGGGTTACACCTGTTACACGCATCCAGAGATTGAGTTTTTCTTGTTCAAGGATCGGCCAGAACCTGGCAAGAAACCCGAACCTGTTGATTCGGGTGGATACTTCGATCAGACACCTGCAGTGGTGGGGCACGACTTCCGTCGACAGGCGATCACCATTCTTGAAGCGATGGGTATCAGCGTGGAGTTCAGTCACCACGAGGGTGCGCCAGGTCAACAAGAAATCGACCTTCGCTACGCAGATGCCTTGAGCACCGCCGACAACATTATGACTTTCAGGCATGTGGTGAAGGAGGTCGCGCTCGACCAAGGTTTTCACGCCTCATTCATGCCAAAGCCATTCGCGGATTATCCAGGATCGGGAATGCATACCCACGTTTCCTTATTTGAGGGCGAGAACAACGCTTTCTACGACGTGAAGGATGAATACAACCTGTCGAAAGTCGGCCGATCCTTTATTGCTGGGCTACTTCGACACGCACCTGAAATCACTGCCGTTACCAATCAATGGGTGAACTCATACAAGCGACTACATGGTGGGGGAGAAGCGCCAGCCTTCGCCAACTGGGGTAGAAGCAATCGTGGCGCCCTTGTTCGAGTGCCGATGTACAAACCGAAGAAAGAAAACTCGACGCGAATCGAATTTCGTTCCCCGGATTCTGCATGCAACCCGTACCTTGCATATGCAGTGATGCTATCTGCCGGATTGAAGGGAGTCGCCGAGGAGTACCCGCTATCCGAATCAAGTGAGACGCTCGCTCTTCCGAGCAATCTTCACGAGGCGATTATTGCTATGGAAGGCAGCGAACTTGTCCGCGAAACCTTGGGGGAGCATGTGTTTGAGTACGTGCTTCGGAACAAGCGTGCCGAGTGGAATGACTACCGCCATCAAGTGAGTGCCTACGAACTGGACAGATACTTACCAATTCTCTAGTAATCAGAAATACTTATGGCATGGACATTTCGCATACTGATGTGCTGACGGAGTTGATGGATTCGGCAAGTCGTTTGGCATCAACGGCCGGCGGATCCACCCGCTCGGATGAGGGCTGGACGCCGGCAACGATCCTTGGTCACGTCAGCGATGTTGACGAGCAAGTCTGGCATGCTCGCATCAACCTCATGGTCGATGCTCTACATAAAGGCCTTCCCATTCCGTCGTTGATGTGGTGGGAGCCGGATGCTCAGGCAACCGAGTTGAAGTACCGGGACTATTCCCTCGACAGAGCAATTGCACGTTTGTACTCATCAAGAACTGCCATCATTGAGACATTGAGCAACCTTTCCGAGGAGGATTGGGGGGCTTCTGCACTGCACGATACTTTCGGAACGCTCACCGTCGCCCTTCTGCCCGAGAAAATTCTCCTGCACGACGAAGAGCACCTCGAGAGCCTTCGGTGAAATACTTTTTTAATGAAGGATGATGGCAAGAAGAACACACTGCTTCTAGGACGCGCTGATTGGCATTTTCGAGCCAACGCCTTGGTGATTGCCTATCTGTTGGCAGCCCTTGTTTCTGCAATCTTCCAAAAAGGAAGCGATGGCGGCACTCCTGCTTGGCTTACGATTCACCTCTTGCTTCTTGGCGCAGTAACCAATGCGATCGTCACATGGAGCGATCATTTTGTTAGTGCACTTCTCTGGGCGCGCTCACAAAATCGCACTCGGCAGATGTCGGTGATATTCCTTCTCAACCTCGGAATAGTCGGGGTGCTGATCTCGGTTTCACTGCACATTCAGTGGTTGGTGTATGTGAGTACGACCTTGGTTGGTGGCGTTGTCGTCTACTACTTGAGCGGCATGGCAAGCCTGATCAGAAAATCGCTCAATAAGAAATTCAAGGGCGTCATCGCTTTTTATCAATTCGCAGGGTTGACGATTCTCATCGGCATAATCTTGGGGGCAGCGGATGCGTTCAAGGGTGATGAAGACTTGTGGCAGCCTCGGATCACCCTTGCTCATCTTCATGCAAATCTTCTCGGATGGATAGGGCTCACGATCATCGGGACTCTTGTCACCCTCTGGCCGACGGTGCTGAGAACTCAAATGCACCCAGACGCTATTTCTAAAGCCAAACTCGGGTTGAAATTCCTCCTTGTCGGTATTTTGGGATCGATAATTGGCCCTCTCTGGGATCAACCATGGCTGCTTGCAACGAGCGTGGTTGTGTATTTGGTCGGCACGGTTATTGCCTTGTTTCCTGCCGCGCTCTTGTTGCGCAGGCGAATACCAGATCGTTCAAGCTCGTGGATGATGCTCACCGGATCGATGGGGTTGGCAATTCTGTTGATCGGCGATGCCTGCATTGCCTTGGCGCAGCAAAGGCCAGAGAGAATTCTTTCCTCGCTGGAAAATCATTTGCTCCTAGTTTTCACGCTCTGGTTGTTGCCCATCTTGCTTGGCGCACTCACATATCTCCTTCCAGTCGTGCTCGGACGAGGCCCAGCCTCCAATCGCAAACTTGAAACTGTTCTCAACCTCGGATGGAGATGGCGAACCTTGCTCTTGCCTTTATCTTCACTTTTTCAAATGCTGCCTGATATGTTCCACATGGTGGGTCGTATCGTTGCCGCGATCGCATTGGCTCTGTTCCTCGCTCTCGCCCTCGTTGCTATGCGTAGATCGCGTTCGTTTACCACTTCGTTATAAACGGTCCTTCTAAAAGCGAAGGCGTACCCTTAAGATCTGCCAGATGAAAAGAGGCGATAGCGTGAATACTATTTTGGATGCAATTGGCAACACCCCCTTGATCCAGATCGAGGGTATCTGGGTGAAGATGGAATACCTGAATCCGTCGGGTTCAATTAAAGCGCGAATCGCCAAGTACATCATTGAGCGTGCTGAGCACGAGGGCTTGCTCCAACCTGGTGACACCATTGTTGAGGCTTCTAGTGGAAACACCGGAAATGCCATGAGCATGGTTGCTGCGGTCAAGGGATACAAGATGCTTGTCATCATGCCCAATGGCATGAGCCCTGAGCGCACAGCAATATCGCGCGCCTTTGGCGCTGAGGTTCATACCATCGGGGACTTCCATGTGAACGACGCACTTGCTGAAGCGCGTCGGCGGGGTTCTCTACCGGGATTTTTTGCCCCACAGCAGTTTGACAATGAATGGAACGTGGACGAAAACCGCGAATGGCTTGGTCAGGAAATATTGCGACAGATGCCGGTCAAACCCGACCTGGTTATCGGTGGCATCGGAACAGGCGGAACTATCATTGGCGTCGGCCAAGCGCTCAAAGCCTCTAATCCAGAGTGCAAAGTAATCGCGCTTGAACCCGCGGAGTCTTGCACGATCCTTTGCGGCGAGGTCGCCAAGCACCTGATCGAAGGAATTGCAGACGGGTTCGTACCAGGGATTATTGCCCGCCACCGCGAGTCCATTGACGGTTTTGTGGATGTGCACTCAGATGAGGCCATTGTGGAAATGCGCCGACTAGCAAGTGTCCATGGTCTCTTTGTCGGGCCGTCGTCTGGAGCCCACATGATTGCGGCAAAGAAGCTTAAAGAGGAGTACGGCGTCGAGAATGTCGTGACCTTCTTCTGCGACGAGGGCGAGAAGTACATTTCAGACTACTGGCTCTAATCGTTGTAGCATGAAGGCATGCCAACGCCGGCAATCTCCCTGCAAGGCCTAACCAAATATTACGGAAGCGACCTCGGCGTGGCCGGTGTGACTTTTGACGTATTTCCAGGAGAAGTAATCGGCTTCCTCGGACCTAACGGCGCCGGCAAGACGACGACGATGAGATCTCTAGTTGGTCTTTTGAACATCACCTCGGGGCGTGCACAGATCTTGGGCCAAGAGGTAAGCGTTACTGCTTCAGCACTTCGGGCCAGAATCGGATATTTGCCTGGTGCGCCCGCACTGTACAAAAATCTCACCGCACTGGACCACCTTGAATTTCTGGCAAGAATGAGAAGAGTCGATTGCACGAACGAGATCCTTTCGATGGCGCAGAGGTTCGACCTTGATTTAGGCCGCAAGATCCATGAATTGTCGAAGGGCAATCAGCAGAAGGTCGCGGTGATCCAAGCTTTCATGCACAAGCCAGAGGTATTGATACTTGACGAGCCTACGTCAGGCTTGGACCCCATAGTGCAACGCGAATTCAGTGCGATGGTCGATGATATGCAATCTCGCGGTGCTGCCATATTGCTCTCATCGCACGTGCTAAGCGAGGTAGAGCATCTTGCCGATCGTGTGGTCATCGTCAATGCCGGCAGGCAAGTTCTGGTTGAGGAGATCTCCAAGTTAAAGGAGAAGACCGTTCGCACTATCGATCTCTATTTCGGCATGCCAGTGAAAGAAGAAGTCTTTGCCGGGATTGGTGGGATTAAGGACTTGCGAATTTATGGCAATCGAGTCTCGTGCACGGTGGTAGGTGCAGAGAATGCCTTGCTTCGTTGTGCCGTAGACAATGGTCTTGAGAGCGTGCAAACACATGAATCCAGCCTTGATGACATCTTCTTCTCCTTGGTTTCGGGAGGTGATGCAAATGATCTTGCTTCTTAAGACGGCGCGGGATCACTGGCGCAGTTATTTGATTTGGACCCTTGGCCTGCTTGCCATGGTGGGCGTTCAATTGTCGGTTTACCCGACGGTGAGATCCTCCGCCGCAGGTCTTTCCACATTCCTCGACAACTATCCCGAGGCACTCAAGCAGATATTCCGCATGGAGGACTACACCTCTGGAGCAGGATTTCTTTCAACCGAACTATTTAGCATGATGCTGCCGCTGATATTCATCTCTATCGGTGCAAGTTGGGGGGCAAATGCCTCAGCCCAAGAAGAGGAGCGTCGCACTGCCGACATTCTTCTGACCCTTCCTATCTCGCGGGTGAGAATACTGACCATAAAGATAATCACGGCGGTTCTTTCGCAGGTGTTGCTTGCAGCAGTCACGGTGCTTTCTCTTGTGATTGGGATTCGTTTCGTCGATCTGTCGCTAGGAACATCAAAGATTGTTGCGGGTGCGCTAACAGGGGCGCTCCTTGGGATCCTCTTCAATGCAGTTGCGACCTTCATGGGGGCGGCGTGGGGACGAAAGTCCATCGCACTAGGTGGCGCCGTCGGCTTGGCAATAGCTGGGTTTCTATTCTTCTCCCTTGCTCCGCTTGTGGACACCTTCGATCGGATCACTCCGATAAATCCATTTCAGTGGACCCTAGGAAGTCGACCGCTTTTTGATGGAGTCGATGTTGGATACACATTTCTTTCACTCACTCTGGCTTTGGTGGTATACGTAGCTTCTCTCGCTGTATTCAAGCGTCGAGATATTCAAGCCTAGGTAAGTGCGAGTTTCTTTAGCGCTTCACCAGAGACGCGGAAGACAGTCCACTCATCCATAGGGATCGCTCCAATGGATTTGTAGAACTCTATGGACGGTGTGTTCCAGTCCAAGACCCACCACTGCAGACGTTCGTATTCACGTTCAACGCATATATTCGCGAGTTCTTTCAATAGAGCCATGCCGTGACCATGACCTCGCTGCTCTGGAACGACGTATAGATCTTCAAGGTACATGCCGTGCTTGCCAAGCCAGGTCGAGTAATTGAGATGCCATATGGCAATTCCGACGACTTTTTCATCCTGTGTGGCGACGTGGCAGAACACTTGAGGGTTCTTGCAGAAAAAGGAAGATATCAAAGCATCTTCGGTCGCAACAACTTCGTTCAAGGCCTTTTCGTATTCAGCTAGCCCTCGAATCAAGGCGAGGATTGCTGGAATGTCGCTTGGATTTGCGCTCCGGATTGAATTTTTCACTGCAGGGAGCCTACCAATTGCCTGCGTTCTCGTACGAGCAGACCTGATCGCTTAAACGCCTCAATCGTTATTACGCTGTCAATACGTTGAATCTGGTGTGACCAGGCTTGCTTCTCAAAAAGAAAATCATTGAGTTCAGTCTTAGATGCAAGTGCCACTTGGGTTAATAATTGGAATTCGCCGGATATAGCGGTGAGGTAGCGAATTCGATGGTCCTTCAACAGGGCTTGCGTTACTTCAAGCACGTTGTCTGGGGCGGTCTGAATCCAGAGCCAGCATTCAACGGGGAATCCGATATCAGATGGTTCGACAACTGCGTGGATGGAAAGAGCGCCCGATTCAATAAGGTTGGTAGTTCGGCGACGAGCGGTCGCCTCCGAGAGTCCACAGCTCCTTGCAAGTTGGTCAAATGTTGCGCGTCCATTGAGCGCAAGAGTGTCCAGGATGGTCTTGTCTTCCCGGTTCAACTCTGCTGGTTCCTTATTTATTATCGGACGTGCAGCCAGCAATTTCTTACGCTCGGCATCCGATAGAAGTCCAGGGTTCCACTCTGCGGCTGTTCGATAATATTTAAGGCACTCAAAAGTCTTCACTTTCACAACGCCTGGAATTCCTGGGATTTGATTGAGTATTAGGTCCGTGGGTCTGTTCCGGTCGTAGAAAACTTCTGCAATGCAGAGATTTGCCCCGGATGTTAAATACACAAAAATTGTTTCAGGTAGCGTGGCAAGGGCCCTGGCAACAATGCGATTGGCACCTGGAGAACATTCAATGCTCACAATGACGGTGCCTTTCTTGCGAACGCGATCGTTCTCCGACAGTCCGGTTACCGCAATGACTCCGGAGTTAAGAAGTTCCTGACCGCGCCGTGAGACGGTTCGCTCGGGGAGATTGAGAACTTCGGCCACCCATTTGAATGAGGCTCTACCGTCGACTTGAAGAACGCCAATAATGCGCCGATCTATCTCGTCCAGGACTGTTTCCATGCCATAAGTTTGGCCATTTCCGTCATCTTCCGTCAACCCTTGCCCGCAATGACGTTATGTGTCTATCTTTGCCCACCAAGTACGAGTTCTAGCCAAAAAAGGCGGGCACATGCATTCTCGAAACGTTGACTCAGAACTTCGGATACGTGATGTCTCCAAGACCTTTACCGATCCCAAAGGTCGCCAGGTCCAAGCCCTCAAGAATGTCACGCTGGATATTGCCCATGGAGAGTTTGTCGTGCTTCTTGGTCCCTCAGGTTGTGGCAAGACCACCCTCCTGAGATCCATTGCGGGCTTTGAAGAGATTGACTCAGGATCCATATCCTTAGGGCAGATACGCCTTGATCAGATGGCCGCGAATAAGCGACCCGTAAATACGGTTTTTCAGAGTTATGCGCTCTTTCCGCACATGAGCGTGGAAGAAAACGTGGCATTTGGCCTTGAGTGCGAGGGTCTGCCTCGGGCAGAGATCAAAGCAAGGGTCACCGAGATGCTCAACTTGGTACATCTTGCCGAACTGGCTGACCGCAAGCCGAATCAGATGTCGGGCGGACAGCAGCAAAGGGCAGCGCTGGCGCGGGCACTGGCTAAGAAACCACAAGTGCTGTTGTTGGATGAGCCATTGGCTGCCCTGGACCTCAAACTTCGACGAACGATGCAGACCGAATTGAAACGGATTCATCGAGCGACCGGGACGACATTTCTCTTTGTCACCCATGATCAAAATGAGGCAATGGCGTTGGGCGATCGGATCGCCGTATTTTCGCAAGGCCGCCTGCGCCAATGTGGAACACCAGCTGAGGTGTACGAGAATCCGGCGGACGAATTCGTAGCATCGTTTATCGGCGAATCGACGACCTTCTCCGGTCCCGTCGGCGACGGAGTGCTTATATGCGAGGAGTTGACGTTTCCGCTTCGGTCTAGCGAAGGTGCAACCTCTACTGCGGCGCGAATTATCGTTCGTCCCGAAGCGTTCTCTTTTTCGGCAACTGGGTATTGCTGCGGCGATGTGACAATTGAAGAGACGACCTACAGCGGGGACGCAATCGAGGTTGTTGCTGCACTTCGATCAGGGAAGCAAATCAAAATCCAATCGCCAGTTGAGACACTAGGTGCGCTCACAGTGGGCTCACAACACAGTTTGTACGTTGATCCTCTTCGAGTTCGAGTTTTGCGTGACGATGTAGATGATATGAAATGAGACGCAAGAGTCCTTATGGATCAACGAGGGTCGCCTACCCTGCGCTGGGCATGGGGTTGGTGCTTATTGCCGCTCCGCTTCTCGTTGTTACTCTGTATTCGTTCTTTAAAAGAGGATCGTTCGGATCAGGTGTTGTCTACAAATTTACGATCGATGCATATTCGTCAATTCTGATCCAGACCAACTTGGTAGGTGAGCAGAGTCTTAATACAGCCTACCTTTCGATTATTTTGCGCTCCATTGTTTTGGCCGCGACCGTTACATTGATCTGTCTTCTGATTGGAATTCCCACAGCTATCTGGATCGCCCTTCAGACGAAGTCCGTGCAAAAAATTCTGATCGTACTTGTAACCATTCCTTTCTGGGTCAATGTGCTCGCCCGAACCTACGCTTGGATGTTGCTCCTGGCAGATAAAGGTCTTGTCAGTCAATTGGGGGGTCCTACCCTGCTCTACACCAACTGGGCGACGCTCATTGGGCTCACTTACGCATTCTTGCCGTTCATGGTCTTGCCCGTTTACGCCGTTGCGGAGAAGATGGATTTTCGCACCCTCGAAGCGGGTTTTGATCTAGGCGCCTCTGGCTGGCGGGTGCTCTTCAAGGTCCTGCTTCCCACTCTCAAGTTCGGAATACTTTCCGGGGTTGCCGTTGTCTTCATTCCAGCACTTGGCGCCTACGTCCAACCCAGCCTCCTTGGTGGGAACAAGTCAATGCTCATTGGAAGTCTGATCAACGACCAATTCGGCGAATCAAGAAATTGGCCTGTGGGCTCGGCACTTGCGGTCTTGTTGCTCTTGATGACGATCTTTGCTTTAGGGGCTTTCAAATTCCGGGGGCGATTAGGACGCGCCGATGACGTTGTCCAGAATCCAAGCGGTGCCGAATGAGAAGGACTGTGGAGGTAAGGCGTCAGATTCCTAGTGTGAGTTCGATAGGCATTTTTGCAATTGCCTTCCTCTATCTACCGCTCATGACGGTTCTACTGTTCTCGTTCAATCGTTCCGAGGATGCGACGGTGTGGGGTGGCTTCTCGACAAAATGGTATTCAACTGTGTTGCACAATGCCGACCTCTTAAGGGCGGCCAAGTTCTCACTTTCACTGGCTGTTCCTAGCGCAGTGCTTGCCTCGCTCTTTGCCGCGGGACTGGCTATCGGCATCGGGGTTATGCAATCTCGCCGGATCGTCTTCTTGCAGATGCTCGTGAATGCCCCTCTCATCCTCCCGGAAATCGTGACTGCAGTCGGAACGCTCGCGTTCTTCTCGGCCGTGAAAATCCCCTTGAATTTCACTTCCTTGCTTGCGGCACATGTCGCACTTTGTATTCCTTTTGCATTTCTGCCCATACGTTCGCGCCTGCGTGATCTGAACCCCGCAATTTTCGAGGCAGCCGAAGACCTGGGGGCGACGTCGAATCGCGTAATGCTTAAAATTACAGCGCCTCTGATCATTCCGGCTGTCCTTTCGGCCATGTTGCTTACTTTCATCATAAGCATGGACGACTTCCTCACGTCGTTGTTTCTTTCAGGACCAAGCACGACGACGCTTCCACTCTACATTTTCGGACTCCTCAAACTCGGAGTCAGCCCCGAAGTAAACGTGATTTCTGCACTTCTGTTAGTGATCCCAACTGTGGGATTGCTTTTGTCGGTTGTGTGGATAAGGAAGAGAGGAAAATAGTATGAACACAAAGAAGACGCTCGGCAGACTAACGAAACGTTTGCAGAGGCGTTCACTTGTCATCGCTGCGGTCATTACATCCTTGATCGCAGTAGTTGTGAGCCCAATCGCCACGGCCGCCGGCACGTTTCCCACCAAGCCCGTTGGCACAGAGCTCAACCTGTATAACTGGAGCAACTACATCGATCCGGCTTTGCTGACTCGATTTACTGCCGAGACAGGCATCAAGGTTAATCTCGGAGTGTACGACAGCAATGCCGCGGTGCTCGCTAAACTCGAAGCCGGCGCCCGTGGATACGACATCATTGTTCCATCCGACTATATGGTGCAGATCATGAAGTCCAAGCAATTGCTCATACGGATCAATGCCAAGTCATTCCCGAATGCGGTCAACTTGAAGAAGGAATTCAAGAACCCGTATTTTGATATGAATCGTTGGTACACCGTGCCATACCTTCACGGCACAACTGGGTTTGCGTACTTGAAGGGCAAAGTCGATCCTGCCCCGACATCATGGAAAGAGTTCTATGCGGCACTTCCTAAGTACACGGGGAAGACTACGTTGTTCGACGATAAGAAAGAGGTTATAGATTCAGCTCTTCGAGCGACAGGTGCAAGTCCGTGTACCAGCAGCCCTGTGAAGTTGCAGAAGGCGCTTGATCTTCTCAAGTCCATCAAGCCAAGCCTCAATACTCTGGCATCTTCTGGCAACATTGGACGACTCTCCTCTGGAACCTCGGTCTTGTTGATGATGTACAACGGCGCAACCTACCGAGCCAAGTTGACCAATCCAGATGTTGTATATGTGTATCCAACTGATGGCATGCCGCTGTGGCAGGACAACTTTGCAATTCCGGTAGGGGCGAAGAACATTGTCAACGCAAAGATTTTCCTAAACTGGATGATGGATCCAAAGAATGCAGGCCAGGCATCAACCTATGCCGGCTACAACAATGCAGTTTCTGGCTCTGACAAGTATCTTTCGGCGGCAATGCAGAGCGATCCTGCTTTCAATCCAACGGCCGATCAATTGAGCCATGCCGTAGCAATGGCCCCTTGCTCGACTGCAGCAAACGACCTATATAGCAAGGTATGGGTTTCATTTAAGGGTTAATGACAGTCGATGAATAGCACCACTTACGTATGGGTGGTGCTATTCATCGAGACCTCTCATGACTTAGCTAGTAAGCAATTTCCCTGGATTGTCATTAAGAATGGATTATGACGTGGAACCCTTTGTAAGGAAGTTCGGGTTTGAGAGGTCTGACGTGACCCTTGATAATTGGAAAGATTATCCTTATAGCACGTGGTCCTTACAGCACGTATCAGAGCTGATTCCTGTCGCCACCATCGAGGGCTCGTCTTCCGTGACCCTTCTTCGAAACGTAGACCAAGAAATCTTGAATCTCACTTGTGACGAATCCGCAGAAAGTGAGCGCATATGCGATTTTCTAAATCGCTCGTACACGGATGCCTTTCTGGTGACACACAAAGGCAAAGTTGTGGGGGAGTACTTCGCAAACGGTATGAGTGCAGATACCCCGCATTTAATCTTTTCCGTCAGCAAATCCATCGCTGGTTTGCTGGCAGGCGCCGCCGTAAGAGATTTCGGTCTTGATCCCGATTCCAAAGTCACCGAGTATCTACCCGAGGCGAAGGAAAGTGCTTACGCCGATAGCACGGTGCGTAATCTCTTGGATATGCAGGTGAGTGTTGATTTCGAAGAGACGTATGAGAGCAAAGAGGGACTTTACGCGAGATATCGAAGATCCATGCTGTGGATGCCGGCTGGCGCCGAAGAGCAATTCTCGCGAGAAGATCTCGCCTCTTATGTGCTTTCGTTGCCCAAAGGTAAAGGCGACCACGGAAGAATGTTTTCCTATCGCTCTCCAAACACAGATGTCCTCGGGCTTGTGCTAGAGAAAGTCTCTGGTATTCGCTATCCCGATCTTCTTTCGAGATTTCTTTGGAGGCCGATTGGAGCCGAAACGGCAACAATTACTGTTGACAACCTGGGTGCAAGTCGAGTCGCTGGAGGCATTTCTTGTACAGTGCAAGACCTCGCACTTCTTGGTGGTTTATTGAATTCAAGAGGCATGGCAGAGGGCATTCAAGTGATTCCAACTAATTGGGTTGAAGACACCATCAAAGGCGGTGACCTCTCTGCATGGAAAGCCGGGGACTTCGCGAGACTTTTCCCTGAGGGGAGTTATCGCAATCAGTGGTATTCCCTCGGTAATGGCACACTCTGCGCAATAGGAATCCACGGGCAGTGGCTTTATGTTGATCCCAAGAAGGAGATAGTCATCGTGAGGATGTCGAGTCAGCCGGCACCCGATGATGAGGAACTTGACTCGAAAATCGTGGAGATCTTTGCCCTGATCTCGCGACACTTGAACTGAATCGAGCCAAGTTGCTCATTCTTGGCCGGGGCGGCTACCCTTCATCCATGAATTCGCGCAGTCTCCTCCTTCGCTGCCGTGGCGGGGTCCTCTAACCGGTCCCCTCGTCGCGGGGTTTTGTCACACCGGTAAAACTCACCCCCCGCGAATGACTAAAGGAGCCAACCTCAGATGAATTTCCCCCAGCAAGTCCCCAGTTCAATGCCGTATAAAAGGTATTCCTCTTATATCCCCATTGAGTTACCTGATCGAACGTGGCCGTCGACGAAAATGAACAAGGCGCCACAGTGGTGCTCGGTTGACCTTCGGGACGGTAATCAGGCACTTATTGACCCGATGGACACGCCCCGCAAATTGGCCATGTTCAATCTCTTGGTCTCGATGGGCTACAAGGAGATTGAAGTCGGCTTTCCCAGCGCGAGTCAGACTGATTTCGATTTTGTCCGCAAGATCATTGAAGAGGACTTGATTCCAGATGATGTAGTCATCCAAGTATTGACTCAAGCTCGCGAACCATTGATCCGCCGAACATACGAATCCTTGAAGGGTGCAAAGCAGGCGGTGGTTCATCTCTACAATTCCACTTCGACTCTTCAGCGCCGTGTCGTTTTTGGACAGGACAAAGAGGGAATCAAGAAGATAGCCACCGACGCGGCTGAGATCTGCTTGTCATTAGTTGACACGGTTCCCGGAACCAATATTTCATTTGAGTATTCTCCTGAGTCGTATACCGGCACAGAACTTGAATACGCTCTTGAAGTCTGCAATGCGGTCAATGACATATGGCGGCCGACTCCTAGTTGGAAGACGATTCTCAATCTTCCTGCAACTGTGGAAATGGCGACTCCGAATGTGTACGCCGACTCAATTGAGTGGATGCACCGAAACCTCTCATATCGAGATAGCGTCGTCTTGAGTCTTCATCCACACAATGATCGAGGTACTGGGGTTGCGGCCGCAGAACTTGGCTACCTTGCTGGGGCTGATCGCATCGAGGGAACCTTGTTCGGAAATGGCGAGCGAACCGGAAACGTCTGTCTGGTCACTTTGGGCATGAACTTGGTGAGCCACGGAATTGATCCGATGATCGATTTTTCTAACATTGATGAAATTCGACGTACAGTGGAATACGCAAATCAGTTGCGTGTGCCCGAACGCCATCCGTACGGAGGAGATCTCGTCTTCACCGCATTCTCCGGCTCCCACCAGGATGCGATCAAGAAAGGCCTTGAACATCTTGAGAAAGATGCCAAGGCAGCGAGTGTTCCCATTGAAGATTTCACGTGGGCAGTTCCGTATCTGCCCATCGACCCCAAAGACATCGGCCGCTCTTATGAGGCCGTCATCCGCGTTAACAGCCAATCGGGCAAAGGCGGGGTTGCTTACGTAATGAAGCACGAGCACCATCTTGATCTTCCAAGAAGGCTGCAGATCGAATTTAGCAAAGTTATCCAAGCAAAAACTGATGCCGAAGGCGGAGAAGTTCTGCCGGAGGATATGTGGCGCATCTTCGAAGACGAATATCTGCCGACCGATTCGGCACCATGGGGTCGCTTCCGCCTTAAGGGCCTTTCGCAAGCATCCATTCTTGATGAGGACGTGCATCTGACGGTTTCAATATCGGACCGTGGGGAAATGCACGAACTTACAGGCCAAGGCAACGGCCCGATCGCCGCATTCTGTGCGATCTTGCAGGATTACGGCGTTGATGTGAGAGTGTTGGACTATTACCAGCATGCTTTGTCTGAAGGTGGCGATGCCAGCTCTGCGGCCTACTTGGAGTGCGCAATCAACGGCGCGGTCTTCTGGGGCGTGGGAATCGATCCGAATACCACTACAGCCTCGCTGAAAGCGGTTATTTCCGCCATAAATCGCGCGATCCGATAAGGACTGCCGTTACGGTTAGACCATGAGCCTCTACCGTGACCAAGCGGTTGTCATTCGGACCCAGAAACTGGGTGAGGCAGACCGCATCATCACGATGCTTACTCGTGAACACGGTCGAATTCGCTGCGTGGCAAAGGGCGTTCGTCGCACGAAGTCGAAGTTCGGTGCACGGCTGGAACCTGGCAGCCACATCGACGTGCAGCTTTTCGTCGGCAAAACTTTTGACACCGTAACCCAGGTTGAGGCGATCGAGAATTTTGGTGACGAGCTTTCTCGTGATTATCGACGGTGGACCATCTCTTCTGCGATCTTAGAAACGGCAGAGAGGTTCACGTCACAAGAGCGCGAACCGGCATTGCAGGAGTATCAACTAGTAGTAGGAGGCCTCAGGGCACTGGCCGAGGCTCGTCATGATCCATCATTGATCCTTGATGCATTCCTCCTACGTTCTCTCGCACTCGGCGGCTATGCACCTTCCATGACGATCTGCTCGCGGTGCGAAAGGCCTGGTCCTCATAGGTACTTCTCACTTGTAGGAGGGGGAAGCGTCTGCTCGGACTGCAGACCGTCGGCGTGTGCGACACCGGCCCCTGAGACCCTTGCGTTGATGGCGGCACTCCTTAGCGGAGACTGGATCAATGCCGATGCAAGCGAGGGAAAATATCGGCGCGAGGCGAGCGGATTGATCGCGGCTTACTTGCAGTGGCATCTTGAGCGCGGCCTCCGAAGTCTTCCCATTGTGGAACGCGCATGACTCGGGCGCCCAAACCTCACCGTTCTGGCGCCCTGCCTCCCAAGTTCACGCCAGAGGCGATTCCTCACCATGTTGCACTCGTTATGGACGGCAACGGTCGCTGGGCGCAAGAGCGCGGACTGCCTCGAACCGCGGGACATGAAGCAGGCGAAGCGGCACTTTTCGACGTAGTCGAAGGGGCGATTGAAATTGGAATCAAAGAGGTCAGTGCATTCGCCTTCTCCACTGAGAATTGGCGCCGCTCACCGGATGAAGTGAAATTCCTTATGGGATTCAATCGCGATGTCATTAGGCGTCGACGCGATGAGATGAATGAGTTGGGCGTAAGAGTTCGCTGGGTCGGACGGCCGAAGAAATTATGGGCAAGTGTTATCAAGGAGCTTACGAACGCAGAAGAGCTCACTGCTAACAATGACGTCCTCACGTTGAATATGTGCGTCAACTATGGCGGCCGTGCAGAGATCGTGGATGCTGCCGCCGCACTGGCCCGCGATGTTGAGGAAGGGAAGGTGTCGGCCGATTCGATCACAGAGAAGGTATTCGCTCGCTATCTTGATGAGCCGAAGATGAGTGATGTGGATTTGTTTCTGCGTTCATCGGGGGAGATGAGGACGAGCAATTTTCTGCCATGGCAGTCGGTCTATGCCGAGATGGTCTTCATGGACATTTTGTGGCCCGACGTCGATCGCAGGGTCCTATGGCGGGCCGTAGAGGAATACGCACTCAGGAATCGAAGGTTTGGTAGGGCATGACCTGTCCATC
>CAYLYA010000025.1:0-16573 GCA_964387855.1 uncultured Bifidobacterium sp.
ATCCTATGAGCGTTCCGGCAGGTGGCAACTCGAGCACTGCACTTACTCCTAGATCTCCTAGTGTCTGCATGCAAAGATCCCAGCGAACTGGGTTGGCGATCTGATTGACGATTCGATCAAGAACTGCTCGACCTGAGGAAACTTTCTCACCATCTCTATTTGAAATCATGGTCACTTTCGGATCATTGACGGCAAGCCGGGAAGCAAACTCGCTCAAGTGCCCGACTGCAGGTTGCATGACTTGCGTATGAAATGCGCCAGCAACGGCAAGTGAACGCACTCGAGCGCCCGCTGGTGGGTTCTCTCCAAGTTTGGCAAGTGCATCAAGGTCGCCGGCGGCGACTATTTGTCCGGCACCGTTGTCGTTTGCCGGAATCAAGCCCAAGGATGCAAGCACCGCTAGAACATTCTCGCGTTCTCCGCCGAGTACTGCCGACATCCCAGTAGGGGATTGCGCTGCTGCAACTGCCATGGCTAGGCCGCGCTCGCGCACTAGTGTCATCGCATCGTGATCACTAAGAACTTCAGCCATCGCTGCGGCAGTTATTTCTCCGACAGAGTGGCCAGCCGTGACTGAGAAATTTACATAGCCGAGGGCTTTCATCGCGAGAAGGCCTGCACCGACGATAAGAGGCTGGGCGTTGGCAGTTGCACGAATTTCTTCTGCGCCCGCTTGCGTCCCTAGATGGAGAAGGTTTAGGCCAATTGCGTCCGACCATGATTCGAGGCGTTCGCGTAATCGATTGTCTTCCAACCACGGTGTGAGAAAGCCTGGGGTTTGTGAACCTTGCCCTGGGGCGACGATTGCAAGCACGGGCCAGATTTTATGCGGATAACGGCGCTACTTACGAGTATGAGGGCGATTTAGAAGAACGCTGAGCCTGAAACAAGCCAAACTTGGACACAGTGGGGAGCGACTCTCACTTTTGCCGATGGTGCCTCAATGACGGGCTCGTAGGTGGCAGTTTCTTGCGCGGCATCGAAAATGCACCGATATGTCTGCCCCCAGGTTGCATCTGGCAGAGTAAAGAAAGTCTCGTCCTGGGAAGAATTAAGCAACAAGAGCAACCCGCGATTGAAACTTGCTTCTATAAATACTGTGATGCTCCGTTTTTCACCGTCATGCCAGTGAGAGTCGGTCATCTCACGTCCACCGAGACTAAACCAGGCCAGGTCTTTTCTCTTCGTGCCGAGGTCTAACGCACCTGAGAAAAACTCCGATGAGATTTCTGCCAAATACGAAGTGCGAATGCCCGTAAGCTCTGCGACGGCGTCGAGTATGTCTTGTTCCTCAGTGCCAAGATCCCACTCAAGATTCACGCCGAGATCATCTGGGCCATCAAGCGGTTGGGTGTATGCGTTGTTCGATCCATTCTGTGAACGACTGACTTCGTCCCCCATCGACAACATTGGAACACCTGTTGAAAGTATTAATGTTGCGAGCATTGATTTCTTCAGACATTTTCTAACTTTAATTATCTTGGGATCATCCGTTGGTCCTTCAACTCCCGCATTCCATGATCTATTGCTAGAAGCACCGTCTCGGTTATCTTCACCATTGGGTTCGTTGTGTTTTTCCTGATACGAGACGAGGTCATTGAGTGTGAAACCATCATGCGCGGTGATGAAGTTTATCGAGGATGTCGGCCCCCGAAAGTAGAAGATGTCACTCGAACCGCTAATGCGTGAGGCAATGTCAGCTACACCTTCACCGTAGCCTCTTGCCAAATCACCGAGCCAGAATTGTCGGACTGAGTCGCGGTAGTGGTCGTTCCACTCTCTCCACGGGTAGGAGAAATCTCCGAGGCTGTACCTTGTGACATCCCAAGGCTCCGTGATCAATTTGAGATCTCGAAGCACCGGATCAGTCGCAATCGCAGTGAATAATGAAGCATCTTCGGCTGAATGGTCTGCAAAGAGCGCCGTGGCCAGATCGAAACGGAATCCGTCGACCCCGACAACTTCACTCCACCATTGAAGTGAATCGACGATATGCCTCGCAATCGGAGGCTGGCTGGCGTTGACCGTGTTGCCGCATCCAGTTACATCGATGAACTCAGCATCGCTTTGATGGCGATACCAGGTCTTATTGTCTATGCCTCGGAATGAGAGTGTGGGTCCGCCGATTCCGCCCTCACCCGTGTGGTTGTAGACGACATCCAAAATGACTTCAATGGCGGCCTCATGCAATCTGTCTACTGCCCACTGGAGTTCAGAAACTGGATCCGCGCTTGCCGCGTATGGGGCGTGGGGTGCGGTAAATGCAATGGGATTGTAATTCCAGTAATTACGCCGACCGCGATTCCAAACTGCCGGTTCGGTCATTGAGTGATGGATCGGCAGTAATTCCAAAGCAGTCACGCCGATCTTTTTGAGATAAGCAATCGTGCTGGGGTGACCGAGCGCTCGGTACGTCCCTCTTTCATGGGGGTCTATTTCAGGATTGAGAGCCGTGAGTCCTTGCACGTGTGCCTCATAAATTACTGTCTTGGCCCAAGGGGTGTTCAAACGATCAATGTGTCGACGTCCATGATTGGTGATAACCGAGTACGGAACTTTGCCTGCACTATCTCGGTCGTCTCGGACATTTACATCCCCGTTGCCCAACCCATCTGTACTTACGTAACTGTAAATTTCCGGAACGTACTGAACATCCCCGTCAAGTTGATGCGCATACGGGTCTATCAGCAACTTTGCTGCATTGAATCTAAGACCCTGTTTGGGGTTCCACGGACCGTAAACTCGGTAGCCATATCTTTGGCCTTCACGTACACCGGAGAGGTAGCCGTGCCAAATGGGTCCAGTTCGATGAGCTAGGGCAAAACGGGTTTCGACAAAATGTCCGTTGATTTCATTGAAGAGGCAGAGTTCGACGGCATCAGCGGCTTGCGCCCAGAGCGCAAAGTTTGCTCCATCATGCGTGAGGGTTGCACCAAGAAACCTTGGATCTGCAGGTAGCATTGCTCTATCTTGCCGTGCATTTGTGAATATCGCATCATGAGGCTAGCGGGGCATTATGGACCTGTGTGGATTGGCTCAGATGCGGCGACGCAAGCTGATGCATTGAAGGATCCAATTGTGGCCTTCGTCTGATGATGTTGATGGCTTCTACAAGGCACAAAAAAAGCATGGCGGGCAGAAGATCGACGCTTCGCTTAATGAACCACGGTGTCCCGTGACACAGCAACCAGACAATTGATTCACGTCGCGATGGTCTCGATACAAATTCTAAATCAATCGGCTCTATCATCCAATTGCGCTCAATAAGAAGTTTGCGATACTCGAGAGCTAGAACCTGATGTCCCAGTGTGCTTGGGTGCATTCGATCGACATGCCAGAGCTCTCTCTTATACAGGTTGCCAATATTTCTTGTTTGCAGGAATACCACCCCAAATTCTTTGGCGATATTTTCAGTTATCGTGTTAAGCACATTTACTCTTCTTCGCAAAATTCGGGCAAGCAAGTTCGGCATTGGGACAATCTTTGTGGCATCGTGCAGTTGGAGGAGCAACACTTCGGAATTGGCTTCAGTAAGTTTCTTGGTGACTTCGCGAATATTCTCGTAGATCTTCGCCGGGTCGAATCTGTTACGTAGAAGGTCATTGCCCCCGATGACAACGGCGGTGATATCAGGCCGCAATGGGAGCACTTGTTCTAACTGTCCTAGGCGAACGTCGACGGATTTTGCACCTGGTGTTGAAACATTGAGATAGACAAGGGGCGTAGAAAACGCGCGTGCCAGATAGTAACTCCATCCACGACAAGTTCCATTTATATCGGTGTCGCCGACTCCGGAAGCAGCGCTGTCTCCCATGACGGCAAAGGTAATCGGTTTAGATCCGCTCATGAGTATTTAGCGAAACTCTTTACTGAACGTGGATCGCTGAATTGGATTTCGGTTTCATGGAGATTGAGCATGAGTTCAACGGTGTGACCCCAGGAAAATTTTTCGGCATGCAAGCGACATCGACCTGGATAGCTCGGTTCTCTTTTTTCAAGAAGGATGTTTTCAATGGCGTCCGCAAATGCAATCGGGTCGTTGTCTGCCACCGCCCCAAGGGGATGGTCGGCCTCTAACGAGAGAAACTCGCCAACTGCACTGGTATTTGAAGCAACGACGCGAGTACCGCTCGCTATTGATTCTAGGGCGGCCAAACAAAAAGTTTCGATTGGCCCAGGGGCGATAAAGAGGTCGGCCGAGGCAAGGATGCTCGCAAGTCGGTGTCTGTCGGCCAGATACCCTAGGAAAGTTACTGGCAGATCCTTGGCAGAAGCTCTAAGTTGTCGCCACATCGGGCCATTGCCGATGAAGACAAGCCTGACGTTGTGCCCACGTCGTACGAGTTCGACAACCGCATCGATCGATACTGCTGGATTTTTCTCCAGCGACATGCGTCCGCAATGGACGAGAAGGTGTTGTGCGCCCTTTGACAACTGGTGGCGCAGTCTGAAGTTTCGAGCACTCGGCGAGAAGATGGACAGATCAACCCCCAACGGGACGAGCGAGAGATTACGGGCTCCTATGCCGTGGAATTCCTTTGCAGCAAATTGGGTGGTTGTGACTACACGGCTAAATCGATTGGCTAATCGCCGATTGTGCCAATTTACTGTTCGTCGAATGGGAAAGGGGATGTATTTGGCAGCAAGCCCGACGAGGGTCTCATGGCTGAATACAACCGCAGGGATGTTCTGACTCCTTGCCCAAAGTCCAAGCGAGGAGAGGGTGAACCGATCTGAGACTTCGATACAATCTGGCTTGAGTTCGGTTAAGAGTTTTTGAAGGCTTCGATTGTTTCGAATGATGCGGTATCCACTACTGAACGGAAGTCGATAACTGGGAACTGTGATTCGAAGTCCTGTCGGAGTCTCTTCGAAGTAGAGGCCGCAACCTGGAACGACAAAGATGAATTCATGACCGCGGCTTATATAGCCACTGCCGAGTTGGTGGATGGTGGTGCGAATGCCACCTGAATTTGGGCCGTAGAAATTGGCAATATGAACAATTTTCATGCGACAAGTCCCACCTTCGTCGCTTCATCTTCCAGTGAATTTTCGTAGATGAGTGTGTGGTAATGGTTCATAAGTTGCTGGTTCACTTCAGCCCATGTCCGTTCGACTACAGAATTTCGCGCTTGGTATGACATGTTTTCTCGATCCGATCTGAATTTGAAATTTAGGACCGTCTTGAGCAGTAGCTCTTCATCGCTGGTGTCTATCAAGTAACCGGTTTCCTCATGATGCACCAAATCAACGGGACCTCCGGAATTTGGAGCGATTACTGGTATCCCAGATGAGAGTGCTTCCTGGATTGCTTGGCAGAAAGTTTCATGCTTCCCCGTATGAATAAAGAGATCCAACGAGGCGTAGATTTCTGCTAGTTCAGTCCCTGCTCGAAAGCCAATGAATCGGGCGTGGGGTAGGGTTCGCTCTAATTTGTGACGGGCAGGCCCTTCGCCGACGATTACAAGTTGGATCGTTTCGCACCGATCCAGGATTGCCAGATCTTCTATACATTTTTCATTTGCAAGGCGTCCGACATATCCAACCAATAGTTTCTCCGCATCATCGCCGAGGAGTTTGCGTCGCAGAGTGTCGTTACGCCGAGCTGGATTGAATCTTTCTGTGTCAATGCCGCGCTGCCATAGATGTACATTCTTTACGCCAGATTCTTGAAGATCGCGACAGGACCAAGTTGACGGTGCAAGCGTTCGCGAAGTCCGCGAATGTAATTTCGCAATCCATCGCTTTAGCTGCGGGTATGCAATGGTCAGACCGTAATGCCGGGCAAATCCTGCAATATCTGTCTGATAGACGGAAAGTGTCGGGACCTTCATTTTTCTAGCCAACTTCGCAACGTAGGCACCTAGGAAGATCGGAGAGGCCAAGTGAATGACATCGGGGCTGAACCCTTCGAGGAGCGGCTCGAGGGTTCTTTGGGGAAGTGCCACAGGGATGAGCCCCTTCATCGCTAGGCTTGGAACACGTTTGACGCGAAAACCTGCATATTCCATCGGACCATTTTCACTTTCGGGGGCGATCACCAAGACTTCGTGACCTTGCAGCGATAAATGTTCCAGAATGCGGAGAACAGAATTAGTGACTCCATTGATATTGGGAAGAAAGGATTCTGTGATCAATGCAACCTTCATGGTCAGATCCTGAGATAGGGGCCCGTCTTGCGGGAGATTTCAAGGTTAAGTGTCGGCAAAGGGTCAATGAAGATCTGCCATCGAAATTGGCAGCCTTTTAACCGACTAGTAGCATCGCCTCATGAAGATCGCGGTCTGTGTAAAACAAGTGCCTGATTCGTGGGCCGAGAAGAAAATGAGCGGCGGCGTGCTTGACCGTCAGGGCGTCGACGCCGTACTCAATGATCTCGATGAATACGCGGTCGAGGAAGCTTTGCGCATCGTTGAAGCACATGGTGGCAACGGAGAAGGGGGCGCTAATAGCGTCGTCGTTATTTCCATGGGACCTGAGCGCACAACAGATGCTGTTCGTAAAGCACTCTCTATGGGTGCTGATGGGGCAATCATTGTTACCGATCCCGTGTTGGCCGGTTCTGATTCGTTGGCTACATCCAAAGTCCTTGCAAAGGTCATTGAGGGCGGAGATTTTGATCTGGTTTTCTGTGGAACAGAGTCAACTGATGCTCGCATGAGCGTTGTCCCGGCGATGATTGCCCAGCGACTCGGTTGGGCGCAACTCACTTTCGCCGGATCGGTAGCCGTTGATGCAGATGCAAAAGCAGTGACGATCACTCGTGTGACCGAGGCCGGCGTTGACACAATGAAGGCCGCATTTCCTGCCGTGATCAGCGTCGTCGAGAAGATCAATGAGCCTCGGTACCCATCCTTCAAAGGGATTATGGCGGCGAAGAAGAAGCCGGTGGAGATCAAGGATCTAGCCGCACTTGGAA
Organism: uncultured Bifidobacterium sp.; assembly: GCA_964387855.1. Taxonomy (GTDB): domain Bacteria; phylum Actinomycetota; class Actinomycetes; order Nanopelagicales; family Nanopelagicaceae; genus QYPT01. The sequence continues at coordinate 6,920 of CAYLYA010000025.1, forward strand.
TTGAACCGTCAGTTGTTGGTTCTGCTGGCGCATGGAGTGTTGTGGATGACGCTACGCCGCGTCCACCAAAGGCCGCCGGAATAAAAATCGTCGATGATGGCAACGGGGGCAAAGCTCTTGTGGAGTTCTTAGTAGAGAAGAAATTGATATGAGCGAAGTATTCATTCTCGCCCAGTTTGTCGGCGACAAAGTCGCCAAGACGACGGCAGAGTTGGCAACATGCGGCGCACGTATCGGCAGCGTGACGGCCATAGTTCTTGCCGCACCCGGCAAGGGTGCTGAGTTGGCATCCCAGGTTACAAGCGGTGCCGTCGCAAAGGTTTTAGTTTTGGAAAGCGCGGATTTTGATCGTTTCGGAGTCGCGGCATCTGCTGAAGCTGTTGCCAATCTAGTCACGGAGCGCAAACCTTCTGCTCTTCTCATTACATCAAGTGCATTCGGAAAAGAGCTTGCGGGGTGTGTCGCGGTATTGACCGAATCGGGGTTGATCACCGATGCCGTCGATGTAACTAGTGATCTAGTTGCAACCCAAGTCATTTTCGGTGGATCCACTACTGTGCATTCACACGTTTCACACGGAAGCGCAATCATCACTTTGCGGCCAAACTCCGTGTCACCGGACATGACGAAGAGCACGCCAGAGATTGTTAACGTGAGCGTTGCCATTTCAGATTCGGCAAAACGGGCTGAAGTGATTTCCTCGCAGCCACCTGTTGCAGAAGGCAGGCCCGAACTCACTGAGGCGCAGATAATCGTCTCAGGAGGACGTGGGACAAACGGCGACTTCTCTGCCGTTGAGACTTTCGCAGACCTTTTGGGAGCAGCGGTCGGAGCATCGCGTGCCGCGACCGATGCGGGTTGGTATCCGCATTCACATCAAGTGGGCCAGACGGGCAAGACGGTGAGCCCTCAGCTCTATGTTGCGTGTGGAATCTCAGGGGCGATCCAGCATCGCGCTGGCATGCAGACAAGCAAGACAATCGTGGTGATCAACAAGGATCCAGACGCCCCGATCTTCGAATTGGCCGATTTTGGCGTAGTGGGCGATCTCTTCACGGTGCTGCCTCAGGCAAGTGAAGGGGTGAAAGCACGCAAGTCCTAGACTTGGGCTCGTGCCCGTCTACCTAGATCACGCTGCAACGACGCCCATGGCCGATGTTGCTGTCGAGGCCATGACGCACCAGCTTGGGAAATTGGGCAATCCTTCCAGCCTTCATTCCTATGGTCGAGAGGTTCGAAAAGATCTTGAAGGTGCTCGCGAGGAAATTGCCATTGCCCTTGATTGCCATCCAAGCGAAATCATCTTCACGGCAAGTGGCACCGAGGCAAATAACACAGCGCTCAAGGGGTTGTTCTGGAAGGGTCAGTCGGTTGGTCGCAATGTTGTTGTGGTTTCCTCTATCGAGCACCATGCAATTTTGGATCCTGCCGAGTGGCTCAAAGTCCATGAGAGTGCTGAGGTTATTGAGGTCGGCGTGGACAGCAACGGCGTGGTTCACCTGGATGAACTCGAGGATCTGATTTCAAGGCGTGCCGATGAGATCGCGGTCATCTCGATTATGAGTTCCAACAACGAAACCGGGGTGGTGCAACCAATCGACAAGGTCGTGAAGTTGGCACGTTCGGCGTCCATTCCCGTTCATAGCGATGCTGTGCAGAGTTTTGGCAAGATCCCTCTTTCCTTCAGCAAACTCGGGTTGACTGCGATGAGTGTGAGCGCGCACAAACTGGGCGGGCCAATTGGTGTAGGCGCGCTTGTGCTGCGTAAGGGATTTGATGTGCCCGCACTTCTTCACGGGGGAGGACAAGAGCGAGACATACGAAGCGGGACATTCAATGCCCCATCAATAATGGCTTTTGCTGCGGCAGTAAAAGAGAATTCTCGTGACTTTGCAGAACGCAACAAGCGTGTTGGGCGTCTTCGCGATCAATTAGCGATTGGAATATTGGAACGCGTATCTAATGCCTATATAAACGGCGTAAAGGCCGAGCAATTGCCTGGAATCGTCAACGTGACGATCCCCGGAACTGAGAGTGACACCCTGCTGCTGCTGCTTGATAACGAGGGCATTGCTTGTTCGACTGGATCGGCGTGTACGGCCGGAGTTCAGCGACCAAGCCATGTTCTTTTGGCCATGGGTCACACCGATCGAACTGCTCGCTCAAGCATTCGCTTTTCTTTAGGTGCAACCTCAACGGAATTCGATGTCGACCAAGCTCTACTCTTTCTACCATCCGTTATCGAACGAGCAAGGATGGCCAACCTTCGATGAAACTCATTGCCGCGATGAGTGGTGGCGTTGATTCAGCCGTTGCAGCCGCTCGTGCACACGAAGCCGGTCATGACGTCATCGGCGTCCATCTTGCTCTTTCCTCCAACCCGCAGAAATATCGCTCGGGTGCGCGCGGGTGCTGCACAATCGAAGATTCGCATGATGCCAGGCGTGCTGCCGATGTCATCGGGATTCCTTTCTATATCTGGGATATGGCCGAGGAATTTCACGAGGGCGTCGTCGAGAATTTCATCGCCGAATACGCTGCAGGGCGGACTCCAAACCCGTGTCTGCGATGCAACGAGAAGATCAAGTTTGAAGCAGTGCTAGACCGCGCGCGAGCGATGGGCTTCGACGGCGTCGTCACGGGACATTACGCCATTATTCGCGAAGGCCAGATGGGCAAGACCTTGCACCGAGCAGTGGATATATCCAAAGACCAGTCTTACGTCTTGTCTGTCCTCACCATCGAGCAAATTGCAGGCGCCATGTTCCCACTTGGTGACACGACAAAGGTTGATGTGCGCAAAGAAGCCAAAACACGAGGTCTCTACGTTGCCAACAAACCCGACAGCCATGACATCTGCTTCGTCCCATCAGGAGATAACGCCGGTTGGCTCCACCAGCGGTTGGGAAGCAAAGTCGGTCCGATCCTCGATCAGGATGGCACGCAAATTGGCGAGCATAAGGGTGCATACACCTACACGATCGGACAACGAAAGGGACTAGGTCTCTCTGTTCCCACCATTGACGGCTCGCCTCGCTTCGTTCTCAAAGTCGAGCCCGAGACAAATACCGTTGTCGTAGGTCCGCGAGAAGATCTTGCCGTGACAAGGATGATCGGTGAAAAGACTGTGTGGTGCGGTCCAGCCGTTGGTCCAGATCGAAATCGCGGTTTCGTGCAAGTTCGTGCTCATGGCCAGCCGCTTTCATGCACCTACTACTACGACAATGATTCCCTGATTGCCGAACTCGACGAGCCCCTGCTCGGTCTAGCCACCGGTCAGCAGATGGCAATCTACGACGGAGATCGCGTGGTGGGCTCAGCGACAATTTGCGAGACCGAGCAGTGACAACCAAGGCTCGGCATCGCATTGCGGAGTTAAGCGAGGCGATTCGAGATCATCAATTCCGTTATTACGTACTGGACAAGCCCGCGATCACCGATGCCGAGTTCGATGCCCTCTTGAAAGAGCTAACGGATTTAGAGGCCAAGTACCCAGAGCTTCGGGAGTCCGATTCGCCTACGCAGACAATTGGTGGCGGGTTCGCAACGCACTTCGAGCAGTTCGACCATCGCGAGAAGATGATGAGTCTGGACAACGTCTTTGACATCGAAGAGTTGAACGCGTGGTTTGATCGCGCCGAGAAATCTGCATTGGTGACGCAGTGGCTCTGCGAATTGAAGGTGGACGGACTTGCCATCAACCTGCTCTACGAAAACGGGGTTCTCACCCGCGCGCTAACACGTGGCAACGGCGTTACTGGTGAGGAAGTCACGCTCAACGTGAAGACCATCAAGAATCTTCCCCACAAATTGTCAGGCCAGAATCTGCCAGACATCATGGAGGTCCGTGGAGAAGTCTTCTTCCCACTTGCCGCTTTTGCCGAACTCAACGCCTCCCTTGAAGAGTTGGGCAAACCGCTGTTCGCAAACCCTAGAAATGCCGCAGCGGGTTCTTTGCGACAGAAGGATCCACGAGTTACCGCAGAGCGGCCATTGAGTGTCGTAGTCCACGGCGTCGGCGCGCTTGAAGGCGCGAGGTTCACCTCGCAAAGCGACGCCTACGAGACATTGAAGAAGTGGGGCTTGCCGGTCAGCGATCGCTACCGCGTCTTCACAAAAAAATCAGAGGTGCTGGATTTCATTTCAAATTTTGGTGTCCATCGCCATGATCTCGAACACGAGATCGACGGCGTCGTCGTGAAAGTCAATTTGTTCGAGCAACAGCAAGAGCTTGGTTTCACCTCGCGCGCGCCCAAGTGGGCCATCGCCTACAAGTACCCGCCAGAGGAAGTCGTCACTCGGCTTCTCGAGATAAAGGTGAGTGTCGGTCGCACTGGGCGTGTCACGCCATTTGCATTCATGGAGCCGGTCAAGGTCGCGGGGTCCACAGTTACCAACGCGACATTGCACAATGCACAAGAGGTAGAGCGCAAAGGGATTCTGATCGGCGACTGGGTCGTCATCAGAAAAGCTGGGGATGTTATTCCCGAGGTGCTCGGCCCCGTGGTTGAGCGACGCACAGGAAATGAGAAGCCCTTTGTGATGCCCACCCTTTGCCCTGATTGCAGGAGCAAACTTCGTGCGATGTCAGAGGGCGATATCGACATCCGCTGCCCCAACACGCAACATTGCCCGGCACAATTGCGCGAGCGGATTTTCTACATCGGCTCTCGTGCGGCCCTTGACATCGATGTCCTCGGCTATGAGGCTGCACTGGCTCTTCTGACCGACAAGATCATTGCAGATGAATCTGATCTCTTCGCACTTAATGAAGAGAAGTTGTCGAAGTCAGCTTTTTTCCGAAAGAAAGATGGAACACCGGCGGCAAATGCGGGCAAGCTCCTTGCAGCGCTGGAGGAGGCAAAGTCGCGACCGCTATGGCGAGTGCTTGTGGCACTTTCCATTCGCCATGTTGGACCGACGGCCGCGCAGGCATTGGCCAACGCTTTTGGAAGCATGGATGCGATTGAGCAGGCAACTCCTTCACAACTCGCTGACGTAGAAGGGGTTGGTCCGACCATTGCAGAATCTATTGCTGAATGGTTCGAGCAAGGTTGGCACCGCGCGATTATCGAGAAGTGGCGCAAGGCGGGTGTTGCAATGGTGAACCAGAAGGCCGCAGCGCTTCCTCAGACTTTGGCAGGGTTGACCATTGTTGTAACAGGTGGCCTCGAGTCCTTTACTCGCGATGAGATTGCCGAAGTCATTGCGGCTCATGGCGGCAAGGCGTCGAGTTCGGTGTCACGCAAAACCAGTTACGTCCTGGTGGGAGCCGACCCGGGCTCCAAGTTGGCCAAGGCTCAGGAGCTGGGAGTGCCGATCATCGATGAGGCCGCCTTCAAGAAGTTGTTGGTTGGCAAATAAATGACCCTCTCCGATAGGCTTGCCGCATGATCTCACTAGCTGGCGAAGTTGTTCGCAAACTCCCTGCGCCCCCCATCTTCTTTGGTCTTTTCGCCTTCGGGACCCTTTCCGTCCTTCTATATCTCGTCCTCCGACTCGACCAGGATTAATTGACTAGTCCAGCGCGCATAGGTCTCTATGGCGGGACATTTGATCCAATCCATCAGGGCCATCTTCATCTGATTCAACAGCTATTTGCGCGCCACATCGTCGACGAACTAATCGTGGTTCCCACGGGTCAGCCGTGGTTGCGAGTTGGCGCCCCGCTGGCCAGCGGGGATGATCGTCTAGCGATGGTGGAGCTGGCTATTAGAGAATTGCCTGAAGATATTCGCTCGCACGTGTGGGTCAGCGATGTCGAGGTTCGCAGATCCGGACCCACGTACACGATCGACACAGTTGAGGAGCTCAAAGGATTCCGACCTGATGCGACGTGGAAGTTGATCCTCGGATCCGACGCCTACGCCGGCATCGAGCAATGGCACCGAAGCAAGGAGTTGCAGGAACTCATCGACATCCTTGTCATCGCCCGCGACGGCGAAGGGTTGAATATCGAGGCACTGCCTATCTCTGCCTCCCACATTCGCGAGCAAATTCAGGCACGTGAAAGCGAGATAAAATATCTTCCAGAATCGGTCTGGACGTACATTAAGGAAAGAAACCTCTATGCCAGCAAGTAAAGAAGCAATCGCGATCACGCAAATTGCAGCTCATGCCGTGATGGAGAAACTCGGCCATGACCTTGTGGCAATTGATATGTCCGATCAACTTGTTCTGTGCGAAGTTTTTCTCATTGCAAGTGGTCAGAACACACCTCAGATAAATTCCATTGCAGACGAGGTCGAACGCAAACTCCACGAGGCCGGCCAGAAGCCAGCACGCCGAGAGAATGGCCCCGAGTGGATCCTGATCGATTACACCGACTTGGTCGTGCACATACAAACCGACGAATTGCGCAGGTATTACATGCTCGATCGACTCTGGAACGACTGCCCGACGATTCCTCTTGATGCAGTACGAGAGGCGAAAAGCCGTGCTTAAGGGAAATCGCGTTGTCCTTTGGCGACATGGCCAGACGGACTGGAACATACTCAATCGCTTTCAGGGGCACTCTGACATTCCGCTCAACGATGTCGGCATCTATCAAGCACAACATGCTGCACGGTTACTCGCAGACATGGAGCCAACGGCGATTATTTCCAGCGATCTTCAGAGGGCAAAGGCGACTGCCCTGGAACTTGCAGCACTTGTCGACCTTCCCGTCACGCTAGATGCCGATCTTCGCGAAACCAATGGCGGGAAATGGGAAGGCAAGACCGGACTTGAAAATCGCGCAGAAGATTGGGCAAATTTTGTTCGTTGGATTGACGGGGACAACAATCCGGCAGGTGAGACGGGAGAGCGACGCACTGATGTGGCACTTCGTGCCGTTGCGGCAATTGAACGAGCCCTCAACGTCGGGGGAGAGAACCAGACCCTCATAGTCGCAACCCATGGTGGAACCGCAAGGTGCGTGCTTGGACACTTGTTGCAATTGCCTCAGTCGCACTGGGGAGTCATCGGTGGCCTCTCTAATGCCGCATGGTCAGTTCTCAAAACAAACCCTCGCGGTTGGCACCTCGTGGAGCACAATGCCGGATCGATTCCAGAGCCTGTATATGGAGAAGAAAGCGGCGCTGAACCTGACGTAAACCGCTAATCACGGTCGCTATTTGGCCAATTCCACGTCTAGGTGCAACCTGCGATAAGGTCTCACCCGTACGAAATCCGAAGTATTCGGGGCTGTGGCGCAGCTGGTAGCGCACCTGCATGGCATGCAGGGGGTCAGGGGTTCAAATCCCCTCAGCTCCACCAATTTGATGTGTCGAGCATCGTGCACAGTTGTCTCCGTAGAAGACTGACTCTATTCCCTGTCGACGCGCCCGTGAAGGATCAGTCGAAGATCCTCTTCCTTCGCCTCTACAAATCGCTTGAACCTGCGTAACATATATGATACGTTGTCGCCTTGACGGAAATGATCGGGGGATCATCATGAAGGCCAGTAAGAGTTTGTTTTGGGATGATCTTGAAAGAAAGCTGGAGAATCCCGAATTTCTACGGGCATATGTGATCGAGTCAATTCGCATCTCTACCGTTGATGCAATCTTGGGTCAGTTGGATGAAGTCCGCGAGGAGATTGGTATTACCAAGGCGGAGTTGGCGAGATCCATCGGTGCCGAACCTGCGTCCCTCCGCCGACTTTTTGCCAGTAATGCCGCGAACCCAACCCTTGGCACGCTGGCGGATATGGCCGCAGCTCTTGGGCTTCGCGTGTCACTCGAGCCCATGCCCGTTGGAGAACGTAAACAGATTTGCAAATCTTTGTTAGAGGGGCACACCTCTGATGCTAAGAAACTCGTGAAGAATCTAGAACGAGTGAAAGTTCGCAAGCAGAGAATACGGGCAGTTGCTTAGATCTCGAGAGGCGGGGGGCTAAGCAAGGGATCATGCGATCGATCTCGGATTTCGCTTGAAGTATTCATTTCCTAATGCTTTGACTGCTTTGTAATCGGCGTCAGACAATTCTGTTCGGAATGGCTTCGATCGTCCTGCCATCACCACAAGAAGTGGTTTCGAATAATTTGTCGCCTCATAGTCAAGCCGACAAAAAAGTCGAAAATGTCTTCTGCGAGGACCGTCTACACGGACCTCGTGCCAGCCATTCATCGGACTCTTCATCGCTTCCCAATATCCGCCACCGGCAAACCTTTTCGGTAGCGCGGTCGCCACTGCTATCAAGACCCTGATGATATGAGCCTGAACGGAAGTTGGGCACGAGTCTAGGAAAATGCGTCCCGGGATGGTCTCATGCTTGTCATCTTCTGCGTGTCGCTTGAAGTAGACAATTTCATGTGCATCGTCCGATGACGGTTTAGTTGGGATCTTGGCGACAATTTTTTTCCCAGCGGAACGCTTTGCGCGCTTCTTTGCTCGAGGGTCGGGCACCATGAAAATCCAGTGTAGGCGGGAGTGCAGTCATTATTTGGAGACTTGGGAATAAGTTGGTTATAACTTGATTTTCCTATCGGCGTGAAGTCTCGCAAGGACTCATTGTTGCGATTGTGTCTAGCATTCAGGCAATTTCTCCAAATTATCAAGTTCGGTGCTGTCGGGATTGGTTTTGATGTACGGAGTCGCCCAGCAGTTGGTCGTGTGACAGTAAGCCGCAACGACAATCGTCTCCTCGAAACCGCCGGCCGATGTCTTCCATGTGTTCCCTTGATTGATGCTCTCCACTACCTCGGGAACGGAGTAGTGGACTCCATCAGCGCACACGCCTTCAAGGTGTTTATGCGATCCATCTTTGGAGAGTTCATGTCTAACGTTCGTAACCCGGTACGTACCCATTTCGATTCCTCCAATTTTGTAGATGTAAAGGTCAGCCTTTGATAACTGCTAATGGCTTGAGTCGGGCAACTTTTGTGGCGATTCCTGCCAACTCAATGACATTCACGACGTCGTTGACATCTTTGTAGGCGTAGGGCGCTTCTTCAGATAGATCACGCACGGCAGCAGTCTTGATAGTGATGCCCCCGTCAGCGAGTTCCTTTTGCAACTCTCTTCCCAACTGTTTGGCTTTGGCAGCATGGCGAGACATCAATCTGCCTGCACCATGGCAGGCAGAGCCGAATGCCTTCTCCATCGCGTTAGTAGCGCCGACCAACACGTATGAGGATGTGCCCATGCTGCCCGGGATGATCACTGGCTGGCCGATCGCCTGGTATTCCGGGGGAAGTTCGGCGAAACCTTTTCCGAAGGCACGGGTAGCGCCCTTGCGGTGCACGACAACTTTCATCACCGTGTCGTTCACTTTATGTTCCTCCACCTTGGCAATGTTGTGGGCGACGTCGTAAACAAGTGGCAACTCACCCGCACCCACGGTCCGATTCCATGCCTCGCGTGTGCGGTGGGTGATCATCTGACGATTAACCCAGGCGAAGTTGGCAGCCGCGGACATGGCGGCGAAATAGCGCTGGCCGTCGCGTGAGGAGAACGGCAGGCAGGCCAGTTCCCGATCAGGCAACGTGATCCCGAATTCAGGTAGTTCTTGCAACATGATCTTTATGTAATCGGTCGCCACTTGATGACCCAACCCGCGAGATCCGGTGTGAATTAATATTGTGATCTGGTCCTGTTTCAATCCAAAGACGCGGGTTGCTTCCTCGTCAAAGATCTTCTCCACAAATCCAACTTCGACAAAATGGTTGCCTG
>CAYLYA010000025.1:16673-19343 GCA_964387855.1 uncultured Bifidobacterium sp.
GCTTCCTCGTCAAAGATCTTCTCCACAAATCCAACTTCGACAAAATGGTTGCCTGATCCCAAGGTCCCTAACTGGCGACATCCTCGCTTCTTGGCGAAATCGGAGACGGCCGAAGGGTCCGCGCCTTCGAGTCTGCCACGCGATTCAGTGTGGGCGATATCCGATTGCGTGGCATAGCCTCTGTTCAGTGTCCAATCAACACCTTGTGTGAGTACTTCATCGAGCTCGGCAAAATCGAGTGTCATCTTGGATCCCTGCCCCGTTCCAGATGGAATGGAGCGAGACAGATCCAAGGCCAGCGCTTCTTTGAATGGCTCAAACTGCGTTCGTACTAGATCGCTCTTGAGCAACCGGACTCCACAATTGATGTCATAGCCAATTCCGCCCGGTGAGATGACTCCATCTGGCCACTGCGTCGCGGCCACGCCTCCGATTGGAAAGCCGTATCCCTCATGAATGTCAGGCATAGCAAGTGCGGCACCAACGATGCCGGGCAATGTCGCAACATCAACCAGTTGTTCGAGGGAACGGTCACCGAGGATTTCGCCAAGCATTGACTTACTGGCAAAGAACCTGGCCGGAACTCGCATATCGCTGCGATGGGAAGCGGGGATCTCCCACTCGACAGGACCGATCTGAGTCAGATTGCTTTCGGTGATCATATGTCCAACACCAGCACGACTTCATAGGTGCCATTTTTGTGAAACTGGATTTGCGCCCCATGATATGTCACGGCCTTAATGTCTTCATCGAAGGCATCCACGCTGACGCCACGGACGCTTGCTGTTGCCTTCGCGCTATGTAGTTCAAGTTTGATGACGTCGAAGAAGACGGCTCTATCGATAACGCCTTTGGCCAGCAGATTGTTGAGGAAATCAACGAGTACCGCCGTTATGTCACTCGATGAAACGTCCACATCCGTCGCGACCGAAGCATCACTCTTCCTCTTGGTGACTCCGTGTTTCATGATCTCGCTCAAGCCTTCGACTGCGCCCTTAAATAGTTCTTCCAGTGAATCCGCAGTGATCTTGAGTCGCGTGTCGGCCGTGTGGGGCAGCAGTCGGTGATGTCTCATGGCTTGCTTCTTTGAATCGGGATCGTTACGACTTGCGAATCGTGATCGAAATGCCCTTTAGTTCCAAGCTCTTTCGATAACTGCAGTAGTTGTTGTGCTATCCGCGGTGCCCGTGATCCAGCAAGTCGGGCTTGGAAATTCTTAATGATGGTTGGGCGGAGCCGAAGGGCTATGGGGTTTGCTCCATCAAGCTCAAGGATGTAGACAAAGCCTTCATCATTTGGCTCATCCTCACTTATTGCGTAGTCGTCGATGAAATCACCGGCTGAGTAGATGATCGGTTTGTTCCGATAGATTTCTATTCCTCTCGGCACGTGCCCGGAGTGCCCAAACACCATGTCAGCACCGGCATCAATGAGACCGTGAGCCCACGTTGCATAAAGAGGTTGGACCTCATATCCCCAATTTGGACCCCAGTGGGGCGAAACAATAAGGAAGTCCGACTTCGCTCGCGTTTGTGCGACGGTCTTCAGGAGTTCTTCCCACAGCGTGCTGGAAGGATCGGGCGGCACAAAGTAAATACCGGCAGAGGTGTCCGTTGCTGCCCACTCGGACATGCCGTCAGTGAAGGAGAGCAGAGCGACATTGGTGCTACCAACCTTCACCATGGCCGGGCGCATGGCATCTTTAATGGAATTGCCTGCACCGGCATGGCCGATGTTGGCCGTGCCCAAAATGGACAGCATTTCGGTCAGGGCGCTGACGCCGAAGTCGAGGGAGTGATTGTTGGCAAGGGTCACCGCATCGATTCCAGCGCAGGTTAAGACACCGATGTTTTTGGCACGAGAGCGAAAATGAAATGCCTTGGATTCTTCGTGCCAGGGATTGCCTGAATCGGCAATCACGCACTCCACATTGCAGATGGCGAGGTCGCAGGCTTGGATGATTTCTTGCGTGTCGCCCCACACGTAGCAGGGGTCTTCGTCCGACTCGAGGTATTCGTCAACCAACCTGCCCAACATGACGTCTCCGACAAGGGCTACGCGGGCCATGGTTAACCTCTAACTCTCTACTAATAAGTATGCACCTTCACGCCAAAGGTGAGCAGATATAGGCTCTCTTTCTTCGAAAGGTGCAAGAGATGAGCGCAAAGTCAAACGCGAAGAATCCCAGGGTGGATGTGTTCCTGAGTAAGACTGACAAGTGGCAGAAAGAGCTTGTGACATTGCGAAAAATTGTTCTTGAATGCGACCTCACCGAGGAATTGAAGTGGGGTCAGCCGTGCTACACATATGAGGGAGGCAACGTAGTTCTGATCCACGGTTTCAAGGAGTACTGCGCGCTTTTGTTTATGAAAGGCGCTCTGCTAAAGGATCCGAAGGGCATCTTGATCCAACAGACGAAGAATGTGCAGTCGGGGCGCCAGATTCGCTTTACCACCATGGGCGAGATAACGAAGATGGAGCCGACGCTTAAGGCCTACATCCGCGATGCCATCAAAGTGGAAAAGGCGGGGTTGAAGGTCAGCCACAAGGAGACCGCCGAATTCGAGGTAGCCGAGGAGTTCCAGAGCAAGTTGGATAAGAGTGCCGCATTACGCAAGGCTTTTACATCATTAACGCCGGGGCGACAGAGGGCCTACCTCCTTCATTTTT
>CAYLYA010000026.1:0-18930 GCA_964387855.1 uncultured Bifidobacterium sp.
ATCACAAGGTTCAGGTGAGGCAGTCCGTCTCGATGAATTCGAAGTACCTCGCTAACGGAGAACTAATCTCACGGTGAGTCTTTACGGCCCCTTTGCTCCCAACGGAGCGGAGGGGCCGTTTTGATTGTTATAAGCCCTTGCTATTCAGAAGGGCGATTCGAAAGGTGATTCACTCGCGCTTCCCATTTTTCAACGATGTACCGAGCATCGGTAATGTTTCGCGTCGAGTCCTGGAATCGCCTCCAGATGGGACGCAAGTCGCGACTCATATTTTGATTTGCCCGCGCGGACTCTGCCGAAGATGCTGCAGCATTCATGCCCTCAATAGCACTGAGTACTAATTCGTTGAGACTCTTGAGCGCTCCTTCTGCGGCAAGTTTCTCCTCGGGATCTTCATCACCAAGGCCCGATTCGATTGCGGAGATGAGGGCATGTACGGATGGATCCAGTCTCATTAGATTGGCAGAATAAACTTTTGAGAGGTCTTCAATTTTGGCTAGTGGTTCATCAAGCTCTCGTGCCAGAGCACGAGCCCTTAGAACTTTGAGTGCAAAGGAGTTGGGAGCGTTGTTCGAAGCAACCATATCTTGAGTGGCGATTGTCATGGCTGTCGTGAATGGATCAAGAGCCTCGCTATATTTAGTCATAGTATTGCCCCACTCTTCCATCGCCGGCTGTAAATCAGCTAGAAGGTCAATTAGGCCGTCTTCCTCATCCAAATCACTGGTCGACGCCATAGGACTTACCTGGGACATTGCCTTCTTTTCTGCAACTGGACCTTTATCTTCAAGAACTTGCGTCAAATCGACGAGACGCTGAGCCAACCTATTAATGCTTAAGCGATACTGTGATGAGTCTTCATCTGTTAGACGAATGCTTGTCCAATCTTCATATTCCATCTTGGCAGCAATAGCTTTGAGTTCGTCCGTGCTGTCTTCGCGCAGATCTGGAACTCCAACATAGCGAATTGAGAGTAGCAACTCATCCAACCCCAGTGCCTTGGCGCCATTCACAAAGTCGAGCATCTCCTTTCTGCATTCGTCTCTTAGGAAATAAGTTGGCGTTAGAACGGGTATGAAGAATGTAGTCTCTTGGAGCGCCTCCTCCAATTTATTCCGAAAGGGATCACCCCATTGAATGCGATCTCGGTCAACAAATATCTCAATTCTCTGGCCGGTGAGGGTTTCGAATTCGGCCATTATTCTGTCTGCCAGCCTTTTTATTCGGCCTGATTCTCTGTCATCATCTAGACGCGCGTAGCTGAGATAACCTGAAGCGAGTTGATTGTCCATGTGAGGAACCCTAGATGGGGCAACTGACATCGAAGATTTGGACGCGCAGATTTTATGGTCAGTATTGGCGTTGGGCGAGTCGGAGAGGTGGTTTGCCATCAATTTGCGAGTGGCTGCGCCCCCCAGAATGACTTTGGGAGCTTCTCACGAGTCCGAGTCATCGATGGAGGAAAATAGCCCGCGTGCTAGGTCATATCTTCGACAGAAATAGATTGTCGAACGCCCCGAAAGGAGGCATCCCCTGTACGGGTGACACCCCTTTAGGTTGACGGTGCTAGCCTGCCGCCATGCAATTGAGCGCTATTCAAAGACTCGATTCGAGCATTCGGATACGACGCTTGGCCGGACGTGAACGTGCGGGTCGGTATTCAAGGGAACTTGCTTGGAAGCAGATTCAACCCTTCCTCAAAAGCAAACAGGGACCATTCCTCTTTTTAGGACTCTTTCCGCTTGGAATTGGGTTGCTCTTGCTTCCATTTATACATGGCCCAATCGTCTGGGTACTGATCGGTGCACTTGGCATATCGGGCCCGTGGGCAGTCTTTGTCACAAGTGTTGTGATGAGCGGTGTGGCAAAGGATTTGATGGCCATCGACGGCGAAACCTCTACGGCCGACGCTTTTCGTAGATATCGAAGACGCGGATGGGTGATCATTAACGGACTCAATATTTCCGATCAAACGACGAATTGGGATGTCGACCACGTCGCAGTGGGGCCCGCTGGATTTATAGTCGTTGAATCAAAGTGGAGTCGAGATCCATGGCCAATGGCGGAGTCATATATCAAGGGCATGTCAGAGCGCGTAAATCGTGCTATTCGACAAGTAATTCGAAATCAAAGTGATGTAGAAGAAGAATTCAGAGACGTCCTCAAAGGCGTGAAGGTGCGCGCAATCTGCGTACTTTGGTCGGGGAACTATTTGCCAGATGGCAAGGCTTCATTTGAGCAGGATGGTGTCACAGTGATTAGTGGGCCGCACCTGGCAGGTTGGCTTAAATCACTCGACGAGAAGGTACTGACCAAGCAAGAGATTGAGACGATCTGGAGGGCGATTGATCGCCATGTTCTTTTGAGGGACCTCGATGACAATTCTGACGGGGCAATTTTTCGCCCCACTCTCGGGGCGTTCTTCTTCGATGCGATTCTTACTCCAATTTATGTTGCTTTTCTTGGAGCCGCAATTGTTCTATATGGGCTAGTGGTGCTTAATCACTTTCGACCGGGATGGGGTCTTGGAGCAGCCGCCACGTTTCTCGTAGTGGGGATGATTGCCAAACGGTTCAGATTTATGCGTTGGTTCGCCGTCGGTTCAATAGGAACGTCGTTGGCAATTTTGATCATTTCTGCGATAGAAGTCGTGTTCAATCTTTTTCGTTGAGTATTGAACTTACAAGCCCGCGCTCATACACTCCTTAGATGCAAATTCTTGGGCTAAGAACACTTATCTTTCCCACTCAAGATGTGGCTGCTTCGAAGAAATGGTGGCAGGACTTTCTCGGAGTAGCTCCGTATTTCGATGAGCCTTTCTATGTCGGCTTCAATGTTGGTGGGTATGAGATCGGGCTCAATCCTGGTGCTGATATGTCGTTTGGCCCCGTGACATACATCGGAGTTGATTCGATTGCCGAAGGACTCGCTCGCGCGGAAGCCCACGAGTGCACTGTGGTTTCTGGCATTGAAGACGTCGGCGAGGGAATTTCGATTGCACATCTTGTCTCGCCTACCGGGGATCGGTTCGGATTGATTGTGAATCCGCATTTCAAGGTAGACAGCAACTAGCAACGCTGTTAAACATACTCAATGACATCTGAGAACCTCACACCGATCTTCCGACTTAGCGACGAGTACATAACAGAGGCGACGAAACTTAGCCCCATCGCTGCGACGTTTCGTGGCGTCCCTGGCTATGACGATCAGTTGGATGATTACTCGTTGGAAGGTTCGAAAAAGAAGGCAGAACTGATCCGCGAGACTCTGCGGAAACTAGCAAATATGCCGCCGCAAAACGAGGACGATCGGATCGCCTCTGCGGTCATGCAGGAGCGCTTGAGTTCGGAATTGGCTCTGTATGACTCTTATGAGGCGCAACTGGTCTGCGCCGTAATTGCCTCGCCTGCTATCAATATTCGCCAGGTATTTGAAGTGATGCCTTATGAGAGTGCGGCCGATTATGCAAACTTCACTGCAAGATTCGCGGCCGTGAAGGGGGCACATGATTCTTGGAAGTCCTCTCTGATTGATCTAGCGAGGATGGGTAAGACGGTGCCAAAGCGCCAAATTGCTGGCGTTGCAGATCAGTTGAAAGCCTTCTCGCAAGGCGCATACTCGGGAATCGCGAGGAGGATTGATCCTGAAGATAAATATCCTGAGCTTCATGCCGCCGCGACTTCGGCAGATGCCTCAGCAGGCGAGATGGGCGAATGGTTGCGGACCAGTTATCTTCCAGATGCTGTCAAAGATGATGGATTAGGTGCCACGAGATATTCGGTTTGGGCGAGGCATTACACGGGTGCTGATCTTGATTTGCGAAACACATACGACTGGGGTTTAGCTGACCTCACTCGAATCAACAAGCGGATGTGGGAAATTGCTGAGCAGATCAAGCCAGGTTCCAAGTCTTTGAATGAAGTTGCCGAATTTTTGGACAACGATCCAAAATATGTGGTTAAGGGTTCCGATGTGCTGATTGAGAGGCTGAAGAGATTCACAGAGGATGCGACGGCTCAGATGGATGGCGTCTACTTCGACATAGACGAGCGAATTAGATTCTGCGACGCCCGCCTTGCGCCAGAGGGAAGTGCCGCGGCGCCGTACTATCAGTCTCCGAGCGAGGATCTTTCGCGCCCTGGGATTACCTGGTTTCCGACGCAGGGCAAGAACGTTTTCAATTGGTGGCGAATTCCGACGATGTGGTACCACGAGGCAGTACCTGGTCATCATCTGCAATCTGCCACCGTGATTATCGAGAAGGATCATCTGACTCGCTTTCAACGAACCGAAGCGTGGACAAGTGGTCACGGCGAGGGATGGGCCCTGTATGCCGAGCGCCTTATGGATGAACTTGGAGCGTTCAAAGATCCCGCGTTGGAGATGGGACATCTCTCCGCGCAAGCATGGCGAGCGGTGCGCGTAGTCGTAGATATCGGACTCCACTTGGGCTATGAGGATCCCAATGGAAAGGTGTGGAACTACAAATCCGCAGTTGATTTATTGATGACCCACGCCCTTCTCGATGAGGATTTCGCCAAGAGCGAGATTGATAGATATTTAGGAATCGGCGGCCAAGCTATTTCGTACAAGGTAGGTGAGAGGGTCTGGATTAGAGCACGCGAAGATGCAAGGAAGCGCATTGGAGATCGCTTCTCGTTGAAGAAATTCCATGCGTATGCACTTAGGCTCGGGCCCATGGGTCTAGACCCATTCGAAGAGGAACTCTCCAAATGGGATGGGAACTAAATTCGATTTAGTTAATCAGGACCAAGTTACCGGCATCATTTATTATCGTCGGGACCGCTTGCACAGCGGGGTAATTGAGAACGACCACTTCAGATTTGTCCGGGAATTGCACAACTGCTTGATTAGGTGATGCTGAGTTGAATGTGACGGTGGCACCGTTTGCCAAGGTTACGGATCTGCCATTTGCACCAAGCAGTGGGTGCGGTTGAGCGTCATAGGTCGAGTAATCCTTGTAGGTCGCAACGATGACGTCGAACGCGTTCAGATCCGAAAGATTGGCTCCCGCTGGTCGGTATGTAACCTGGTCGATGCCGTTGGCTGAACTGTCGTTTGTGTATGAGTCTCCCCGCTTCGAACTCAACCAATACACGTTTCGATTTTCTGACTTAACGGACTGGATCAATTCAGCAGCGGACATGGATTGAATTCCTGATGTCACCGTAGCCTGATTGACAGTAGCGGGGGCATGAGAATCTGCGACCTGTAGACCCGTGAATGCGACAAGAGACCCGATGATCGAAGTAAAGAGGATGAGCTTGCCGTACCTCACGGTCCGGGATTCCTCTTCGAAATACAGTGGCTGTTCAATCGGAAGTCCCTCGTCATACGGGAGGATCTCCTCGACGACGATTTCGGTTGATTCTTTTAGGGCTCGGTCGATCAGGTACTGCGGAATGACTACGGTTACGCCATTGCGCCTTTCGCTGAGGGAAGACACCGAAACCTCCTGGGGAATTCGTCCGTATGAAATTGGCCTTGTCTAAGTGAAGTCGAGGCGGCGGG
Organism: uncultured Bifidobacterium sp.; assembly: GCA_964387855.1. Taxonomy (GTDB): domain Bacteria; phylum Actinomycetota; class Actinomycetes; order Nanopelagicales; family Nanopelagicaceae; genus QYPT01. The sequence continues at coordinate 5,533 of CAYLYA010000026.1, forward strand.
AAATAACGATTGGGAATCTGTCCCCTCTTTGGGGGTTTTGGGGGACACTCTGAGGGAGCTACTGGATTGGGGTCAGGTTTTGCGCGTCCATGACGAGAGTGGACACATCTTGGAATGCAGGGTAATCGATGGCGACAATCTGCGGCCTGTCCTTGAAGGTAACGATCGAGTGATTCGGTGACGCTGGGCTATAGGTGACGCTCACATTGCCGACATTCTTAACGACAGTGTCGCTGCCTCCAGCCAGAGGACGCAGCTGCACGTTGTAGATACTGGAGTCTCGATAGGTCTTCACGACAAGATCCAAATGGTTCAGGTGTGCGGGATTCGCACCTGTTGGAATATAGGAGATGACATCGACCCCATTGACCGTTGAGTTGTGAGAGTACGTATCGCCAGACAGGCGGTTGAGCCAGAAGACAGGTCGGCCTTGGCTCGCCACTGTTGCGATAAGTTGATCAGCCGTCATGTGCTGAACGCCAGATGTCTTTAGGAGTGCCTGGACCACTTGTGGTGGGTGAGAGGCTGAGATTTGAAGTCCGACGTAAACGACTGCCGGCCATAACAGCACATTGAGCACAAAAAAACCAAGGAATCTCATCCGGCCTGCGCGACGATCACTGTCGACGAAGTCCGCACCATAGGTTTTTTCTTCAAGAGAAATGATTTCACGGAGTTCGTTGACAGTTTCCACGGGGGCATATGTCTCTGCTGGTCGCGTGGGAAATGCCGACCTGTAGTCGAGTGATGCGTCGTACGTAGACATTGCCGCCTCCGGGGATGAGTGCTACCACTCTATGGAGTTATGACTAGTATCACAATGGAGATAACCCTTAGTCGAACTACCTATGTAGTTCGACTCTAACTAAGTGTTTTCCACGAATTACTTCGTTTTTTGTACCTTGATCGCTCTGGCAAGCGCGTCTCGCCCCTCCGCAACAAGTCGACGCAAGCCAGGTGTGGCGTTCTTGCCGGTGACATCTAGCCAATGGTTGGCCCTATCAAGGGTCGCTTGCGTGGTGCTGTACATGGGGAATGCATACTGAGTAAAGCGCGTTGTGGCTTCAAGGGATTTGCGATGCGACATGACGACGACCAATTCGAAGTAATTGTCGACGTAGCTCTCAATAAGATCGCGATGCAGCGGCCGATTGAATCCGTTGATCAGCGCAACGCGATTGGCATTGGATGTTTCCTCATCTGCAATCTGCGCCCAGGCCATCGCTTTATCTTCCACTGTTGGAAGAGCCGCGACTGCATGGAGATGGCTCAATTCACCAAGAGTGGAAGGATCCTTTTTGAGTTCCTCACCCAATTGCAATCGAGTCACAAGCCCGCGTTCTGCGAGTGAGCAGAGCAGGTGCCAACGTAGATCCGCGTCAAGTTTGAGACCTTTGAGTTCGCCTTTCAGGATTTTTGAGATTCGCTCATTCTGCTCGTCGGTGTTGGCGAGGGTTGCAAAGGAGCGAGCGTATTGGAGTTGGTGGTCGCTCTCTGGCGCCGACGTATCCAGCATGGTTTCGAGTCCGGCGGCTACTCGGGTCCTAAGCGAATCGCGTACTGATTCATGCGCGTATTGGTCGACTGCTGTTGCTAATCGTTCGGTGATTTGGGATACGACGGTGATGTCGGTTTCCCCGGGCAATCCGGCGAGGGCGATGTCCACGAAGTCTGTTGCGGAGATTTCTGCGTCGCGGAGCATGTCCCATGCAGCACTTGAGCAGAGAGCGCGTGCAAGTGAGTCGGCGATGTTGCCGAGATGGATTTTCAACGTCGCAAGGGAATGGTTATCGAACCGGATCTTGGCGTAGGTCATGTCGCCATCGTTCAAGAGAACGAGGTCGGCCTCTTTTTCTCCAACTAATTCTGGAACCTGGGTCAGTGCCCCCGTGACATCCAACTCGACCGATTTTCTGCGCAAGACCACACCGTGACGCAAGTCGTAGAGTCCGATCGCCATCCTATGTGGACGCAACTCAGTGGATCCCTCCGGCATGGTGGGCGCTTCTTGAATGATTCCGACTCCGGTGTAGACCCCGTCGACAACTTTGAGAGAGGGGCGGAGAGTGTTTACACCTGCAGTTTCCAGCCACGTCGCCGACCACTGTTTTAAGTCACGGCCGCTTGTTGCTTCCAGCTCGACTAGAAGATCAGCAAGAGCGGTGTTCTTGTAGGCATGTTTGCCAAAGTATTTCTGCAAACCACGGATGAAGTTATCGCGTCCGACGTAGGCCACCAATTGCATGAGCACTGAGGCTCCTTTTGCGTAGGTGATTCCGTCGAAGTTGTTGTTGGCAGTGTCGATATCTTTCACATCAACGGCGATCGGGTGGGTTGATGACATCTGATCTTGGCGCAGCGCCCAGGTCTTTCGACGGGCATTGAATTCTGTCCAAATGTCCTTGTACTCCGTGGCCTCTTGAGTTGCCGTATAGGAGGCCCATTCGGCGAACGATTCGTTGAGCCAGACGTCGTTCCACCATTTCATGGTGACCATGTTGCCGAACCACATATGCGACATCTCATGAAGAATCGTGTTGGCACGATATTTGTAGAGGCGTTCGGTAACTCGGCTTCGGTAGACAAATAGGTCTTCCTTGAATGTGACCGCGCCGACGTTCTCCATGGCGCCCCAGTTGTAGTCGATCACTGCGATCTGGTCGTACTTATCAAATGGGTAGGCGAGACCGAAGACCTTCTCGAAGTACTTGAAGCCCTGCTTCGTGACCGTGAATATTTTCTCGTGGTCTAGGTGCTGTGCCAGAGATTTTCGGCAGTAGATACCAAGTGGGATCTTCTTCTCACCGATGTATTCATCATGGACATGGTGGTAAGGGCCGGCGATGAAGGCGGTGACGTAGGTGGCTATGCGCGAAGTCGGCGGGAAAGACCATGTCGTGTAATCCGCGCCATCTGGCGTCTTTGATTGAACTGGGCTGTTTGAAATCGCCTCCCAATGGTTGGGGACGGTCGCAGTCAGGGTAAATGTCGCCTTCAAATCTGGCTGGTCAAAGCATGCGTACATATGACGGGTGAGCGCCGGTGCGCACTGCGAGTACAGGTAGACCTCTTGATCTGCCGGATCCACTGAGTACTGAAGTCCTTCGCCGTTCTTGGAGAAGATGGAATCGAGTTCGATGACGAGTTCGTTTTCTGCCGCGATGTTCTTGAGGAAGATAGTTTCGCCGTCGAAATTGGAGACATCCACGGGGACTCCGTTGAGCGTCGCGGAGATGACCCTGCGAGCTGGTGCATCAATGAAGGTGTCGATCCCAGGCTCGTTGCAGAAGAAGTGGACCATGGACTTGGAATAGAAGGTCTCATCGCCCGGGACGATTTTGAGGGTGACATCGTAGCTATCAATAGAAAGGTACTTGGCGCGCTCTTCTGCTTCGACTTGCGAAATGTTTACACCTGGCACGGAGACTCCATTGTCTAGACATGTAGGGGTCTAACGTAGCCAAAAATGCCCTTCTGGTCAGTAGTTGGAGAGAAGGTCATTGGGCATAATGTCGCAATTACCCAACTGACCCTAATGCCCATGGGCGATGTCTAAGCAACTGGGAGTCGAGGAAGGCTCTCAATAAGTCGCTGCGTGTATCCGTGCTTTGGTGCGCCGAGAACTGATGCTGTTGTGCCTTGTTCAACGACAACACCTTTTTCAAGCACGATGCTCTGCTGACAAAGGGCCGCGACGACTGCAAGGTCGTGGGAAACCATGACGATGGTCATCCCCTTGGTTCGCCCAAGTTCGGCTATCAAGTCAATGACGCGCACCCTGGTCGACACGTCCAGTGCACTTACGGGCTCGTCGGCGAGAAGCACCTGGGGTTTGCAGACGATGGCACGTGCGATGGCGATGCGCTGGCGTTGTCCTCCGGAGAATTCATCGGGGTATCTGCGAGCTGCATCGGCGGGTAGATCCACCGCACGCAATGCTTCGACTACTTCATTCTCTATCCAATTTCGAATGTCGGCACGGCTTCCTCCGACATTGGCATCTTTGGCTAATCCGAGTGAGCTCAAGGGCTCCGCGATCAACTGGTCAATTCGTTGGCGGGGGTCAAGCGATGAATACGGATCTTGAAACACAACCTGCACTTGGCTTCGGAATCTGCGTGCCTGCTCTTTGTTTTTGAGTGAGAGTTCGCTGCCGGAGAAGAGAATCTTCCCTTGCGTCGGATTGTGGATTCCCAGTAGCAGCCGAAGCAGGGTGCTCTTGCCGGATCCGGACTCGCCGACAAGGCCGACGTTCTGACCCTCATTGATTGAGATATTGATGTCGTGAAGAACTGGGCTTCCAGTGCGGTAGGAGAAGTTCAGGTTGGTGGTCTGGAGAATTGGCGAGGTCATCATTTGCCACCTGCCGAAGTTGCAAGATCCAGTGCATTATCAAGCTCTTTGGCGCTGGTTACTAAGTCGCGGGTGTAGGGGTGTTGCGGCGATCTAAGGATCTCGTGCAATGAACCGGACTCGACAACTTCACCGTCTTTGAGAACCAGTACATGGTCGGTGATCCGCGAAACTACCGCAAGATCGTGGCTGATGAAAAGAAGAGACATGCCCCGCTCGGAGACCACTGTGTCGAGCAAGAGAAGAATTTCTGCTTGCACAGTGACATCTAGGGCAGTTGTTGGCTCATCTGCAATGAGAAGGGAAGGCTCACACGCCAACGCCATCGCAATGGCGGCACGTTGACGTTCGCCTCCTGAGATCTCGTATGGATATGACTTCGCAATTCTCTCCGGATTGTTGATGCGGACCTCGGTCAATGCGGCGACGACAGCGGTATGCAAAGCATCGCCCTTTAAGCCTTGCCAACGGCGAAGAGGTTCGGACAATTGACGCCCGATCTTCATTAATGGGTCCAGTGCGGTGAGGGGCTCTTGGAAGACGATGCTTGCAACCGTGCCTCGGATTTCATTGAGCGACTTCTCTGGCGCACCAAGAATTTGTACAGGTGCTTCCTTGCCACGTCCTAATAAAAGGCTGCCTGAAGCTTTCAATTCAGCGGGAAGCAAACCCATAACCGCTAGCGCTGTCAACGATTTTCCTGATCCGGACTCTCCGATGAGGCCCAAGCGTTCACCGGGTTCAACGGCAAAGGAGATATCGGAGACAACCTTTGTTCCATCCCCGGTTTCAACACTTAAGTTGGCAACATCAAGTATCTTCATCGTGATCGCCTTAATGTTGGATCGGCAACATCACGTAGACCATCGGCAACCAGATTCATGCCGATAACCAGGCAAACAAGAAGCACTCCCGGTGCGATTGCTGCCACAGGGGAGGTGAGCACTGTCGCTTGTGCTTCCTGCAAAAGGCTGCCCCAGGAGGCGTTGGGAGGAGGCGAACCCAATCCGAGGTAGGAAAGGCTGGCCTCCGTCAATCCGGCAAAACCAAACTGAAGTGCGAAGGTGACGATGAGCGTCGGCCATATGTTCGGAAGCACATGGACGATCACGATCCGCAGCCAGGAAGTGCCCGATGCACGTGACGCCGTAATGAAATCTTTCGCAAGCACTCGCTTAACGAGCAGTCGAGTAAGTCTTCCTACGATTGCAGACATCCCAAAGCCAATTGCCACGATGGCGGATGCAAGGGAGGCCCCGCGTGCGGCGACTACTAGCATCGCAAGTAGAAGGGTGGGGAAAGCGATGAGTATGTCGAACATCGCTGAGAATGATTCATCCAGCCAACGTTGGGCGAAACCTGCGAGCAGACCAAGGGTCACGCCGATGAGGGCGCCGATAAAGACTGATGCCAACCCAACGCTGATTGCAATTCGTGCTCCGATCATCACCCGCGAGAGAAGGTCGCGTCCGAGTTTGTCTGTGCCCAACCAGTGCTGGCTGCTTAGCGGACCAAGACGGGTGCCGGTTGTATCGTTGACTGAATAAGGCGTCCAGAAGATCGAGATCAGCCCCATGATTGCGATGAACCCGACGAGTGTGCACCCGATTATTAGGGGAAGCGAACTCCGCCTCTTTGTTGTGCTCATGTGCTTTGACCTGCTAGAGATTTACTCAGCCGTGGATCGATTAGGCGCTGGGCAAGATCTGCAAGAAATCCGATGACGAGAACACCCATGGTGCTCACAAAGAGGACGCCTTGGATAATGGGGTAGTCGCGTTGAGAGATCGCCTGCACCAGCAAACTTCCAAGTCCAGGCAATGCGAAGACGCTCTCCACTACGACCGCACCGATAAATGTCGTTGCAAGTTCCATTCCGAGAATGGATACAACCGGGGAGGCGGCATTGCGAATTCCATGGCGCCACATCGCTTCCATGAAAGAGGAGCCGAGGGAGCGCGAGGTGCGAAGGTAATCGCTATTGAGAACATCTAACGTGGCAGAACGCACGTACCGAGTGAGCGACGCGGACATAACAAGGGAAATCGTGGCAACGGGCAAGATCAGAGATCGAAGCGCCTGCCCCAAGTCGCTCCAGCCTGACGGTGGGAAGCCGCCAGCCGGCAAGATCATCCATTTGAGGGCGAAAACCAAAATGAGAATCACTCCGACCCAGAAGACCGGAATGGCGATGCCGAGCTGTGAAATGCTGTTGAGAATAGAGCCGTACCACGTTTTCGCCTTATAGGCCGCTATGAAACCGACTGGCACTGCAATTGTTATTGCGATGAGGAATGAAATCAGGGTTAAGGGAATTGTTACAGAAAGGCGCGAGTTGATCTCGGGACCTACGGGGATGTGGCTGATAAGTGAGGTTCCGAGATGAAAACTTCCGAGATCCTTAATCCAGTTGAAGAACTGCTCGATGAGCGGAAGGTCGGAGCCCACCATGTGCCGCGCTGCCGCAATTTGCTCGGGTGTAGCACCAACTGACAGAAGGGCATTCGCAGGGTCGCCAGGCAACAGACGCAGCAGTACAAACAGGGACGTGCTTGCAACAAAAAGCGAAATGAGCAGGACGGTCATTCGTCGGAAGATGTACGTGAAAATAGGTGACATCAGCGTTCGATAAGACATTCTTGAGGTAACTCGAACCACCTCAGAGACTCAAAGCGCTGGCTCACAGAAACCGGGATTCCTGACTCAGGGGAGGAGGGCATGTTCATTCGCTGCCTAGCAAGCTCTTCTGCCACCACCAGATATTCGCCAAGGGCGTTCTCGGGAGCACGTTCGTTATGAACGGGATAGCTCATATGCCCCTCTTGGTTGTATGAAACATCGCGCAATCTTAATGCTGGCTCGACTGGCCCACTGCGATGGTGCCAGATACCTGAATTGGCATCGAAGCGATAGTCAGTCAGGAAGAGGTGTCCCTTCTGAGCGACGAAACGGACCGCAGAAATAATGTAGTCAACGACTGCGTCTGAGAAGAAATAATTGAAGTTGATTCGCACCCATCCGGGTTTAATTCCTTCACAGCCTGTGTTGACTTCCTCTTCGATTTCGTGGCTCTTTTTAATGTCAATTCCAAGTAGGCGATGTCCGTATGGACCTGCGCAGGAGCAACCGCCGCGAGACTGAATTCCGAAGAGATCATTGAGAAGCGCGACGACGAAATTGTGGTGGAGGAGTTTTCCTGAGGGAGTGCGCAGCACGAATGAAAGGATCGAGAGCCGTTCGGCCTTCAGGTTGCCGAGGAGTTCGATGAGTGGCTCTGATCCCCATGCAGCAATGGCTCGTGACAGGAATTTCTCTTCAGTTGCGTGGATAGTCGGAACTCCGACGGATTCTTTGAGTTGGAAGACCAGACCTGCGCGGATGGATTCGATGATTGCGGGAGTGCCTCCTTCCTCGCGATGTGATGGATCAGCCAAATATCGATGCTCGAGGGAGTTGACGTAGGCAACGGTGCCGCCCCCCGGGACCACGGGCACGGTGTTGTGGGCGACAGTGTGGTTCAAGACCAGAACGCCTGGGGTTCCTGGTCCACCAATGAATTTATGGGGGCTGAGAAAGATCGCATCCATTCGGGCCATGGGATCTTTCGGATGCATGTTGATCTCCATGTAAGGAGCCGCCGCCGCAAAATCCCAGAAGGACAGTGCTCCATGCCGATGAAGGAGGATCGAGACGGCATCAGTATCGGTGATGATCCCAGTAACGTTGCTAGCCGCCGAGAACGATCCGATCTTCAAAGCGCGGTCGGAATACTTCTTCAGTTCCGACTCCAAATGCCCAAGATCCACGTGGCCATCAGCATCTTCATGGATCGTGACGACATTGCAGATCGACTCTCGCCATGAAAGCTCGTTGCTGTGATGTTCGTATGGGCCGATGAACACCACCGGCCTGAGCTCATTGGGGATTTGTTCAGAGAATTTCCACTGCCTGTCCAAATCGGAAGGAATTCGAATATTGAGGATGCCGATCAACTTATCGATTGCGCCTGTGGCACCAGATCCCGCAAAAATCACGACATCATCAGATGTTGCGCCAACTGCTTGACGAATGATTTCTCGCGCATCCTCGCGCAGGCGTGTTGTCTGCAATCCAGTGCCACTTGCTTCAGTGTGAGTATTCGCGTATCGCGGCATCACTTCGTTGCGGATGAAATCTTCAATGAAGCTGAGTGATCGCCCGCTGGCTGTGTAGTCTGCATACGTCACTCTCCGAGGTCCATATGGACCGTTCATGAGTTGATCGTCACCGATCACGCCATCGCGGATTTGACGGAGTAGTTTGTCGCCGCCCATTTAGGAAGGTTACCGATATTTACTGCGTATTGCATATAATCGGAAAACAATGACCATGAAGCTCAATACGTTCTCTATTACGGCGAGATGTCATCGAACGGGCGAAGTCGGAATTGCAGTCGCCACGAAGTTCATAGCCGTCGGTGCACTCTGCTCCTTTGTAAAGAACAACGTGGGCGCAATCGCAAGTCAGGCATTCATCAATCCGTATTTAGGCATTTGGGGTTTGGAATACTTGGCCAAGGGCCATAGCGCCGAAGAGACCCTTGAGTTTCTCAAGGGCAAAGACGAAGGAATTGAATTCCGCCAGCTTGGTATTGTCGATAACCGCGGCGGAAGTGCGGCATTCACGGGTGAGTATTCGGATGGTTGGCATGGACATTTGACCGGCCCTAATTTCGCCTTGGCAGGAAATAGGCTGGTCGGTGTTGAGACTCTGGAGGCGATGAAGGAGAACTTTGAATCCGATGACTCGCTTCCCCTTGGCAAGCGCCTCATCTTGGCGCTGAGTGCCGGGGAGGCCGCTGGCGGGGATAAGTCGGGCCATCAGTCTGCAGCGGTGAAAGTTCATGGTTCCCAAGATTTTCCGCTGCTGGATCTTCGAGTAGATGAACACCACAACCCAGTTGCTGAGCTTCAGAGGATTTATGGAATTGCTGAAAAGATCTTGACTCCGTTGATTGAGTCGTTGCCAACCCCCGACGCTGGAAGTTTCACCTTCCAACGTTCAGCCACCGGTAAAGATGGAGTAACGCGCAGATATTAGTTTTTCGTAATACCAAACGCGTAGAACTGCGAATTGAGACCATTGATCGGGTAACCCGAGATAGTGGTCGAAGCGACGACAATCTGTGGGTAGAGGTAGATCCAATCGCTGGCAGCCTCGCTGACGATGATTCTGTTTGCTTGTTTGAGTAGGTCTGCTTGCTCCGTTGTGGTGCTCGCCTGTTCGGCCTTATTGATCAGGTCGGTCACCTTCGGGTTGTTGTATCCCCAGTAGAAATTCGGGTTGCCGTACCAGACAACATCACGATCGTTGACATGTTCCTGCATCGTTGCCGCAAAATCTAACTTCTGATAGACCTGCGTGTACCACTGGTCTGCGGTGATGATATTGATGTTGACGGTAACACCAACCTTGGCGAGTTCAGACTTGATGAAGATCGCAGCCGCTGGATGCGGGTCATAGCTTGGAGTATCCAGTCTGAAAGTAAATCCGTTTGGATACCCAGCCTGCGTCAGCTCCTTCTTAGCCAAAGTGAGATCGTAAGGATTGACCTTGGTGAGATCTTCATACCAAGGGTCGGTCGGGGGAACCATGGATCCGATCAGTGTCCCGTAATCACCCCAGATAGATTGAAGCAATTTCGCGTTGTCGATTGCCGAAGTGATTGCTTTGCGGACCAGAGGCTTGTTGAAGGGTGCAACGCGGTCGTTGAATACCAGCAACAGCTTGGTTGTTGACTGTCCATTGTTGATCTTGAAGTCGGCATTCTTGAATTGAGCCAAGGCATCTGGGCTCTGTTCGGCAGTCACCACATCAACTGCGTGGGTGAGGAGCGCGTTGTTGAGAGCCGTTGCATCGGTGAAATAGTGAAATACAACAATTTTGTTCTTGGCTTGAGTGCCCCAGTACTTATCAAACCGGGCAAGCGAGAGGGTTGAACCGTGTTTCCATGCTGAAAGTGTGTAAGGGCCAGTTCCATCTTCAGTTGCCGTTATGTCTTTTTCGTCTGAGTTAATAATCCAGATGTAACTGAGGTTATACACGAAAGAGATAGATCGAGTCTTGAGAGTGACCACCACCGTTTTGGCATCTGGGGTTGCAACCGACTTGATCATGTCGAAGTTGCTCTTGCGCGCAGATTGAGATTTGGCGGCTGTGACTTTCTCGATACTGTACTTAACATCCGCGCTGGTAAGTGCTTTACCAGAATGGAAAACGATGCCGTTCCGAATCGTGAATGTGTAGGTAAGCCCGTCGGAACTCACCTTGTAATTAGTTGCAAGGAGATTCTCGACCTTGCCCGAATCGGTGAGGCTGAAAAGCCCTTCGTATACGTTGCCGTTGAGAGCCTCGTTGACGCCTTGACCACCGCCTGCGGTGTTGTCCAAATTCTGTGGCTCGTAGAGTGAGCCGATGTTGATTGTTGCATCAGAGCTTGCAGTTGTTGTTTTGGTTGCCGAACTGCAAGAGGCGAGAGTGAGCGTTAATGCGATGGCAACGCCAACCTTGCGGATTCCGTGTTTTCCAATCATTGCCTTCTCCTTCGCCACTTGTCTGCTTAATGGGTTGTGCGGGGTTTAGTGAATTTCGTAGTTGTTACGAAAAATCGGGTTCTTCTCGCCAGCACGCACCGGGACCTTTAGTCGATTCTGCGGTGGTGGAAGCGGGCAGTTGTACGCAATCGAAAAACCGCATGGAGGCACATAGGCACGGTTGAAATCAATGATCACTCGATCAGAGTCCTCCTCCTTAGGTAAAACTAAGAAGCGACCGGCCGGGTATGTTTCTTTGCCGTTGGTCGGATCTGCGAAGACGAGAAGGAGTGTCCCTTCATCATCGAATGCATCTAGTGAGTAGTCGACACCTTCGATACTCACTTTAATCTCACCTGGAACTGCCAAGTGGCGGTGTTCGGGAGTCTCTCGCACGTACTCAAAAGGCACAGCCCGTGATTCTGGATGCGGAATAAAGGTGCCTTCAAAGACCCAGGATGGATCGAAAGCGTAGGCATCAATGGTTTCAAAGGACTGAATGCCTTCCGAGTTGGAATCCCAAATGCGAACTCCTTTGGCGATGACATTTCCGTCAAAATCATCTCGCTGGTGCTTTGTTACTGTGACCGTGGAAGGTTGCCCGACTCGTGCCTCTTCAATGGTTATCTCTTTATCGTCGCTTTGCCAGCGAGTTTCAACGAGGGCGAGATTGCCAGTAGGTGCCGTGACCGAAGCAAGGCGTCTTGCATGCCATGCCTGCCATTCCTCTGGCGAGGGGCTGATAGCCGAACGTAGTGGGGAACTTTGACTGACCATGCTGAAGGTTATCTAAAACGCTCTTACGCTGTATAGGGACGACTTGCACGAGGTCTGCACTCTCACCTGCACATAATTCGCATTCCATCGTTAAACAAGTGAGATGATTTCTCTAGCGAGAAAGGGGCCGTTGTGAGTGGCAACCTTTTTCTTCCGGTACCGTCGGTAGAGGCTGCAAGTAAGACGCCGGCTGACCGTGATCGGATTATCGATGCGGCTCGCGGAATCTCGCTGTTGATTGTTGTGGCAGGGCACGCATTTATGGCCGTAGTTACTTGGCAGTATGGCGTGCCTAGAGTCGGCAATCTACTTGCAGCATTCCCTTGGACGCAGGTACTCACATGGATATTCCAAATTGTCCCGCTATTTTTTTTCGCCGGTGGCGCAGCAAATGCCATTTCGTGGGACAAGCATGTGCTGCGTGATGGAACGTACCCCGAATGGATGTGGGCGCGTGCGGAGAGATTCCTGCGTCCTATATGGACCTATTTGATCATCATGGGAATCGTCGCCGCGATTGTTACATGGCTTGCGCCAACGCGGGTTGCAGCGCCTTTGATGTTGCTGACTACGCAACTGCTGTGGTTTCTCGGCTCGTACATTCTTGTTACAGCGCTAACCCCGATCTTCAAGCCAACGACCCCGTTGCAAGGCGCGATCCGAACACTCTCATTGTTGGTTGCGTGCGCGCTGATTGACGTGCTCCGATTTTTCCAAGGCTTTCCTCCAGCAGTCGGTGTCATGAACTTCGTCCTTGTGTGGATGGTTCCTTCCTACTTGGGATCGCTCTGGGCTCGAGGGACTCTCAAGAAATATCCGCGCACCTTCCTTATTAGTGCACTTGTCTTCAATCTGCTCGTGAATTCACTTCTCATTCGATTTGGGCCCTGGCCGATCTCGCTGGTGGGGATGCCGGGGGATCCGGTGAGCAATATGGCACCTCCGACCGTTGTCCTTGCGTTGCACTGCGTGAACTGGGTTCTCATCGTCGCCCTGCTGAAGAAGCCGCTCACCCGATTGCTTACGCCCGAGAATGTGTGGCGACGGGTGACCTGGGTGAACCTGGTGGCGATGACCCTCTACTTATGGCACCTGCCGATGCTGGTCCTTCTTATTGTCATCTCCCATTTCTTTGGCCTAGATCGCCCGACCCGTATTGGGTCCAATGGCTACCCCGTTCCCGATGGGTGGAACTACGCCATCGGCTCCATTGGCTTCTGGTTCATCTTCGGGATCTGCGTATGGGGGATTGTCCGCCTGATGTGGCCGTTGGAGTACGCACGCTTGCCCGTCTGGGATTGGCCTTCCAGAACCTTCCCGCCGCGAAACTCGTTCGCGACCAAGGTCTCGATCCTGGGCGTGATCGGTTGCGGGGTTAGCCTTTTGATGCTCTCGGCTACTGGATTAGGCGGATTCCCCTTCAGGATCGTGCATTATGTCAAGTTGCCCCTGAATTCGGCCCTGGCCATGGGTCTTCTGGTGATGTGCGGTTTTGCTATCCGCTGGGCGGGGGCCCTGCGGGTGGATCTGCCCAGACGAGAGCGCGGATGGGGCAGTAATAAGGTATAAGAAAATGTCGGCGAGTCTTAACGGTTAATTTGGTGAAAGTAGGAGTAAAACCCTCGTTTTGACCTTGGCAGGGCGGTTGGGTTACGCTCTCGCCCTGCTCTTCTTTAGAGCTTTTCTGCTGATGCCC
>CAYLYA010000027.1:0-18344 GCA_964387855.1 uncultured Bifidobacterium sp.
GAGCCCCAGCCTTCCAAGCTGGCCATGCCGGTTCGATCCCGGTCACCCGCTCCACATTTCTAAAGAATGACCAGTCCTTTTGCGAAATCTCGACATGGATTCGGCGTCAATTAGCCCTTCTCCCAGTAACCTTTCAGACACAACATCCTTGGAAGGTTGACGTACATGGGCTTTTCTACGCGTAGCGCAAAGACCTTTATTCCCTTAATGGCCCTCGCCCTGGCCGCCGCAACGGCACCAGCTCTAGCAGATTCCTCCGATGGCCAGAAAGGCGGCATCATCTACAGCAGCGTGATTACCCCGCTGCCAGGGAACTTGCCAAGCGTGGGATTCGAATCGACAGCCTTCAACGAATTTGGAAATGCCGTGAACTTCTCGGCGGGAAGCAACCACGAACTCACCAAGGTCATAGTGACGATGAGCAGTTGGGGCTGCGCGTCAGGTAGCTGGTACTTGCACACGTGCGCAACTCCAGAGGATGCAACCTTTGCGCAGCCAATCACTCTCAATATCTACAACCCAAGCACCGACGGCGTGAATCCGAGCGCGAGAATCGCGTCCATCACAAATACTTTTAACATCAAGTACCGACCGTCAGCCAGTCCACTCTGCGTTGGCAGTGATCTTGGCAAGTGGTACGACAAAGAATCAAAGAGATGCTTCAACGGTTTGGCTCAGAACATCACGTTCAACGTGAGGAACGTCAAAGTGGGCAGCAGTGCAATATTCGGCGTCACCTACAACACCACGCACTATGGCTATGCACCGATCGGACAGAGCGCTGCATGTTTCTCCACAAGTGCCGGATGCGGTTACGACTCACTCAACGTCGCACTAACCGAAGATCCAACTAACGTCAGCATCGGAACAAGCGTTGTCCCCGGAAAACTCTGGCTCGCATCTAACGCTGGCGGCCAGTATGCAGATGGCGGTGCAGCAGGAGTAGGAGCATTCCGCATTGATTCACCAAATGTCGCACCGTGGTGGGGCGTCAACGATCCTTACACTTCGGCGCCCTGGTATGTACCCTCGATCAAAGTCTTTGCGAATCAAAACGGCAAAGGCGACGGCCAATCTGACGAAAAATCATCGACAAACAAGGCAGTTGATAACAAAACAGACGGAAAGCACGGGATAAAGAAGGACTAACTTCTCGCTTCATGGTCAGCCAGAATCCATGCGGCAAAACTCGCCGTAAGAGCGCTGATCATCGCGATCCCGAAAACAATGAGTACTCCCGCCACCAAACGTCCCTCAGTGGTAATCGGGTAAGCGTCGCCGTAGCCGATGGTGGTTACCGTGACTAACGCCCACCAAATAGCATCGCTGGGCGTGGTGATGTGACTGCCTGGAGCAAACCGCTCTATTTCAAGAACTGCCGCGCCCATGATCAAAATCATCAAAACGGTGGTCACTCCGATCAAGATCGGAATGGATTTGATGTAGGCCTTCTTGCTTCTGAAACTGGCTTTACTTGTAAAAAGCAGCGCTCTAAGCCCTCTTAAAGGTCGGAAGAATGGAACGACCACCAGGAGAAATTCCACGAAATGAGTCGTGAAGAATTTTTTCTTGTTTGACGCGAGATACAACTGAATCAAGTAATCCAAGAGAAACAGGGCCCAGATCAAGTAATTACTCCACCGAAAGATCTCAACCAGAGAGCGATCCATCGGATAGAAGTAGATGGGAACGACGTAGGTGAATGTATAGAGCAGGCTAAGTATCAGAGTCGACAGAGCCATCCGCTCTCGCCATCTGGCTGCCCTCATGGGCCGAAATACTGCCATGACAAGCGAGGATTAATCACAAGGCGCCAGTTGTTCCTTCGTCCCTCATTCGAAGATCTCTGCTGGGATCACTTGGGCAACAGCACCCGTCATCAAGTTTCACACGTCCAGTGATGGCGCCGTATGCAAGGACAACAATAAATGCCAACGCGCTCGCGCCGATCAGGTAAACAACCATATGGACCCTCCTCAAGATGAGGACTAGCACTCACCATGAAGAGTGCCTGTCCTTGAGATCACATTACGCTCATGACTTAGAAACAGCCAATATCAATAGACTTTTGAGGAACTGCCAGAGCGTGGCATTCATAGGGGTCGAACGGGGAGATTGAAATGGCTCATGATTCAGGGGGTTCGATTACAGGATCAGGCCCGCGCGTTGATTATGCACAACGACCAATGCTCGTCTTCTGGGAGACCACCCGTGCCTGTTTGCTGGCGTGCAAACACTGCCGTGCAAGCGCGACATCCCAGGCACTACCCGGCGAACTGAGCACGGCTGAGGGAAAAGAATTTATCGACCAGGTTGCAGGCTTCGGACGCCCCTACCCCATCTTGGTTCTGACAGGTGGTGACTGCCTTCTCCGGCCAGACATATTTGAATTGGTCGACTATGCAACCGGCCTAGGAATTCCCGTGGCGCTGTCTCCATCCGTAACCCCGATGCTGACACCGGAGATGATCCAGAAAATTGTCGACAGCGGAGTCAAAGCAGTCTCCATAAGTCTCGATGGGTCACTGGCAGATACGCACGAAGGGGTGCGAGGAATTCCAGGTCACTTTGAAAAAACGGTTGATGCAATCCGCGCTCTCAGCGCAGCAGGTCTCACCGTGCAAATCAATACAACGGTCATGCGTGCCAATGTCGACGAATTGGCAGAGATCGCGCAAATTGTTAAAGATGCAGGCGCACATATCTGGGAGGTCTTCTTCCTCGTGCAGGTTGGGCGTGGAGAAATCACCGAGGCCGTCTCTGCCGACGAGCACGAGGACATCTGCAATTTCCTTTATGACGCGTCTCAATATGGCTTCATTGTGCGCACAGTGGAGGCGCCGTTCTTCCGCAGAATCGTGAACCGTAGAATCGCCGGCGATCCCGCACCAGAGACAGATCTTTATAGAAGACTTTCCTCTCAACTCATCTCACTAATGGGGCCTCCAACAAATCGCTTGCGCGCGCACACAACCGCCACGCGAGATGGCAAAGGAATCGTCTTCATCGCATACGACGGCGAGGTTTATCCGGCCGGATTCTTGCCGCACGGATTAGGAAATGTGCGCACGAAGCCCATTGCATCGATCTACCAAGACAATCCGCTTCTGGTGCAGATCCGTTCGTCAAACTTCTCCGGCCGTTGCGGATATTGCGAATATGCAGATCTTTGCGGTGGATCGCGCGCCCGTGCTTTTGCAGCAACAGGTGACGCCCTTGGCGAAGATCCAGCCTGCGCCTACATCCCAGAAGGCGCCCCTATGGCGCTGGTTGGCGATTAGAACTAACTGTTGACGATCTGCTCTTTCTCAATATCTAGATCACTCAGTACTGCAACCGCCGCCTGGGATCCAGAACGCAAGCACGCGGCGATTCCGAGTCCGTCGTAGGAAGACCCAGCCAAATGAACGCCCTTGAAGAAAGCTAAGTCCTCTCGGATCTTGGATATCAGTTCAAGGTGGCCGATCTCCATCTGAGGTATCGCACTGGGCCAGCGTCGCACATGTGACTCAATGGGCTCTGACTTGATGCCGGTTGCATCAACCAAATCCGCATGCAACTTCGCAACTAATTCCACGTCATCCAACTCGACGATCGCCTTCTCATTTGCACGCCCACAGGAGAGTCGAACAAGAACGAAGTCCGAATCGTCCATATGGGCCCATTTCGTACTCACGAAAGTTGCAGCCTTGAGAAGACGTCTCTTGCTCGAGGGGACGAGAAGTCCTGTTCCTTTGAATGCCTTCAATCCCTTAATAGCTGATTTCGGATAGGCGACGATCACTGTTGCAACTGTTGCATAACGAACTTTCTCCAAAAGCGTTGTTGCCACGTGAGAAAGCGGGCGGACGATCTTGGCGGCAATCCTTGCTGGCACCGCGAGAACAACGGCATCAACGTCGGTCGCTCCGTCTCTTGCCGTCTCCACCGAATATCTCCCATTTGCCAAAACTTTCACGGACTCGACAGCAGTAAAGGTTCTTATCTCTACTCCGGTGTCGTGGAGCATCCGTTGCGTAAGCGTCGTGAGTCCACCTACCCACGTTGCAAAAGAAAGTGGGGGTCCGGCTTTTTGCTTACGCCGACTCATCATGATCGACCGACGCCGGTCAGCAATTGCAGCCAACTCAGGTGTGATCGCCCGAAGGCTCAAACCGTTGACGTCACCGGCATGCAAACTTCCAAGAACTGGATCCACGAGACGATCTACAACCTCGCGGCCAAATCTCTTCGCGACGTATTGGCCTACTCCGATGTCACCACGCAGTTTGCGGCGCGGCACGAGCGGCTCTAGCCCTGCTCTCAATAATCCACCCAGGGACATCACCCGCGAACGAAGAACTGGCCGTAGTTTCCGCGGTCCCGATGGACCCACCCCTTCGGGAAGCCTTTGCAAACCTCGTTTGGTCCACAACCAAGACATCCCCGGTTTAGATTTGACGAGCCCACCAGAAAGGCCGATTTCATTAACCAATGCACTCATACCTGGCGCGGAAATATGAATCGCCTCAGCACCCATATCAATATCGTGATCGGCAACTCTTGCATTTCTTATCTGACCGCCGAGAGTGGAGGAAGCCTCAAAAAGAACTACCTTCACACCTCGTTGACTGAGTCGGCGAGCGCACATTAACCCACTTACACCGCCTCCGACGACGGCTACCTTCGGCTGGGCAATTTCTGCTTCTTCAGGATCAGGAGCCACAACGGACACAGTACGCCAATTAATCGACTCGATAAATGAATTCTTAGGTACTAACTGGTCTGCGTTACCTGCCCGACCACAATTGCGTGATATTTACCTGCCAGCGTGACAGGAAACGATGTGGTGTTCGAACCACACGTCACAGTAAGCGAAAGTGAGTAAGAATTGACCACCAGGCTGCCATCAACGATCACTTCTGCGGCAATTGATACGTCGTCTCGCTTTGTAGATAGGTTATAACTACTTCCGTTCGCCACTACATATGAAACGGTATATGGCGGCGACGCACCCTGTACGGCAACGTCAAGAGCGAGAGGGTAAGCGGTTATAAGCCTGTCAACATTAAAAGTTTGAAGTTGAATTCTGATGACATAACTCTTGCCGGCCTCAAAAGTTCCAAAATTGGAGGAAGTCTGGGCGGTCCCCACTACACCCTGTATTGGCGACGCGAAACTTACAGAACCGTAAAGCACTTTAGAGACTCCCGCTGGCCCAGATGCTCCTGTTGCGCCAGTTGGTCCAGTGGCACCCGTTGGACCTACGGCACCGTTAGCTCCGTTTGCCCCATTGGAACCTGGGGCACCCGTTCCGCCCGGGGGTCCAGCAGGACCCTGAGGACCTGATAAACCTTGTGCACCACTAGATCCGGCCGTACCACTGGCACCTGCAGGTCCCATTGCGCCAGTTTCTCCTTTTACGCCTGCAGGTCCGGCCACACCCTGAATCCCCTGCGGCCCTTGTTCCCCTTTTGGTCCAGTTGCGCCAGTTAACCCTTGCGCCCCGGAGGCAACAACATTGGAACTCGGTCTCGCATCTGCTCCATTCGTGCCACTTGGACCTGTCTGCCCTTGTGGGCCGCGGATACTCGTTGGTGACGGCCAATGAGTCTTGGTTTTTGGTCCGTAAAAGAGCATCGCCTTTGTATCGATATAGAAGTCACCTTCGATGCCTTGTGAATACTTTGGAGGAGTAACGCCATTGAGAATTGTGTTTGCAACGACAGTTGATATTCGCCCGGCCTTTGACGGTTTAAATAGCTGAGACTTATTTGCCGCATATGAAGAAGAAATGGAAACCATGCTGAAGGCAAGCGATGAAATTATTATTGAGTAGAAGGCTTTTTTGTACATCTTCATCAATAAGTCTCCACAACGACGCACATTAAGTAATCAAGTTTTAACTCACTGTTATCAGCAAACAATCAGGAACTCCCCCACCCCCACGCTGAAGGCTCTCAGGATCGCCCTATCTAGTGCATCACATGCGCCAAAAATGAGCCTGGAACACGAAAACTCTGACCTCCCTTTAAGCATTTCCGAGCGGGTTATTCAGATTGCTGGAGTTGTCTACGGGTAGTCGATGGCGAAGGGCCGTTGGCGTTGAAATCCCGCAAGGGACGGAAAGCAGGCAGATCAAATGTCATCTAAAAAGAAGGTCATTACTATCGCGGTGACCACCGTTGCCTTATCTCTAGGTGGCATCGGAATCGCCAGTGCTTCAAACTCAAAGAACTCAATCAAGATCAAATCAACAAGTGTCACTTCCATTGCCAAACCAGGCATCGGCATGTTTGGTCACCCCGACATGGACGGTCAGAACGCTGCGCTCGTCACGGTACTCGCGGGACTAGTCGCCAAGGGGACTTTGACTCAGGCGCAGGTTGATGCGATCAACACAGCACTAACAGCGGCACGCACAGCGAACCAATCGCAGGCAGATGCTCGACGAACAGCTCACGAGAATTTGATTGCAACGACGATCGGAATTTCTGTAGCGACTCTTGAGACACGTCTCGCCGCTGGCGATTCACTTGCAACAATTGCTGGTGCTAAGACCAGTGCGCTCATCGCAGTGCTGGTTGCTGAAGAAACAAAAGAAATCGACGCCGCAGTAGCTGCAGGACAAATCACCGCAGCGCAGGCAACAACCTTCAAGGCCAACCTCAACACCCGCATCACCGCCATGGTCAACGCCACGGGCGGAATGGGTCGGGGAATGGGTCGCATGGGTGAGGGACGCGGACACGGCCCAGGAATGGGATTTCCTGGCGGCGCCAAAGTTAGCCCAAGTCCTCAGAACTAATCTGTAACTCGACTCAGCAGGAGCCCGTCACTACTAGGAGTGGCGGGTTTTTGCTTTGCCCTGCGTTCTTCGTGAGAGACTTCGCGCATGCGCATTCATATCGGTAGCGACCATGCTGGTTTAGAACTCAAGGCGATCTTGATCAACCATCTCACCTCACAGGGTCATGAAGTCACCGACCATGGACCGTACAAGTACGACGCGCTCGATGACTACCCAGTCTTCTGCATTCCGGCGGCACAGGCCGTGGCCGCAGATCCCGAGTCATTGGGCGTCGTTCTTGGCGGATCCGGCAATGGCGAGCAGATGGCCGCCAACAAAGTCAAAGGAATACGCGCAGCTCTCGTATGGAGCGTCGAGATAGCCAAACTAGCCCGCGAGCACAACAACGCCAACGTCATCTCTATCGGAGGACGGATGCACACGCCCGAAGTCTGCAAAGAATTGATCGACACATTTATCGCGACCCCTTTCAGTCATGACGAACGCCATATGCGTCGTATCGGGTTGATCGCCGATTTCGAAAACGAAGGCCTGGTCTAAATCTTCGTATAGATCAAGTCGGCGACCTTATGGTCCTTTCGCAATCCTTGCCCCTCAAATCGAGTTAGCGGACGCCAGTCTGGCCGCGCCACAATTCCTCCTGCGAATAATGAGGAGTGATCAAAACGTTCTTTCATCCACGTTGCATACGGCGCCCAGTCAGTGGCCATGTGAATGCTCCCGCCTGTTTTCAACTTCGATGCGACAAGAGCAATGAAATTCTCGTTGACGATTCGACGTTTGTGATGACGCGTCTTTGGCCACGGATCGGGGAAGAACAGATGTACTCCATCCAGAGATGAGTCAGGGACCATGTTCTGAAGCACTACGTGTGCGTCCTCGTCCATAACACGGATGTTCGAAATCCCATGCTCTTCAATTGCTGACAGGAGTTTGCCAATTCCCGGTTGATGCACATCAATGGCAAGGAAGCCCGTCTCGGGGAAACTCTTGGCAATTTCGACCGTTGCCTCCCCCATGCCGAATCCAATCTCGACGACCACCTGATCTACGTGAGGAAATATGGAGGCGAAGTCCAGTGACTTTGGACTCAACTCCATGCCATAGGTCTCCCAAAGACGTGTACGGGCCGCCTCCTGGGCCGCGGTAATCCGAGTCCCGCGCAATTTAAAACTCTTGATCGTTGGAGTGTCCACGCCCCTAGCCTTTCATGATTGGATACCTCAGGAAGAATCGCGGAAAAACCGTCAAAGGAGACGAAAGTGCCAGGAGTAAATCTCACACACGCAGAGGCTAAAGTGCGCGCAGGGCTCATCAAAGTTGAGAGCTACGACGTCGATCTGGATCTGACATCGGGAACCGAGACCTTCGTCTCGACCACGACGGTCAAATTCTCCGGTTTAAAACCCGGCGCCTCCACGTTCATCGACGCCGTCGGCAAGTCGGTTATTTCGGCAACTCTCAATGGCGTACCCGTGGATACCTCGAAATTCGATGGCGAGAGCGTCTTCCTTCCTTCCATCGCGGCAACCAATGAACTCACACTTGTCATTGAGGGCATCTATTCGAAATCTGGCGAGGGCCTTCACCGGTTCGTCGACCCAGCAGATGACGAGGTCTACCTCTACACCCAGCACGAAACCGCTGACGCGCGTCGCACCTTCCCTTGCTTTGATCAACCCGATCTCAAGGCGACTTTCGCCCTGACGGCACTGGTCCCCTCGCACTGGGAGGTCATCTCGAATAACGCGCCGACCTCAATCACCGAAGTGAGCGCAACCACCAAGCGTTGGACATTCAAACCTACCCCCGTGATTTCTACCTATCTGACTGCAATCGTTGCCGGCCCCTATGCAAAAGTCGAAGATGTCTATGTCGGAGAGAAAGAAATCCCCCTCGGACTTTATTGCCGCAAATCACTCGCCCCGCACATGGATTCAGAGGAGCTCTTCAAGATCACGAAGCAAGGATTCGCCTTCTACGAGAAGGAATTCGGCCTTGCCTATCCATTTGATAAGTACGATCAACTTGCTGTCGCAGAATTCAATGCTGGAGCAATGGAAAATGTCGGCTGCGTGACCTTTGCCGAAGATTATTTCGTCTTCCGCAGCAAGGTAGCCGAGGAGTCGTACAACTGGCGTGCCAACGTCATCCTCCACGAAATGGCCCATATGTGGTTCGGAGACCTGGTCACCATGACCTGGTGGGAAGACCTCTGGCTCAACGAATCGTTCGCAGAATGGGCTTCGTACTACACACTCGCCCTCGCAACAGAATTCACGAACTCCTGGACCGTCTTCAATTCACAGCGCAAGGACTGGGCGTACCGGCAGGATCAACTTTCCTCTACGCACCCGATCGTTGTCGCGATGGAGGATATGGAATCGGTTCGGACCAACTTCGATGGAATTGCCTATGCCAAGGGCGCTTCAGTCCTTCAGCAATTGGTCGCCCACGTGGGTAAAGACCAGTTCATGCAGGGACTCCGCAAGTACTTTGCCAAGCATGCATGGGGAAATACAACACTGAACGATCTTCTCGTCGAACTCGAGGCTGCAAGCGGGCGTGATTTGAAACCGTGGGTTGCGACATGGCTGCAAACCGCAGGCGTCAACACCTTGCGTCCGAATCTTGTTGTAGAGAACGGCGTCTACACCACAGTGCAAGTAATGCAAGAGGCGCCAAAGATGCCAGTTGGATCAACCGAACTCCGACCGCACCGCATGGCTGTTGGTTTGTACGACTTGATTGATGGCGCGCTAATCCGACGCAAGAGCATCGTCTTCGAACTGTCTGGTGCTTCGAGCACTGTTCCCGAACTACAGGGAGAGAAAGCAGCCGATCTGGTCATTCTCAATGATCAGGATTTGTCCTACGGAAAGATTCGCTTCGATGAGAATTCCATCAATACTCTCAAGCAGCATCTGGGAGACATCAAAGATCCACTCAGTCGTGCGCTCTGCTGGGGTGGCGTGTGGGACATGCTTCGCGATGCCGAACTGGCCGCAAGTGATTACGTGCCACTGGTTCTAAACGCACTAGCTGGAGAGTCCGATACCTCCGTTGTTAAGGTAACCCTTCGACAATTGAATTCAGCGGTTGAACTCTTCGCCAACAGCGGCAACAGGGTTCGACTTCGCGCAGAAAAGGCAATCGGCATCGAAGCACTTCTTGATGGCACCGAGGCCGGCAGCGATCTACAACTCATCTATGCACGCGAATTTGCGACATCGGCAAAATCCGCAGCGCAATTCGCAAAAGTGCGATCCATGCTTGACGGACAGTTGAAAGGTCTCGTTGTCGACGCGGACTTGCGATGGGCGTTGCTCAACGCACTTGTTGAGTCCGGTGTTGCAACCCACGAGGAAGTCGATGCAGAACTCGAGCGCGACAAGACGGCCAGCGGCCTGCGCTCTGCAGCTTTCGCCCGTGCCGCATTCCCAGATGCTGCTGCAAAAGCCGAGGCATTCCGTGCGGCGATCTATGACGGTTTAAGCAACCACATCCAACTCGCAACAATCCAAGGATTCAATCGCCCATCACAAAGAGAGATGCTGGCCATTTACACGGACAAATATTTCGATATTGTCCTTAAAGTCTGGGAGAAGGAGACGTACGAGATCGCCAGCAATGTAGTCACTGGCCTCTACCCCACCTACCAAGCCTCTTCCGAGACTTTGAAGAAGACGGAAGATTGGCTTGCCGGAGTTGGCAAAGACTCACCAAACGGACTTCGCCGATTGATGTCAGAAAATCGCGACTCAATGGCACGGGCGCTCAGGGCGCAAGCTAAGGACGGGGAAATCAAGCAGTAGCGGCTTGCGCTCCAAAACCTTCTAGGTAGGGCAGCCATCGCTCGTCGGTGCGTCCGCTGCCAAGAATTCGCCATGCCGCACCTACGGGTTCGCGCGGAAGGGATCGAAGTCGCCAACCAATCTCCTTCAAGTGCTTGTCGGCTTTTGCATGATTGCATTTGTGGCAGGCAGAAACGACGTTCTCCCACGTATGCGCACCACCTCGGCTCCGAGGAACGACGTGATCTATCGATGTCGCAGGCGCCGTGCAATAAACACAACGCCCTCCATCGCGGGCAAAAATCGCCCGTCGCGAGAGCGGAACACTATGTCGATATGGAATGCGTACGAAACGATTTAAACGAATCACTGCAGGCAGTGAAACTTGTCCGCTGGAGTAGTGGAAGACCTCTCCAGAATCTTCAACCATGGTCGCCCGTGAATTCAGGACGAGTATGAGCGCGCGTCTCTCTGCGATAACACCTAGTGGCTCGTAGGTGGCATTCAAAACAAGAGTTCGCGACACGATCGCTCCGATCAGGCGCGTGGCTCGCGCCGATGCGCATATCTTGCCGTAACTGGCACCACCTTCGCAGTATTTCGCGGCTATTGAGTTAGAGTCGTCCCATAATGAGTGCTCAATTCTTGATGGCCTTGAGTTTCACAGACCGAACTCAGAAAATGTGGAGCTGGTTTGGCGGCTCGCCTCTGCACATCCTGGTCATTGTTGTCATCGCCGTGATCGCCCAAAGGATCGGCAGTCGAGCGATCTCAAAAGCCATGAACCGACTTGCTACAGCGGATCTAGTCCATGGCCCGGGCCATCTTGCGGCACGTCAGAAAGAGAGAGCAAAAACCACCGGCACCGTGCTCACAAGCACCCTGAACGCGGTGATTTGGGTGATCGCTCTTGGCATGATTCTTGGCGAATTCGGCCTCAACCTCGGGCCGCTCATCGCCTCGGCCGGAGTTATCGGTGTGGCCATAGGCCTAGGAGCCCAGACCATCGTTCGCGACGTCCTCGCAGGTCTGTTCATGCTGATCGAGGATCAGTACGGAGTCGGCGATCGAATCGAGGTGCTGGAAATTTCTGGAGTCGTGGAAAGGGTCGGTCTTCGAATCACGACTGTTCGAGATGAGGCTGGCACGCTCTGGTATCTGCGTAACGGGGAGATATTGAAGGTTGGCAACCGCTCTCAGTCAGGTTGATTGACCAAAGAGTTCGCGGCCATCTCGATGTAATCCAGCATTTCCTTCTCTAGATCTTTTGGAAGATGTAGACCGCAAACAGCATTGTTCATGCATCGCAGCCACGCATCCCTCTGCGGCGAGGCGATATGGAAACCTGCGTGCCTCATTCGTAGTCGTGGGTGTCCCCGTTCGTCCGAATAAGTAGTGGGTCCACCCCAGTATTGCTCGAGGAACATCTGCAATCGATGTGCCGCGCCCTTCATATCCTCATCTGGATACATCGGACGCAGGACCGGGTCGACGGCAACTTGGGCGTAGAACTGCGAAACAAGATCGGCGAAAACTTTGCTTCCGCCGACTCGTTCGTAGAAACTCATCATTACGCCAGTCGCAGCCAAACCGCGGTGTCGGTCGGGAGTTCTGTTCCATGAATTGGTGCGCTCGAAAGAAGGATCTTTGAATGCTCCGGCAAATCAATTGGCTCACCAAAGTTCACGTAGCATGCGAAGCTGCCTGGTCGCGAGAAAGCGAGAACATCATGGCCTGCCTCGATCCATGTCATCGGTCCATCGCCGAGCCCGGACTCTTCACGTCGAATCGCCAATGCTCTCCGATACATAGTCAAGGTCGATGATGGATCATCCTCTTGAGTATCAACCGCGTATTTGCCCCAATTGTGGCTCTGCGGCAACCATGCTTGATCTGGCTTCAACGCGGGGTTGGACGAGAATCCAAAAGCGCCGGCGGAATCTTGCTTCCAAGGAATTGGAACGCGGCAACCATCGCGACCACGATCGGTGTAATCGCTCATTGCCCAGCGTGGATCGGTCAATCGATCCTCTGGAATATCACGAACCTCAGGAAGGGCTAATTCCTCTCCCTGATACACATAGGCACCGCCAGGCAATGCGAGCATCAACAGCGCCCCTGAGCGAGCGCGCAGTGTTCCTCGCTTCAAGTCCAGTCTCTGCGGGTCGCCTTGACGCTCCAAGGTTGTGTTCGAGGTTCCCGCAATAAGGCCAAGATCAAATCGATCTACCGAACGCACCACATCGTGATTGTTGAATACCCATGACGATGGTGCCCCGACCTCCTCGAGTGCCTCTCTCGACCGATTGATCATCTTCTTCAGCGAATCGGGCTCCCACGGCGAGGTCAAGAAATCAAAATTAAAAGAGTTGGCTAGTTCGTCAGGGCGCAAATATCGCGCGATTCGCGAGGCAGGACTGACCCACGCCTCGGCAACTGCCATCCGGTCGCCGGGATATGAATCGAGGACTTTGCGCCATTCGCGATAGATCTCGTGCACGCCGTCTTGATCCCAGAACGGACGAGTATCGGCTGCGAGCATCTCCGAGTCTGTATCCGCCTCGATGATGTCGGGAAGGCCTGGAGCCTTCACCAAACCGTGAGCAACATCGATTCTGAATCCATCCACACCGCGATCGAGCCAGAACTTCAGAACGTCTACGAAATATCCGTGAACTTCGTGATTGTCCCAATTGAAATCTGGCTGTTCAACGGCGAACAGGTGCAAGTACCACTGCCCTGGCTCTCCATTACTTTCAATTACACGTTGCCACGCTGGGCCGCCAAAAATCGAAGTCCAGTTGTTCGGAGGAAGTTCTCCATTCGCGCCTTTTCCATCCATGAAGTGATAGCGGGCTCTCTCTGGCGATCCGGGGGCGGCTTTTAACGCCGCCTGAAACCAAACATGCTGGTCGCTTGAATGGTTCGGAACGATGTCAACGATGAGTTTGATTCCGTGCTCGTGCGCTTCTTTGATCAGGCGTTCTGCATCGGCCAATATCCCATAGTCCGGCTCGATTGCCATGTAATCGGCGACGTCGTAACCATGGTCGATCTGCGGCGACGGATACCAAGGGGTGATCCAGATTGCATCAACGCCAAGTTCCTTCAGATAATGAAGCCTCGTACGAATACCCTCAACATCGCCTTTGCCATCGCCGTTTGAATCTGCAAACGAACGAATGTAGATCTGATAGGTGACGGCATCGCGCCACCAAAGTCTCTTATCTCTAGGTAAAAGCGGGGCGTGCTCTTGCATTATTTTCCTTCCGTCGGGCCTGTCAGATACTGTGACAGAAATTCACGCTCTTCGTCGTTGAGCGGGCGCGACTTCTTTGTTTCCATGGATACTGCAACTTGCACTGTCTTTACTTTTGAAAAAATCAGTCCATCTTTCGAAATCACGTAGAGCAAATCAAAGGATGCAGTGCCAAGTCGCACCACGGATATAGCGATATCAAGGTCAATCGCGACATCGTAAATAGGCTCGATAAAATCGACTTCCGCGCGCGCAACAACCATGTCGGCGAGCATTGGTTGCTCCCCATTGCGCTGTCTTGAGAACCACATGAAATCTGAACGAGCCTCTTGCGCGAATGTCAGGTACGCAGCGTTGTTGACGTGATTGAACGCGTCAAGGTCATCCCAGCGAACATGCATTGAGTAGTGGTGAATCATCAGCGGGTCAACTTTCTGTACGTGACTCTGTGCGGACGTGCTGCATCGACACCAAGTCGTTCGATCTTGTTCTTCTCATAGGATTCAAAGTTGCCTTCAAACCAGAACCATTGCGATTCACCTTCGTAGGCGAGGATGTGGGTTGCCACGCGGTCGAGGAACCAACGATCATGGGAGATGACAACGGCGCAGCCCGGAAATTCGAGAAGCGCGTTTTCAAGCGAACCCAATGTCTCGACGTCCAAGTCGTTGGTGGGCTCGTCAAGAAGCAGCAAGTTCCCGCCCAATTTCAACGTCAAGGCGAGGTTCAGCCGGTTTCGTTCGCCTCCGGAAAGAACT
This sequence comes from uncultured Bifidobacterium sp., assembly GCA_964387855.1. GTDB lineage: Bacteria > Actinomycetota > Actinomycetes > Nanopelagicales > Nanopelagicaceae > QYPT01. Next base: position 14,602 of record CAYLYA010000027.1, read on the forward strand.
CCAGCCTGCTTCTGCTGGTCTGGCCCCTTGAAGCCGAAAGCTGAAACGTATGCCCTGCTTGGCATTTCGACCTGACCAACTTTTATGAAGTCCAATCCGTCGGAGACGACTTCCCACAAAGTCTTCTTAGGATCAATCCCGCCGCGTGACTGATCGACATACGAGATCTTCACTGTCTCGCCAACTTTGATCTTTCCTGAATCTGGCTCTTCAACGCCAAGAATTGTCTTGAAAAGAGTTGTCTTTCCTGCACCGTTTGGCCCGATCACTCCCACAATGCCGTTGCGCGGCAAAGTGAAGGAAAGGTCATCGATAAGAAGCCTGTCGCCGAAGCCCTTGGATAGATGATCAACCTCAACAACGATGTTTCCAAGGCGCGGTCCAGGTGGAATCTGTATCTCTTCGAAATCGAGTTTGCGCATCTTGTCCGCCTCGGCCGCCATCTCCTCGTAACGAGCAAGACGTGCCTTGGACTTGGCCTGGCGTCCTTTGGAGTTCTGTCGGACCCATTCAAGTTCTTCGGTGAGACGCTTGACGCGTTTGGCATCCTTTTGCCCTTCGATCTTTAGTCGAGTGGACTTGGTTTCAAGGTATGTCGAGTAATTACCTTCATATGGATAGGCACGTCCTCTATCGAGTTCAAGAATCCATTCAGCGACGTTGTCCAGGAAGTACCTGTCGTGCGTGATCGCGACGACGGTGCCAGAATATTTGCTCAAATGCTGCTCAAGCCATTGAACCGATTCGGCATCAAGATGGTTGGTTGGTTCATCGAGCAAGAGAAGGTCAGGTTGCTGAAGGAGCAACTTACACAATGCAACACGTCGCCGCTCTCCTCCGGAGAGAACCTTTACATCGGCCTCAGGTGGTGGACACCGAAGAGCATCCATCGCCTGCTCAAGTTGAGAATCCAAGTCCCACGCATTGCGATGATCAAGTTGCTCCTGGAGGTTTCCCATTTCTGCCAGCAACTTGTCGTAGTCGGCATTGGGATCGGCCATCTCTTCGCTGACCGCATTGAAGCGATCCATGAGCGCAATGGTCTCTGCCACTCCCTCTTGAACGTTCTCCAAAACATTCTTCTCATCGTTTAGGGGCGGCTCCTGAAGGAGAATGCCCACGGAATATCCAGGAGACAGAAACGCCTCACCATTGGAGGGCTGTTGGAGCCCTGCCATGATCTGCAGGACCGTCGACTTACCGGCTCCATTGGGGCCAACGACGCCGATCTTGGCCCCAGGATAAAAGGCAAGGGTGACGTCATCCAGAATTACTTTCTCACCATGCGCTTTTCGCGCCTTTTTCATCGTATAAATGAACTCAGCCATGGAATGAAACCTTAGTGGTTCCACCCGTTAGACTCCGTATCGAAAACTTACCCCCAGCGCCTGTAGCTCAGTCGGATAGAGCACCCGCCTTCTAAGCGGGTTGTCGCAGGTTCGATTCCTGCCAGGCGCACCAGGTTTTTCAGCAAAGTCGGACTTTTATAACGACCTGGCTAAATCTCAGACTTTGCCAATCTTGGCAATCTGAACCAGATCTAGCGACAGAAGTGGCCCGGTGATCGTTGCGTACTCCAGAGACGGATTGGAGGTAGGGCACTTCGAATCCAAAATGTAATTGAGGAAACTCTTGAGTGCAGTGCCGTTCTTACTCTTGGTATCAACAAGTGCGTAGGAGACAATCCCGAGCGGATAGGCATTTGCAATCGTGGTGTTGTAATTGAAAGTCAAATACCCATTGGAACTCACAGTTGCCGCGCCGAGAAATGCTGAGGTACCTGCGGCATCGGGGGCTTGGAAATTACCCGCCGCGTTCTTGATGTCTGCGATCGATAACCCCGCGGCCTTGGCATAGCTCTTCTCTGCATAGGTAATTGAGTCTGGCGTATTTCCAGCAAGCGCGGTAACTCCAGAGGAACCTGCCGCACCGACAACACGTCCGAGATTTGCCGCCGATTCGATAGCACCTGGGAAACCAGACTTGAAGTCATTGCTCCCTGATTTCGTCCAAACACTGGGCGCCATGCCGTGCATGAAATTGGTGAAGTTGCCCGTCGTCCCAGATGCATCGGCACGATAGATCACTTGAATTGACTTGGCAGGAAGACTAACACCGGGATTTTCTGCGACGATGGCTGAGTCATTCCATTTGGTGATCGTTCCACCGAAGACTCCCGCAATTGTCGCAGCAGACAACTTCAAAGGCTCCGCCAGATTCAATTTGTACATGACTGCGATTGGCGCCGCGATTACTGGCACGTGAATCACCGTAGCAAGGCGGGTTGCAGCAGTGTGTGGCGTGTCAGAGAAATTGAAATCATTGATTCCCTTATCCGAGGCGGTGCGACCTGCTCCCGAGCCACCACCCGTATAGGTGTAAGTATTACCCGATTCAGTGGTGTACCCGGCTTTACACGCGTCCAACAGCGGGATGGCGAAGGTTGAACCCGATCCCGTCAAGTTGACGTCTGAAGCGGACTTGGTTGACGTGGGTCGTGCTGCAAACAGAAGCGCGGCGATTATTGCAGCAATAAGAACCAGAATTGCAAATATCCATTTCTTGGTCATTTTCATGTACTTGCCCCCAATGGGTTCATGACGCTAGGACGATCGTACTCGGAATGGCGTTCGCCCATCTCGAATGAAAATGACAAGAGGCGGTCGACTGTAGTCGACCGCCTCTTTCAACCTACTAGGGGTCTAGAGGGTGTACTTATCCAATCTTTGCTATCTGTGCTTTGTCCAGTGCTAGGAGTGGACCAGTGATCGTGGTGTACTCCAAGGATGGATCTGCAGAGGCGCACTTTGGATCAAGGATGTAACTCACCAGCGCTTTAACGGCTGCTGCGTTCTTGGCCTTTGTGTCAACGAGCGCGTACGAGACGATTCCGAGCGGGTAAGCGCCTGGCTCAGTCGTTGCATAGTTGAAGGTCAAGTATCCGTTATCAGCAACAGAGGCAGCGCCCAAGAACGATGAAGTTCCTCCGCTGTCTGGTGCCTGGAAGTTGCCTGCTGCGTTCTTGATGTTGGCTACACCAAGACCTGCCGCCTTTGCATAACTCTTCTCGTCATATGTGATGGAATACGCGGTCTTGCCTGCAAGGGCTGCCACTCCGGCAGAACCGGTAGCGCTGACGATTCGACCGAGGTTACCCATGTCGTTCAGGTCGCCAGGGAAGCTTGTCGCGAAGTTGTTGTTACCGGAGTTCGTCCAGATTGAAGCCGCGGTCCCGTGAAGGAAGTTGGTGAAGTTGCCCGAGGTACCTGAGGAATCTGCCCGGTAGATGACGGTGATCTTCTTGTTGGGCATGGTCATGTAGGTCTTGATCGTGCGGGTGCTTTGAACTACAGGCTTGCCTGACTTGTCTTTGACGACTGATCCGTCCTTGGCCTTCTTGTAGGTCACCTGGACAATTGAGCGGTTGTTGTCTGCGACGATGGCCGGATCATTCCACTTGGTAATTGTTCCGCCGAAGATGCCGGCGATTGTTGAGGGCGAGAGGTTGAGAGTCTTCGTGGTGTTGAGGTGATACATAACTGCGACCGGAGCTGCAATCACTGGAATATGAATCACTGTCGCAAGACGCGAGGACCCAGTGTGCGGAGTATCTGAAAAGTTAAAGTCGTTGATGCCTTTGTCAGATGCAGCGCGACCAGCGCCGGATCCGCCACCCGTGTAGGTAAAGCTATTGCCTGTGGCATCAGAGAAGCCTGCCTTGCAGGAATCAAGCAAAGGAATTG
>CAYLYA010000028.1:0-17881 GCA_964387855.1 uncultured Bifidobacterium sp.
GGAGCGATAAGGAGATCTTCCTCAAGGACGCCGAACTCGAACTTGAAGAGATCTACGCACGCGCAAGGCAGACGTCCTATCTCGTTCCCGGCCTGACTCTTACGGTCAACGACAATCGCACCAAGGCCAAGACCGTGGAGACTTTTGTCCATAAAGGCGGAATCTCCGAATACTGTACTTTCCTTCAGCCAGATGAGCCAGTAGGCGATGTCATCCGCCTCATCGGTGGCGGTCACTACGAGGAAACAGTTCCTGTGCTGGATGAACAAGGACACATGGTCTCTACCGAGGTCGAACGAGACATGGCGGTAGATATTGCACTGAAGTGGGGCAATGGCTTTGAGACCACGATGCGATCCTTCGTGAACATCATTGCCACACCTAAGGGCGGAACTCACGTGCAGGGCTTTGAACGAGCAATCACCAAAGCGATCAACGAGGCCCTGCGTTCAACTAAAACTTTGAAGAACAACGAGGCCGATGTCATCAAAGACGATGTGATGGAAGGTTTGACTGGCGTCATCACTGTGCGAATGTCGGAACCGCAATTTGAAGGTCAGACTAAAGAGGTGCTCGGCACTGCGGCCGCTACAAGGATCGTTGCCTCAGTTGTCGCCGAGGAGATGAAGGCGTTTTTCAACACGACCAAGCGGATTGATAAGGCGAGCGGTCGGCTCATATTGGAGAAGATCGCCGCGGCCTCCCGTACTCGCATCTCAGCCAGGGCGCACAAGGACCTACAACGCCGAAAGAACGCGCTGGAGAGCTCATCTTTGCCAACCAAGCTCTCCGACTGCCGCTCTGAAGACGTCGCCCGAACTGAGTTGTTTATCGTTGAAGGCGAGTCTGCTTTGGGTACGACCAAGGCTGCACGCAATTCTGAGTTTCAGGCGATCTTGCCCATCCGCGGGAAGATTCTCAATGTTCAAAAGGCATCGCTTTCCCAAATGCTCGATAACACCGAGTGCGCCTCGATCATCCAGGTCATCGGCGCGGGTTCGGGGAGATCATTTGAAATAGATGAGGCACGCTATGGCCGCATCATTTTGATGTCTGACGCGGACGTGGACGGCGCCCATATTCGCACGCTGCTTCTGACTCTGCTCTATCGCTATATGCGCCCCCTGATCGATGCAGGACGCGTGTTCGCGGCCATCCCACCGCTTCATCGAATCGAGTCGATGGGCTCTGGCGGCAAGAAAGGTGAATTCACCTACACCTACTCAGATGATGAGATGAAGAAGGTGCTCGCCGATCTTGCCAAATCGGGCAAGAAGTGGAAAGAGCCGATTCAGCGTTACAAGGGTCTTGGCGAGATGGATGCCGACCAATTGCGCGAGACGACGATGGACCCAGATTACCGCACACTTCGTCGAGTGACAGTCACTGATGCGGCGGCGGCCGATGCCGTATTCGAACTTCTCATGGGCAACGAGGTTGCACCACGCAAGGAATTCATCTCAACTGCAGAAATAGACCGAGATCGGATCGACGCTTAAACAAAACGAGAGAAGATGACGTGATGGCGGACTCGAAGAACGGGTATTCACTCAGTTGCACCGCCGGAGTTGTCGCTCGAGATGCAATGGGTCGAGTGCTTCTCATACAACGGGCCGATGATCTCACGTGGGGGCTACCTGGAGGGCATGTAGAAGCTGGCGAAACATGGAGCAAAGCCGCCGTCAGAGAATGTCTGGAGGAGACAGGATGGCTCGTTCGCATTGTTGGCATTTTCGGCGTGTATAGCAATCCGAAAACTCAACTGCACACCTATCCAAATGGCCACCGAGCACACTTTATGAGTGTTGTATTCGCAGCAGAGTTAGTCGAGAAAATTGCGGAACCGAGCAACGAGTCCGCGGCTGTTGTTTTCTTTGGCGTGGATGAACTAGGAAGTTCAATGTTCCCGGCAGATATGCCCGTTTTCGAAGCGCTTGCATCAGGGCGAACAGGTCCATTTATCGACTAGGGGGGCCGTAGTGTCATGATACCGTGATAGCATGACATCATGAAAAAACAGACAACTGTCCGCCTCCCCGAGGAGCTTGCCAGCCAAGTAGAAATTGTGGCTCGTGCCCAAGGAGTAAGCGTGAATCAACTAATCATCAATTCACTATCCGTCGAGATATCTAGAGTCCGTAAGGACACGGAATTCATCAGTCGTGTTCAGCATCTTGTTGCCCGCGACAAAGAGATCCTCGACCGACTCGCAAAGTGAGGCTGCTAACTCTCGCTGAAGTTCTGATTATTGCTGAAGCCGTTACGGGCATCGATGCCGACATTCTCATCAGGGTATCTCGAATCGAACTATTAGAATCCGCTATTGCCGCATCGGAGGCCGGATTTGGCGAACACGATCTCTACCCGGATTTCTTTGACAAGGCCGCGGTGCTCTGCTTTCGGATTGTCCGCAATCACGCCCTCCCAGATGGAAATAAGCGTCTCGGTTGGCAAACGCTCGTCCTTTTTGCGACCTAAACGAATATGAACTCATGGTCAATACAGATGAGGCTGTGGAGTTCATTCAAGTTCTCGCAGCTGGGGATGTAACCGAACCTCAACTTAAGGAATGGATTCGATCTCACGTTAAGCGGCGGTGATCACTGTTCTGCGCGGAATGGCGAAGGATTTACCCACAACTGTGAGTTCGTCGCTGACTTGCTTCTTGATGTTCTCATCGCTCTTTAGAAGGGTTACAAGCGCATCGATGGTCTTTTTGAGTTCCTTTTGCTCGGTTTCAAGCTCCAATTTCGACATCTTCGTGAGCCTGCGGAGTGGCATATCAAGAATATAAATAGCCTGATCATCGTTGAGTTTGAAACTCTTGATCAATGATTCCTTTGCAGCGGCAGCATCATCACTGCCCCTGATGATCTTGATGACCTTGTCGATATCGATGATCGCCTTCAATAGACCATCAACAAGGGTTAATCGTGCAGTGGCTTTCGCCTTTCTGAATTCAGATCGGCGACGGACAACTTGGACGCGGTGAGCGATGAAGACTTGGAGGAGTTCCTTGAGTCCGAGGGTCTGCGGCCTGCCATTGACGAGTGCAACCGCGTTAATGGCAAAGCCGTCCTCCATCGGCGTGAGCTTGTAGAGCTGTTCAAGGACTTGTTCCGGTTCGAATCCGTTTTTGAGTTCGATAACGACGTTGGTTCCGGTCTTGCCGTCGGTGAGGTCGATGATGTCGGAGATGCCCTGGATCTTCTTGGCTTTAGCAAGATCTGCGATTCTCTCAACGATCTTCTCTGGGCCGATATTGAAGGGCAGCTCCTTGATTGTGATGCCCATTCTTCTTGATGAAACCTTGCCGATTTCCACAGTTGCTCGAACCTTGAAACTGCCTTTACCTGTGGCATATGCCTCTCGCACACCTTCGGAGCCGACGAGTTGGCCGCCTGTCGGAAAGTCGGGACCTGGTACGTATTTCATCAGTTGTTTCAACGTGGCATTTGGATTCTCGATCAGATACTTCGTCGCAGCGACCACTTCGCCAAGATTGTGCGGCGCCATGTTTGTCGCCATGCCAACTGCGATGCCCGAACCGCCATTGACTAGAAGGTTGGGGTAGGCGGCGGGCAGAACTAGCGGTTCGAGGATCTGTCCATCGTAGTTGGGTCCAAAATCGACCGTATCCTCGTCGGCTTCGGCGACCATGGCCATTGCAGGGAGAGCGAGCCGGGCTTCGGTATAACGCATGGCGGCAGGACCTGAATCAAGGGATCCGAAATTTCCGTGACCGTCGACAAGGGGAAGACCCATGGAAAATGACTGCGCCATCCGGACCAATGCGTCGTAGATAGCGACATCGCCGTGGGGATGAAACTTACCCATGACCTCACCGACGACACGTGAGCTCTTGACGTGACCGCGCTCTGGTCGAAGTCCCATTTCGGCCATCGCATGAAGAATTCTTCGATGGACAGGCTTGAGACCATCTCTTGCATCCGGCAATGCCCGGGAATAGATGACCGAATATGCGTACTCAAGGAAAGAACTGGACATCTCGTCAGAGACATCAATGTCCACGATCTTGCCTGGGTACTCACCAGGTTTTGGGCCAATGGGCTTCTTAGCTTTCGAGCCGGCCTTTGAGGGAGTTTTTGCTGTTGCCATGGCGGTGATTATGCCAAGACATCCCTTTAATGTGCGGGAGTGACGTGCGGCCTGGCGCCAACTATTGAGACGCATTGCGCTGCGGCGCTCGCACCTGCCTCCATACATATCTTGAGATCAGGATTATGAAGCCATTTCGCGATGAACCCACCTGCAAAAGAGTCTCCGGCACCTGTTGTATCAATAACGTGGGTGGGCATTGCGGCTATCTTTATTAGCTCGCCGCCGCGAGTTTTGCCGATCGCTCCATCGGGGCCACATTTGATTATTGCGGTCGGAACTGTTGCCATAAGAGTCTCGAGAGCATCTTCGAGTTTCTCTTGTCCGGTAAGAAATGATGCTTCTTCCTCGTTCATGAAAAGGGCTGACATCAACGGCAGCCAACTCTTGATTTCATTAATATTAACCTGCTTCATTCCTCCCACGGTTGCGGGATCGTAGAAGATCGGTATTTTCGCGTCACGAATCTTCGAAATAATCTCAAGGACACCCGATCTCGAGACTTCATCAAGTAGCGAATACCCAGATAAATAAACAACTTCGATGCCATCAAGATTTGGAAGATCCTTAAAGGAAAGCCCAGAATTTGCGCCCGTTTCGGGAAACATTGACCTTTCACCTGCCAGATCAACGAGGACGACAACGACCCCAGTCTGGGTTCCAGGGATGATGCAATCTCCGTGTTCTACGCCCAGTGCATCAAACTCGGTGATTATTGCCTTTCCTGCAGGATCATTGCCCACCCGGGCGACGATTCTTGTTGGTGCGCCCGAGACTTGCGACCATGAAGCCACATTGCCTGCGGCGCCCCCACCGTGAGTAGAGATTTTTGAAGGTGTGTCACTCCCATAGTTGATCTGCGTCTGCAAGACGGCGATCACGTCGAGCATGACATCTCCGATGCAGAGGACCTTTGCCATATCGTTATAGTTTGCTGGCTACTGCTATGTCGGCGGCAAGAGCTGCATTGGATTTGATGATGTCGATGTTCACCCGGAGTGATTCGCCTTTGCTGCTCGTATGGAAGTGCTCCAACAAAAAGGGCGTAACCAATTTTCCGGTGATCCCGTGAGTTTTTGCCAATGCCAGTCCACTCATCAAGATTTCATCGTGGCGAGCGCGATCCATTTCGCGCACCACAGGATTTGCCACGATGAGGGCCGATCGGTTTGTGTGTATGGCTACTCGTGCTTTTTGTATCGCCGCAATATCAGATGCGTTCTCTACGCGGTGCTCGATGGTGAACCCGGAGTCGGTCAGGTAGAAACCAGGGAAATTCGTGGTCTTGTATCCGACAACTGCGATCGCAAGTGTCTCGAGACGTTCTAGTGTTGCGCCGACATCAAGGATTGATTTCACCCCGGCGCATACAACGGTGATATCGAGATTGGAGAGCGCGGTGAGATCGGCAGATTCATCGAAGGATTCATTGGCGCCGCGGTGAACACCACCAAGACCGCCCGTCGCAAAGACAGAAATTCCCGCGAGCACCGCTAAGTGGGCGGTAGCGGCCACCGTCGTTGCGGCACTTTCCCCCGTGGCAACGATAATTGCTAAATCCCGACTGGAAGCTTTGGAAATGTCATCGCGCTTTGCAATTGCGTCGAGTTCAGAATCGGATAATCCGATATGCGCACCGCCATCGATGATTGCGATGGTCGCGGGCACAGCTCCGTGCTGGCGGATGATCGACTCCACTTCGCGAGCGACCTCAAGGTTCTGTGGACGAGGAAGGCCGTGGCTGATGATTGTAGATTCGAGTGCGACGATGGGCTTTCCTGCAATGATTGCTTCGCGAACTTCATCTGAATAATGAATTGTTGGATTACTCTCAATCACGTGCTCACGATAGTGGATTTAATGAGAGGATTGCACTGTGCATTTGGCTGAGATCACCCCATCCATCTTTGCAGGACTTGGACTCGCCGACTGTAATGACTTTCTTGGACTAGGACTGAGTCCTCATGGACGCGAGTGCTTATTTCTCATCGATGGCTTAGGCGAGCAGGCACTCATCGAATATGCAGAATATGCGCCCGTACTTAGTGCACTGGTGAGCAAGGGGCCGGTAACAACGGCCTTCCCATCTACAACGGTGACAAGTCTTACAACGCTTATGACTGGGGCCTTACCGGGAGCACACGGGATGTTGGGGTATACCGTACGCGTTCCCCGCAGTGATGGACGAATATTGAATTCGTTGAAATGGGATGAGCGAGTTGACCCGTACACATGGCAGCCAATTCCGACTTTTTTTGAGCGCGCAAAAAACCAAGGCATAGTTGTTTCACATGTCGCTGCGAAGCGTTACGAGGGCACGGGGTTCACATCGGCGGCTTTTCGTGGCGCCGAGTATCGTGGAGCAAATATCTTGGAAGAGATGGCCACGCAGGCCTCTCTTTCTTTGAAGAAATCGCCTTCATTTACCTACGTATACGTCAATGAAGTGGACGTAGCAGGTCACAGCGACGGCGTCGGTTCTGATAAATGGCTGGGTGCTCTCTCCTATGTGGACCAAGTTCTTGTGACGTTAATTGAGCGCCTTCCTCGAGGAACAAGAATATGGATCACCTCTGATCACGGCATGGTAAATGCAAACGAGAAGATCATTCTTGGTCGCGAGAATTCTCTTCTGGAAGGTATTTCCCTTGTTGCCGGTGAGCCTCGTGCCAGACATCTCTACCTCGATGACGATCATCTATCGGGGCAAGGGCCAAATGATGCGGCTTTGCGATTTAGAGAATACTTTGGCGGTCGAATCGATGTCTTTACGCGTGAGGATGCCATTGAGGCCGAGATATTCGGTAAGGATGTGTCAGAGGCATCTCATGATCGGATGGGTGATCTGATCGCAGTGCCTCATGATGGAATAGTTCTAATTGATCCTCTACGTGTCGATGTGGAATCTTCCATGGTCGGACATCATGGGGCAATGACGGATGCTGAAAAGCTTGTACCTCTAAGGACGGTAGAGACTAGTTAAGGTTGTTCGTCGTCATTCTTTTTCGTTGATCCAAACATAATCTCATCCCAAGTAGGGACTTTAGCCCTGGCACTCACGCCATCTTGCTCGGCCTCGGTATCGGGTGTTTCGCGGATTGATACCAGGCGTGGGCCTTCACGACCCTCAACTGGGCGGTTCTGTCCTACACGTGAGACCGAAGGGTGGTTGCCATAGATCAAGCCGTGGTCTGAGGTTGAACGCTCACGGGGAGAGGCTTCGTCGCCAAGGATCCACCGGGCACTTTCATCAAGGGCTGAAATCGTGCGCCGTGTTTGATCGAAACTCCATTCAGCGCTTCCTTGACCGTCGCGAATAGGGTAATTCAATTTGATGATCCAGGTGCCGTCATCTTGTCGCCAGGCGTTCCAATTAATCGTGGTCATATCCACTTGGCGTGGTGCCAGTTTGGCCGTTACTGTCTCACCGAAGGAAGACGGATTTCCTCCACTTCGGAGCATGACATTGTGCGCCAAGCCGATGATGTACGTGCGCTCTTGCAAGATAGGACCTGCAAAACGTTCGACTTTCTCGGTGGTCCACTGTGCTTCGCGTGCCAATGAATCGATGGACTCACCTGCGCGAAGGCGAGCCTGAATCTCCTTGACGGTGATGGAGCCTGCGTCACCGTCGCGTACCGCCGCAAGACGAGGCTGATTTACAGTGGCTCGCAACGTGTCGCTGATGCGCAAGGTGTACTCACCACCTTCGCTGTCGGTCAGGTTGAGATAGACCCCATCTGGGGTCTTCCCATGTAAACGAAGTTCAGTCACGAAGCCGAGCGTAACCGATTCCAGGTGCGGAAGTAGGGGAGCGACATAGCTAATGCACAACAAAGAGCACCAAGTGGAACGAGGAAGCCTCGTTGGGCTCCATAGTTGTCGATTACCCACCCCGAGAAAGCGCTTGCCAAGGCGCCACCCACTGGGAGGCCGGCGAAAACCCATGCCAACGTTTCAGTGATCTGCTCTGATGGGACAGCGTTCTCGGCAACCCCGTACGCCGCAACCATAAGAGGAGCGATGGCGAGGCCGTTGCAGAAGAGGACGATGACCAGGAAGGTGAGATTGTGAACGAATATGAAAGGAACGGAGAGAAGGGTTAATGCTGATAGAAAGATTGTGAATCTCTTCGCGTGATTCATCTTCCATTTCACACTGCCGTTGATGAAGGCAGCCACTCCGCTTCCGGCTGCCCAAGCGGCAAGAACCAACCCAGTACGCGAGGTTGCATGGTGCTCTTGTGCAAATGCAACGACAACAAGTCCGACCGCGCTGAAAAAGGCGCCCAGGAATATCGTGGAAAAGAAAATGGCCTGCATGATGGGATTTCGCATCACCGCGGGATGAGGAGCCTCAACATTGCGAGGATGCGGTGGTGGCTCTGAACTTTTTTGGAGAGCAAAAACTGTGGATCCAGAGACCATGAGGACAAGTCCGACTATGAGTGCGGCAGCGGGAGCAATAGCTGTTGCGCAGAATGTCGCAATCACGGGCCCAAGGATGAAGATAAATTCATCCATGAGGCCTTCATAGGAATATGCAGTGTTGATGAGGTGGCGATCCTCACCTAGGATCCATGACCATCGACGTCTAACCAGGCCGCCGGCGTTGATGACGGACAGTTCGACGGCAATGATCGTGATGAACCACGTCCATACAGGCGCATGCCGAGTCACCAGAATGATGAAGATGGACAGGAAGATTGCCCGCGAAGGAATGACGATGTAGAGAGTGCGGCTTTGGCCGATGCGATCAGCCGTGCGCGCCCAGAATGGAACCGCTCCTGTTACGACTATCTCGCCGACTGCAGCCAGCGATCCCGCCAGCGCATACGAGTGGCTTGCGTGATAGACGATGAAGATCAAGGCAAGGGAATCCATAGAGATAGGCATTCGAGCGACAAACCCGGCTATTGAGAATCGGAAGGCCCCGGGGATCTTGAGGAGTCGTAGATACGGCGTGAACATTGCTGAATCCTACGGGTGGCTAGAGTTCTCCCATGGGAAATAAAGTCTTTGCGTCCGAACTTCTGGAGTTGGCCATAGGGATTGCACGGCAAGCAGGAGAGTTGCTGATGAAGCGTCCCTTAACTTTTGAAGTGACTTCGAAATCGGTGGCGATCGATATTGCAACACAGATGGATCGTGATAGCGAGAGACTCATAGTTGATTCGCTTCTGGCTGCTCGCCCTGACGATGGGATTATTGGCGAGGAAGGATCTTCGAGGCCGTCCTCATCGGGCATTACTTGGGTGATAGATCCAGTCGATGGAACTGTCAACTACCTTTATGGCTTGCCCGGCTGGAGCGTTAGCATCGCGGCAAAAGATAGCGAAGGTGTTCTTGTCGGAGTTGTCCATGCACCAACAATTGCCTCGACATGGACTGCCACTCGTGATGGTGGTGCTTTCTTCAATGGTCAATCCATCCGGTGCAATGATCCTGTGAATCTTGATCGCGCCCTGATCGGAACTGGTTTTGTATATGACGTCAGCAGGCGAGCCCAGCAGGGCAAGGTTGTATCCACCCTTCTTCCTCAAGTGAGAGATATTCGTAGAATGGGCTCGGCTGCGGTAGATATCTGCAATGTAGCCATGGGAGCCTTTGATGGTTACTACGAAATGGGCCTCAAAGAGTGGGACTTGGCCGCTGCCCAATTGGTCGCTTCCGAGTCTGGGGCGCGGATTTCCACCGATTCTGGGGATCTGACCTGTTGCGCCGGGCCGAGCCTTTACCCCGTCCTTGTCCAGGCTCTTGAGGCGGGCAAGTAGGCTCGATTTAGTCTTAATGCCCTGATTGTGGCAGGATAAGGCCCTTACGCGAGGTGAAAAACTTGGCGTTTTAGGGTGCCCTAAAAACTAGGGCAAAAAGCAACTTGGACATAAGAATGAGGACTCGCCATGAACGTGCTTGACGCCGTAGATGCTGCTTCGCTTCGCTCGGATATTCCCACCTTCCGCGCAGGAGACGAGCTCAAGGTTCATGTTCGAGTCATCGAAGGCAGCAAGAGCCGTATCCAGGTTTTCCAAGGCATCGTGATTCGCCGACAAGGCAATGGTGCTCGCGAGACCTTCACTATCCGCAAGGTTTCTTACGGTGTCGGTGTCGAGCGTACTTTCCCCGTGCACACTCCGGTTATCGAGAAGATTGAAGTTGTTCGCCGCGGCGATGTACGCCGTGCGAAGTTGTACTACCTTCGCGATCTTCGTGGCAAGGCAGCAAAGATTCGCGAAAAGCGCAGCGACGTTGAAGCTAGTACAAACAAGAGTTCAGTGGCCGTGGCCGAAGTTGCCGACGTTATTGAACAGGCTGAAGCACCCGCCGAGCAGGCCTAAAGCACCTGTATGTCGCGCAAGGGTTCAGTCCTTCGCGAGTTTCCAATACTCGTTGTTGTAGCACTTCTTGTTTCCCTTGTCATAAAGAGTTTCGTTGTCCAATTTTTTTACATTCCTTCGGGATCAATGGAGACAACCCTTGAAATAAAGGACCGCGTTGCGGTCAACAAGGTTCCATTTCTGTCACAAACCATTAAGCGTGGCGACATCATTGTCTTCCACGATCCTGATCATTGGTTGACTGATCCAACGCCAAGTACTGAACCATTCATCATCGCCAAACTTCGTGAAGGTTTGATTGCGGTAGGCGTCCTTCCCAATCCTGCAAAGCAACATCTGGTAAAGCGCGTAATAGGCGTTGCGGGTGACCATGTCGTGTGCTGCGACAATAACAAGAGAATTACGGTTAACGGGGTGCCGCTCAACGAGCCCTACATCTACAAGGGTGATAACCCAAGTGACATGAACTTCGATGTAACAGTTCCACCTGGCAAACTTTGGGTAATGGGCGATCATCGAGGTGCAAGTGCTGATTCTCGATATCACACAGATGACATCAATAAGGGCATGGTTCCAGTGAGCAAGGTGGTCGGTCGTGTCGTCGCGGTTATATGGCCGGCCAGCCATGCAAAGATCGTTCACCGCATCAACGCCTTAAAGTAACCGCGTTCAGGTTATGAAGGTCATCGAGCGACTTCTGCTTGATGCAGGGATATCTCCTATTGCAGGCGTGGATGAAGCCGGTCGTGGCGCCTGTGCTGGACCTCTTCTTGTGGCAGCAGTTATTTTGCGTGATCCATTTGCTCCTGAGTTGGCGAAGGTGCGAGATTCAAAGGAAATCTCCGAAAGCAAACGTGAAGAACTTTTCGATGTTGTGGTTAAAGCCGCAGAGGCGATATGCGTGATAGAGATTCCACCGTCACTCGTGGATGAACGAGGGGTCCATGTAGCAAATATCGATGGGATGCGCAGGGCCGTCCACGGGTTATTTTTGGCTCCAAAATACGTTTTGACCGACGGCTACGTGATTCCGGGTTTGGGATATCCAACACTGGGGGTGTGGAAGGGGGATCAGGTCGTCCACACGATCAGTGCCGCGTCCATCATCGCCAAGGTGACTCGAGATCGCATTATGCGCGATATGGAAGTCGAATTTCCAGGATATGGTTTTTCTCAACATAAAGGCTACGTGACCTCGTCCCACACCAAAGCTCTTCAGGAGCTTGGTCCGTGTGCGATACATCGGTTTTCTTTTTCCAACGTGGCCGCCTTTATTAACACCTCCGGGTAGCGCACACCTTCGTTTCTCCGTCATGGTTCCCACAATGTAGGGAATTACCGTGCTTGCATTATGGCATTCAAAAAACAACGTCAATCCAAGAATAGATTGGTTGGAGCATTCGGTGAAGACGCGGTCGCCGATTTCATACGTACACACGGCGCAACCGTGGTTGATCGCAATTGGAGGATAAAGGAAGGCGAGATTGACATAGTCGCCCGACTTGTCGATGGGACATTCGCATTTGTTGAGGTTAAGACGCGTACCTCCACATCATTCGGCCATCCACTCGAATCCATCAACTCCAAGAAGGCGCGTCGATTGCAACGACTGGCTCTGGCATGGCTGGCCACACATCAATTTCTTGGCCATGAATATCGAATTGACTGCGCTGCGGTAATCATCTCAAGGGACGGAGAGTTCAACATCGAGTATCGAAAGAGTGTCCTTTGAACGGGACGCCGATATGACTCTTGGGCAGAGTTTAAGTGTTGCCCTCCTTGGACTTGAGGGCCAGGTGGTTACAGTTGAGGCCGATATCGCAGATGGTCTTCCAGCCTATGTTTTGCTCGGACTGCCAGACGCGGCCCTGACGGAATCTCGCGATCGCGTTCGATCTGCCATGGTCAACTGCACAGAGAGCTGGCCTAATAAGAAGGTGACGGTATCTCTGTCTCCCGCATGGTTGCCTAAAAGCGGATCTAGTTTCGATCTACCAATTGCCATTGCACTGCTCGCGGCCCAGAAGGTGATACCCACCGAGCGCTCCCTCGATATTGTGTATTTAGGCGAACTCTCTTTGGATGGGCACATCCGTGGGGTTCGAGGAATTCTTCCGTCCCTTATTGCCGCGTATAAATCGGGAATTAGGACTGCCGTTGTTCCGAGGGCAAATCACGAGGAAGCCCAACTTATGGGCGAGATGACGATTATCCCGATGGCACATCTCAACGCGTTGTTACGTTGGTTGCGAACTGGCGAAAGGGAAGAAAGTTTTGAGATTGATCTGGCCATTCCTGCAGAAGGGAGCAGCATTGATTTCTCCGATGTGGCTGGCCAAGAGCAAGCTCGATATGCGGCCGAAGTTGCGGCAGTGGGTGGACATCATCTTCTTCTGATGGGGCCTCCGGGTGCCGGCAAGACGATGATTGCTCAACGCATTCCGGGAATTCTTCCCCTTCTTACGCGTGATGAATCCCTTGAAGTCACTGCCATACATTCAATCGCCGGAGGATTGAGCACCCGTTCACCTTTGGCAAGTGATGCTCCCTTTGTCTCCCCCCATCACAGCGCGACAAGGGTGGCGATGGTCGGAGGGGGCTCCCACACATTGAAGCCAGGGGCATGCTCTCTCGCTCACCGCGGAGTCCTCTTCGTTGACGAGGCACCCGAATGCGATTCTGGAGTACTTGATTCATTGCGTCAGCCACTTGAATCCGGCTCGATCACAATTGCACGGGCAATAGGCAGTGTTTCCTACCCCGCACGCTTTCTTCTTGTCCTCGCCGCAAACCCGTGCCCCTGTGGGAAATTCTCTGGTCGTGGTCGAAATTGCACCTGCACCTCGCAACAAGTGCGTCGCTATTTGAGCAAATTGTCGGGTCCTCTCATGGATCGAATTGATTTGAGGGTGCAAGTGGACTCCCTCAGTCGGGCCGAACTCAGCAGGCCGGAGATGGCAGAGACGAGTTCAGCAATACGCAAGCGCGTCATTTCCGCCCGCGATAGGGCAGCACACCGCTTCCTGCACGAGCCGTGGTCGCTCAATTCCGAGATTCCGAGTCGTGCTTTGCGTACGATTTTCCAACCTGAGCGGGCCGCGATGAACTTCCTTCATTCTGAGCTTGATCGTGAGCTTCTCACTGCGCGTGGACTGCACAAGGTCATGCGAATCGCCTGGAGCATTGCGGACTTGTCCGGACACCTGCGTCCGTCGATCGAAGACACTCAATTGGCTTATTCGCTGCGAGGAGGTTCCATTTGACGAACATTGTGGAAGCACGAGCAACTCTCTTCTCTTGTATTGAAGGCGGCTCCACTTTTTGGGCACGTGAAATAGATGCTTATGGGCCGATTGACCTGTTGGCAAGAGTTCGTAGCAGGGAATACGACCCAATCAGGTTTGAAAAGACCATTGCAAAGGTAAATGCAGCGCGTCCATCCGAAATATTAGAGGCAATTGCCTCAAGCGGCTCTGAATTCATTGTTCCCGAGGATCCTCGATGGCCTTCGAGACTTAACGACCTTTCGGCGATTCCAATCGGCTTAGTCGTCAGGGGGTCCATTGATGCACTGCAGAATCCTTCACTGGCAATTGTGGGTACGAGGAATCCCACGAATTACGGCGTGAGAGTTGCCGGGGATTTTGCAGCAGGTTTTGTCGATCGCGAATGGTCCATCGTCAGTGGAGGGGCATACGGAATCGATGCTGCTGCACATCGTGGCGCTTTAGTGGCCGAAGGAGTAACCATCGCAGTACTTGCCGCCGGAGTCGATGTGAACTATCCGAGCGGGCATGTTCGTCTCTTCGCAGAAATTGCCGAGGCGGGGGCGTTGGTGAGTGAGGTGATGCCGGAGGCAAGGGCGATACCCGCACGTTTCCTCACGAGAAATCGGTTGATCGCAGCACTTTCCTGTGCGACCCTCGTGGTAGAGGCAGCATTTCGAAGTGGTTCCCTGCGTACAGCAAGGGACGCAGCCGAGTTGATGAGGCCAGTCATGGCCGTCCCAGGGCCAATTACCTCACCAACTAGTGAAGGGTGCCATCGACTGATAGGGGAGCGCGCTGCTGAAGTAGTCACATCGGTCGCTGATGCAGTGGAGTTTGTTGCCTCATATAAGTGAGAGACTTGTCACGTGAGTGAATTTCGTTCAGGATTTGTTGCCATAGTCGGACGTCCCAATACAGGCAAGTCGACTCTTGTAAATGCGTTGGTCGGCAGCAAAGTTGCGATTACATCTCCGCATCCCAACACCACTCGTCATGCGATTAGAGGCATCGTTAACCGCCCGGAATTTCAGGCCATTCTTGTTGATACCCCTGGCATTCATAAACCCAAGACATTGCTAGGACAACGCCTCAATGTCGTCGTCGGACAGAGCCTTGATTCAGTAGACGTGATTGTCATGTGTTTGCCTGCTGATGAAACATCAGGGTCGGGTGATGATTTCATCATTCAAGAGATTGCCAAGCATCCCAAATCGAAGAAGATAGCTGTCATCACCAAAACTGATTTGGTTTCAAAGAATGTCCTCGCCGGCAAACTCGCTGGCATTGTGGCTCTTGCCAAGGATTTCACTTGGGACGAAATCGTGCCTGTGTCAGCGGCCGTCCACGATCAGGTCGATCTTCTTGGGAATCTCATCGGATCCTTGCTTCCAGAAGGGCCGGAGTTCTACCCGAAGGGCATGACCAGCGATCAAAGTCAGGAGAAATGGATTTGCGAACTTATCCGGGAGGCTGCGCTTCGTGATGCACGTGAGGAACTACCTCACTCAATTACCGTGACCATTGATGAGATGTCTCAGCGACCAAACACAGAAGGCAAGCCATTCTTCGACATTCACGCGACAATTCACATCGAGCGCGATTCACAGCGCGGAATCCTTCTTGGGCATAAGGGGGAGCGACTCAAAGACATTGGAACGAGGGCGCGTGCAGATATCGAAAGAATATTGTCAGCTAGAGTATTTCTTGGCCTTCACATCAAGGTATCAAAGGATTGGCAAAGAGATCCGAAACTATTGGAGCGATTGGGTTTTAGCGAAAACTGATTACTGACAAGAATTTGTTCGGGTCTTCGCACCTTGTTTTGCGCGCGCTATTACGACCCTCGGTTCGCCAGCATTCATCTGATTGTAAGTTGAGTCCATAAGTGTTTGAACTTGCGTGGGCGCTGACGTTCTGAATGCCGCATACTCTGGCTCAGTTGTGACCGCCTGAAAATTAATCGAGTTTGCCTTCGGCTCAATCCACACGGGTGATGAGAAACCTGTGCAGGCGATATTGGAGCCCGATGTCTTTGCATTTACTAGCTTGTGCATTGCGCTGCAGGTGAACCATGTGTAGAGGCCATGGCTGCCGGATCGGTACCCTTCACCGAGAACAATTGAGTTGCAGTACAACTTGGAGCCTGCCGTGTTGGCAAAACTAGACTTCCAGTTTTTGCTGAGTTCTAGTTCCGTCTTCACCGTCTTTACGAAATTCGTAATCTGCTTCTGTGAGAAGATCGTTGAATTCGCGTTGCCATTTGTTGCATACGATGTTTCGGTAAGAAGGAGTGCGAGGACGATCAATGCGATTTTTGCTATCGCAGATGCACGAGCAGATGAGTGAAGAGGGGAAGCACTTCGTCGAACGCGCGATGGTGATCGCCCGTTCAGCTTCTCATCTGTGAACATTTATCGTCCTATCTTTCATATTTTCTTGTATTTGCAACGCCAACATCGTTGTCAGCGTTGGAAAGGATCTAAACGACTAGCAGCACATGCCGCCGCCTGGGATGGTCATGAGTGTGAATGATGTGCCAGTTGAGATTGATGACTTCTTTGCTGCTGCGTTTGCGGGGAGCGCTGTTGTGACGATGAGTACCAGCGCGATAACTGTCAGTCCGAATTGCTTCACAATATCCTCCAAATGTCTTTACTATTTGTAAAGGTTGTCTGTAAGATATACCAAGAACCTCAGGAATGGAAGTGGCAAATGGAATTTGGATCCAAGCTCCGGGAGCTCCGGGAGAAGGCTGGCCTGACCCAGTATGAGTTGGCTGAGGGCATTGCCGCCTCCAGTTTCATCTCCCTTTTGGAGGCTGGCAAGCGCAAGCCCAAGCCCGACCTGATTACGAAATTGGCCGCCCGTCTGGGTGTTCCCACCGAGGAATTGGTCTTCGACCAGAGCGCCCAAGAGCGCGAACTCAACCTCAACACGGCCAAAGTGGCCCTGAGTTCTGGGGATTTAGAGTTAGCCGAAGATTTTGCCAACCAGGTTTTGAGGTTTGGACCCGAGGGTGTTAAAGATGCTGCTTCCATAGCCGCCTCGGTGCTCCTGCTGCAAGTTAACGCCCGAAGGGGTCTTTTTGAAGGAGTCCTGGACCAACTTGAGCAGCTCTTAAAGGATTACCCCAAAGCTGCTCCAGATTTAAGGTCTCGTATCGGAAATGAAATTATTCGGGTCTGCAATAGATCTGGAAACTTTGCCCTCGGAGTTCAACGGGGCGAGTCTCTATTGATGGAGAACGCGGAGATCTGGCCAGAGACCGAAGTTGTAGAACTTATGGTCCAACTTGCTGCTAGTCATTTCCGGCGCGGAGATACTCCTCGGGCAACCGAGATAATCAGCCGAGCGCTGAGGTTGGCAGAGAAGTGCAAATCGCCTAAAGCTATGGTCCAGTCATATTGGCAAGCTTCTTTCCTCTCAAGTCGTCGTGGCGATGTGAATTTGGCTCTAAGCCAGATCACGGAAGCAATGCATTGGACGAAATTGGCCGAGCTTCAGCAGGTTCTTCCGATTTTGAATGACAACGCGGCCAAATGGATGCTGGATATGCCTGACCCAGACCTCACCCGCATACACGACTTGGCTGAGTCTGCCTACCTTGATTTAGCCTCTCAGAATAATCCGGGAAATGCCGCTATCACCTGTATCACATTGTCGGAAGTGGAGTCACGCCTAGGGAATTTTGAAAAGGCATTGATGTACGCGAGAAAGGGCCTCTCAGAACTCCCACCGGAGATTCCGGGCCCACGGGCGAGTTTGCTTTCGCAAGAAGCTAAGACCTTGTTCAAACTTGGGCGAATTGATGAGTCTTTTGCTCAGCTTGAACGAGCAATGGACCACTTGCGAACTCTGGCCCCAGATCGTGATTTGGCTTTCTACTGGGGCGAAATAGCGCGAGTCTTTGTGGAAATGGATCAGAAGGATCGCGCAATCTATGCATATGAGCAGGCGATTGTGGTTGGCAATGCTTCGCAGGCAGAGCAACCAGTTCTGTCAGAGGCGCGTTTCTAAGGAATTTTCCATGACTATTTCAATCAAAGAGATTGTCACGTCATCATGAGTAGAACGCCGCGAGCCCTGTGTCTCATCGTCGCGGTCCTTGGGTTCACGTTTTTTCCCGGGCTTGCTGAATCCAAGGGCGCGATCAAAA
>CAYLYA010000029.1:0-17508 GCA_964387855.1 uncultured Bifidobacterium sp.
GATGTTCATGCGACCCGTCGTATGCAGGAGATTTACGCCGCCCCGATTCAGCCAACGCTGATCAAAGAGAGGCTTCAACAGATCCGTGATGCAGGAGTTACCGTTGCAGGTTCACTTTCCCCTCAACGCACCGCCACTCACTACAAGACCGTGATCGACGCGGGTGTGGACATTTTCGTCATTCGCGGAACAACCGTGAGTGCCGAGCATGTAGCCACTAAGAACGAAGCGCTCAATTTGAAGAAATTCATCTACGAACTTGATGTCCCGGTGATCGTCGGAGGAGTGGCAACTGCTACCGCAGCCCTTCACCTTATGCGCGCTGGTGCCGCAGGTGTGCTCGTCGGTTTCGGCGGGGGTTCTGCGCACACGACGCGCAAAGTTCTGGGTATTGAAGTTCCGATGGCTTCGGCTGTTGCAGAGGTTGCCTCTGCGCGACGCGATTATCTCGATGAATCTGGTGGACGTTATGTTCACGTCATTGCAGATGGCTCTGTCGGACGCAGCGGTGATATCGCCAAAGCGATTGCATGCGGAGCCGATGCGGTCATGATGGGCTCGCCTCTTGCTCGCGCTGTTGAAGCACCCGGCCTTGGATGGCACTGGGGTAGTGAGGCGCACCATCAGGAACTTCCACGTGGTGAGCGTGTTGCAGTGGGAACTCGCGGGACGATGGAGGAGATCCTCCTTGGTCCATCGCGTGCATCTGATGGGTCGATGAACTTGTTCGGCGCACTCCGTCGCGCGATGGCGACGTGCGGATACTCCGACGTCAAGGAATTCCAAAGGGTCGAGGTACTCATTCATCGTGACTAAGGCAAACGGGGTATTGGTCGTTGATTTCGGGGCGCAGTACGCGCAACTCATCGCAAGGCGAGTTCGCGAAGCCAACGTATTCAGCGAGATAGTTCCGTCATCAATAACTTCGGCAGAGATTTTGGAGAAGGCACCCGAGGCGATCATCCTCTCTGGTGGTCCTTCCAGCGTTTACGCCAAGAACGCCCCGACGATGGACGCGGAGATATTCTCACTTGGCATCCCCGTATTTGGAATTTGCTACGGCTTCCAGGTGATGGCTGCCGCACTTGGAGGCGTTGTCAGCCAGACTGGGAAATCCGAGTTCGGCCGCACTGAATTGAATTCAGATACGACGTCACGGATCTTCTCCTCACTTCCGAGCTCGTTACGAGTGTGGATGAGCCACGGGGATGCGGTGACGCAGGCGCCACAGGGATTCACTATTTGTGCAACCACCAATGACACCCCGATTGCAGCCTTTGAAGACGAGTCCGGAAAATTGGCTGGAGTTCAATTCCATCCTGAAGTTCTGCACACCGAGTTCGGCCAAGAGATTCTCAAGAACTGGCTGATCAATGTGGCCAAATGTTCGCCATCATGGACGACTTCCAATATTGCCGAACACGAAATCGCAAAGGTGAAAGAACTCGTGGGCGACAAGCGGATTATTTGCGGTTTGTCCGGAGGGGTCGATTCTGCAGTTGCCGCGGCAATTGTGCAGAAAGCGGTCGGATCACAACTGACGTGCGTCTTCGTTGACCACGGCCTCCTTCGCGCCGGAGAAGCCGAGCAGGTTGAGACAGATTTCGTTGCCGCGACAGGTATTCAGCTCAAAGTCGTCGATGCGCGAAAGCAGTTCATGGACGCGCTTGCAGGAATTAGCGAACCCGAGGCGAAGCGCAAGATCATCGGACGAGAGTTCATCCGTAGTTTTGAGGCAGCAGCCAGAGAGATTGCTGCCGAGGGCGATGTCGAGTTCCTAGTGCAGGGCACTTTGTATCCTGATGTCGTCGAATCCGGTGGGGGGACAGGAACTGCCAACATTAAGTCCCACCACAATGTCGGCGGTCTGCCAGATGACTTGAAATTCACCCTCGTTGAACCTTTGCGCACTCTCTTCAAAGATGAGGTTCGTCAGGTCGGCATTGAACTCGGCCTGCCAGAGGAGATCGTCTGGCGTCAACCGTTCCCAGGCCCGGGTCTTGCCATCCGTATCATCGGCGAAGTCACCGAGGATCGATTGGAGATACTGCGTCAAGCAGATCTCATTGCTCGCGACGAATTGCATGCCGCGGGTCAGGATCGCCTTATCTGGCAGTGCCCGGTCGTACTGCTGGCCGAAGTGCGAAGTGTCGGGGTTCAGGGAGATGGGCGAACCTATGGTCACCCCATTGTTCTTCGCCCAGTTTCTAGCGAGGATGCGATGACGGCTGACTGGTCTCGGTTGCCCTACGAGTTGCTGGAGCGAATTTCGACCAGAATCACCAACGAGGTGAGGGATGTAAATAGAGTCGTATTGGATATCACCAGCAAACCCCCTGGCACTATTGAGTGGGAATAGTTGATAATTCAGGGTCACTACGAAAGGGTCTACCTGTGAAACGTGGAATCGTATTTGCTGCAATTGGATTGATCGTTGCTGGCGGACTTTCGGCTTGTTCAAGTACGCCGACTAAGACGGCCGCGCCTACTCCCACGCCGACTGTTTCGGATACTCCGACCCCTACTCCGACACCAGTCCCCACCCTTTCTCTCACGCCTACTGCAGCGTCTACCTCAACCACGTTGACGGGCGGAGTTGTATGCAAGCCGACAACCGCTGTTGGGCATACACCTATTGTTATAACCCCACCAACGAAGATGGACGCTGGTCGAATTGGGAAGTTCACGCTTGTTACGAACTGCGGAACGATTGTCATCAGCACCGATGGTGTCAAAGCTCCAGTTACGATGACGGCACTGACAGCCCTAGCCAAGGCAAAGTATTTCGATGAAAGTCTCTGCCATCGCCTTACCACTCAAGGACTTTATGTGCTTCAGTGCGGCGACCCAACCGCGACTGGTTCGGGTGGTCCGAATTTCACTTTCCAGGATGAGAATCTTCCAAAGAATGTCGTGAACAATTATCCCGCCGGCACAGTGGCGATGGCGAACTCTGGACCCTCAACCAACGGAAGCCAGTTCTTTTTGGTATATGCCGATACGACTCTTGCTCCGAGTTACACAATCTGGGGCAAGATTACAACGGGCTTGAACATTGTGAAAGCAGTTGCCGCGGCCGGCGTTAAGGGCGGCGGAGCCGACGGAACTCCAGCTCAGACAATCGCGATTGAAAAGGTGATCGTTAGTTAATACAAACTTTTAGTTTGTATTAACAATCTTGAAAGCTTCAGCAATTCGGCCTTCTGGTAATCCACCGGCAGTTGCGTTGCGCTGGCCCCACGAACGGACCATGTTCTCTAGTTCAGCATTGTGCGCCGTTTGAGAAGCATGAGCATGTAATGTGGCCATCTTCAGATGGAAATAGTCAGTGATATCCACGAAGTGATCGGGTGATGCGTGTGCAGTTACCCATACTTCTTTGACTCGCCATGGTTTGAAGCCTGCGTCCATCAAATCGGGAAACGCGAAAGGATTGCGTGCATCAGGATAAACGGCCTGAATAGCGGCCTCGCCTGCGGCCAGATGATCTGGGTGGCTCGCGCCGATTCTCTCCCAATTGCGTTCAGGGCTTTGAATAACCATGCGATCGGGTTGTGCAATGCGAATTGCGCGGACGATGTCCTTTCGCAGTCCCAATGTGGGTTCGAGGGATCCGTCGCGATAGTTGAGGAAAGTAATATCTGTGACTCCGATAGCAGCGCCCGCAGCCCGTTGCTCTTTCTGCCGGACCGCAGGCATTTCCTCTACAGGAATTCCAGATTCTTCTCCGCCTTGATCGCCGTTTGTGCATATGCAATAGGAAACTTGGATGCCTTGCTTGATCCACGAGGCGATGGTTCCGGACGCGCCGAAATCCGAGTCGTCGGGATGGGCGCTCACTACCAAGACTCGCTTGATCTCACTGTCGGGGATCGGTTGCATCATCACTCCAATATTTGAAATTCAATCTAGACAGTGAAGCCTAATAGACTCCCACCCATGACGAGCCCAGATCGATTGCTAGAAGGGCTAAATCCGCAGCAAGAGGCGGCCGTGGTGCACACTGGCGGGCCTTTGTTGGTCGTTGCCGGAGCAGGATCAGGCAAAACTCGAGTTCTGACCCGCAGGATTGCCTATTTGATGAAGCAACGAGGGGTTGCTCCATACGAAATCCTCGCGATTACTTTTACCAACAAGGCCGCCGGCGAGATGAAGGAGCGGGTGGCAGACCTTGTCGGTCCCATTGCACGATCTATGTGGGTTTCAACTTTTCACTCTGCTTGTGTCAGAGTGCTACGACAAGAAGCGGTAAGACTGGGCTACAGCAACACATTCAGCATTTACGACCAGGCTGATAGTTTGAAGTTGATAACGATCGTGGCCAAGGATCTGAATCTGGATTCGAAGCGCTATCCCGCCCGACAGTTTCAGTCGATGATTTCAAACGCAAAGAACGAGTTGCTTGGACCAAATGATTATCTCCTCGCCACCAAGAATCAGTTCGAGCAAGTGGTCGCTGAGGTTTATGCCCTATACCAACGTCGACTTCAGCAGGCCAACGCAATGGATTTCGATGATCTGATTATGAAGACGGTCGATGTGTTGCAGAAATTTCCTGAAAGCAAATCTCGGTTCCGATCTCGTTTCCGCCATGTGCTGGTGGACGAGTACCAAGACACCAACCATGCTCAGTACGTTTTAATCCGTGAAATCGTAGGTAGCGATACTGAGGGCATTCCTGCCGCTGAATTATGCGTGGTGGGCGATGCAGACCAATCTATCTATGGGTTCCGAGGCGCGACTATTCGAAATATCTTGCAGTTCGAACTTGATTTTCCGAATGCCACGACAGTCTTGTTGGAACAGAACTATCGCTCGACTCAGAACATTCTCAATGCTGCTAACGCAGTTATTACACAGAACGAGAGTCGGAAGGAGAAGAACCTCTGGTCGCAGGCGGGTTCTGGAACTCCATTGGTCGGATATGTCGCCGAGGATGAACACGACGAGGCAGAGTTCATCAAGAGTGAAATCCGAAAGCTCCAAGACGAAGGCGTCTCCAAGCCTGGCGACACCGCCATCTTCTATCGAACCAACGCGCAGTCGCGCGTTTTTGAAGAAGTATTCATGCGCGCCGCCCTTCCGTACAAAGTTGTGGGAGGAGTGCGGTTCTACGAACGAAAGGAAGTCAAGGATCTTCTTGCATACCTGAGAGTGCTCGCCAATCCCAATGATGAAGTGTCGATCCGACGAATAATCAACGTTCCAAAGCGCGGTATTGGCGATCGTGCTCTTGACTATGTTGATACATACGTTCAGAACAACGGACTCTCCTTCTGGCAAGGGTTGCACCGGGCTTCAGAGATTTCGGATGTACCGACGCGCGCTGCTGCATCTATTCAGCAATTCCTGTCGATGATCGCCGCCCTTCATGTATTGGTTGAAGCAAAGGTGAGACCATCAGTGATTGTTGAAGCTGTCCTCGAACAGTCCGGCCTTCTCGCAGAACTCACATCTAGCAATGATCCACAAGACGAAGTACGCGTAGAGAATCTCCAAGAACTTGTTGCGGTCTCGTTGGAATACGAAGAGACACCAATAGATGAACTTGGAGAGGATCAAGAGATTTCATTGGCGGGCTTCCTCGAACAAGTTTCCCTTGTGGCAGATTCGGATGAAATCCCAGAGGGCGAAGATCACGGCGGAGTCGTAACATTAATGACACTTCATACGGCAAAAGGTCTTGAGTTTCCTACAGTCTTTCTCACAGGATTAGAAGACGGAATCTTCCCTCACTCGCGAACCTTTGATGACAAAAGTGAAATAGAAGAGGAACGGCGATTGGCCTACGTTGGCCTCACACGTGCCGAGCATCGCCTGTATCTCACACGCGCAGAGTCTCGATCCTCGTGGGGGCCGCCCAAATACAACCCACCATCTCGTTTCCTCGAAGAGATTCCGACCTCTGTCATCGAATGGCGAAACAAGCCCACTTCTCCTGTATCTACCCGTCGGTATAACGCTGCTACGGCACCGGCAGCACGCCCAACAGGCAAAAAGAGCGTGAGCATGGAACTTGCAGTTGGTGAACGTGTGTCACACGACACATTTGGATTGGGAACTGTGGTCAGTCTTTCTGGTGAAGGAGATCGAGCCGAGGCGACCATAAACTTCGGTCAGTATGGCGAGAAGCGATTGTTGCTGCGCTATGCACCCGTTGAGAAGCTCTAGGATTGCACCCGTTCGAAAGTTCGCCTTACAAAGAAACGGAGACCCACGTGGATCTCTTTGAATATCAAGCTAGAGATCTTTTTGAAAAGCATGGCGTTCCAGTTCTAGCTGGTGCCGTTGCCACAACTGCCGATGAGGCTGCGGCTGCCGCGGAAAGAATCGGCGGAAAAGTTGTTGTCAAAGCTCAGGTAAAAGTGGGTGGGCGAGGAAAAGCAGGCGGCGTGAAACTTGCCGAGTCTGTTGAGGATGCGCGAGAGAAGGCCGGCGCGATTCTTGGGATGGATATTAAGGGACACATTGTTGGCAAAGTGATGATCGCGCAAGCAGCGCCGATTGATTCAGAATATTACTTGGCGATTCTGTTGGACCGTTCGAACAGAACCTTCTTGGTTATGGCCTCAGTTGCAGGCGGAATGGATATCGAAGCCGTCGCGCATGAGACGCCCGAGAAGCTGATCAAGGTTCCTGTAAACACAATCGCCGGCCTTACCAAGGCGCAGGCGTTGAAGATCATTCAGGATGCTGCGTTTCCTGCAGACATCGCTGAGAAAGTGGCTGAGGTACTTGTTCTTCTGTGGGGTGTCTTCGTATCCGAAGATGCGACGTTAGTCGAGGTTAATCCGCTCGTAAAGACAGTAGATGGTCGCATCATCGCCCTTGACGGAAAAGTCACCCTCGATGATAACGCTGATTTCCGTCACCTAGATCACGAAGCCTTGATCGATCACTCTGCTGAAAATGCCCTTGAAGAAGAGGCCAAGGCCAAGAATCTCAACTATGTGAAGTTGGATGGCCAAGTCGGCATCATCGGAAACGGTGCAGGTCTTGTCATGAGTACCCTCGATGTCGTCGCCTACTCGGGTGAGAAATTTGGCGGCATGAAGCCGGCGAACTTCTTGGACATCGGAGGCGGTGCCTCCGCACAGGTTATGGCCGATGGACTGTCGATCATCCTTGGCGATAAAGATGTCAGAAGCGTTTTTGTTAACGTTTTCGGAGGCATCACTGCCTGCGACGCGGTCGCAAACGGAATTGTTCAGGCGCTGTCGATTCTGGGTGACAAGGCGAACAAGCCGATTGTCGTCCGCCTAGACGGCAACAACGTGATTGAGGGGCGACGCATTCTTACGGAGGCTGCTCATCCACTCGTCGAACAACTAGACACTATGGATGGCGCAGCAGCTCGCGCCGCAGAATTGGCGGCCAAATAATGTCAATCTTCATCAACAAGCAGACGCGCGTTCTCGTTCAGGGAATGACGGGTGCCGAGGGCACCAAGCACACCAAGAAAATGCTGGCCTCTGGTACAAACATCGTCGGTGGTGTGACCCCCGGCAAAGGCGGCATGATCGTGGATATCGACGGCCACTTGTTGCCCGTTTTCAACACCGTAGCCGAAGCCGTTGCTGCAACGCAGGCGAATGCTTCGGTCGTATTCGTTCCTCCCAAGTTTGCAAAGTCTGCGGTCATTGATGCAATTGATGCAGCGATGCCTCTGGTTGTCGTTATTACTGAAGGAATCCCCGTCCACGATACGGCCGCCTTCTTTGCTTACGCCCAAAGCAAGGGTCTGACTCGGATCATCGGCCCCAACTGCCCAGGAATCATCACACCAGGTGAGTCCAACATCGGAATCATCCCGTCGGATATCACTGGCACAGGTCCAATTGGTCTTGTTTCAAAATCAGGCACTCTTACTTACCAAATGGCGTACGAGCTTCGCGATATTGGAATCAGCACTGCGGTTGGAATTGGTGGAGACCCGATCATCGGCACGACTCATATTGATTGCCTCCGCGCTTTCCAAGACGATCCTGCTACAGAGGCGATCGTGATGATCGGTGAAATCGGCGGCGATGCAGAAGAGCGGGCGGCAGATTTCATCCGCGAATTCGTCACCAAGCCGGTTGTCGGTTATGTCGCAGGTTTCACTGCTCCCGAAGGCAAGACCATGGGCCACGCAGGCGCAATCGTCTCGGGCTCATCTGGAACCGCGCAGGGAAAGAAGGATGCCCTTGAGGCTGCGGGCGTGCGGGTCGGGCAAACTCCAAGTGAGACCGCGCGCTTAATGCGTGCAATCTTGAAGCGATAACACGCATGTTCCAACGCGTCCTATGGGTCTCGTTGACACAGGCGGTGCGCAGTATCGCCCTCGTTCTTCTCCCAACGGCGTTTATCGCGATGTTGGGGTGGGCGACGGCGGGCAGCAGCAATGGAAATACGTCTGATCCCATGAGGGCCGCGTTATGGTTCTGGCTTGGCGCCCATCATGTTCCTTTCAACGTGATGCTGCCTCCTGCCAACCAGGCAGGGTTCTTGTCCTACCTTCCTCTTGGGGCGATGCTGTTTCCTATTATCGCGATACGGAGTTGCTTCATTCGCGCCAAAGTGCGCATCGAGCCAGATGATCGATCCTTGAGACTTCTGCGTATCACTTTTTCCATTCTTTATGCAGGTATTGCAGCCCTTTTGGCCTGGGGATCCACTACTCACGCGGTAAGTCCGGTTCTGTATTACGTGCCTCTGACGACAATTCCGATCGTGTTTATTGCTACCGTGAACCTTCGAGCAGCCGAGGCAAGAAGATACTTTGAGGGATTCGACATCGCACTGCGCATAGTTGCGATCGCTCTTGGAGTTTCTTCCGTCGTACTCGGTGTCTCGTTGGCATTCCACATCTCGACGATTCAGAATCTGATCGTCGTGCTCCAACCGGGCCTGTTGGGCGGCGTGCTTCTCTTTATTTTCAATCTCCTCTATCTGCCTAACGCGATAGTTGCCACGCTTGCTTACTTAGTAGGTCCAGGCTTTGCCATTGGCGCTCATACTCTGGTGGCTCCATTAACGCACCGGATATTGGAAATTCCTGCGCTTCCTCTTTTAGGCGCACTTCCAACTGGACGCCATCCACTCGTTCTTCTTAGTGCAATTGCAGTGTGTGCCGCGGGAATTGTCCTCTACCGAAAGACCATTTCAATAGGGGCGAGATCTCTATTGGTCGGATTCTTCAGTCTTGCTTGCGTCGTGGCATTGATTTCTTATTTGAGTAGCGGGGCGCTTCTCACGCATGCCATGGGATCAGTTGGTGTCTCAATCTGGCAAGTAACGCTGGCTATTGCGCTAGAACTTGGAGTCGGTATCTTCTTTGCATGGGCCATTCCGGCAGCCGCGGGATCAATCAGTAGAAGGCGTGCAACATGAGCAAAAAGATTGTTGTTCTTGCCTCGGGCCAAGGTTCTCTCGCGCAAGCGATCTTTGATGCGGTTAATACCGGCGAGCTCGATGCGCAAATCATTGAGGTCATTTCAGATCGTCCTGACGCCCACGTTCTTGTACGTGCCCAAGATGCAGGCATTCCATGTTTTGTTCATCCGATGCAGAAGGATCGATTGCAGTGGGATGCGCAGTTGATCGAGCACATGGATGCACTGGCGCCAGACCTTGTCGTAAGTGCCGGTTTCATGCGAATCCTCTCGCCATACTTTGTCACCCGTTTCAAGATGATAAATACCCACCCAGCGCTGCTGCCAGCTTTTCCAGGGGCGCACCCTGTTCGCGATGCGATTGCTGCTGGGGTATCGGTCACTGGTGCCACCGTTCACTGGGTGGATGCAGGCATGGATACGGGCGAAGTGATCGCGCAGGTCCCAGTTTCGGTCCTGCCGAGCGATGATGAATCGACGCTTCACGAACGCATTAAGATTGCCGAGCGTGGTCTCATTGTCGCGACCTTGAAAGAACTATTACCTACATTGGAGAAATAGAGTGCCTAACGGGTCTGATCGCAAGCACATTCGACGAGCCTTGGTCAGCGTCTATGACAAGACCGGTTTGATCGAACTCGGAACCGCCCTCCAGAAGGCAAATGTCGAGATTCTTTCAACCGGCTCCACTGCCAAGACTCTTGCGGGCGCCGGAATCGCAGTAACCGAAGTAAGCGACTACACGGGATTTCCGGAGATCATGGGCGGGCGCGTAAAGACGCTGCATCCACGTATTCATTCGGGAATCTTGGCCGACCAGAGCAATGCGGCCCACCTCGACCAGATTGCAGAGCACGATATCGCGCCATTTGATCTTGTCATCGTGAACCTTTATCCCTTTGCTCAGACGATCGCTTCGGGTGCCGATTTCGCCGAGTGCATCGAGCAGATCGATATCGGGGGACCGTCAATGTTGCGCGGGGCTGCCAAGAACCACGGATCTGTCGCCGTCATCTGTTCGCCATTGCAATATTCGAAGTTGTACGAGGCGATTGCTGCCGGCGGATTCACTGCGCAAGATCGACAAGAGTTAGCCCTTGCCGTATTTCGTACAACAGCCGAGTACGACCTCACCATCGCCAATTGGCTTGCCAGTTCCGACGAAGAATTGCCGTCGTGGTTCGGCGCAATTTGGCAGAAGAAGAACACATTGCGCTACGGAGAAAATCCTCATCAGAGCGCGGCGATCTACTCCAACGTCGGCGCACCTTCTGGTTTGGTTGGGGCAATCCAACTTCACGGCAAAGAGATGTCATTCAACAACTACACCGACGCAGATGCAGCATGGCGTGCGGCCCATGACCACTCCGACCCATGTGTTGCAATCATCAAGCACGCCAACCCCTGCGGGATCGCGATTGCAAAGACGATTTCAGAGGCACATTCCAAGGCACATGCTTGCGATCCAGTCTCTGCATTCGGTGGCGTTGTCGCGGCAAACCGTGAAGTAGATGTTGCGATGGCGCAGACACTTTCTCAAATCTTCACTGAAGTTGTTGTCGCGCCAAGCTTCGTCCCCGAGGCAATTGAGATCTTGGCGAAGAAGCCGTCGATTCGAATTCTTCAATGCCCGTCGCCTGAAATATCCAAGAAAGAATTGCGTCCAGTTTCCGGCGGAATGCTGGTGCAGCAGACCGACCTCGTTGATGCACCTGGAGACGACCCAGCCAACTGGACACTTGCGTGCGGTCCGGCGGTTTCTGACGGCGTCCTTGCCGACCTTGCCTTTGCCTGGCGGTCGGTTCGCGCGGTCAAAAGCAATGCGATTTTGCTGGCTAAAGACGGTGCCTCAGTGGGTATCGGGATGGGCCAGGTCAACCGCGTTGATTCATCCAGGCTCGCAGTTTCACGTGGTGGAACTCGAGTCGCCGGTAGCGTCGCAGCAAGCGATGCTTTCTTCCCCTTTGCCGACGGATTGGAAATTTTGCTCGAGGCAGGGGTCGTGGCGGTCGTTCAACCAGGTGGAAGCATGCGGGATGAAGAGGTCATTGCGGCCGCCCGTGAGGCCAATATCTCAATGTATTTCACTGGAGTTCGACATTTCTCTCACGCCTAATCAGCCATAGGATGAGGTAATGACCGCACAGATTCTTGATGGAAAAGCACTTGCCAAGAAGATTAAGACAGAGCTTGCAGCAGAAGTAATCAAGCTCAAGGCGCAGGGAAAATCCCCTGGCCTTGGAACAGTTCTCGTCGGCGATGACCCTGGTTCGCACTCTTATGTTTCCGGCAAGCATCGCGACTGCCACGAAGTCGGTATCAATTCGATTCGCGTCGATCTTCCTGAGAACGCTTCCGAAAATGATGTTCTTGCCGCAATCAAAGATCTCAACGCATCCAAAGAATGCACCGGATACATCGTGCAGTTGCCCCTTCCTCGCGGAATCAATTCGCAGAGAGTTCTAGAAGCAATCGACCCCAACAAGGATGCAGACGGCTTGCATCCGCTTAACTTGGGTCGATTGGTCAGCGGAGAAGACGCGCCACTTCCTTGCACGCCTCGCGGCATTGTCGAATTGCTCCGTCATTACGGGGTCGCCATCGACGGAGCCGAAGTCACAATCATCGGCCGCGGGCTCACTGTTGGCCGTCCGCTCGGATTGTTGCTCACGCGAAAGAGCGAGAATGCAACAGTCACTCTGACTCACACCGGCACTAAAGATTTGGCTCGTCACACAAAAAATGCCGACGTCGTCGTCGCCGCGATCGGCCGCGCCCACTTCCTGACTCCTGACATGATCAAGGCAGGCGCCGCCGTTGTTGACGTCGGCATCTCACGCACCGATGCCGGGTTGTTGGGGGATGTTCACCCGGGAGTCATGGACGTCGCAAGTTTCGTCGCTCCTATGCCTGGGGGCGTGGGTCCGATGACCCGTGCCATGCTGGTCAAAAATGTCGTGGAAGCATGTCGCTAAGCCGCCCATCAATTCTTGGGTACGTCCTCGTCGTTCTGGGCATCGTTCTCGGCGCGATCGGCTCTGTTCAGGTCGGTTTGGTCGCTATCGCCGCAGGTATGGCAGGGGTGAGCCTGGCATCGAAGGCAATAGGCCGGGTTGAGCGTTATCTGCCCCTTGCCCTTGCTCTGGGTCTATTTGCTGTGGCTCTAGCCCTGCCAAGTGGGCGCTAGAATTATCTTGATGTCAAGAGAGTTTGTTATTCAACAAGGGAGAAGAAAATGGGAAGCAAGGTCAGCGTAGTAGGTGCAGGTTTTTATGGTTCGACAACTGCACTTCGATTGGCGCAATACAACATCTTCGACACCGTAGTCCTCACCGACATCGTTGAAGGCAAGTCCGAAGGCTTGGCCTTGGACATGAATCAATCTCGTCCCATCGAAGGATTTGAAACAAAGATCATCGGTGCAACAACAACACCTGAAGGCGCCGGATACGAAGTAACCGCTAACTCCGATGTCGTCGTCATCACCGCGGGCCTCCCACGCAAGCCAGGCATGAGCCGCATGGATCTCATCGGCGTCAACGCCGGAATCGTCCGCGGCGTTGCCGAGAACATCGCAAAGCACAGCCCCAACGCCGTCATCATCGTTGTCTCCAATCCGTTGGATGAAATGACCGCGCTCGCGCAGATCGCAACCGGATTCCCAAAGAATCGCGTGATGGGCCAGGCAGGAATGCTCGACACGGCGCGCTTCACCAACTTCGTTGCTGAGAAATTAGGCGTATCTGTCGGCAGCGTGAAGACGCTGACCCTCGGTTCGCACGGCGAGACGATGGTTCCAGTCCCAAGCCGTTGCACGGTCGACGGCGTTCCTCTATCCGAGAAGCTCTCGGCAGCAGAGATCGAGGAATTGGTTACCAAGACCCGCAACGGCGGAGCCGAAATCGTCGCGTTGTTGAAGACAGGTTCTGCCTACTACGCACCATCTGCCGCGGCAGCAAGAATGGCCAAGGCCGTCATCGAGGATTCAGGAACGGTCATGCCGGTCTGTGCATGGGTCGAAGGAGAGTACGGAATCTCCGGCGTCTACCTCGGCGTAGAAGCCGAGCTCGGTCGCACTGGAATTTGCAAGGTAGTAGAGACGAAGTTGTCTGATTCAGAGTTGGCAGAATTGAAAGTTGCGGCCGAAGCAGTCCGCGCCAAGCAAGCAGACGTGCAAAGCCTGTAAAGAGCAGTTCACCCAGAGACGTTAAAAAGAGCAGCGGGAGTGGAGAAATTATGAACAAGATCAAGGTAGTCGGCACCGTAGTTGAACTCGATGGCGACGAAATGACCCGAATCATCTGGCAGTTCATCAAGGATCAGTTGATCTTGCCTTACTTGGACATCGACCTTGAGTACTACGACCTTGGTATCGAGAACCGTGATGCGACAAATGATCAGGTCACTATTGATTCCGCTCACGCTATTCAGAAGCACGGCGTTGGCGTCAAGTGCGCGACCATCACACCTGATGAGGCGCGCGTTGAAGAGTTCGGCCTAAAGAAGATGTGGAAGTCTCCCAACGGAACCATCCGCAACATCCTTGGCGGCGTCATCTTCCGCGAGCCGATCTTGATCAGCAACGTCCCGCGACTGGTTCCTCAGTGGACCAAGCCAATCGTCATCGGCCGTCACGCATACGGCGATCAGTACAAGGCCACCGACTTCCGAGTTCCTGGAGCCGGAATGTTGAAGATGACCTTCGTTCCAGCGGACGGCTCAGCGCCAACAGAATACGAAGTCTTCAAGTTCGAAAGCTCAGGCGTCGCGATGGGCATGTACAACGTGGATGAGTCCATCCGCGACTTCGCGCGTGCATCGCTGAACTACGGCCTGCTCCGTAAGTACCCAGTATTCCTCTCGACAAAGAACACGATCCTGAAGGCATACGACGGACGCTTCAAGGACATCTTCCAAGAGATCTACGAGAATGAATTTAAGGGAGAGTTCGACAAGCTCGGAATCACCTACGAGCACCGTCTGATTGATGACATGGTTGCAACCTCCCTTCGTTGGGAAGGGGGCTACGTCTGGGCATGTAAGAACTACGACGGCGACGTTCAGTCCGACACCATCGCACAGGGATACGGATCACTTGGTCTTATGACCAGCGTGCTCATGAGCCCAGATGGAAAGACGGTTGAAGCCGAAGCTGCCCACGGAACAGTGACCCGTCACTACCGCATGCACCAACAGGGCAAGCCGACTTCGACCAACCCAATCGCCTCAATTTTCGCTTGGACACAGGGTCTTCTGCACCGCGCCACCTTGGACAACACTCCAGAGTTGGCCAAGTTCGCAACAACCCTGGAGCGCGTATGCATCGAGACCGTTGAGTCAGGCAAGATGACCAAGGACTTGGCGATTCTCATTTCGCCAGATAGCCCATGGCAGACCACGCAGGAATTCTTGGCATCCATTGACGAGAACCTGCAAAAGGCAATGGCTTAACTCCTTTGTTGCAATACCCAGAGTGTGGCGCGATTGCACTAGTTGGTTCTGGGGAATATTTACCTGTGATGACCGCTCTTGAAGGTGAGTTACTTCAAGCAGCGGTCATTCGCGGCAAGAGGGAAGTCTTTGTTCAACTACCCACCGCAGCAGGTGCCGAGGATGCATCCCGTCTCGAGCACTGGCACGAATTGGGCCGAGTTCAAGGCCAACGATTGGCAGTGGATACAAATTCTCTGCGTCTGTACAGCAGAGAGGACGCGTTCAATCCAGAATTCGTTGACGCAATCGAAGATGCGGGTCTGATCTATTTATCTGGAGGAGACCCTCACTACCTAACCGAAGCACTCATCGACACACCAGTTTGGGAAGCGATCATTCGCGCTTGGAGTTCCGGTTCCTCACTCATGGGATGTTCCGCCGGTGCAATGGCAATGGGAAGCGAGATCATCGCCTTCCGTAAATCACATGTCACCCCCGGACTCGCACTTCTTCCCATGATTCAGACAATCCCTCATTACGACCGTTTTTTGGGTTGGTTGCCAGATCGCGTATCTGCTGCAATCATGCGCGTAGAGGAAAACATGAACTTGATCGGCATCGATGAGAACACCGCGTTGGTCCGAGATCGATTTGACTCACCTTGGCGAGTATGGGGCGAAGGGAAAGTGCATCTACTCAAGAGTATTGAGACCCATTCGTTCGTAGCTGGTGAAGAAGTCATTTTTTCGTAGAAATCACTACGCGATCGCTGTCTTTGCAGGGATCTCAAACTTCGGCTTAAAGTGAGGGTGCACCCAGGCGGTGTTGGCGGTTTCTGTGGTTATTTAGCGTTGGGTCGCTGAATGAGAATGTCCTGAACTCTTCGCTGATCTGTCGCCCACGAACTTGTGTCAGGGCAAATCCAATCCAGTAGGGAAGTCATAGAAGCAAGGTCTCGGTGCACATTCCGTCTATGTATCGGTTCGTGATGTCCAATTCGATTCCGGAGAAACCACAATCTTTCGATTGAACGTTCTACAACCTTTCGGCGTTCTCCAGGGTGACCTCCTAGATGAGGGAAAGCGCCACTCATCGTTGGAATCCAAAGCGTGTGCAAGTAACGATTTGCAACCAGGAAACGCCAGAAGCCAAAATTTAGTTCAGCAAGCACCTTTCCGTGTGAGGGATTTTTTGCATTCCGAGATCGAGCCTTTGCAATATCGCCTCTTCCCTTTTCATCCAGGGGTGCGATGTCCATCCAATCTGCCCCACGTGATTGTGCCCATGCTGTAAGACTGTTATCGATCTCGTTTCGTACGACGACTTCAACCACTGCGATTGCCTCAAATAGTGCACCCGATAGTGCGATATTCCATTTATATAAATCAAGTGCTCGTAGAAGATTCCCACCTGTGGCTTCCATGTATGTTTTTAGTCGGTCAGGGGATAACCGCTGTGCTACGTTCACAGGGTCATTTGACATCTCACACATGTTCCGTAATATAAGTCTCGAAGACCCCGGTAAGCCTCTGCGAAAGCATGCTGCCGGGGTTACGTCTTTTAGTGTTGAATCTGTGGACAATGTTCGTATTGCCCAAGACGTTGCGCACATAGATTAAAAGAGCCCCGGATAAACTCCGAGGCTCTTCCCGTCGCGACACCAAGGCAAAGCGTATGTTTGTGGAGATTTGCCTTTCTCCTCGCTTCACCATTTCCTTGCAAACAACAAGGCATATGAATACTGACATAAATTCTCGTCACTCGGAGTAACAAAAAACTGCCCACGGTGATCGTCACCGAGGGCAGTTTTTAGTACTAGCTAATTACTTCAGGCGCTCTCCGCTGACTGCATCGAAGAGGTGAATCTCTGCGGGGTTGGCAACAACAGAGACTGTTGTTCCAGGTGCTGGAGGATTCTTTGGATCCCAACGCACAATGACTTGGGCACCTTCGTCAGTGGCATTCGCGAACTTGACGGTTGGATCTGCTGGCTTTCCGTATACGAATGCATCGGCGCCGAGTTCTTCAACAACTTCAACGAGAACATGGAAACCATCGGCAGCTGGTGTAAAGCCTTCTGGACGAATTCCGACTGTCACGGTGTTGCCTGCGTGTGCAGGAACTGGAATTGATAGCGCACCGAGTTTGGCCACACCACCAGAGACTGGAGCAGAGAGCAAGTTCATTGCAGGGGATCCGATGAATCCTGCGACGAATGCGTTTGCTGGGTTGTCGTAAAGATTGCGTGGGGTATCAACCTGCTGCAAGAGGCCGTCCTTGAGAACTGCGACGCGGTCGCCCATCGTCATAGCTTCGACCTGGTCGTGAGTTACGTAGACGGTTGTGATTCCGAGGCGGCGTTGCAGCGCGGCAATCTGCGTACGGGTTGCAACACGAAGTTTCGCATCAAGGTTAGAAAGTGGCTCGTCCATAAGGAAGACCTGAGGTTCGCGGACAATGGCGCGACCCATGGCAACGCGCTGACGTTGACCACCGGAGAGGGCCTTTGGCTTGCGCTCTAGGTATGGCTCGAGGTCAAGCAATTTCGCTGCTTCAAGTACTCGACGGTCGCGCTCTTCCTTTGACGTGCCGGCGATCTTCAGAGCGAAGCCCATGTTCTCGGCAACGGTCATATGTGGGTAGAGAGCGTAGGACTGGAAGACCATTGCGATATCGCGGTCTTTTGGCGCAACGTTGGTGA
>CAYLYA010000030.1:0-16903 GCA_964387855.1 uncultured Bifidobacterium sp.
TTGGCTGAATCGGGGCGGCGTAAATCTCCTGCATACGACGGGTCGCATGAACATCAGGCATGGAAGCAATTTCACCGAGAGGAATTCGTGGGTCTTCATAGCGAGTCCATAGCCCCTCGAGGTTCAGAACAGCTAACCCGCCGAGACGGCCAATTTCAATGGCACTCTCTGGGGACACAACCGAATCCATTGGAGCGGCCAACATCGGGATTCCAAATTTATAAGCGTCGATCTGCCATGAAGTAGAGACTTCTTCTGGGTCGCGGGTGCGCCGACTTGGAACAATTGCGATGTCATCAAAAGAATAGGCCGCCCGTGCACGCTTGCCTGGTGCAATCTCGATATCACTCATGATTTCTCCTAATTGCTTCTGAAGTAGTTCGGCGCATCGGCAATGTCCAAAACATCGTGCGGGTGACTCTCCTGCAACCCAGCGCTTGTAATCTGAATCAACCGTCCTTCGCGTCGCAGGTAGGAAATGTCGGCGGCGCCGGCATAGCCCATCCCTGATCGAAGGCCACCAACCAATTGATGGACGACATCCGATAGGGATCCGCGGTATGCCACTTTTCCTTCAATGCCTTCTGGCACCAATTTATCTTCAGATAAGACGTCGTCTTGCATGTAACGATCCTTGGAGTACGACTTCTTCTCACCGCGAGACTGCATCGCACCGAGGGAGCCCATACCGCGATAAGCCTTGTACCTGCGTCCGTCGATCTCAACGAGCTCGCCGGGTGATTCATCGCATCCTGCCAGCAACGAACCGAGCATCACTGCGTCTGCGCCAGCAACGAGCGCCTTGACGATGTCACCCGAATATTGAAGACCGCCATCTGCGATGAGGGGAATTCCAGCTTTGATACAGGCCTTGCTGGCTTCCATGATCGCCGTGATCTGAGGAACTCCCACGCCTGCAACGACGCGAGTGGTGCAGATGGATCCAGGACCGACTCCGACTTTCACGGCATCGGCGCCTGCGTTAATCAATGCCTGGGCGCCTGCGCGCGTTGCGATATTTCCGCCGATGATCTCGGTGCTGGGTGAGTACTTCTTGATTCTTGAAATTGCATCAAGAACTGCACGGTGATGGCCATGAGCCGTGTCGACGACGACGACGTCCACGCCGACTTCAATAAGCGCCTTGGCACGGGCAAATCCGTCATCGCCCACGCCAACGGCCGCGCCTGCAAGGCCAACGCCTTTGACCAGCTTCACGTGCGTGACTTGCTCTTCAACTGGCAGGTTGCGGTGGATGATTCCGATTCCGCCTTCTTTTGCCATTGCGATGGCCATTGCTGACTCGGTTACCGAGTCCATGGCTGCTGAAACAAGAGGAATTCTAAGAGAGATATTGCGGCTCAGGCGCGTAGCGGTATCAACTTCACTGGGAACTACCTCAGAGGCATCTGGTAGGAGGAGGACATCGTCATAGGTCAGCCCCAGCATTACGACTTTCTCGTTATCGCCCATTTCGCCTCCTGCGTGACTCTGAGGGAGGGAAGTCTATCGGTGCGTAAGGGTCACCAATTGCCTACGGAATCTCACGCTCAGGATCTAAGGGTGCAAAAATGCGCACGCCCCAAAACCAGAGCGTGCGCATCCAAGCTGCTAGAGCCTCAGTCCTTAATCGTCGCTGGCGCCGTTCACGGTGTCGCTACCATCGCCGCCAACAGTGGTGTTATCACCACTGGTGTCATTGATATCGTCGTTGCCAGCCCCGCCGTCCTCAACATCGTTTCCATCGCCGCCGTTGAGCTGGTCGTCACCTTCGCCGCCCTGGAGCTGGTCATCGCCCAGGCCACCGTCTTCAATGTCGTTGCCATCGCCACCGATGAGCTGGTCGTCACCTTCGTCCCCCTGGAGCTGGTCATCGCCCAAGCCACCGTCTTCAATATCGTTGCCGGTACCACCAATAAGCTTGTCATTGCCTGTACCGCCAATAAGTTTGTCATTGCCTGCACCGCCGTTTAGAACGTCGCCGCCTGCACCGCCCACAATGGTGTCGTTTCCGGCTTGGCCACTGATTTTGTCGACCCCAGAACTGCCACAAATCAGGTCGTTACCAGCTCCACCAAGAACGGTATGTGTTCCAGAGCCCGTAACCAGGATGACATCAGCCTTAAGGGTTCCCTTAATTGTCGACGCGCTCGAGACAATCGTCGCTTTTTTCCCATCGCAAGTCTTGGATGAGGCTGCCAGCGCCGAGGGTGAGACTAAAATGAGTGTTGGAACAAAAAAGAGAGCTGGAGCGCTTAAGACCGCCAACCGTCTAACTAGCACATTCATCATTCTTCCCCTTAAAAGTAGATTGACTGTAAAACGATCATAATCCCCCCTCCGTTACAGAGAAACTGGGAATTCTGGGACCCTACCTCCTGGCATGCAATCTCACCACCTGAGAATAAGAACATGAAATCGGGCAAATACACATGCG
Organism: uncultured Bifidobacterium sp.; assembly: GCA_964387855.1. Classification (GTDB taxonomy): domain Bacteria; phylum Actinomycetota; class Actinomycetes; order Nanopelagicales; family Nanopelagicaceae; genus QYPT01. Next base: position 2,438 of record CAYLYA010000030.1, read on the forward strand.
ATTCTAAGAAGCCTCTCCTTGAACGTACTCGCTCACGCTCGTAGAGTCGTTAAACACCTTAGGAGAGTGAAAATGGCCGAAACGACACGTCTACCAAAGCCTCTTGTTGATCACTGGCAATGGCAAAATTCTGGTGCTTGTCGAGATCTGCCATCGGAAATGTTCTTCCATCCAGATGGCGAACGTGGACCAAATCGACGAAATCGAGAGAATAAGGCGTTGGCCGTGTGCGCAACGTGCCCGGTTATCCAGCAGTGCCGAAATCAAGCACTGGTAATTCAGGAGCCCTATGGCATCTGGGGAGGCCTCACCGAGGAAGACCGTGTCGTCATTGTCAACAAATTGCGTGCACACGCCTCATAGCTGTTGGTAGCTATTGGGCCTTGCTAGTGAAGTTCAAGACCTTCCACGCATCATTCTCTTTCGTGAGACTCACTGTGAATTTGTAGGTCTTGCCATCCGTTCCTGGGATCTCGTAGACCACCTCGGAAGTAGAAGCAGAATCAGTTGAGGCGTTCACCTTCTTGCTCGTCATTTTTTCGCCGGCGTTGAGGATGGGCCCAACTTGCTTCACAACGGCGTCAAACTGATCTGAAGGCACTGCAGCCTTGGCCTCCGTTGAAAACAGTGCGTACGCCGTGGACGCATCTCCGGCTTGGATCGCATTAAGGAATGTGTTGCTCGCAGCCACAGGGGCTTTGGTCGCTGAGTTGACGAAGAACGTAAGTACAACCGCGACGACAGCGATGGCTGCAACCACGATTCCGATGATCTTTCCAATACTCCGCTTCTTCACTGGCTTAGCGTTCATCGAGTAGTCACCGGGTTGTGCCACTTGCCCAATGTTTTCGCTCATTTATGATCCTCCTTGATCATGTGGATTAACATCTAGAAAGCCCTTATCGGACGAACATAGAAGGCCGTGTCTTTAGCTGTGTGCGACTGTGCACCGAATGTCACTTGGCGGTACCAGACGGAAGTCCCATCAAATTCCGACGACGACCAATAATTGTCGGGGAAGAACCCGAAGACGACATTGATGTTCATGTACATCTGGAAGAGTTCGTCTTTCGACGGTAGGAACCAATCGCTCTTTCCGCCACCACGGTATGCGTGAGCCGCAACAGCTGCGCCGTCGGTGCATTTTGCAAGGATCTTCTCCGTATTATCCCCACCTGTGCCTATGACCGTACCCGTTGCACCGACGAGAAGCGTCGTGTTCTGACACCACGGATATTGCGGATCGACTCCGCCGCTTTGCCATGTTCTCGGATTCGCTGCCTCGAGGTACCTTCCCCACTTCTGCGCCTTTGTTACCGCATAGAAAACCATCCCACCGCCGGGGCCAATGTCGCCCACAACGCAGCGCCCACCTTTTGCGCAGAGCGCATCGCTAGTGTCCACCGATGAGGAAGCACGAACCCAAGCATTCTTCATTTCGAATTTGTTGTCGCACTTGCCTTGCGCGAACATTCGAATTCCAGACTTATTGTTCATACAAGTAAAGATGACCTTCGAACTGGCCGAAGTGCCGCTCAGCTGAACCCAGCTGCCCTTGTTTTCCTTACTAGTGCAGCTTCCTTTTGCGAGTATGCGAACGACACCGGAGTTTGCCGTTGTGCACGTTGTCAGTGTGCTCGGAAGGCTTGCCGCTTGGGTGCTAGTAGTACCTGCGACTCCCATGAGCCCGGATAGAAATAGTAAATTTGCGGTGATGAGTGCGTAGCGTTTCATCCTTATCTCCCCTGAGTGAGAGAACTGCTAGGGAAAGACTTCTCTCTATCAAGGGTGCTTTCAATGGCTGCTCACTGCCCTAGCGAGTGACAGCACTCCTAGCATTAAGTGCAAATTCTTACGTGAACCTGACTCTTTACTGTTGGGTACTAAGGCAAGAGTTTCTTTACATCGAGACTTGATTTCTTGAACACCCCGACCGCGCCCTTCAACCCCAGTGTCATGACAATGTTAAAGAGGAAGATTCCAAATGCGATCAAAAGCATCGACCCACTTATGGCCGCTAACCACATGTAGCCCTCGTATTCACCGTTGTAATAGATCGTTCGTCGGAGCATGCCATGAAGGCCGGCCATACCCATGAACGCACCCATCCCAATTCCTCCAAGCAAGTGAAGGACAAAGTGAAGATCAGCGAGTTTCTGACTCCACAATTCCGCGCCGTTTGTAAGAACTGGAAGCAGGTAATAAACGACCGAATAGAGAGTCATGGTCAGACCAATGAGGACGGCAACGTGGACATGAGGTCCTACGATCCATTGGGTATTGTGTAAGACTCGATTGAGCCCAGCATCGGCTTGCATGATTCCAGCGGGAACGGCCAATGCAAACCCTAGTAAACCTCCAAGAAGGAACTTGAGGGGATTGGTCATTTTCAACGGTCGCGCCGACCACAATGTGGCCAACGTAATGAAGAACGCCAGTCCCTGAGTGATCAATTCAAAGGCTGTGACCATTTCTCCAGATGCCACTTTCAAAAAAGCAGGTTGCGATTGATCGCTAAGTAAGTGGTGAGACCAAACGGTCCACGAAACCACCATCTCAACTGCAAGCGCAGCTCGAGCCCATTTCTGCATAAAGAGCTTCTTGCCCGTAATCAACGTCGCCATCAAATACCAGGCTCCAGCAACGTAAATCAACACTAATCCATCTGCGATGAGATCCAATCCCCACCAGAAGAAGTTCTTATATAGCAACGAATCGATCACCGTTGTACGGAGACTATGACCCATGAGTTCAGCGATCATGTAAACAAGAATCAGGACCCCTGTTGCGGTAAGGATTATCGCGTTGAACAAGGTATCCACCGTGCCTCGAGCGATGGCGACGATGGGAAGGGGCGTTAGGTAATCTTCCTCCCTATTCCTGCGACGGCCTTTGAACAGATTGAACAGACCAGTAAAACCCAACGAATCGAGCAACATCAGTCTTGCGTTGACCGGGTCAGCACCTTTTGGCGTGTAAGTGATCGTTTTGAAGATATTGAGCACGAAGAGAAGCGTGCCGACCATGATCAATGCGATACCAATGATAAATATCGCTCCACTGAGAGGGTGGAAGACTTTAAAGTCAGCTGGCAAGGGCCAGTAAAGCGTATAAAGAGGAGCGTAATGCGAGATGAATCCATCTAGCCAGAAAGTGAAAGTACCGACGGTGATCAGTCCCCAAGTCCAGTTGGCCAACTTGAAACTCCACAGCGGCTTCTTCATAACAAACGGGACAAGGAATAGAAATGCCCCGAATACCAGCATGTAAGTCGAGCCGAAGATTCCGACCAAGGGATGAGCGGTCAAAATCCCGAAGTACTGCTTGGGAGGAATGAAACTGATCGGCTTAACTTGATAGACCCGCATGATCATGCCTTCGATTGCTGCGAAACCGTAATAGACGAGGCCGACCACGACATAGCGCAAGGTCAGCTTCTGCATGGGGGTAAGCGTCTCGGACTTGAAAAGCCCTTTGTTGCCACCCAGTAGTGTTTGGAAGAAACTCATAATCTCTCACCCATCCTTATTTCGTGCATCCGGCGACATGTACGACATCTTTGAGAATCATCTGCGATCCCTCAGGTCCTGAGTACTCAGTCGACCGGATCGAGAGGATCTCGTTCTTAGGAAATTTCCATTTAATTATGTTGTCATGACCCGGAATAACCTGCATCTGGAGCACCATGCTGTTATCTGCACGGAATAATCCGAATCCGTAAGTGAGATCCTTGGAAATCACATTAAATTCCACTATTTTCCCGCACTGGACGTCAAGGCGTTCCGAAGGTAGTTGGAACTTATGTTCGGCAACTGTAATTTCAAACTGCTGCGCCGACGGCGTGCTCTTTGCGTTCAAATCAATCTTTGTCCAAGGAATCGTGTTGTAAGTGATGATGTGCAACGAGACACCTACAGTTACCAGGAAGGCAACAAAGAAATAGAAATACTTCGGCTTTACCTTTGATGGTCCGACTCGGACGATGCCGTACGCGAACCATGCCATCACCGTGATGATTGCTAGGACGTATGCCGTATAAATAATGGTTTGTCCCCAAAGAACCGTATTCGAGTCAACCGTGGAATTCATAAATGCGACCTCCCGAATTCGTGAGTTCTGTTATTAACTATGTTAGTTAATAACTCGCTAAAAACTTAGAACTTCAGGAAAAAATTACCGCTACCACTCAGTGAGATCAGTCACGCTAAATGGCAGAAGTTCTTGCAAGGGCTTGACGCAATCCGATTCGAGCGGCAGACCATGTGTGATGCATCATGCAATGAGAGTCAGCACTACATATCCGACCAGAAACCACGCATGCTTCCCCTTCGATCGGACCTTCGATTGCCTCTACAACTTGCATCGCATTCAATTTTTTGAGTTTGGGGGCGAGGCAATAGCCGCCATCTGGCCCGACGCGCGAGGTCAACCAGCCATTTTTCACAAGGGGATTGAGTGACTGACTTAGATAAACCAGACTTACCTCTAGTGATTCCGCTAGTGACTGACCGGAATGAACGGTTCGATCATCACTTAGTATGCGCAGCGCACGAAGTGCTACATCACTTCTTTTCGAGACACTTAATCGCACGCGAGAAACCCGTCCGCTCGGATGTGCACAATGATCATGCTATCCAAGATTGGAAGAAGGTGATCATTCGATCCCACGCAAGCGCAGATGCTTCGGCGTCATATACCTCCGGACGTTCATCGTTGAAGAAGGCATGATGCGTACCTGGATAGTCAAAGGTCTCAACTGCCCCCTTGACAGATTCGATCGCTTTTACAGCCTCTTGAATTCCCGGTGCCTTGGAAGTCCCATCTGACTCACTGCAGTGAATCTGGGCGCTCTTGCCCGAGTAGTTCTGCCAATGCGGCTCCATCCGTGCCCATGGAAGGCCTGGATAGAAGGCGACAGTTGCGGTGATCTCGGGTGAGAGAGTGGCACTCCAAAGCGCGAGTGAGCCACCCATGCAGAATCCGACGGCGCCGATTCCCTTGCCAGATACGTCGTCGCGATCGCTGAGGTATTTCGCGGCACCGGCAATATCGAGTGCTGCCTTATCCATTGCAAGGCCCATCAACATCTTCATCGCATGGTCTGGTTCCTTTGCAATCACGCCGTGGTAAAGATCTGGCGCCAGTGCAACGAATCCTGCTTCGGCAAATCGATCGGCAATTGCGGTGATGTGCCCGACAAGACCCCACCACTCTTGAATCACAATTACTGCAGGGCCGCTTCCACTTTCCGGAATCGCAAGGTAGCCCTCGCATGTCCCGCCGTTACTCGCAAAAGTGACTTTCTCTCCCATGACTCACCATGCTTCCTGATCGGGAATTAAATTCCATGCCCTTACGCCGCCGATGATGCCGGCTTCGTTTGGAACTATAACTACATCATCTGCCAATTTATAGATAACTGAATCCTTGATTCTCCTCGAATTACCGCCACCTATGTAGAGTCGATCCCATAGAAAGACGGGCCTTAATTCCTCAATCATTGTGCGAACTCTTCTCGACCAGAAGCTGTCCCCCAACCGGCGGCGCTCGTGCTCGCCTATCCACTCGTCGTACGTGGTTGAACGGCGCACTGTTGCGTGTGAGAGCTCGATATGTGGCGCAAGGGTTCCCCCATCAAAGACAGCGCATCCGAGCCCTGTTCCAAGGGTCAATACGATTTCAAACCCAGAGCCAGCGACAACGCCAGCACCATGAACCTCAGCATCGTTGAGTACAAGTGTCGGGATTCCCAGTGCTTGTGTGAGCGCCTGCCTCATATCAAAGCCCTGCCAAGCAATCTTGAGATCGATGTCTGTCCACGTGCGCGGGCCTGCAATGTTTATATAGTGAGGAGTCGCGACAACGACCCCGTGGCGGATCATTCCAGGAATTCCAACAGTTGCCCGGTCTGCCTTGGGAAGAGAATCTGCGAGGCTCTTAATGGTTGAAACCAATAATTGAGGCGAGAGTGGATAAGGAGTTGCCACGTGCACCGGAGGAATCCGCATGGTTCCTGCGTTGTCGAGGACGGAGGCCTTGATGCCTAAACCGCCACAATCAACTGAGAGGGTGAGCGGCTCCATACCTAGGCAAGTTACTAGCGCACACTAAACTTCTCAATACCAACCATCAAGGAATCGGGGCATAAATGATCAAGGGATTTCGCGACTTCATCATGCGAGGAAATGTCATTGACCTTGCAATCGCAGTTGTTGTGGGTGCGGCTTTCTCGGGCATCGTCACCCAGTTCACCAAGTCGTTCATCGAACCACTTATCAAACTCATCGGTGGAGGTGGCGTGCATGGCGGTGCATTTATCGTCAACGGCGTGGCATTTGACTGGGGAGCATTCATCAACGCCGTCATCAATTTCCTTATCGTTGCGGCAATTCTTTACTTCTTCATCGTCGTGCCCATTAATAAGTTGATGGCCCGCCGCCATCGTGGAGATGCCGAAACTGCTGCGGCAACCCCAGAGGACATTTCCTTGCTGCGGGAAATCCGGGACCTGCTCAAGCGATAGAGGCCACCATTTCGACAAGGTTAGATCTCGCCTCGAACAACTGGAGCGTGAGTATCTGAATACTGGACCTCTACGGTCTTGATTTTGGCAAGTGGAATTCCAGTCGAAGCGACCAATCCCTTTGCGTTGCTGCCCGCCTGACTCCACGAGGCGACAGTGGTTGCACGTCCAGATGCGTCGGTGACAACAAGGTCATAGGACTGCGGAGTGTCCGTTGAAACCTCCTCATTTCCGTAGGTGCAATTCCAGGAGAATTGCGTACCCCATCTCATCGATGTCACACGCATATCCACAACCATCGCGTTCTTTTCCATGGCAACCATCGAAATCTTTGCTCCCGCTGCAAGAACCGTTGTCTGTCCTTGCGTGGAATTACTTGATGAGCGAAGGTTTGCTCCCACGAGCAACCCAATAACCATGACAAAGGATGCTGCCACTGCCATTGCTGCAGCCATCCGACGGCGCAAACTTGCCCTCCGTTTAATTGCGGTGCGAGCAAGACTCTGAATGGGTTCGAGGGGAAGTGCGAACGCATTCCCACCTTCAGGGTGGCTCGCCAAAGCCCCTGCGGTGTTTGCGTCTATCTTCATGAGGAATCCCGGCATCCCCGCCAACTCCGCTACCGCACTCGTGCACGCCGGACACGCTGCAAGGTGCCTTTCATATTCGCGTCGATCATCAGTGCTGAGAGAACCGAGAACATATGCAGCATCCCATTCGCGATATTTGTCATCTGCTTGATTCACCGGGCTGCTCCTCTCTCTTGTAGGGAAAGTCGTAATGCGCGAAGTGCATAGTGAAGGCGCGATTTAATGGTTCCTTCGGGAACACCCTCTCGTCGGGCAATTTCGCCAATCGAATGCCCCAGGTAATACGCACTGACAATCGCACTGCGATGTTGTGCCGAGAGCGATGAAAGTGCATCAGAAAGAATCCATGCATCTAGGGCAGAATCGGTTCCATCGTCGCTTCCGGTTTCTGGGATCACATCTGTTGGGACTTCGCGGCGATGGCGAGCGCTTCGACGGTCGTCGATTACAAGGTTTCTCGCCACCGTAAACAGCCACGCTCTTGCAGAATCGTCGCTCTGGGCAAGTATTTCCGGATGCTTCCAAGCCCGAAGCAGGGCTTCTTGCACGACATCCTGGGCGAAGGAGGGGTCATGGGTCATATGCGCAACAAAGCGCATCAGAGCCGGCCCATGGACATCATGAAGCGCCTGAAGCAGTTCGTCTTGCTTGGCCGACATGGGCACCTCCACTTGCGACAACGAAATAGGTAGCCAAATGGTTCAAAGGAGGTCCAATTGTCAGTAAATCTCCCCAGGAATTCAATGGCACTCCTTCGGCAGGTATTCTTTGCCAACGTTCTTTGTAAGGAGATCCCGTGGCGACCTTGAACATCCTGCACGAAATCAAAGACGGGTTGCTCTTAAGCGATGACGATTCTCTTCTGGATATCCCGAAGATTCATCAGTGGCTCTCCGTTGAAAGCTACTGGGCCAACGGCCGCGAATCCGATGTCGTAGAAAAAGCCTTCGTGAATTCATACTCCATCGGCGTATACGAAGGCGGTTCGCAAGTTGCCGTAGCGCGGATTGTCAGCGACACCGCAACCTTTGCCTGGTTATGCGATGTTTTCGTCGATTCGAACTTCAGAGGCCGAGGTATTGGCACTTGGTTGGCGAAGGCAACCGTGGAATGGGCTGAAAAGAACGGGATCAAGAGGATCATCCTCGCAACGCGCGATGCGCACGCTGTCTATTCGCGTGCTGGCTTCGAATCGTTGAAAAGCCCCGAGCGATGGATGATCATCGACAAGCGCCCGCAAGCCAATGCCGCGAGTGAGTGATCTATTCATCCTTCCCTCTCAATAAATTAAGAAGCCCCTCACAACGATGTTGAATACTCGCCGATATCGCCTCGACACTTTGGTGGGCATCAACGACTAAATATCGAAGTGGTTCCGCCGACGCCATCTCGAGATAGGCCGCCCGTACTCGTTCATGGAATTCGATTGGTTGGCTCTCCATGCGATCGAGTTCTCCTCGTCTGGACAGGCCGGTCCCTGGGGCGACGTCCAGCAAAATCGTCAGATCCGGAACGCGTGCATCGGTTGCGAAATGTGCAATGCGCTGAACTGCAACTCTGTCGAGCTGACGTCCACCTATCTCGTATGCAAACAAGGAATCGATATAGCGATCGCTGATGACAACTTCTCCCCGAGTAAGCGCGGGATCTATCACGCGCGCCATGTGCTCTGCCCTGTCAGCAGCGAAAAGCAGAGCCTCGGTCTTCGGCGCAACTTCGTTGCTCGTGAGGTCCAGTAGAATATGACGCAGTTGCTGGCCCAATGCCGTGCCACCGGGTTCGCGAGTGAGAAGTACTGGCAGACCTTTGTCTTCTAGCCAACCTTGCAGAATGCGCGTCTGCGTCGACTTACCCGATCCCTCGCCGCCTTCAAAGGCGATGAAAACTCCTTGCATGCTGAAAGCGTAGCCACTTGGCCGTATCGAGGGTATGCGGAGCCACAGAAATCTATAAATAGATCCGAAATCTCAATCCGTCTCCCCCGCCTTGAGATGACGGCTTAATAAATCGTTCATGGAGAACACCACCGTTTTTCTGAATCACTCTCTGTGAAAAGTAGTTGTCTACATCGGTAGTCAATTCGACGAAAGGCATGCCCAAGGCAACTGCTTCAGGCAAAATCTGTTTGAGCGCCTCGGATGCGTAGCCGTTCTTTCGTTTCCAAAAGAACACGTCATATCCAATGTGGCCAAGACACGTTGGCGGAAGGTCTGTTGTTCCTTCACGCCAACGAAAGTTAATCCGCCCGCATGCCTCCCCATCCCACATGAATCGCGAAATACCAGGCAAGCGTGGCACGAACGTTCCGTCAGGAAGCTTCACATCTCCGCCCAGTGCCTGACGATCTTCTTGTTTGGCTAGAAATGCTTGCGGATCTCCCTCTATCTCAGCCAATTGGTCTCGAGCCTCATCCGGAAAAGGAGCCGTGCCCGCTAGCAGTTCTCGGATAAGGGCGCTCTTATAACTATCCAAGTGTTCAAGGGTTGGCCTGACGAGTTCCATATAACAATCACATCACAAAGGCGCTTTCTCTTGAGGACGAATTTAGCCCTACCCAGTTGGGTGACAAATAAGCCGCGTTGGCGATGTGGTTCAGACCTTCACATTTCGAAGGGCGTGGCACCATCATGCGACTCGGTCGAACCCTAAGGTTGCCCTCATGGCACAGACCGGAACCGCGGCGACACGTTTAGTGGTCCTGCGCGGGAACTCCGGATCCGGAAAGAGCACCGTCGCCGCTCTGTTGCGTGATCGAATCGGGCGTGGTGTCGCATGGGTTGAGCAGGACTACATTCGGCGGGTCCTGCTCCAAGAGCACGACAGACCGGATGCAACTAATATCGGCCTCCTCGATCACACCGTCCGCTACTCGCTCGACGCGGGCTACCACGTGATCCTCGAAGGAATTCTAAACTCAGGTCGATATGCGGAGATGCTCACCGAACTGACCGCAGACCACCGCGGCACTACCGGTCACTATTACCTCGACGTGCCCTTTGAGGAAACCGTCCGGCGACACTCGTTTCGAGCCCAACGGAACTCTTTCACAGTTGATGACATGCGCGAATGGTTTGACCCGCTCGACCTGCTGCCATCACTTGATCAGCGGGTAGTTCCTGTTACCAGCACGGCAGTGGAAACGGTCGAAATGATCTTCGAGCAGATGCAGTTCAAAAAGTCGGAAGGGGCTGGAGCACCGCCTTTTGCTGCCCGATAGTTAACGATTCGCCCACATGCGGTGGTTACGGTCCCGGGGTAAGAATTTAGCATCCCTGCCCTTCATCTCAGGTCACTCTACAAATGAGGTTGCATCAACAATTAGTGGGGTTGGCGGGTGAAGTACTCAATGCGCCTTATCTGGGACTTCCATTCTCCAGTTCTCTGAAAGTTCCTTCGCGTGAAGCATCCAGGGCCACAAATAACCTACGAGCCTTATAGTGCGGGACACGGGCCAGAACAGCATCATGGTCGCACCACGCCCACGAGCGAAGTTCGTTTGGCGGAAGAACGATCTGAGTTGAATCCACAGGGCCAGTCGCGTATATGAACATGAGTCCGTCGCCTTGCGTCTGTCCTTGGGACACCCAATCGACTACAAGAAGCCGTCGCACTTCAATATCAAATCCCAGCTCTTCTCGGCATTCTCTTCTGGCCGCATCTCGAGGGGACTCATCGAGTTCGACGATGCCACCTGGAATTTCCCACGTATCTTTATAGGTTGGCTCAACTAAGAGCACGCGCATGTCATCATCGACAATGAGAACGCCCCCGCCGATACGCTTTCTTGGCAATTCCCGAGAATCTTCACTCATTGGCAGAGTGTAACTAGGGCTTGAATATCGTCAATGGGGTTGCATTAATGACTGCTGGGGTTCCTGAGTTATGTTGCTATTTCGAGTAAAAAGAAAGTGCACCCGAAAGGATGAAACTAGGGATTGAGGGTTCCTCATTCGCTTTGACTGATCGCTTGTTAGCGGGAAAAGTCTGACCGGTCAATGTCGAATCACGAGCCAAAAACAGAGAATTGGTACGCATGAGTTGGGTCACGCCTATGGTTTGGATCATGTCTATACTCTTTGTCGAATCATGCGCGCTGATGTTGGCTACATGACAGATTGCACAATTGCGACGCCTGCAACGGACGATGTTAACGGCGCTATCGCCGTCAATAGTTAAATAGGGGGATGTTCAATGGCTTCGTTTCCAATAACTAAACGAAAACTATTCACATTTATTCTCTCCCTCGTCGTCGTAGGAGCGGCCGCAGGGTTGTGGTTGAATGCGCATCCTGGTGATATACCGACCCGATCAACGGTGGTACTGAGTGCACCTGTTGGATATTCGTCATACAGCGACTTGCTTGCAGCAACGGATGCCACATTGAAAGTGACTGTCACTTCCTCACCACTGCAGTATCTTGATTTTGGCAGAGACGGTTTACCGGATTATGAGGGCCAACCAGGACTGCCGGTCGAATTAGTCTCGGCCGTAGTTGACGATGTGTTGCGGGGCGACCCAGCCTTGAAGGGCAAATCTGTCGTCATTAGACAACCATCTACCTCCAGATCCAATCCGGCAGAAACTGCGGTCGACCGCATGAGTCGCGGTGGGCACTATGTGGTCGTGGCCAGTGAAGTTGCCCCTAATCCTGGGGTAGGCACAAACGCCAATGTGTGGATACCAGTTGGATCAGGTCAGGGTATTTTTGACGTCAACTCCGACGGCAGCCTGTCCGTTCGACGTTCAGGCGTATGGCCGGAGATCTTCGGAAAAGACGGATCATTGCGTGTCACGAGCCTACCTAACTCTTAGGGATGACAAGCATGTGCCGTCATCGCACCTGTCACTTTCCCAGCAGCACACCTGAACACTCGAAAGTTCGAACCTCCAACCTTCTGTTCAAAACCTAAAATGAGACCTTGTTCTTTCACGCGAAGGAACTAAAGCAAGAGCCTGCTCCAAAGGAGTGTATTAACGATTAGTGGAGTTGCCGGATTGGTTCGGTCATTCAAATCGAAAGGGCCTCGAGTTTCCCCGAGGCCCGTGCTCAACTTCCCTAACTCTTTGATCGATGCCAATAGATCAGTCACGAAAATATGGCGTCTTGAAAATGTGGAAACTTCGCGATTGAGGACAAGCAAAAAGACTCGGCGAAATACCGAATCTCTTTGCCTGCCAATCCAGCTTGAATCAAAGTCTGTCATAAATTCGCGTCACTCAGAGTGACTTTCACGGCAAAACGAAACGAGCCCCGCAGATGCGAGGCCCGTTCTCTGTGTTACTTGGAATCAGTGCGAGTGTCCGCCAGGTCCATGTGAATGACCCGAGCCACCTGCATCAGCCTCATCTGTTTCGGGGCGTTCGAAGACAACCGCTTCGGTTGTAATGAACATCGCCGCAATAGATGCTGCGTTAGCAAGCGCGGATCGTGTCACCTTGACTGGGTCGATAACGCCGTCTGCAGTCAGGTCGCCGTAGACACCGGTCGCCGCGTTGTAGCCTTCATTGGCCTTCATCGCGCGAACCTTCGCAACAACAACATAACCTTCGACGCCTGCGTTCTCGGCAATCCAACGAAGTGGCTCATCGCATGCCTTGCGAACAAGACGAACTCCGACAGCCTTGTCGCCGTGGAAGCCGAGGTCGCCTTCAAGGGAATCAGCGGCGTGCACAAGGGCTGCGCCTCCGCCAACGACGATGCCCTCTTCAACCGCAGCGCGGGTAGCAGAGATTGCATCCTCAAGACGGTGCTTCTTCTCTTTTAGTTCGACTTCGGTATAGGCGCCAACTTTGATGACACAGACTCCACCGGCAAGTTTTGCAACGCGCTCTTGGAGTTTGTTGCGATCCCATTCAGAATCAGTGTTTTCAAGTTCGCCACGAATTTCTGAAACGCGAGCGTCAACTGCAGCCTTGTCACCAGCACCATCGACGATCGTCGTCGTGTCCTTGGTGATCACGATTCGGCGAGCGCGACCCAGAACTTCTAGGCCCACCTGGTCGAGCTTCATGCCCATTTCGGCCGAAACAACCTGTCCGCCGGTAAGGATGGCGATGTCCTGGAGCATTGCCTTACGGCGATCGCCAAAGCCAGGGGCTTTGACAGCAGCCGAAGTGAATACTCCACGAATCTTGTTTACAACAAGGGTGGAGAGAGCTTCGCCTTCAATGTCTTCAGCGATGATCAACAGCGGCTTGCTGGCTTGTGCGATCTTTTCCAGGATTGGAAGAAGTTCGGCAAGGGCCGAGATCTTGTTGGCACTGATCAATACATAGGCGTCCTCAAGGACGGTCTCCATGCGATCTTGATCGGTGACGAAGTATGGGGAGATGTAGCCCTTGTCGAACTGCATACCCTCGGTGAATTCAAGTTCAAGACCGGTGGTCGAGGATTCCTCGACAGTGATGACACCATCCTTGCCGACCTTGTCCATGGCTTCAGCGATCAAGTCACCGATGGCGCGATCCTGAGCAGAGATTGTGGCAACGTTAGCAATCTGCGACTTGTCGTTGATGACGGTCGCAGTCTCGCGAAGGCGCTCGATGATTGAGGCGACAGCTGCTTCGATTCCTGTCTTGATGTCCATTGGCTGTGCACCGGCGGCAAGGTTGCGAAGACCTTCCTTCACCATCGCTTGAGCAAGAACGGTGGCTGTTGTTGTGCCATCGCCTGCGACATCGTTGGTCTTTGTAGCAACTTCCTTCACCAACTGGGCGCCCATGTTCTCGACGGGATCAGACAATTCGATCTCGCGAGCGATAGTGACACCGTCGTTGGTGATCGTTGGTGCGCCGTATGACTTGGAGATAACGACGTTGCGACCGCGAGGTCCAAGCGTTACTTTGACGGTGTCAGCAAGCTGATTGACACCGCGCTCCATGGCACGACGAGCGTTTTCGTCGAACTCAAGAATTTTTCCCATTTACTTCTTCTCAATCACAGCGAGAATGTCGCGGGCAGAGAGAACCAAGTACTCCTCGTTGTTGTACTTGACTTCGGTTCCGCCGTACTTGCTGTAAAGAACAACATCGCCAACCTTGACATCCATTGGCACGCGGTCGCCATCGTCAAAGCGACCTGGTCCAACTGCAATAACGGTGCCTTCCTGTGGCTTCTCAGTTGCGGTATCAGGAATGACCAAACCCGATGCGGTGGTCTTCTCGGCTTCTAGCGCCTTAACAACAATGCGGTCCTCTAGCGGCTTAATGGCAACGGCCATCTTTATTACTCCTTTGGTTATTGCGATCTGTGGTTTATCCCTCTGGACCCTGGTCCTAGTCGACCTCGCGGACGGCTGGCAGACTCGGGGTGAGAGTGCTAACGCCAAGCCTAGGAGGGAGCCCCGCTAGGGT
>CAYLYA010000031.1:0-16535 GCA_964387855.1 uncultured Bifidobacterium sp.
GGCCGTGCATGCGGACCCGCTCTTTTATTTTTGTAAACTATTTTTAGCAAGGGGGGCGGATATGACGACATTTGTTGACCGTGTGACGCTCTATGCCATGGCCGGCAAAGGCGGAGACGGTTGCGTCTCGGTACACCGCGAGAAGTTCAAGCCCCTTGGCGGACCCGATGGTGGCAACGGCGGGCGCGGCGGCGATATCAAGCTCATCGTCGATCCCAATGTGACCACCCTTCTTGATTATCACCACTCACCTCACCGCAAAGCGACCTCAGGTCGTGCTGGTTACGGCGACCGCAAAGACGGCCCAGCGGGAGAAGACCTCATTCTCAAAGTTCCCAACGGCACCGTCGTGTACGACAAGGACGGCAATCAGATTGCAGACCTCGTCGGCAACGGCACGGTCTTCATCGCCGCACAAGGCGGACACGGGGGCCTCGGCAACTTAGCCCTTGCATCTTCAAAGCGTCGCGCTCCAGGCTTTGCTCTCCTTGGAGAACCTGGCGAAGAGCGCATTCTCATCCTCGAACTCAAGAGCGTGGCTGATATTGCACTCGTCGGCTATCCAAGTGCCGGTAAGTCTTCTCTTATTGCAGCGATCTCGGCGGCCCGTCCCAAGATCGCCGACTATCCCTTCACCACATTGATCCCGAACCTCGGCGTCGTGCAGGCGGGGGAGACCCGATTTACAGTCGCGGATGTTCCCGGCCTGATTCCAGGAGCCAGCCAAGGCAAAGGCCTCGGCCTCGAATTCCTTCGACACGTGGAACGCTGCGTCGCACTGGTGCATGTCCTGGACTGCGGCACGTTGGAGACTAATCGCAACCCACTTGCAGATCTTGAAATCATCGAAGACGAACTCGCCCAGTACGGGGGACTCGAGGGTCGTCCGCGACTCATCGCGTTGAACAAAATTGATTTACCAGACGGCGCGGCTATGGCTGATATGGTTGCCCAATCCTTACGCGACCGCGGTTATGAGGTTTATCCGGTCTCTGCCGCGTCGCGTGTGGGCCTTTCTGATCTAACTTACGCAATGGCTCGCATCATTCAAAAAACCCGTGCCGAGATGGCCGTTGAAGAGCGCACGCGTATCGTCCTTCGTCCTGTTGCCGTTGATGATTCAGGATTCACCGTCACTGCCAACAAAGATGGCTCCTTCAATATTGCGGGACCAAAGATCCTGCGTTGGGTCAGGCAGACAAACTTCAAGAACGCCGAAGCGATTGGCTATCTTGCAGATCGCATGGCGCAACTTGGCGTGGAAAAAGAACTTTTCAAAAAGGGTGCAGTCGCCGGAAGTGAAGTGCGAGTCGGCACAGGCGATGACGCAGTGATTTTCGATTGGGAACCAACGATCGAGTCAGGCGCCGAGTTGCTCGGCGCTCGCGGTGAAGACGTCCGCTTTGATTCGATCTGGCGCGGACCCGAGAAGGTGCGCGATCAACTCTCGCCTGAAGAACTTGCGCGTCAATGGGAATTCACCGTTATCGATCCGCATACTCCTGCTCTGGTTGAAGAACTCAAGATGGATGCAGAAGATGTTGCCGAGGATGAGGCGAATCCACCCACTGACATAAGCGATCTGCGGTAAACACACTATGACTCGCTCGCAGATTTCTTCTGCCAAAAGAATCGTCATCAAGATCGGATCTTCGTCCCTCACTGGCAAAGCAGGCTCAGAACTTGATCCATCGGCAGTTGATGGGCTTGTAGATATCGTTGCTGCTGCGCGTGCGCGAGGTGCTGAAGTTGCTGTCGTTTCATCGGGTGCAATTGCCGCGGGTATCGCGCCACTTGGATTGAAGTCGCGCCCTAAGGATCTTGCCACGCAACAGGCAGCCGCATCAGTCGGCCAGGGTCTGCTCATCCACCGCTATACCGAGAGTTTTGCCCGTCACCAGGTGATCGCATCGCAGGTCCTACTCACGACGCAGGACGTCATCCATAGGACGCACTACAAGAACGCCCAGCGCGCGCTTTATCGCCTTCTTGCACTCGGCGTTGTTCCAGTCATCAACGAGAACGACACAGTCGGCACGCAAGAGATTCGCTTCGGCGACAACGATCGCCTTGCCGCTTTGGTGTCGCTTCTCATCGGCGCCGACTTGCTGGTTCTTATTTCCGATATCGACGCGCTCTATGACGCACCACCTTCGCACGAGGGCGCAAAGCGAATTAGCGATATTGAGAACTTCTCCAGCATTGATGAGTCATCTCTTGGCGGCGCGGGTTCGTCGGGAGTCGGCAGTGGGGGAATGATCACCAAAGTCGAAGCAGCAAGAATTTCAACGAGTGCCGGGATTCCGATGTTGCTGACGTCCCTTGATAAAGCCGGTGCCGCACTTCTTGGTGACGACTTCGGAACGTATTTCCATGCCCAACCATCTAAGACGAATTCGCGGCTTCTCTGGCTCGCTCACGCATCGACTCCACACGGCCGACTAGTCGTAGACGACGGAGCGGTGAAAGCGTTGATCGAACGCGGTGTATCGCTTCTTCCTGCCGGCGTCACCGCTGTCGAAGGCGAGTTCAGCGCAGGTGATGCAGTCGAGATCGCCTCGCAACAAGGGCTCGTGATTGCACGTGGTTTGGTGGCTTTCGACTCGATTGAGATTCCACAGATGCTCGGAAGATCTACGAAGGAATTGGCGCAGACACTTGGTCCCGAGTACGAACGCGAACTCATTCATCGGGATGATCTAGTTCTTCTCTAATTCCCTAGGTGTGCTAGCACTCTCTTTTTCTCTACGCCTCAAATACCGCCGTTATTAGACTTTTAGTACATGCAAGGTTGCTTTGAGGAGTAGCCATGGAAAGTAAACGGCACCGTATATTCTCGATTTTTGGTCTTGTTTTCATCCTTCTCGGAATCTCCGGAATAAATATTTCCGGTGCGGTGCCAACCAAGTACACGATTCCTGCGGCACCCACCGATGTTCACGCTGTCGGTGGTGTTGGAAAAGCAACTCTGACATGGAAAGCGCCTTACTCAAACGGCGGGAAGAAAATCACCGCCTACAAGGTCACGTACTATCCAGGCGCAAAAGTCCATATGTGCAACTCTTCCGCCCTGCGATGTGTGGTTGATATCCCGAATCCGAACAAGCCAAGTAGCAAACCACCATCAGTCTGGCATTACTTCACCGTTGCAGCGGTAAATTCTGTGGGGACTGGTCCAGTGTCTATCGTCGGCCAAGCCCGAGTGCTTATTAAGTTTCGAGCCGCTGTTTATATTGCACCCAAATACGGGGCTGATTTACCAACTCCAACGCCTACACCTAGGCCATCGATCAATGCAATTCCGGCGCCTTCACCGACACCCGATAGTTCGCCAACTTCAGCACCCATCTCGTGCGGTCAGGGAAACATTCCTTTGATTACTACATTCGATGGCGGTTATCACGGTCAAGCCATCGTGACAATTACGCGGAACTCGGCATCTACAAATTCAACGATTCCGACGACGTTCACGATCCTAAATGGCAGAGGTAGAGGATCTGCCGAGGTCTGGGATGTCAACGGTTGCGTAACGGATGCGACGGGCAGTGGAACCGTAGTCGTCTCCAACAATCTTTATGGAGCAATCACCTTTGCCATCAAACTTTCCTTGGACAGTGCCACGAACACAATGAGCGGCACTGGCAAGGGAACGAGTACTTTCACGATTCCAAGTTTCGGGTCGGTCACTGTGGAATTCGTCCTTAATGTCACCAGAGGTGCGAACCAGTAGAAATTGAACGCTAAGGCTTTGAGACCGCTAGATCTCGCAGCACATCTGCGGTCAGCACTTCGTGATTGCCACTCTCGGTTGGTTCGTCGCTGAGTTTCACGATCGCCGTGTGCGTGCTGGGGTTGATGAAGACGTATTGCCCATGAAGCCCCAGCAGCATCATCGTGCTGGGGAAAGGGTGCCATATTTGTGCGCTGTAACCCCAACCGTGATCAAGGGTGGTCATCGGTTGCTCTAAGCGGGCCATCCAGTTCGCGTTAATGAGGTTGGCGCTTCCTACTTTGCTCGCGCCGTTATCCAGAATCAACTGACCGATACGAGCCCAATCGCGCGCCGTGGCATTGAAGCAGCAGAAGGTCTTCTCGAGACCGCCAACATGGTCGACGTTCCAGAAAGCGCTGTCCTGGGCGCCGACTAGTTGCCACACGTGCTTACTGAAGTAATCGGAGACTGTCGTGCCCGTGACCTTTTTGATGATGAAGCCGAGCATCTGGGTATCAACGCTTCGGTATTCAGACTTGGTCCCTGGATCCCAACTCATCTTTCGGTTGTGCTCCATGAAGAAATTCAGATCGGTTGTGGCGTACATCTGTGCAATTGCAACGCCCCAACCGGATGGGCCGGTTGGGTAGTTGTCGCTGACCCCAACGCCGCCCTTCATGTCCAGCAAATCCTTGATCGTCACCTTGTCGAAACTTCCTCCGGTTTTGAATTGTGGGAAGTACTTCACGAAGGTGTCCGACTCTTTGATCTTCCCGTCCGCGATTAATTGGCCGATCATGATGGACGTCAAAGTTTTTGCCATCGAGTATGAAGGCAGTTTGCTGTGAGCGTTGGTCGACTTGTTGTACCACTCGTGGGTGATAACACCATCACGCAGAACCAAGAACGCATTGGTCGATGTTTTCGACAGAAATTCGCTAAAAGGAATTTGGGTTCCGCCCCAATTCACGGTGGCGGGCATATTTCCCTTGCTAGTAGTCCAAGGCACAGGGGAGGCCGCAGGTTCGACGACATGGAAGGGCATCAAGGTCGGAGTCTTCGAGGCTGGCGCGAGTCCTAATCGAATCGCTGCTATCGGCTCGGGATAATGAATGACCCGTGTTGCACTAAAGAGAAGTATGTAGACCGCGAAAAGCCCGACGAGAAGGTTCCGTATGAAGCGAATTAATGAGCGCACCGCTAAATACTAAGCCCCTATAGGCTTGGGTTTATGGATGCCAAGGAGCTAATCGAACTGCTTGCCGATCGCGCCCGTCTTGCAGCGCGCACGCTTTCCAGATCATCAGGACTGGAACGGGAAGCCGCACTTCTTGCAATATCCGATGAAATTGAGAACCGTATCCCCGAGATTTTGGCAGCGAATAAAGAGGACATGGATCGTGGTCTTGCCGAGGGAATGAAACCCCAACTGTTAGATCGCCTTCTCCTTACTCATGAGCGTGTACTCGGCATTGCAAAAGGTGCTCGCGAGGTGGCCAACCTTGTCGATCCACTTGGCGTCACCCTGAGGGAATCGACGCTTCCCAACGGTCTGCACCTCAAGCAAATAACAGTTCCCTTTGGCGTCGTCGGAATGGTTTACGAGGCACGACCTAACGTCACCGTCGACGCAGCAGTCATCCTTCTGATGTCAGGAAATGCGGCTCTCCTTCGCGGCTCGTCCAGCGCCTCGTCGAGCAATGAAGTTTTGGTCAAAGTCATGCGCGACGCCTTAGCAAGAACAGCCATATCTCCAGAGGTCATTCAATTGGTTCCGTCCTATGATCGCGAGACCGTCCATGCCCTGCTTCATGCCCGCGGCAAAGTGGATCTCGTAATTCCCCGAGGCAGCGCTGCGTTGATTCGCATGGTCGTCGATGATTCCACCGTGCCGACTATTGAAACCGGCGCGGGCGTTTGCCATGTCTATGTCGACGAATTTGCTGATCTTGAAAAGGCAATTCCTATAGTCATGAATTCAAAGACTCACCGCCCAAGCGTCTGCAACGCGGCCGAGACCTTGTTAGTCCATAGTTCAATCGCGGAGAAGTTTCTCCCAATGGTCCTTAAGTCCTTGTTTGATGCCGGTGTAATACTTCATTGTGACGATGTGGCGCTCAAGATCGCAGATTCTGCGGAGATCAACGCATTGCCAGTAACGCAAGAGAATTGGGGGACCGAGTACGGAGCCCTTGAAATGAACGTTGGAGTTGTCGCCTCCGTTGATGCCGCGAGCGATCACATTGCTAAGCACGGCACCAATCACACCGAGGCAATAGTTACAGAGAATCAAGCAGTCGCCGAGCGCTTTATAGCTCTCTCCGACTGCGCTGCCGTTATGGTCAATACTTCAACGCGCTTTACCGATGGCGAGCAGATGGGCTTTGGAGCTGAGATCGGTATTTCTAATCAGAAATTGCATGCCCGAGGCCCAATGGGACTTGAGGCAATGACCACCACAACTTGGATAGTGACAGGAAGCGGTCAGATTCGTATTTAGCGACAACTCCAATGCCTAAATTGATACACAGAAAGTCATTGGTTCGGCATTTGAGAAATTCAAACACTCTTCAATTCGATTGTGAAAAGAAGAGTACTTCTCAACGTAATTTCCGAAGCTGCCGTTCGATCGGGATTACGCTGGGTATTAATCCGTGAGGGCGGCAACCATTCCATCTTCACTCTCGGTGACCATCGCATTCCAATTCCCCGACACCGCGAGGTCCCGGATGTACTTGCACGAAATATCATGAAAGAATTGGAATCAGAGTTAGGCCGAGGGTGGTGGGATAGATGATCAAAACAACCTATAAAGCCATGGTTGAAAAGTCCGGGAAATTTTGGGTAATTTCGGTTCCCGCAATCCGATTCCTGAATACCGCAGCGCTTTCAGAGGATTCTGTTGAGTTCATGACCCGCGATGCCATTTCACTCTTGCTGGATGTTGAGCCATCAAGTTTTGATCTTGAGTTTGAGTACGTGTCTGTCGAATAAGGCCTGAATTCGCCGTTCAGGCCTCATCTAATAGACTCCGCCCCATGACCACTTTGTCGCGTAGTGACGTTGCAAACCTCGCCCGGTTGGCGAGGATCGAGATGACGGATTCTGAGTTGGACCACCTGGCCACGGAAATGGACGTGATTCTCAACGCCGTAGCCCGTGTCCAGGAAGTTGCCACCCCTGACATCAAGCCGACGTCCCACCCTGTGCCAATCAGCAACGTGACCCGTCCAGACGTTGTAGTCCCAAGCCTTACCCCCGAACAAGCACTTTCCGGGGCACCTGCCAAAGAAGAGGGTCGTTTCCGCGTGCCTCAGATTTTGGGGGAGGAGTAAATGATTACTCGTTCAGCTCACGAGATGGCCGCTGCAATGGCAGCGGGAGAGACCACTTCTGAGAAATTGACCCAAGATCACTTTGATCGGATCGCCACTGTCGATGCTGATGTTCATGCCTTTCTCCATTTGGATCATGAAGGCGCATTGGCTCAAGCAAGAGCAGTAGACGCGGCTCGTGCAAAAGGTGAGAAGGTTGGACCGCTCGCGGGTGTTCCTCTTGCACTTAAAGATGTCATGGTTCAAAAGGGAATACCGACCACGGCAGGATCAAAGATCCTTGAAGGTTGGCGTCCACCGTATGACTCAACTCTTGTAACAAAGTTGAAGGATGCAGGGGTTGTCATTCTTGGCAAAACCAATATGGATGAATTCGCTATGGGTTCGTCAACTGAAAACTCTGCATACGGTCCAACGCATAACCCGTGGGATCTTTCGAGAATTCCTGGTGGATCTGGTGGAGGCTCGTCTGCGGCCCTTGCTGCATTTGAAGCACCTCTTGCAATCGGCACAGATACTGGCGGATCGATCCGCCAACCCGCAGCCGTTACCGGAACGGTTGGGGTCAAGCCGACGTACGGTGGAGTGTCTCGCTACGGTTTGATCGCATTCTCGTCAAGCCTTGATCAAGCGGGTCCGTGCGCACGCACTGTCTTGGATGCTGCGTTGTTGCACGAAGTAATTGCCGGTCATGATCCGAAAGATGCGACGAGCATCAATGCCCCTGTTCCTCAGGTTGTTCATGCCGCACGTAATGGCAATGTGAAGGGCGTAAAGATCGGCGTCGTCAAGGAACTCAATGGCGATGGATATCAAGCTGGTGTTCGTTCGCGCTTTGAGGAGTCATTAGAACTTCTCGCAAAGGCTGGCGCTGAGATTGTTGAAGTTTCATGCCCCAACTTTGAATACGCCCTTGCTTCCTACTATTTGATTGCACCGAGCGAGTGCTCATCCAACCTGGCCCGCTTCGACGCGATGCGTTATGGCATGCGAGTGGGAGATGAGGATGGAGTCTCTGCTGAGTTGGTAATGAACCTGACCCGTGAGGTCGGCTTTGGCCGTGAAGTAAAGCGCCGAATTATCCTTGGTACTTATGCACTTTCCTCTGGTTATTACGATGCTTATTACGGCAGCGCGCAGAAGGTGCGAACGTTGATCACGCAGGATTTCGCAAAAGCATTCGCATCAGCAGATGTTCTTGTGTCGCCAACTTGCCCAACGACTGCGTTCAAAATCGGCGACAAGGTCGATGATCCGCTGGCGATGTATCTCAACGACATCGCGACTATTCCGGTAAACATGGCCGGCATTGGCGGAATGAGTCTTCCTTGCGGACTGGCTCCTGAAGACGGTTTGCCTGTTGGATTCCAGATTATGGCCCCTGCGATGCAGGATCAGCGGTTGTATTCGGTCGGTGCAGCGCTTGAAGCAGAGTTGCTGACGAAGTGGGGCGCTCCATTGCTCTCGCAAATTCCAGCATTGGGAGGTGCGAAGTGAACATTACATACGATGATGTGATTGCGAAGTACGAGCCAGTTCTCGGGCTTGAAGTTCACGTTGAGCTCAACACGAAGTCGAAGATGTTCTGCGGTTGCGCGACAGTCTTTGGAGCCGAGCCAAATACCCAGACATGTCCTGTCTGCCTAGGTATGCCAGGCGCCTTGCCGGTGGTAAACGAGAAGGCGATCGAGTCTTCAATATTGATCGGCCTTGCATTGCATTGCTCGGTGACGCCGTTTAGTCGCTTCTCACGCAAGAACTACTTCTATCCCGATATGCCGAAGAACTACCAGATCTCGCAGTACGACGAGCCCATTTGTGTCAACGGCTACGTTGATGTTGAGATCGAAACGGATGAGGGTCCGAAGCAGTTCCGCGTCGAGATCGAGCGCGTGCACATGGAAGAGGACACCGGAAAGTCATTGCACATGGGCGGGGCCACCGGCCGCATCCACGGTGCTGACTACTCATTGCTCGACTTCAATCGCGCCGGAATTCCTTTGGTAGAGATTGTCACTAAGATCGTTTCTGGCACTGGCAAATACGCACCTGAAGTTGCCAAGGCGTACGTTGCCGAATTGCAGACGATTCTTCGCTCCCTCGGCGTCAGCGATGTCCGCATGGAGCAAGGCTCGCTTCGCTGCGATGCCAACGTGTCATTGCGTTTGATCGGTGAGACGACATTGGGAACTCGTAGCGAGACAAAGAACGTCAACTCTCTTCGATCTGTCGAGCGCGCAGTGCGCGGGGAAATGATCCGCCACGCCGAGCTGCTCAACGAGGGCAAGAGGGTTGTACAAGAGACCCGCCACTTCCAAGAGGAGAGCGGGCTTACTCGTTCAGGCCGCTCCAAGGAACAGGCAGAGGATTACCGATACTTCCCAGAGCCGGATCTAGTGCCGGTAGAGCCGGACGCCGCATGGGTCGAGAAGTTGCGCGCCTCCTTGCCGGAGGAGCCAACAAAGCGCCGCAAGAGATTGCAGGCAGAGTGGTCCGTGCCGGATAAAGAGATGGCTGCCATGATCAACGCCGATGCCCTCGATATCGTCGAGGCGACGGTGAAATTCGGAGCCGATCCTGCGCGTGCTCGCGGTTGGTGGCTGGGCGAGATATCGCGTATCGCAAACGAGAAGGAAGTTGCTCTTTCTGAACTTTCAATTTCTCCATCCGATGTCGCAGAGATTGCGGCGCTGGTTGAGCGGGGCGATCTGACCGACAAGTTGGCACGCCAAGTGGTCGAAGGTGTCATTAACGGCGAAGGAAAGCCTTCGCAGGTCATTGAATCCCGAGGTTTGAAGGTTGTATCGGACGAATCAGCGCTGATGGCCGCAATCGAGCGAGCGATCGCTGCGCAACCAGAGACCGCGGAGAAGGTTCGCAATGGGCACATCCCTGCGGCTGGCGCGTTAATTGGCGCAGTCATGAAAGACACCAAAGGCCAAGCAGATGCTGCCCGTGTGAGGGAGCTTCTACTTGGCCACTTGGGTCAAACTAGTTAGTGCGCGGCGACGATCAAATCGTCTTCGACGAGTGACTCTTTGCCGATTCGGATTGTGAAGGCCAGAACAACTGCGCCTGCAAGCAACAGGCCTGCACCAACCTTGAATGATTGGGTGTAGCCGTGCGTGAGGGCAGCGAACTGCGCCGTCTTGCCGTTGCCACCGTGTAGCACGATGTAAGCGGTGGTCGCCGTTGCTGCGATGGTGTTCAGCAAAGCGGTACCGAGGGATCCGCCGATCTGCTGGCTGGTGTTGAGCATCGCGCTTCCGACACCTGAGTCATGCGCTCCAATTCCGTGAAGTGACGTGGATGCCATTGGGATGAAGACCAGTGCCATGCCAGTGCTCATGATGATGATCGAAGGCAGGACGTGCGTCACATAAGAAGTGGTCGGTGTGATTGTCGTCAGGATCAAGAGTCCGATTGCAGACTGAACAAGTCCCCAGAGCATCAATGGGCGTGGGCCTACCATCGGTAGCAACTTCGCTGCAATTCCGGCGAAGAGAATGATTCCCATCGAGAACGGTAGGAATGCGAAACCGGTGCGAATCGGAGAGTACCCAAGGATCACTTGAAGATAGAGACCGAGGAACAAGAACATTGAGAACAACCCTGAGCCGACAAATAGTGAACCAAGGTAAGAACCCGCACGGTTGCGCTCGGCGAGGATGCGCATTGGCAACAAAGGGTTCTTGACGCGCATTTCAATGGCGATGAAGACTGTTAGGAACAGTGCTGCAAGACCGAAGAATAAGAATGTGTGGCCATCTGTCCATCCATCTTTTGCTGCCAATGTGAATGCGTAGACAAGTGAGAAGAGACCAAGGGTTGCGGTAAGCACGCCTGGAATGTCGTAGCTTCGATCGCCGACGGCCTTTGATTCCTTGATGAATGGTCGAGCAAGTAGCGCAGCGATGATTGCGATTGGGACGTTAACGCCCAAGCACCAGCGCCAGTTTGCGTACTCGGTAAGAACGCCACCCATGATGAGGCCGATCGCTGCGCCTCCACCAGAGATTGCACCGTAGACACCGAACGCCTTTGCGCGCTCCTTAGGAACGGTGAATGTGACGTTGAGAAGTGAAAGAGCAGCAGGGGTCAGAAGCGCACCGAATGCACCTTGGAGTCCGCGGGCTGCAAATAGGAGACCTTGGGTTGATGCAATTCCACCAAGTGCCGAGGCACCAGCGAATCCGAGAAGACCGATGATGAAGATCTTCTTGCGACCAACGTAGTCAGCGATTCGCCCACCTAGGAGAAGGAGAGAGCCGAATGCCAAGGTGTATGAAGTCACGACCCATTGTTGGTTCGCGCTGGAAATATGAAGTGCCGCCTTCGCACTTGGAATCGCGATGTTGACGATTGATGAGTCAAGAACGACCATCAATTGTGCAATCGCGATTACTAAGAGCGCCCGCCATCTTGTTGGATCGAGACCCTCTTCTGGTACTTCTCTGTTTAACTCTGGTGCTATTTGGGACACGTGTATCTCCTCGTTGGTGGCTGCTTGCGACGTGGTGCTAGTTGTTACTTTGTTGTGTGCTGAAGAACTGGAAGGAGAACGTCATCGACGAAGTTCTCGATAAATCTGTGAGTGATGTTTTCTCGGGACATGAAGATTCGGAATCCGATCACGGCGGGTACAAGGTGAAGGATGAGCTCACGTTTTGCATCTACCGGAATTTCTCCTCGCAAGATGGCACGATCGAAGATCGCCGAGTGAGCTGCACTGGCATAACCAGAGAGCCTCTTGGTCAGAACTTCTGAGAGGTCCTCATCGGTCCGGGCCATGCACATCAGACCTGCAATTAGTTGCCCGTCCGCACTTTTCATGGTCTTCACTTTCTCAGTTAGGACCTCAATAAGGTCCCCACGTAGTGAGCCGGTGTCGATGGTGGGGGCTTTGCAGAACGCGTAGTGATGGACCGAATCGGCAACCAGTGCCGCTTTGTTTTTCCAGCGACGATAGATGGTCGCCTTACTCACTTGAGCACGGGCAGCCACGGCTTCAATGGTGAGGTGTTCGTAGCCGACTTCGCGAAGGATCTCGACAGCAGCATTTTCAATGGCAATATCTCGGGATTTGTCGCGAGGGCGGCCGATGCACTGAGCGATGCTCATGTCCCACCTCCTCTGCTTTCCGAAACGATACCGTACCGTATCGTAAGTGGCTCAAATCTTGCAACTTGCGCCTTACGATTGCTCAATGAGCACAATGAAGCCCCGGTCTGGTCTGGTCACCGATGGAATGGAACGCGCTCCTGCACGCGGGATGCTGCGTGCGGTGGGTATGCAGGACGGCGACTGGGTTAAACCGCAGATCGGGATTGTCTCCTCGTGGAACGAGATAACCCCCTGCAACCTCTCCCTTGATCGCCTGGCCAAAGCCTCTCGCCAGGGTGTCATTGACGCCGGAGGATTCCCTATGCAGTTCGGAACCATCTCCGTATCGGATGGAATCTCGATGGGCCACGAGGGAATGCACTTCTCGCTGGTTTCTCGCGAGGTAATTGCCGACTCCGTTGAAACCGTGATGCAGGCAGAGCGCCTCGACGGAATGGTGACATTCGCAGGTTGCGATAAATCGTTACCAGGAATGATGATGGCAGCAGCGCGCATCGATGTTGCAAGCGTTTTCGTTTATGCCGGGTCCACCTTGCCAGGCCAAGTTGATGGCAAAGACGTCACGATTATTGACGCGTTCGAGGCAGTCGGTGCGTGCGCTCGCGGTCTGATTACTCAAGAAAAACTAGATCAAATTGAACGCGCGATCTGCCCAGGTGAAGGCGCCTGCGGTGGCATGTACACAGCCAACACCATGGCGACTGTGGGGGAGGCGATCGGCCTTTCACTTCCTGGATCGGCTGCGCCACCAGCAGTTGATCGCCGTCGCGACGCATTCTCGGTGAAAGCAGGTGCTGCCGTTGTCGAGTTGATCCGACAAGGAATCACAACGCGCGACATCCTCACAAAGCCAGCATTTGAAAATGCGATCACAGCGGTTATGGCATTGGGCGGTTCGACAAACGCTGTGCTGCATCTGTTGGCGATTGCTCACGAGGCCGATGTCGATCTTGACCTCGATGACTTCCACCGCATTGGATCCAAGGTCCCATTGCTTGGCGATCTAAAGCCATTCGGCCGTTTCGTCATGAGCGATATGGACAAGGTCGGCGGCGTGCCGGTGGTCCTTAAAGCATTGCTAGACGCTGGTTTATTGCATGGTGATGTATTGACGGTAACCGGCAAGACGATGGCTGAGAACTTGGCCGATATTGCACCACCAGATCCAGACGGGGCGATCTTGCATGCGATTTCCAAGCCTCTTTCACTAGGTGGCGGACTCACCGTCCTTAAGGGATCACTTGCACCTGAGGGCGCAGTGACCAAGACTGCGGGCGTCGATGTTGATCTATTTGAAGGCCCGGCAAAGGTATTCGAACGTGAACAACAGGCGATGGACGCGTTGGAGAACGGCTCCATTCAAGCAGGGGATGTTGTCGTTATTCGCTACGAAGGTCCCAAGGGCGGACCTGGAATGCGAGAGATGTTGATGATCACCGGAGCGATCAAGGGAGCAGGGCTCGGAAAGTCGGTTCTTCTCTTGACCGATGGTCGCTTCTCCGGTGGAACAACCGGACTATGTGTCGGCCACGTGGCACCCGAAGCATCGTTGGGCGGCCCGATTGCCTTCGTGAAAAATGGTGATCGCGTCCGCATCAATACAGTGGATAGAACATTGGATCTTCTGGTTGATGAAGTGGAGCTCGAAAAAAGGCGTGAGAACTTCACGCCAATTCCTCACAAATACACCCGAGGTGTTCTCGCCAAGTATGCAAAGTTGGTTGGGTCAGCTAGCAAAGGCGCTGTCTGCGACTAAAATCACTTCTCATATTTTGAGATGCCAATCTCAAAAGGTTGACGGTGCCGCGCGTGCACACGAGAATGTGTGCGTGAGAACATCAGTAGTGATTGAAAAGCGCGCGATCTAGCACAATCAGATCCCGCGCTACCCTCAGTTATCACTGAGGGTTTTTGCATTTAAAGGGGCGAAATTCCCATTGAATTTCGCAAAACCAAATGGAAAAGCGAGAACTACGAGACATGGGAAGGAGCGGAAGATGGGCAAAGAAATGACTGGGGCGTCCAGCCTCGTGAAGTCGTTAGAGGCTGCCGGCGTAGATGTCATGTTTGGAATTCCTGGCGGCGCAATTCTTCCCGCCTATGACCCCATCTACGACTCTTCGATCCGCCACATCCTTGTGCGCCATGAACAGGGCGCAGGCCATGCGGCCGAAGGATATGCCCAAGCAACGGGACGGGTAGGTGTCTGCATCGTGACCTCTGGACCAGGAGCGACCAACTTGGTGACCTCGCTGGCAAATGCTCAGATGGACTCGGTACCGATGGTGGCCATCACGGGCCAAGTCCCATCAGCTGCCATTGGAACTGATGCCTTCCAAGAGGCTGACATCCGCGGCATCACGATGCCGATCACAAAACACAATTATTTGATCACTGACCCTGCCGATATCCCACGCGCGATTGCAGAGGCTTTCCACATTGCAAGCACTGGTCGACCGGGGCCCGTCCTTGTCGATATTGCGAAAGATGCGCTTCAGAAGATGACGACCTTCAAGTATCCGACCAAGATTCATTTGGCCGGTTATAAGCCGCAAGTTGATCCAGAGGATGAAGCAATCCGTGACGCTGCGGCCTTGATCGCCGAGTCCGAGAAACCAGTCATTTTTGTCGGCGGCGGTGTCATCAAAGCCAATGCAAGCAAAGAATTGATGCGTCTTGCAGAACTCATGGGTGCACCAGTTGTCACGACGTTGATGGCGCGCGGTGCATTCCCTGACAGCCACCATCTGCACTTGGGCATGCCGGGTATGCACGGAACCGTTGCCGCCGTGACCGCGCTTCAGAAAGCAGATCTCCTTGTGACACTCGGCGCTCGCTTTGACGATCGCGTAACAGGAAAGCTCTCTTCCTTCGCTGTAAATGCCAAGGTAATTCACGCAGATATCGACCCAGCCGAAATCGGGAAGAACCGCTATGCAGATGTCGCTGTCATCGGCGATTTAATGCGCACGCTGAAGGCATTGATCCCTGCGGTACAGAAAGAATTCAAGAAATCCAAACCTGACCTCACGGCGTGGTGGAGACAGATGTCTTCCCTTCGCGAGACTTATCCATTGGGTTACACCAAACCAGAAGACGGCTCGCTTTCTCCTCAATTCGTCATCGAACGAATTGGAGCGATCTCTGGTCCAGATACCGTCTACGTCGCAGGAGTTGGTCAGCACCAGATGTGGGCATCACAGTTCGTGAAGTACGAAAAGCCCCGTACATGGTTGAATTCAGGCGGGCTCGGAACCATGGGGTACGCGGTACCTGCGGCAATGGGCGCGAAAGTTGGAATGCCCGACACCACCGTCTGGGCCATTGATGGTGATGGTTGCTTCCAGATGACCAACCAAGAGTTGGTCACCTGCGCCCTCAACAATATTCCGATTAAGGTTGCGATCATCAACAATGAAAGCCTTGGCATGGTTCGCCAGTGGCAGACCATGTTCTACGAAGGCCGCTACTCGAATACTTCTCTTCAATCCAAGTTCATTCCCGACTTTGTTAAGTTGGCAGATGCCATGGGTTGCGCTGGACTTCGTTGCGAGCGTCCAGAAGATGTAGACGCAGTCATCAAGGAAGCAATGTCTATCAACGACCAGCCAGTGGTCGTCGACTTCAGGGTCTTCAAGGATGCGATGGTCTGGCCGATGGTGGCCGCTGGCGCATCAAATGACGACATCATGATCGCTCGGGGACTGGCCCCCGACTGGGATTCGCAGGAGTTGTGATGAGTAAACATACGCTCGCAGTTCTCGTTGAAAACAGCCCCGGTGTTCTCGCACGCGTTGCATCGCTTTTCTCGCGCCGTGCCTACAACATCGACTCATTGGCCGTAGGCCCCACAGAAAATCCGGACCTTTCTCGGATGACGATCGTCCTTAATCTAGAAGGCCATGTGCTGGACCAAGTTATGGCGCAGGTTTACAAACTCGTCAACGTCATCGCGGTATCTGAGATGCCGGCGGACTCGACAGTTCATCGCGAGTTGCTTCTCGTGAAGGTGGGGGCAGAGAAGATGGACGATGTCCTCGCCATTGTTGCTCGGTACGATGCCAAGGTCGTCGACGAGGACGAGCAGGCACTCACAATCCAGTGCACAGCGGAGAGCGTTCATATCGAGGCTCTGCTCAAAGCGCTGACGCCCTATGGGATCAAGGAATTGGTCCAGTCGGGCTTGGTAGCACTCGAGCGTGGTACGGCGGCACTTTCAGACCGTACGCTTAGCGCACAGGGAATCTCGACGCTTCATGAAATCAGCACCCAGGCTGATTACCAGAATTAAGAAAACCAAGGAAACGAAAAAAGGGAGAACACCGTGACAACGATGTATCACGACGAAGACGCTGACCTGTCCG
>CAYLYA010000032.1:0-15595 GCA_964387855.1 uncultured Bifidobacterium sp.
CATGATCGGGATGGGTTTACTCACCATCGTGCTTGCTATTCGTGGACCTGGAATGGCAACAGATGGTTGGCAAGTTGAAGTCACTGCGGCACTTGGGCACGCCGCGGCCGTTATTCAACGCTCCCTCTCATTCGCACCAGGATGGATCTACAGCATCCTGGTATTAGGAGGTCTCGCACTTCTGATTTGGAAGGCGATCGACCACAGGAATAAAGATGAGCACCCAACGAAGGAAACAGTAGACGAAGAGGTATGCCCTAACTGCGTGTCAGAAAACGAAGAAAAAGGGTTGCAAAAATGACATCAAAAAAGAAATGGCGCGCATCAGCCCCACCACCACAGGTCACGCCGACCAGTCATCGCCAACGAAATATCGCAATAGGTTTCGCATTGGTTGTCGTCATCATCTCTTCCCTAATCATCATTAACCCGTCCGGCAATTCAAACGGTGTTAGCAAGAAATCTGCATTCCCCTATGCCATCGCCGACCCGGCGTCGGGAGCGATGGCACCAGATTTCACCCTTCCCTCCACCAAAGGCGGAACCGTAAAGCTCAGTGATTACAAAGGGAAGACAGTCCTGCTTTTCTTTCATGAGGGAATCGGATGCCAGCCATGTTGGGATCAGATCCGAGATCTTGAAAACGATCAGGCTAGATTGAAGGCAGCAGGCATTGACCAATTGCTCACGATAACCAGTGGACCGACACGCCTGATCGCTCAGAAAATGGCTGATGATGGGCTGACAGCCATTGCCCTTGGGGACACCAATTTGGAAATATCCAAAATCTACAATGCGAACCAGTACGGCATGATGGGTGATTCCCGTGATGGGCACTCATTCGTTCTCGTTGGACCAGATGGCAAGATCGACTGGCGCGCCGATTATGGAGGACCACCGAAATACACCATGTATGTGCCAGTCCAGAACATCCTGAGCGACATGAAGGCTGGTCGAGTTTCATCATGACTGAGATCATCCTCCTCACTCAGCCTTTATGTGCCTTCTGCGATCAAGCCAAAGAAATCCTTTCCCGGCTTACGGCGGATTACACCCTCAACATCCACGAAATTCGACTAGACACTGAGGAAGGAAGAAAACTCGCTATTCAACACGCGGTGATGTTTGCTCCAGGGGTTCTGATCGACGGCCAACTTTTCAGTTACGGACGATTGTCAGAAAAGAAACTCCGACTTCAACTCACAACTCTTTCGAAATGCTCCATGCAGCATCGTGGGACAAAAGACTGAATTAATTTTGCTGCCCTGTGAACTTTTTCTATAAAGTCATCAGTGCTTTCGATTACGTAATAATTAGGGTGCGTCCTCCATACATCATTGATTCTCATGTCAATTTTTGCCGCCGTATCTGCTGATTCCACACGAACAGGGTTCTGGTAGTTATATCCATTTTCAGCAGAAGGAGAACGTAAATGAATCACGGCTCTATATTTTTGAAATTCTTTCTCAAGGTCCGTATGAAGTGCAGCAAAGAACTCTGATTCTTTGCCCGGCCAATAAGCTAACCCATCTAAAGTTCCGCGATCACAGAGAGCCATGGACCACTTGTTCTCTTCAAGGACAAGCGTCTGCAATTCTGTTTGGACATGGTAAATCGCCCTTTGGGCAGCCATCTTCCCTGAACGCGAATCCAACCGCCAAAAACCTCCTCCGAAGAGTATTGATGCAGCTTCAGGCAAAACCGCCACATGCTCGCACAGCATCTTCGACACAAGCTCAAGTACTGCAGTCTTTCCAGCACCAGGGCCCCCAGTTAAGACAACAAACTGAGTATCGTGACTGATCACATCGCAGGGACAAGGACGGTCGCAATTTTTTGTAGAACTCGTCATGGCTACTCCAATACGACTAATTCACCCTGAATCGGGACCGAGCATTGCCAACCAAAGGTTTCAGTTAATCTACGCCTGAATTCGTCGGCAGCCGAAGATTCACCATGCGTGACGAATACTCTCTCCGGATTGACTTGCGATTCTGAAAACCACTGAATAATTTCTTTGTAATCCGCATGCGCAGACATATTATGCATGACCGTGATTTGGGCTCTTACCGGAACATAATCACCGTGAATCTTTATATCTCCTGCTCCTCTCTCAAGTGCATCCCCCCGAGTCCCCGACGCCTGGAATCCCGTCAGTAAAATCGAATTCTCTGGATATGGTGCAAATGCTTTGAGGTGGTGGAGGATGCGCCCGCCGGTTAACATGCCACTGGCAGAAATTATAAGCATTGGCCCTTTACGGACATTCAATGACTTCGACTCCTCAATGGTGCGGACATATTTCACTATTTCACATGTCTCGATGCATTCCTTTTCTGACAGCTTGTGAAGGGCTTTGTACTCGCAAAAAAGTTTGCTCGCATTAGTGGCCATGGGACTATTGAGAAACATTGGAAATACTGGGATGCGTCCTTGGCTCCTTAGGCGCGATAGATCATTCATAACCGTTTGAGTGCGCCCTACAGCGAATGCAGGAATGAGGATGACACCTTTCCTTTTGTACGTTTCATTAATGACAGTAGCGAGATCATCTAACGGGTTCGATTGTTCGTGAAGGCGATTGCCGTAAGTGGATTCGGTCACCAAATAGTCGATCTCGGGCAGGGGTTCGGGAGGATAAAATATGCTGTCACTCATTCTGCCGATGTCTCCGGTAAACGCGATTTTTTTACCAGCTACATCAATGATGGCAGAGGCGGCGCCCAAGATGTGGCCTGCGTAATTGAATTCAAAACTAGTATCTGAGCCAAGGGATTTTTTCTCGTGAAATGGGACAGCTTCAAAATAACTTAAAGCGGCATTTGCCTCCTCCACTGTGAAAAGTGGAAGCGCCGGACTGTGTTTGGTCTTCTTATGTCTATTCAAATATTCTGCTTCTTCTTCCATGAGATGGCCTGAATCTGGAAGAAGAATTTGACACAATTCTTTAGTGGCGGGAGTGCAATAGATCTTTCCTTGAAACCCCTCCTTTACAAGACGAGGGATATAACCAGAGTGATCGATATGCGCATGCGTGAGGATTATTGACTCAATTTCGGATGGACTCACCCCAAACTCTTCCCAGTTCTTGAGCCTCAGTGCTTTCGCACCTTGAAAGAGCCCACAGTCAATAAGAATCTTCCGACCATTGTGAGTTAACAAATATTTGGAGCCAGTGACGGTACCTGCAGCACCTAAGAATTGAAGTTGAAATGTCATCATTCACTCACTTTCCAAGATAAGTAAAACAGTACGCCTCAAATTGAACTATGCAAGACGAGATAGCTCTATCGGCGCTTGGGTGAAAAACTTCATGAAATCTTCATACAAATGTCAGCAATTAATTGGGCAAGGAGGCCAGATTTAGGTTGCGGGTGGACAGGGTTGTCTCCGCCATTTTGAGAAATCCTGGCTAGAGAAAGGGTTGAGTAGAATGAAAAGCGATAAGAAAACACTTTATTTAGGTGGTCTAGTAGCACTTGCTGTAGTTCTGTTGTTGACGGGTGCATCGCCAATAGTCTTGCTTTTGCTTGCCTGCCCAGTCATGATGATGTTCATGATGCATGGGATGGACCACGGAAATACAAGGCATGAAATGGACCACGACAAGGAGAAGTAAACTAAATGAACGGTTCGGATCTCGCCGTACTTATTGGGGCAATTGTTCTCCTACTCGTCATTGGTTGGTTCTTTTTTGCTCCACGAAAGGCAACTCACGCAACAAGTGAAGGTAAAAACCAAAGTATCGAGATCATTGTAAAAGGCGGGTATTCACCCGACATAATCCAAGCAACCGTTGGCGTTCCATTGAACATTACCTTTGACCGGCAGGAAAGCGGCTCGTGCACCGAGAAGGTGATAATTCCAGCTTTTCGTATCGCTGCCGATCTACCCGCAAATCGCCGGACCACAGTAGTTTTCACACCCGACACCCCTGGCACATACGAATTCACCTGTGGCATGAATATGGTTCATGGCAAATTAATCATCAATCCCGCTGATGCCTCCGTTACCGACAAGATGAAAGACGAGATACCCATTGAAGAGTCAAACGAGATTGAATCAACAGGTATTGGCGTTTTCGCCCAAGATGAAGAGGATGCTGCTATTGGAAGAGTTGCCGAAATTCAGGATCTAACCAGGCGAGTAATCATCGGAACAGTGCTGACACTACCCGTGCTCATCGCAGTGACGGGCGACGCATTAGGAATCAATATCCCATTATTTCTCATGAATCATTGGACGCAGTTCGCATTAATTACTCCCGTGATGTTTTACGTGGGGGCGCCTATCCATTCCATAGGTTGGTTAACTCTTCGCCATAGAAGTGCAGAGATGAACACCCTCATAACTCTCGGAACAACCGCGGCGTACGGCTACAGTGTTCTTGCCACCTTTGCACCCCGCATACTGCCTACGAATGTACGGGCCGTGTACTTTGAAGCGGTAGGCGTCATCATTACGCTCATACTATTTGGCCGACTTCTCGAAGTTCGTGCGAAAGCCGGCACAGGAGAGGCAATCCGGGCTTTACTTGATCTCCAGCCCCCAACTGCCCGAGTTCTTCGCAATAATGCCGAGATCGAGATTCCAGTTGAACAAGTCCTCGTCGGTGACGAAGTAATTGTGAGACCAGGCGAAAAGATTCCGGTAGATGGCATCGTCGAAACTGGACACTCCGCGGTCGATGAGTCCATGGTTACAGGAGAGTCGATTCCCGTGGAAAAAGGAGAAAGCGACATTGTCATCGGCGCTACCCTCAACGGCACCGGATCGTTACACATTCGCACTACAAAAGTCGGTCAGAATACTGTTCTAGCCCAAATCATAAAGATGGTTCAACAGGCGCAGGCAACCAAGGCTCCAATCCAACGTCTGGCAGACTCCATTAGTTCGATATTCGTTCCTGCTGTTATTGCGATTTCAATCCTCACCTTTGCGGGTTGGTACATCCTTGGTCCAGCGCCTGCATTCACCTATGCACTAGTTGCTGCTGTAAGCGTGCTGATCATTGCCTGCCCATGCGCACTTGGCTTGGCTACACCCCTTTCCATCATGGTGAGTACGGGAAAGGGTGCTCAAGCCGGTGTCTTGATTCGCTCTGCCGAAGCATTGGAGACTGCACACAAAATAGACTCAGTGATTCTCGACAAGACCGGAACAATCACGGCTGGAAAGCCCCTACTAACTGATGTCGTGGCACTGAAGGATTTCGATGCAGACTATTTACTGACACTGGTGGCCAGTGCAGAACGAGAGAGCGAGCATCCCCTTGCTTCCGCCATCCTTGAAGGTGCTAATACAAAAGGGTTGGCACTTTCAAAGATAGAGGAATTCAATTCACTCACAGGACGCGGCGTACGCGCTCTCGTTGACAATAACAATG
Organism: uncultured Bifidobacterium sp.; assembly: GCA_964387855.1. Lineage (GTDB taxonomy): Bacteria > Actinomycetota > Actinomycetes > Nanopelagicales > Nanopelagicaceae > QYPT01. The sequence goes on from CAYLYA010000032.1 coordinate 5,387, forward strand.
TCCTAGTCGGAAACAAACAACTCCTTGATGACAACGGCATCGATTCCAGCGCATTGGTTGAAGTCGCTAACCGTCTCTCCGGGGAAGGCAAGACGCCGATGTTGGTTGCCCTCAACGGCAAGGCAGCGGGTGTCGTGGGAGTGGCAGATACCGTCAGGCCAACTAGCATCACGTCAATTGCAGCCCTTCAGCGTCTAGGGCTTCGAACGCTCATGATCACTGGAGACAATCCAAGGACAGCCAATGCGATCGGCGCCCAAGTTGGGATCTTGGAAACCGATATCCGCTCCCAAGTGCTTCCTGAAAACAAAGCCAGCGCAGTTGCCGAATTACAGAAGCAGGGTCACCTCGTTGCAATGGTGGGCGATGGAATCAACGATGCCCCTGCACTGGCACAAGCAGACGTCGGGTTTGCCATCGCCAGTGGTACCGATGTGGCAATCGAAGCAGCCGACATTACATTGATGTCTGGATCGCTAAAAGGCGTCGTCACTGCGATCGAATTGAGCCGATCAACGATGACCAATATTCGACAAAACCTCTTCTTCGCCCTCATTTACAACGGGCTAGGTATACCGATTGCAGCTGGTGCCCTCTATCCGCTTCTGGGCCTGCGTCTTAGCCCCATGATCGCCGCAGCAGCTATGGCGTTGAGCTCTCTATCTGTCGTCCTCAACGCCAATAGATTGCGTAGTTGGCATCCCTCAACCTGAATGGAATGCAGGAATCGTCAACGTAAAAGTTGAACCGTGACCACGTCCTCTGCTTGTAGCCAACAACGTTCCAGAATGACTTTCGGCGATACTCCTGGCAATCGTCAACCCTAGTCCCGAGCCTGAATCCCCTGAATGTCGGGCATTATCGCCGCGATACAAGCGGTCAAAGATATGCGGCAGTTGATTGGTTGAGATGCCTTCTCCATCATCACGAACTGAAAAGGAAACACCGCCAGCAACAGATTGGATAATCAGTTGGACGTTACCTTCCTTGGGCGTATGTCGCAGTGCATTTTCCAAAAGATTGGAAAGTACCTGACCAATCCGCAGTGGATCTGCGTTAACCAGTGGGATCTCCCCTGATGTTTTGAATTCCAGGAGAACCCCCTTCTTTTCAAAACGCGCTGCCCATGCTGCAATGGCCGACAGACCGATCTCGCTGGGTTCGACAGGAATCTTGAAATTACTAAGAGTCTGATCGTACGAATGCGAGACATCTCGAACATCCCTTGAGAGTCTGTTCAATCTTTGCAACTGATCCCTAACTGTATTCCAGGAATGAGCATCGCCCTTAACTACGCCATCTTCAATGCCGTCAACTAGAGCACCGATCGTGGCGATAGGCGTACGCAACTCATGGGCTAAATCTCGTAACATTCGTGCCTGATCATTCTGAATTTTCGACAGCTCAGCTGACATGCCTGTAAGTGCTACGGATAGGCGGTCAATTTCGGGAGTCGCGCTCGCAACAACCACATTTCCGGTGCTATCACCAGATGCAAGTGACTCTGCAAATATCGCCAAACTCTCAACTGGTTCAGCAATCCGGCGCATCAAATACCAGGCTAATACCGCAGCAACTATGAGCGACGTGAGCATCGCAATTACTAGTGCAAGACTAAATGATCCCGCAAACGCCTCGGTAATGTGCTCCCTTGCGGCACTGGTATCTATCCCAGCTTCTTGCATATGTCTATTAAATATAGAAGGAGCGACAAGCAATGCAGTCCCAACCAGCGTGACGCCGGCAATGACAATTAGAACCGTCTGCCCCACCAACAGTTGAGTAATCAACCGTGGCTTGGGACGGGTTCTCACTTCATTTCCATTCCATACCCAACTCCGCGGACAGTGCGAATCGCGCCTTTAGCCATTCCTGCATCAGTTAATTTCTTCCGCAAATGCCCGACATGAACATCCACGACGTGGATCTCTCCGTACCAGTCTCCACCCCACACGAGCTCAAGAAGTTGCCGTCGCGAAAAAATGTTCTTCGGACTCTCCACCATGATCTCCAGTAGATCAAACTCAGTACGGGTTAAGTCAATGACAGTATCCCCCACGGTCACGATGCGTGAAGCAGGATCAATCGTCAGATTTCCGAAGCGCAACGCTGTTAATGAAGGTCCTCGGGACTCACCTGCCTCCTGACTGCGGGGTCGGCGCAGTATCGCTTTTGATCGTGCGATCAACTCACGAGGTGAGAATGGCTTCACTAAATAGTCATCCGCTCCGACTGCAAAACCCACAATCTTGTCAACTTCTTCGTCACGGGCCGTCAACATCAATATATAGGCGTCTGAAAAAGTGCGGACTTGCCTGCAAACCTCAATACCATCAAATCCAGGGAGCATGAGATCCAAGACAATCAGATCAGGTTTGCCATTCCTGGCCTTCTCAACTGCGGTCGGTCCATCGACAGCGGTCTCCACTAGATAACCCTCGTGCTCGAAGTAACTGGCAACGACCGTAGCCAGTTCAACTTCATCCTCAACAACAAGTACCCGTAATCTCCGACTCACTTAGTTCCACTTCTCAAACGTAAGAGGCTCCCTAGATTACTTGGTCTCATTCACGTCTGGGGAGTGTCCCTCAATCAACCTTCGTGCCTGGGCATACGCGGCTGCATCGATCTCACCTGCGGCGAAGCGGCGATCAAGAATCTGTCGGGGTGTCTCTTCCCGTGGAACTGATGTGTCTCTTCGTGTCAACCATGTAACCAGCCAAATACCCAAGCCAATAATGAGAATCCATATGACGGCCATGAGGATCATGCCTCCGCCGTCTGACCACCCATACCCATCTCGGTACCAATTCATCATGGCTTCCTCCTAGTTAGAACTTCTAGTCCTATGTTAAAGAGGAAACATTGAGATCGGTCCATGGGAACCTTAAAGATTCCGTAAAGAAGGCATCTTCATCGAATCTTTAGACAAAGAAGAGGATTCCACCCATCTCTCCTGAGACGATCACCTGGAAATATCGCAAGGCTCGCATGGAGAGGAATTGAGCATGCCCCAAGTAAGTCGACGTGGCGTTCTAGCGGCAATCGTAGGGATAGGCGCGGTAGGTGGATTGGCTGGCCTCGAACTGAATTCGAGACCTCGACTCCTAGGTCTAAACGAGATCCAAGCGCGCGAGTCCGCCCTTGTGTGGAGCGGCAAAATTGAATCCTTCGAACTCTCAGCCCGACTGGCAGAGGTTGACTTGGGAGGAAGGATCGCAAGTACATGGGTGTACGGCGATTCTTTGCCTAGCAAGACAATCCGAGTAAACAAGAACGATCGTGTCAAAGTTTCCTTTACCAATGAACTGATGGTGCCCACTAGCGTGCATTGGCATGGACTGGCAATTCGAAATGACATGGACGGGGTCCCAGGAATAACTACACCAGAAGTACTTCCAGGACAGAACTTCCACTTTGATTTCATCACACCGGATTCGGGAACATACTGGTTTCACCCTCACAGCGGAACGCAACTTGATCGCGGTCTCTATGCACCGTTCATAGTCGACGATCCAAATGAGGTCACCAAGTATGAGCGAGAATGGATTCTCATACTGGACGACTGGACCGATGGAGTCGGAAAGAACCCGGATGAAATCTTGGCGGATCTCATGCAAGGAACAGGCGATACTTCAAGTATGGCTGGCATGGACATGGGCTCCATGAGTGGAATGGACAGCGGTGACGTCACCTACCCCATGTATCTCATCAATGGTCGGCCGAAGAACGATCCTGATTTGCTCACCGTCCGGCCCGGGGAACGGGTACGAATACGCATAATTAATGCGGCCGCAGATACTATTTTCCATGTTGCGCTAGCTCAACATACGATGACCGTCACTCATAGCGATGGGTTTCCGGTCAAGCCCTACAACACCGCTCTGCTTCGAATCGGAATGGGCGAACGATATGACGTCGTCGTCACTGTAGGCGATGGCGTATTTCCCTTCGTTGCCGAACCAGTGGGAAAGTCCGATATCGCCCGTGCACTCATTAGAACTGGAAGTGGGAGTGCGCCGATGGAAAATTTCCGCCCTAATGAAATGAGCAACACTCCACTCACAGCAGATTTGTTACACGCCGCCGATGGGGTACGACTTCCTGCGCGCAAGCCTGATCGGATTCACAATCTTGTGCTAACCGGGAGCATGAACCCATATCAATGGGAGATTAATGGCCGCACGTATCAGGAGACCACACCTCTCCCGGTGAAAGTTGGAGAAATGACTAGATTGCGAATTAGAAATATGTCGATGATGCCTCATCCGATACACTTGCATGGACATACTTTCCAATTAGCCAGTGCTGGTGGTTTGGGTGCCCGGAAAGACACCGTTCTTGTACCTCCAATGGGAGGCGTAAACGTCGACTTCCTGGCGGCAAATCCAGGACGTTGGATGATTCACTGCCATAATGCGTATCACGCGGAAGCTGGCATGATGACTCGGCTCGAATACACCGCATAATTTCCTAAGATCCAAACCCTTCTGCGTGTCTTGCCTCAGAAGCAGGGACGCCATATGGCTTAATACGTGTGTGGGGCCCCTCGAAATAGATGTTCGAGGGGCCCCACTATGTCGTCACGCTATTTAGGTGAATATATTCTGTTATCGCTATCGACCGACGAAAGCCGACGGACCAGCGTTTCTTCAGTTTCCCGAAAAAACTCACCACTTATAGACCGACTCGAACCTGCCGTTCTCCCAACCCCCACGTCGTCGCCGTGTTGGTAACTTCTTTGAGGAAGTACCAGGATTGTTTCCCGATCCGCTTCTCATCAACCTAGACCGAAATCTAAATCAATGGGACAAGACATTTATAGAACTGCGCTATTCCAAATGTCAATAGAGGGAGTCCGATTTATCGACTGACAGCACTAGAATCTCGTTTCCAAGATCTGGCGATGATCACCCCTGCATCCGCACGCTTTGCGCGGCCTTCAGGGCATTGCCAATTTCGTAGTAGCCAATTACATTATTTGGCACTTTGAGCAAGACTGTGTGCATGGAAGAATGGCAGCAGTGGACCGATCAAGACGCGCGCATGTTCATATCTGTGCCCACCGATTACGACGATAAATATTCTCGTGGCGTACTTGGAGTAATCGCAGGTTCAACTCAATACCCCGGTGCCGCCGTGATGGTCTGCGAAGGCGCGATGCGCACAGGTGTCGGAATGATCCGCTACCTGGGACCCAAAAGAGCAGCCACCCTCGTTCTCACCCACCGACCCGAAGTGGTCACCGAGGACGGTCAGGTACAGGCATGGGTGATCGGCTCGGGGATCGATGCGGATCGGATCGGATGGCGTCGCGAACTCACCATCCGCGCCAAGATTGACCAGCAAGTTCCAGTTGTCCTTGATGCTGGCGGGCTCTCACTCCTTCCCCGTCTTCGCGGTCCAGTGCTCATCACACCTCATTACCGCGAACTCTCCTCGCTCCTTTGCGCCTCAGGTATCACCGTCACCGATCGTGAAGTAAAGAGCGAGCCGAAGAAATGGGCTCGATTTGCGGCCGATTCACTGAACGTGGCAGTCCTTCTCAAAGGGAATATCAGCTACGTGGTCTCCAAAGACCGCGAAATCGAACTCCCCTCGGCGACGACCTGGCTCGCCACGGCGGGGACCGGCGACATTCTTGCAGGAATCCTTGGAGCCCTCGTTGCGACCCATGCACAGGAAATCGCCGAACAGCCCGAGTTCCTCTCAGGGCTCGCCGCCACCGGCTGCTTTATCCATGCCAAAGCTGCTCAATTAGCCTCGGCGGGCGGACCGATCACAGCCATGAGGATCACTCATGCAGTTCCAAAAATAGTGAGTGACCTATTGCATAAAGGAATATGAACCCACTTCCACGCAAATCCAGTCCGACAAGTTAGTTTTGACCATGCCTCAAAGAGTGCTACTCGTCAACGACGATGCATTCGAACTTATCACCCTGGCCGAGGCCATGCGCCTTCGCGGAATTAACGTCGTTGGGGAAGCGCATACCGCTGTAGCCGCGGCAAACCTGTTCAAGACGCTTCTGCCAGAAGTAGTTGTTATTGACGCACAGTTTGATGATCACCGCGGTATCTCATTGGCGCAGAGCATGCGCAAAACAATTGCAAACCTTGGCCTTGTCATTACATCGGCATGTCCGGACCTCCGGCTTATCGGACTTCGAGAAGATGACATTCCAGAAGGATCACAAATAGTCCTCAAACGTTCCCTGTCTGATCTCAACGCACTTTGCGACGCGATTCCCGATTCAATCCATGCTCTCCAATGCCAAGAGGAGAAACAGTGGGTCAACAAATATGCCTCTCGCCACGAAAAGTCCTTTATCACGACCGTGAATCAACTCACCGATGTTCAGGCGGAGACTCTACGTCTTGTGGCCATGGGCATGAGCAACGGGGAGATCGGACGCTTGCGCTACGTGAGCGAGAAGTCGGTCGAACAAATCGTGGCACGCATTGCCTGTCACCTCGGCATCTCGCCTGATCGCAGCCATAATCTCCGTGTTTTGATGACAAATGAGTACAACAAGTGGATTGGCGCGCCCAGGCGGTAGGTTCACAGAATTTGAGTTCGCCGATCTTAAGTTTGGTCGGGTATCGTCTTGAACATGGATCTCACTGTTCTCCGCTCCCAATGGAGCGATGTCCTCGACTATCTGGAGCGACAAGATCGCATGGCGTGGATTGCCTTCTTCGATGCACGTCTTGCAAGATTGGAAGGGACGCAGTTGCACCTTGATTTCTCAGACAGTCAAAAATTCGCTGGAAACCTTGAGTACGAGAACATTCGCCAGCACCACAAAGTCGCATTAGAAAATGCGATCAGAGCTGTTGCTGGGGTCGAACTACAGGTAGTAGATGAAAAATGAAACTTCGAGGTATTCCCCTACTCCTTTGTGTCGTTGTTGCACTAGCCAGCTCCAACCTCTCCCCTGCTCTCGGCCTCTCTAGCAGCCTCTCTCTGACGGTAAGACAGACTCCTAGTGTTACCGACCCTCTAGTCAGCCTCTTCGGGCAGTTAAAGCCCGTCAAGAAGGCGCAGAAAGTGATCATCGAGGTCGAGATCAATCAGAAATGGCGTGGAACTGCTCTAGCCACCTCAACGACTTCTTCGGGAACGTGGAAGATCGAGGCAGTGGCCACTGCATTGAATGCGACGGTGAAATATCGCGCAGTCGCAACCGTGGGTAATGAGCGAGTGTATTCCAGCCCTCGATCGGTCAGAATTCAACAAACGCCAGAAATGAACAGCGCGGATCCCGAATTACTGATCAGCGAGAATGGTCCTGGAGGACGCATTCACGGAATGGATATCAGCAAGTGGCAACATCCTGGCAATGCTCCCATTGACTTTGTGAAGATGTACAAGGCCGGAATCAGATTTGTCATGATCAAGTCCTCAGATTCTCGAGACACCTCCGACGCTCAGGCTTTGAAGTATCTTGTGATGGATCACAATGCGGCGCAAGCGGCAGGGATCTACACCGGGTTTTACTATTACGCCACTTTGCCCGATACCTCCGATACGACAATCATCGTCCAGGACGCGAAGGCACAGGCACAGAAAGCGATCTGGCGATTGGCCAGTCTTGGTGGGTACACCAATCGCGATCTTTCCTACGCCTTGGATCTTGAAAACAACTGCGTTCGAGTGTCTGCAAGTGGCTCATGCGCCAAGTACGCATCGCGAAACGCAGTGACGCTGTGGGCGAGCACGTGGCTCTCTGCCGTAGCAGATAAGACCGGTCGCGCGCCGATTATCTATTCATATCCACAATTCCTCGAAAATGCCATGACGAGAAGTTCGGATTTTCTCAAGTATCCGCTCTGGATAGCCCACTACTCACTCAATCCCTTTGATCCGCTCTCTCAGCCAGGGCAGAAAACCGCAGGGTGTTTTGTTCACTCGTGGACGACATCCAACTGCTCGTCCCTGTGGATAGTTTGGCAGTACACGTCCTGCGGAATTGCGAAGAAGTATGGCGTCCCGGGAACAAGAGTCGATCTAAATGTATTCCGTGGAACAACAAGTGCATTCTTGGATTTAGTGAAAGGCACCTGGACACCGGAAGCCGCAGATCTCATGCCGGTCCAAGAACCTACAACCACCTCTGTAAAATCTATGACCTCAAGCAGTTCCGACAAACCGGTCGTGTTTATGGTTGATGTGATACGTCCATTACAGACACCCGTTGTGACCGGTACCGTGAAATTCGTGGCTGACCCTTTAAGCGGCCTCAATCTGACCCCCATGCAGAGCGCGGTCAGGTCATCCAGCGGAAGTTGGACGCTAACAGTTAAGGGACTTCCTGCCGGAACATGGAATGGTGCGATCGTCTTCACGGATATATCGGGAACTCATGCAACGAGTTCAGTCCCAGTTCAAGTGACGATCACCCCGGGACCAACGCCGTCGCCCACACCTACGACGACTCCCACACCAACGGCTACACCAACTGTCAAACCCACACCCAAACCAACCAAGGCGCCTGCGGTAGACGGATGCACAAATCAGATTAAGAACTAACCGCCGAATCAATGTGGAGCAGCCGTGTTGCCTCTGCCCGCTCTCTTTCCAAGATCGCGCGGTACTTGCCAATTGACTCAGCACGATCCTTGCGACTCCAGTCCAGAAGAGGAGCAATGATGTCGGCGATATCCTCAAGAAGTGCGGAGCCGTTTTTTTCGGCTTCAAATGCAATTCGCGTGCGACGGGCTACGACGTCCTCCACCGACCGGGCTCCCTCGTGGCTGACTGCATAATATATTTCTGCTCGAAGATACGGCAGACCTCCACCCAAGGGTCTGGCCAGCGACGAGTCATGCGAAATCAATTCAAGAATTTCGCTGATGAGCGAGCCATACCGATCGAGAAGATGCGTCACGGTTGATTCAGGAAGATGAGTCTCTGAAGAGATCAGGGGCACCTGCTGAACAAGTGCGTTGTACCCGTCAGCCCCCACAATTGGAAGCCGATCTGTTGTGGAATCACGAACTTCTTTGTGAAGTTCCTTGCCGGCCAAATCAATAACGTCCTCGGCCATCACCCGATACGTTGTGTATTTGCCGCCCGCAATACTGACAAATCCAGGGGCTGGTCGATCAACGGTGTGCTCACGCGAGAGCTTCGTCGTTGACGCATCCGCTTTCCGCGAAACAAGAGGCCTTAAACCTGCGTACACGCCGATGATGTCCTCGTATCGCAATGCAGGTTCGAGAATCCTATTTGCCTGCGCAAGGATGTAATCAATATCGTCACGATTAGCAAGAGGTTCGTCGCGGTCGCCTTTGTAATCCGTGTCTGTTGTGCCCACGATCCACTTATCGCCCCAGGGGATGACGAACAGCACAGAAACGGGGGTTTTTAGAATGATGCCAACTTCAGATTTAATGGCAGCGCCCGGTAGCACGATATGAGCACCTTTGCTCATGCGAACCTCATAGCCGGCCTTGAGACCAAAGCGCTCGTGTAAATCATCACTCCACACACCAGCGCACATTACGGTCGCACCCGCACTTACATTGATGTGTTCGCCAGTCTCAACATTGCGAACCACTGCGCCGATGACGCGCTTTCCTTCTTTAATGAGGGACTCGCAGGAGACCCCTGTTGCGATGACGGCTCCGTGACGTGCGGCGGTCCGTGCCACCATCATGGTGTATCGCGCATCGTCAACCTGGGCATCAAAGTACTTGATCGCTCCGGTAACAATATCTTGCCGCAAAGACGGGGCAACCTGTGCAACGTTCTTCTGACTCAAATGCTTATGCCATGGAAGAGCGCGCTGGAAACCACGTAAGACGTCATAAAGGGCTAGGCCCGCGCCGACGTATGTGCGATCTTTAAGTTTTTCATGAAGTGGATAGAGAAAAGCAACTGGTTTGACCAAGTGAGGAGCAAGGGAGGTGACCAATGCCTCGCGCTCCTGCAGAGCCTCGCGAACAAGCCTGAAGTCATATTGTTCGAGATAACGTAAGCCGCCGTGAATCAATTTGCTCGAGCGACTTGATGTTCCTGATGCCAGATCGCGCGGCTCCACCAGGGCAACTTTCAGGCCCCTTGAAGCCGCATCCAGGGCAGCTCCAACGCCGTTGATTCCTCCACCGATAACAAGGACATCAAACTTTTCCGAAGATAAGGCCTTAAGAGCATCGCGATGTTGTTGCGGATCCAATCGCGAGTCAAACATTACGCTCTCCACTT
>CAYLYA010000033.1:0-14954 GCA_964387855.1 uncultured Bifidobacterium sp.
GCACCTCCCGCACAGGATCAAACCCGTGGGGTGATGGCTATACCTGCCTTCCGCAGGCTCTGGCGTTCCATGGCTTTCTCCTCCCTCGGGGATTGGCTCGGCCTTCTGGCGACGACGGCGATGGCCCAACAGCTTTCGCACGGCAATTACACCAAGGCCAACTACGCGATCGCCGGTGTCTTCATAGCGCGCCTGGTTCCCTCGGTCTTCCTCGGGCCGATCGCGGGGGTCATTGCTGATCGCTTTGATCGTCGGAAATTGATGATCGTCACTGACATACTGCGTACCGCGTTCTATATTTCGATTCCGATTGTCGGCAACTTTGTCTGGCTCTATACCGCCACCATTTTGGTTGAGTGCGTAACACTGTTCTGGTCGCCCGCAAAAGAGGCGAGCGTGCCGAATCTAGTGCCGAAGGAGAAACTGGAGAGCGCAAACCAGGTCTCACTGTTGGCCGCATACGGAACTGCGCCAATCGCAGCTGTGCTCTTCTCATTCCTTGCCCTTATCAGTGGGGCGCTGGCCAATGCGGTTCCGTTCTTCAAAGGCAACTCCGTCGATCTGGCTCTCTATATAAACGCGGCAAGTTTCGCCTTCGGTGCATGGACGGCGTGGGGCCTGCACGAGATCCCCAAGGGAGCTGCATCAAAGACCGCCGGGGAAGCGGGCGTTGGGAAGTCCCTTCTTGAAGGTTGGCGCTCGGTCCGCAAGTCAAAGATTGTCAGCGGTTTGATTGTCGGCATGACTGGTGCGTTTATCGCAGCAGGTGCGGTCATCGGTCTGGCGCGAACATTCGTTGGTGATCTTGGCGGCGGGAACGCCGCCTATGGTGTTCTTTTTGGTTCTGTCTTTACTGGACTTGCACTGGGAATTGCTTTTGGTCCAAAGATTTTCGCTCAGTTCTCGCGTCGGCGTCTCTTTGGTGCATCTCTTACGGCATCGGGAGTTTTCCTGGTTCTTCTGGCCTTGATTCCAAACCTAGTCCTTGCGGTATTTATCGTTGTTGTGCTTGGTTCGTTTTCGGGAGTCTGTTGGGTTACCGGCTTCACGATGTTGGGGATGGAAACAGCCGACGATGTGCGCGGGCGTACTTTTGCATTTATGCAATCCCTCATCCGCGTCACCCTTGTCGCGGTGCTTGCAATATCGCCTTTGATCGCGGCTGTTGTTGGCAAGCAATCGCTGGCCTTTCAAAATATTCACATTAATTACAACGGCGCGGCGATCACGATCTTCTTCGCGGGCATCATTGCCACAGCTATTGGGGCAGTCTCGTACCATCAGATGAAAGACCGCCCAAGTGTTTCTTTCTGGAGTGACGTATCAAACGCCCTCAAAGGCGAATTGGGCGCGATTACCGGCGCACCGACTAAGGGCTTGTTTATCGCATTCGAAGGCGGCGAAGGTTCGGGCAAATCGACACAGACGAAGCTACTCAAGAAATGGCTTGAGGACGAAGGGCATTCGGTCGTTCTCACTCGCGAACCGGGCGGCACGTCTCTCGGGAAGGATCTTCGAGAAATTTTGCTGTCGCACAGCACCGGGGAGATCTCTCCTCGTTCAGAGGCATTGTTGTACGCAGCAGACCGTGCCCACCATGTCTTCTCGGTCATTCGACCCGCTCTTGAAGCAGGCGAGATTGTCGTTACCGATCGTTACTTCGATTCATCGATTGCCTATCAAGGGGCAGGACGAGTTCTCGAACCAGGAGAAGTGGCGCGCATTTCAAGATGGGCCACGGAATCACTCTTTCCGACCCTGACTATCATTTTGGATTTGCCGGCAGAAATCGGCTTGAGCAGGTTGAAGAAATTCGATCGACTTGAGGCGGAGCCTCTTGCCTTTCATGAGCGAATTCGCCAAGAGTATTTGCAGTTGGCACTAATCGACCCCGAACGCTATCTCGTCATCGATGGACGAATGGGCGTTGAAGATATTCATCGGAGTATCATCACGCGAGTTGCAGAGTTGCCTGCTTTAAGCAAGATTCCGAAAAAAGAGAAAACGCGTCGGATTCCTCAAGGGCTCAAACGCAAAACAAAAACTAAGTGAACGTCATGTCAGTATTCGATGAACTCGTTGGTCAATCACACATAGTCTCTTCTTTAAAAGATGCCGTTCGCGCCTCGCGCAATGGCGAAGAGACCCAGGAGATGACGCATGCCTGGCTTTTCACCGGGCCTCCTGGCAGCGGACGATCGAGCGCGGCGATAGCCTTCGCAGCTGCGCTCATCTGCCCCGATGGAGGGTGCGGAACATGCATTGACTGCCGAACCGCCAAGGCTGGCGGGCATGCAGATGTCGAAATTCTGCGCACTGAAGGTCTTTCTATAAAAGTCGATGAGGTGAGAGAACTCCTCCAGCGCGTGGCTTGGGCACCGAGTGTGGGAGGTTGGCGGGTGGTCGTGATGGAGGACGCAGACAGGCTTACAGAATCTGCGGCCAACGCACTCCTTAAGGCGATTGAAGAGCCCGGGGCTCGGACGGTCTGGTTGCTATGCGCTCCTACTTTGTTCGATGTTCTGCCAACGATCCGCTCGCGCGCACGCCACCTTCAACTTCGCACGCCTTCTAATAGCGATGTGGCCGAGGTGTTGGTTCAACGCGATGGTATTTCGCCTGTGATGGCTGATTTTGCTGCGCGGGTTAGCCAAGGCCATATCGGTCGAGCTCGACGTCTGGCAGGTGATGAATCAATTCGCTCTCGCCGAAACACGATTATGAATTTGCCTTTCTCCATCACCGATATTTCTTCAGCATTTGCAGCAGCCGCAACTCTTGTAGAACTGGCAACAGCCGAGGCCAATGCTCAATCCGATGCGCGCTCTGAGAAGGAGTCGCAAGAACTTGGACTTGCATGGGGGCAAGGAGCCACCGGACGTGGCATGGCGACCGGCGGATCGAAAGCCCTTAAAGAATTGGAGAAGGAGCAGAAGTCGCGAGCCACTCGGATGGTCCGTGATTCGCTAGACGGTGCGCTATTGGACTTGGCCACGTTGTACCGCGACGTTCTGATGGTTCAGTCTTCGCTAAATGATTCTCTCATCAACGAAGAGCTCGCAGAAAAGATTTTCAAACTTGCAGAGCAGACGCGTCCCGAGAGGACTCTGCAGAAGATTGATGCAATCATGCAAGCACGCAACAACTTGAGTTTCAATGCCGCGCCCTTGCTCACCATTGAGGCGCTGATGTGCGTTCTGGCTCGATGATCTCCCCAAGAAAGCGGGCCATTGCACTTACCGTCGTGATTGTCCTCGTCTTTATGGGTACTTTCTCCATAGAGCGGGCACAACATCTGCCTTCCTCTCTTGCTGACTATCAATCTCAGAAACTCACTTGGTCAAAGTGTTATGACGGCTTCGAGTGCACTTACCTCCAAGTTCCTGTTGACTACTCAAATCTCAAGGAAGGCCGGTTCACACTTCATGTTCTTCGCCTCAAGGCATCCAGTCAACGGGACACGATTGGCTCTCTTGTCATAAATCCGGGTGGCCCCGGTGCGTCCGGGGTCGACTATGCCTACAACGCGGAGTTCATATTTAGCCCGTCTTTGCTTGAGAAATATGACATCGTGGGCTTCGACCCACGCGGTGTAGGCGGAAGTGATCCGATTCGCTGCCTCACCAACTCACAAACCGATGCCTCGTTTGCCGCCGATAGCAAACCTGACAATCAAAAGGAACTTGATGAGTTAATCAAGGAGATGCGCAAGTATGTATCCCTTTGTGAGTCCAATACACAGGACATCCTGCATTACAGCACAGCCGACTCTGCGCGCGACATGGATTTATTGCGTTCTGCCCTTGGTCAGAAGAAACTCAATTATTTAGGTGTCAGTTACGGCACTTATCTTGGCACTTTGTACGCGGATTATTTCCCCGATAACGTCGGACGAATGGTTCTCGACGGCGCCATAAGTCCCATAGTGACCAGTGCAGAGCAAAATCTCATGCAGGCCATCGGATTCGATTCAGCACTCGATGCATTCATCGCGGACTGTTACAAACGATCGGATTGCGTTCTGGATCAGCCACTTGCAAAAGCGCAACAGCAATTCATCTCGCTTTTCAAGGATGCAGCTGCCAAGGCGCTGCCTGGCACTCGCGGACGACCCGTTACGGAATCTCTCGTAGTTCTCGGTACGGCTTACACACTCTACGATCGCGCCACCGGATGGCCACAACTACGCGCGGCGTTGAAGCAGGCATTTGCTGGCAACGGCAAGAATTTTCTGGAATTGGCAGATGCCTACGCACAGAGGAACAGCGATGGCACCTACAGCACAAATGAGACCGACGCGCAGTTCGTCATCGATTGTCTTGACTGGAAAGGCCCGCGCACGACTGCCGAGATCATAGACGAGGCGAAAGTATTCGCCGACAAGGCCCCGGTCTTCGGTCCCTACCTCGCCTATAGCGGCTTGTCTTGCCAGTTCTTCCCCAAACTGACTATCGCCTCACCCGTTATCAAAAAGATATCAACGAGCCCAATTCTCATTGTGGGAACCACGCGTGACCCTGCTACGCCGTACAGCTGGGCTTTGGATCTTCATAGCACGATCCTGAATTCGCGCCTCATCTCCCTCAATGGCGATGGCCATACGGGCTACGGACATGGCTCATCGTGTGTCGACAGTGCCGTTGACCACTATCTTTTAACGGGCGAACCTCCTTCGCATGATTTGGCCTGTACCTCGCCCGTCTAGCCGAGGCTCTGCGCAAGGATGGTAATTAGCACCCCTTTTGATAGGGCAAGATATTACTTATGCGCCTAGACCATGTTTCCTATGTGACCTCCCACGAGCAACTTGCCGACACCGTGCAGCGCCTCGGATCCCGACTCGGCTCGACATTCGTTGATGGAGGGGTGCATCCCCGATTTGGCACGCGTAACTTCACGATGCCGCTTAACGATGGTCACTACATTGAAGTTGTCTGTCCCCTGGATCACCCGGCATCAGATGCATCACCGTTTGGCAAAGCAGTATCGCAGCGAGCCAGAGAAGGTGGCGGATGGCTTACGTGGGTTGTATCCGTTGACGACGTGGCAAAGGTTGAGTCCCGACTTGGCCGTCCCGCTGTGGATGGTCACCGGACAAAGCCAGATGGAACTGATCTGCGCTGGAAGCAGATTGGTGTTCTTGGAACATTAGAAGATGCTCAACTCCCATTCTTCATTCAGTGGTTGTCGCAAGAGCATCCATCTGAAGATGGAAAACCTCATGCAAAGATCGTAAAGATCGAGGTCGCGGGGGATGAGAAGAGCATCGAAGAGTATTGCGGTTGCGATATGGCTCATGCCGTCGGCGACATCGAAGTTGTGTGGGTAGATCCCGAAGACAACGATGGTCAAAATGGAATCGTTGCCGTGCACCTTCAAACTCCTAGTGGAGTTGTGCGAATCGACTAAAGTTCTGCAGTTGGTTTTTTCACAACGACGAAAGTTAGCCCCCACAGTGATGCGATTTTAAGACCACTCACAAGTGGCCTCGCCACAAACTTCTCGGTGATGAGGTCTCCTACCCGAGTGGGCAACACGATCGCAAGCACGTGCGCCGCTAGTGCGGATATTGAATTAGTTCTTCCCAGATGTATGTTCCCCTTGAATACGACTCCCACACCCAAACTATTGAATATCTGGGACACACGTCGTGGGGTCGTCGGATATCCATGAGTCCAGTCCGTGTTCCAAAAGTATCTTCCGTACTCAAGTACGTTGGGAGCGGCGATCACTACGAATCCGCCACTTTTTGTGACTCTCAACATCTCTTCACACCAAGCTCTCGCTTCGTGTGGTCCGTTGGCATGCTCGAGGACGTGGATTGAGAACACTGCATCAAATTCACCGTCTGAAAAACTCACCAAATGCGGGAGCGCATCTTCAACTACTTTGACCTGATAGTTTCTTCTGGAAAAATCTGCCAAATTCTTTGTTGGCTCTACCCCTTCGTAGGATCGGAAACCTAGAGACTGAGCGGCGAGAGTGCCACGGCCCACCCCTGTCCCGATTTCTAAGATGTCCGATGTCTTGGGATCCAGTTTCGATATTCTCAAGAATTCTTTGAGCGTTGAACGAGCGACCCATTGTTGCAATTTATCGGAGTGACTCCATTGAGAGCGATTGAGGTACTCCCCATATGGCGCCATATTGAGAGATTACCGTAAGTCCACACGGATCGATTCATCGCCGTGCCAAACCAATTCATGGACGAACCTACGGTTACTACCGTAAGATTTCAAAATGAAATCAGTGACGGTCATTGTTCCTGCATACAACGAGGAGCAGTGCGTTGATGAACTCACATCGCGATTGAAGGCCGTTTTTGATAGCGAACCCGACTACAAGTGGCAGGCTGTAATTGTTGAAAACGGCTCGACCGACAGCACCTGGGAAAGACTTAAATCTATTTCAACGATGAACTCCCAGTTCAAGGTTTTGCGACTTTCAAGGAATTTCCGAATGGATGGCGGTCTGACTGCCGGGCTCGAGTACGTAGATAGCGATGCCTGCATTCTGATGACTGCCGACTTGCAGGACCCACCCGAATTGATCCCAGCTTTCCTTCGCAAATGGGAGGAGGGGTACGAAAATATCTATGGTGTAGTTCAAGAGCGACAAGGAATAGGTTTCCTTCGAAGATTGAATTCGCGTCTTTTCTACAAATTGGCGGGGAAGCTTTCAGACGGTGAAATACCTGAGAACGCTTCAGATTTCCGACTGGTCGATCGAAAGGTCTACGAAACAGTCCGGACTATGACTGAACGCAATCGATTCGTACGAGGACTATTCGCCTGGGTTGGATTTAAATCCGTCGGAG
This sequence comes from uncultured Bifidobacterium sp., assembly GCA_964387855.1. GTDB lineage: Bacteria > Actinomycetota > Actinomycetes > Nanopelagicales > Nanopelagicaceae > QYPT01. Next base: position 6,818 of record CAYLYA010000033.1, read on the forward strand.
TCCCAATGACACGACCTCCACGATTTGCAGGTGAATCGAATGCCCATTCTATGAAGGTTCTAGAATTGGCGATCAAAGGGATTTTCGCCCACTCGTACAAGCCCCTGCGTTTTATTTCAGTCTTCGGCCTGGTGCTCTCATCCATCTCCTTTATTGCCCTAGTTCCGCTTGCCCTCATATGGTTTTTTGTCGGCGTGCCTTTCGCCGGATTTGGTTCTATCGTGGCGTTGATACTGTGCGGCCTTGGCATGCAGGCTTTGATGCTTGGAATCATCAGCGAATACCTTGGACTGGTCTACGAAGAAGTTAAGGGTCGGCCCAACTTCGTGGTCAGCGAGAAGATAGGGCTTTAGCCGTAGTTCGAATCTGTTCCTCTAAGGAACTCAGCTTGAACCCAAGTGCCCGCGCAAGGTGGTTGAACGGCTCCACATTGGGCACGTAGATGTCGGCCTCGTTCAATGAGGATTCCTTGGGCAGTATGAGTTTGCCGTCAGGGCGAAGCTCCTTAAGAATCAACTCGGCAAGATCGTGAAGCGACGTTTTGAAGCCGCCAGAGTCCATCGTGCCAGTTGCCCCCTTGAGAAGGTTCAGGATGAAAACCTGCATCATTTCTCCGGCATCGACATAGGCTCGCTCAACCAACTTGGCTGTGTGCATCTCGATATTTCCCGTGGATTGCGCCTGAAGAATGAAATCACCCAGTGCGTACTTTTGGGGTTTCTGTATATGCCCTCCGGAGATCGACCAGATTCTTCCGATTTGAACAAATGCGCCGTCAAGGCTCTGGAAGAGTTCCTCTTCGTCCATCTTGAGTTGGCCATATAACTTCTTTGAAGGATCCTTGTAGCTTGCCCATATTTGTGGATCTGCTGCCCCGCTTGATGCGAGAAATACATATTCGGCATTAGTTTTTTGACACAGATGGTAAACCGTGGAAGTCAGGTCTCGATTCTGTCTCGAGAATTCATCTGGTCCTAGCTCGGTGACTCTGTCTTGAGTAAGGAAGGCCAAGTGAATCACCACATCGAATTTTCGATCCGCTCTGATGTCCTGCAGTCGTTGTACGCGATGGGTGTGCTCGTCCACAACGATTATGGCGTCGCGGGAGCCAGCCAGAGTCACGCGATGGGAGAAGTCGCCCCCAAGAATTGGTTTCAGGATAGATATGGTTTCGCGACCGATCCATCCTGAGGCTCCGGTTATAAGAATTCTCTGGATAGGAGCAGAGCCGCCTTGAAGCAGTGTGGAAAGCTCTGCTACTGACATGACTTACAGAACGCTTTTTCCTAGGACCTGCCAACGCGATTCGAGCATTTCAATTCTGTTGTGGTCCTCTTCCTTGATTGTGTTGTAGTAATCGCGCTTATTCATCAGCCACAGAAGTTCAAAATGCACCGCATTGAGAAGGCCGTCCTCAATATTCGCTGCCTCCACGGATTTGGCTGAGAACACGACCTTACGTGTCTCAAACCGCGTCAACCCGCCAGTCGCTTCGACTCGTTTGAGATTTGGAAGGGCGTCAATGGAGATCGCTCCACCCATGACCAATTCGAGGCCATGAGATTTGCAGAGGTCTGCGATATCAAGGATTTTGTTTGTGATTACATCGGTCTCAATCTCCGATCGGCCCAACCCCATCGACCCTGAGAAGTCGACTCGTCCGAACACGATGCCTGAAAGTGAGTCCTGCGCCATTTCCGCCATTTCCTGACGGTGGCCGTATGCTGTAATGGTCTCCATATTGAAGAGGAAGTGCATGCCTTCGCGCTCGTCTGGCGAATACACCATGTTTCGTGCGTGAATGTATTTGCTCAACGCGTACGGTGTCTCGATCATGGGGGCGACAATGTATTTAACGCCAATTTGTTTTGCCTCAAGCAGGTCTCTTATGGCCTCGCATCCGCCGATCTTCAACGTTAACGGAAGGCCGGCCGACCTTGCTACATCAACCAATCGCAAGAGTTCGTCGGGGCGAGTGCCTTCTGCTTCAAACTCTGCCTTCACACTGACGACACCGTGGGCTTCTTTTCCTTTTTCAAGGATTTCTACCATTTTGCGTTCGGTGCGGTTCATCGGCACTTCCAATCGGTAGGTTAAATAGAACTATACCTTCAAGTATTTGAATACGCGCTTTGCTACATCTTCTGGAAGCTCAGGGCTCATCAGATGCAGTGGATTTGATTGCATCATTCCATCGGGCATTACTTTGCTGGCGATCTTGGGGAAGTAGGTTTGTTTCGGATCAATCGGAACGATGAAGGCAGCGGGCTTATCGTCGTTGAGCATCGCAAGCACTTCTTCGGAGAACGGATTCTTGGTATCCAAAGTGTGAGCCCGAACACCATATGAGGCAAAGAAGGGAAGCCAGTTCGGTAATCCAAGTCCTGTCTCGCGGTCGCATCCCACGTACTCGCCGTTGAAATAGTTTGTTTGCGTCATACGTATGGACGCGTAGCCGCCGTCGTCATAGATGAAGATCTTCAGTGGGAGATTGCCCACCGCAACAGTTCCAACTTCCTGAATATTTTGCGCGAAGCCTCCATCGCCCTCGACCAGAATCGTGCGCTTTCCGGGATTGGCATAAGAGGCGCCAATGGCACCCGAGAGACCGTAGCCCATACTCGCCAACCCTTTGTCCGTGACAACCATCTGACCCAGCCTCTGTCGAAATGCCTGCATCATTGTCGTAAAGGCGCCGCCGCTACTGCACGGGATAACGATGTCGTCCTTGTTGAGAATCTCAGAAAGTTTTTCAACGAAATCGTATGGGTTCAAATATTGTGGATCGTGAGAATTGACCGACTCGTTATGGGGCAGTAGTGAGAGGACCTCGCGACCAAACTCTTTCCAGTCGCCCCACTTATCACCCGATGCGATATCGCTCTTGATTGTCTTCACGACTGCGCTTGAATCAGCGCAGATTGGAAGGGCTACATGAGGATGGCCTTTTGTGAGTTCGGCTTCATCGATATCCACCTGAACTACTGTGGCCAGGGGAGCGAATTCCTTCCAGTTGAAACCGGTTTGCTGGAGCCCAAGCCGGGTGCCAACTGCTATCACCAAGTCAGATTGCTGGAGCAGAACGTTGGAACTTCGCTGCCCCCACGTATTTGGCCGACCCCAATAGAGAGGATGGGCCGTATCAACACGATCAAGCCCATTCCATGTCGTCATGATTGGAATTCCTACGGCTTCCAGGTGAGGCAAGAGTTCGGCCATGGCGCTTCGTGAAACGCCTCCACCCAACAAGATGATGGGTCTTTGCGAAGAAGAGATGAATTGATTCAACTCGTCAATCTGGGTTTTGCTGGCGCTTGCACTAAGGATCTTATGAATCGAGATCGGGTCGTTGAGTTTGTCATCCGATGGAGAGCCTTGTGCGTCGAGGCAGAATTCGAAGAACACCGGACCAGCTTTCGGAGTTCGGCTTTCCTCGCAGACCGTCACCACCTCCGATTTTGGAAGCGGCTTTTTTATCTGGACCGCAGACTTGGTAATCGAGGAAACGATGGCGATGCCGCCGACCTCTTGAATTCCTCGTTGGCGGATTCCTGAGGAGGCAAGGTCGGTACTTTTCACTTGTCCCGCGATTACGAGTAGCTCTCGACTCTCCAGCCATGCTCCCGCAATAGCGCTGACTATATTCGTGATTCCAGGGCCGGCAGTGACCAGTGCAAATGCTCGTCCGTCTGAGGATGTCTCGTTGAAGTATTCGGTGGCAATCCCCGCTGCGACTTCATGAACCACCGGAATGCATGTAAATCTTTTCCGAGCCGAATTGAGAAGATGCATGATGTTGCCGCCTGATACGAAGAAGCAGTGGGTGTACCCCGCCTCTACCAGCCAGTCGCAGAACTGATCTGCGTACGTCTGGTTCATAGCGCACCTACCTTCACAAGAGCGCCTTGCATGGCCTCGACTACATCAGCAACTGCCTTCTCGTTCCGCGCTACATCGACTAGGCGCAGCGTTCCCTGTTGGGAGAGCACGAGGCGAAAGTTCTCCTTCGAATGCTTCTTGTCATCCAGGAAGGCTTTCTCGAATTTCACCGTATCAAATTGTGCGAGAACCCCCCTGAATTCCTTTGCGATGGGGGCCAAGATCGACAGACATTCCTCCTCTAATCGCTGCTCATTTGGGCCTTGGTGCGACAGCGGATGGTTCAACGCCGCCAAAACGCCGATCCCAATGGCTATTCCATGGGGGATCGAGAACTGTGTTGCCGACTCCAAGGCATGCCCGAAAGTGTGCCCAAAATTGAGCAATTTTCGAGGTCCTTGATCGAACTCGTCGGTTTCCACAAACCACTTCTTTGCATTGAGCACGTGGGCCACTAGTTCAGCGCCGTGGGGAGTGGCGTAATCGGTGACCCCTTGGCGGAAGGCGCAGAAAGCGGCGAATGCGGATGGACCCTTGGCGTAGCAAATCTTCACGCCCTCTGACAGGCCAGAGGCAATTGCCTTGTCATCCAAGGATGCAACAAATGCAAGGTCAATGAGTATTTCCATCGGAGGGTAGAAGTTGCCGATTAAATTCTTGGCCTCGCCGACATTTATTGAACTTTTTCCGCCGATACAGGAGTCCATCATCGCCATCAAAGTTGTGGGCACGTATGTCCAGGAAATTCCGCGCATATAGAGGGCTGAAGCAAGGGTGGCGATATCTTGTACGAAGCCGCCTCCTATTGCCACAACTACGGAGTCTCGGTTACATCCCAATGCCTTCATCTGTTGAATCACTGATTCGCAGGTGCTCAGATTCTTCTTTGCCTCTGTTGCTTCAACTTGTATGACTCGATCGCTAAATAATTTCGAGACTCTATCTAGTTTGCTGTCAGCAATGATTACCGAATCTTGCCCCTTGATCGTCTCAACTGTTCCGACCCCGATGGTGATCGGATAGGACCTAGTTGAACTCTCGATGGAAAGCTCAAACATTTCGAGTGATCGACCATCCGCGATCGACGATGATTGACTGACCGTTGATGCCCGCAGACTTCCTGCCAATCAAGAACGCGACAACCTCGGCTACTTCCTCTGATGACGCAAGCTCACCGCCGGGAGTCCCCAACTTGATTCCATCAATCTGCTCAAGTGAGAGATTCTTCTCTGTCATTGGTGAATCTATGACACCTGGTAGAACCGCATTGATCGAAATTCCTTCAGGCCCCAGATCAGATGCAAGGCCTCGAACTAAACCTCCGACTGCCGCCTTCGACGCAATGTAGGCCACCTTCTCTGCTCTGGTGAGTTCTTGCCAGACCGAACTAATGACTACAAGCCTTGCTCCGATATTGAAAGAATTGTTATGGAGCAATATTCCTAATGACTTCACTATGAAAGTGAAATTGGCGTCCCAGATTTCATCCCACGCCTCATCGGTAATTTCAGCGAATTTGCCCGTGAAGTTCACCCCCTGGGCCCACACTGCACCATCAATCTTGCCAATGTCCTTGAGGGCGCTGAGATCTCGACCGACCGGGATTGCTTCGAAACCTTGCTCCTTCAACTCGTGTAGGCAAGCCGAACCAAGCGTGCCTGAAGCGCCAAAGACCAGAACCTTAGGAGTGCTCATGAGGTCCTCCCTAGAATCTCGTGAATAGATTCGATTACGTAATCCAACATGGGAATCGTCAGCCCTGGCCATACACCCACCCAGAAAGTGTCATTCATGACGATGTCCGTGTTCTTCAATTCTCCGTGGACCCTGCGCGGGGTTCCAATAAACGCTGGTTGGCGCAAGAGGTTTCCACCAAAGAGCAACCTCGTGCCAATCTTTCGCTCATTGAGTGCTTGGACCATTTCATTTCGAGTCTTCGGACTTTCCTGTCGCACGGTAAGGAGGAACCCGAACCACGATGGGTCACTGTGTTCTGTTGCCTTGGGCAGCATCAAGTAATCCTCGAGGTCTGCAAGTCCGTCCCTGAGATATTTCCAGTTTCTTCGTCGTAATTCGACGAAGGTGTCGAGCCGATCTAGTTGCGCTAGACCGATGGCCGCCTGAATATCTCCAGACTTCATGTTGTATCCCAAGTGGGAGTAGATGTACTTGTGGTCGTAACCCCTAGGAAGCTCACCGAGTTGCCACTCGAATCTTTTCAGGCACGTGTTCTCGCAACCTGTTGCGCACCAGCAATCGCGTCCCCAATCACGGAAGGACTCAATGATTGTCTTGTAAGCCGCCTTCTTGGTAAGAACGGCGCCACCTTCTCCAGTGGTGATGTGGTGGGCAGGGTAGAAACTAAATGTTGATAAGTCCCCGAAACTCCCCAAGTTCTTGCCGCGATAAGTTCCACCGAGGGCGTCGCAACTATCCTCGACGAACCAGAGATTATGTTTGGCGACCAACTTCTCTACGAGATCGAGGTTGATGGGATTGCCTAAGGTGTGGGCAATCATGATGGCTTTGGTTTTCGGCCCGATTGCATCCTCAAAGGCTCGGTCGTTGGCAACGTACGTTTCTAGATCCACATCGACGTAAACAGGAACCATTCCGTTCTGAAGAATCGGAGTTACGGTTGTCGGAAAACCAGCTGCGACGGTAAGGACTTCATCACCGGGTTTTAGCGCTCTTTCGCCATGTTTTGGGCTTGTCAGACTTGTGAGTGCAAGCAGATTCGCTGATGACCCAGAGTTCACCATGAACGAATGGCGCATTCCAACCCTCTTTGCCAACCGACTTTCAAATTCCTCCGAGTAGGGGCCAGAGGTGAGCCAGAAATCCAGACTGGCCTTCACTGCGGCGGCAAGTTCGGGTTCTCCAAATACTTTGCCAGCAACTGGGATTGTGGTCTGCCCGGCTACGAATTCTCCGGGCGTGTGGCGCTCCTTCATGGCAAGAGTGACTAGTTGAGCGACCAACTCCTCACTTCCTGAAGTCAATTCAAACCCCTTTTCAGGCGAGCACGCCCCCTGGCTCATCCATTAATGAGACAAGACTACTGTTTGCACATGGATTTAACCTTAGGCGGGCGGCTCCGAGAATTGCCGGGACCAGTTCTAATTACTGGACATACCGGCTTTAAAGGCACTTGGCTCACTCTGCTCCTAGAGCGGCTAGAGGTACCCGTCATCGGACTTTCACTCCCGGCCCAACCCCATTCTTTGTATGAAAGGGCGGGACGTTTAGGCGCTATGACGGAAGAATTTCTCGACATTCGTGACTTTGAATCAGTACGCAATTTCATGTCCAAGCACAAGCCTTCGGCGATCATTCACATGGCAGCCCAACCGCTGGTCCTTGAATCGTATGAAAGCCCTCGGCTCACTTTTGAGACCAACGTCATGGGAACGGTGAACGTTCTTGATTCGGCATTTGCAACAGCAAGTGTCGAAGGGGTTATTGTCGTGACTACTGACAAGGTCTATCGAAATGATAATTCAGGAAACAAGTTTGTGGAGTCAGATGCGCTCGCGGGCAAGGACCCATATAGTGCAAGCAAGGTGGGAACAGAATCCACGGTGGCTGCTTGGCAGCAGATTTCCAAGGTAACAAATGGACCCAAAGTCGTTTCCGTAAGAGCCGGTAATGTAATTGGCGGAGGGGATTGGGCGGAGAATCGCCTGCTCCCTGATCTTGTTCGTGGCTTCTCCACTGACACTGTCGTAAAGGTTCGCAATGCAAAGAGCACGCGGCCATGGCAGCACGTATTGGATCCTCTTGTTGGTTACGTGATGGCTCTGGAGTCTGCTCTTGCTGGAGACAAACTCACCGCGATGAATTTCGGCCCTGATAGCGACAGCATTTCCGTGAGCGAGGTCGTCGAAATCAGCAGAGAGATCTGGCCGCGTCCCGTGTCAGTTGAATTTGCGGATCAGAGCGAAGAAGGACTTGAAGCAATTGCCCTGCAACTCAGCTCAGATTTGGCAGTGTCCACTCTCAACTGGAGTTGCGCGTGGAATCAGCGCGAATCTGTCGAGGCAACGATTGGCTGGTGGAACAAAGTATTGAATGACTCGGTTAGTCCGTTGCTTGCGTGCGCTTCAGATATTGAGTTTGCCCTCACGAAAACTCGTAGTTTGGGTATTTCCTAGCAACACGGTACTTTTTCCCAGCACGGAAGGCCGCCTTAGCTCAGGGGTAGAGCAACGCACTCGTAATGCGTAGGTCCCGGGTTCAAATCCCGGAGGCGGCTCCA
>CAYLYA010000034.1:0-14387 GCA_964387855.1 uncultured Bifidobacterium sp.
GCCTCTTCCTCCAGTGCCAAATTTGGCGGCAAGCAGCAGAAAACGTTGCCGAGTCACTAACCAAGGGAATGCGAGTCATTCTCTCTGGTCGTTTGAAGCAACGTTCATATGAAACAAAAGAGGGCGAAAAGCGCACAGTCTTTGAAGTAGAAGTTGATGAGGTAGGTCCATCATTGCGAAATGCGACAGCGAAGGTTACAAAGACCACTCGCCAAGCAGGAGCAAGCGGTGGGTTCTCTGCCCCGGCAGCAGATACTTACAGCGACGATCCATGGGCTGCTGCTTCGACCTCACCCGCCGGCGGCGGATGGGCAACCACCACCAACGACGAACCACCTTTTTAATCCACCATCCATCCATTCCTGCGTTAGCAGGGCACCCGTAAAGGAGCACCACAATGGGAGCACGTAATAACAGAGCGCTCAAGGAGCCGAAGAATAAGTCTGCCAAGGCTGCAGCGCTCAACAAGAAGTTTAAGAAGAAGCCATGCAACTTCTGCCGCGACAAAGTTAGCTATATCGACTACAAAGATATTGCCACTCTTCGCAAGTACATCTCCGATCGCGGCAAGATCCGCGCTCGCCGTGTCACCGGAGCTTGCACCCAACACCAGCGCTCGATTGCAACCGCTGTTAAGAACAGCCGCGAAGTTGCTCTCCTGCCCTACACCTCGACAGCGCGATAAGGGGATATTGGAAAATGAAACTAATCCTCACTCGTGAAGTCACTGGCCTAGGCCAAGCTGGCGATGTCGTAACCGTCAAAGACGGTTTTGCACGCAACTTCCTCCTTCCTCGTGGCAATGCAATTGCCTGGTCACTTGGCGGAGAAAAGCAGATCGAAGGCATCCGTCGTGCACGCGCATCGCGTGAAGTTCGCGACCTTGATCACGCAAGAGAGATCAAGGCAACACTCGAAGCAGCAACGGTTACCGTTGCCGTCAAAGTTGGCACTTCTGGCCGCCTTTTCGGTTCGGTCACCGATAAAGATGTAGCCGCCGCCATCAAGGCAGCGACTGGGTTGGATATCGACCGACATAACCTTAAGTTGGCCGGTCACATCAAGAAGACCGGTACCCATTCTGTAAAGGTTTCATTGGCTCACCAAGTAGTAGCCAATGTCTCTGTTTCCGTGGTGGCTGCCGCTTAAAGGTAAAGATGTAGGACGGGTCTGCTGATTACAGCAGGCCCGTTTTATTTTTTCGTGACTTGCGTGAGCATCTTCGTGAAGTAGCTTCCGGTAAATTCTGATTGGGCGAGTTCGTACTTCTCCATTCCCCACGACCAGAAATCAAAATCTAAATCAGAGACAGAACTCTGGATTGACGCCCAGAGGGTCCAGCCGTATTTGCCCAACAGAGCCTGAAGCCATGCCCTCGCCACTTTCTCTGGGCGGTGCTCACCGTAGTAAGCGTCAACAAGTTCTTCGAGTTGATCGAGTTCCAAGAAGGATTCCGCCCAGATGTTGCCAAGTTCAAAGCAGGCGTCGTTGTTGCCAGAGTACTCGTAGTCGATGATCCAGATCTTCTTGCCATCATCTATGAAGTTGCCCGGCAGGAGATCGTTATTGCAGGGCACTGTGCCCTCATCGAGCACCTTCATTGCTCTGTGCATCTCGGAAATTTGATCAGCATATTTGAGGTAGTTGTCTGGAAGGCGAAAGTTACGTTCCTGCACAATTTTCAGGTACGACTTCTGGATATCGAACATATTGAAATCTCTGACAAAAGGTTTGGCCGAATGCAGCGTCCTGCAGCTTTCGGCGATGCGCGGCAGATTCACCGATACATCTTGAGCAGAGAAAGTCCGTCCATTCAAGTAACCGATAACCAGTACTCCTTGACCGGCAAGATAGCAATGCACCTGCGGGGCTATTCCAATTTCGGCGGCCAACAGAGAGTTTTCATATTCGGATTCCCGGTCGATTGAGAGAAGGGAAGAGCTGTTACTTGAAATTCGGGCAACGTACTTCACACCTGCGCATTGGATTAGAAGGTTTCGGTTTGTAAGTCCGCCCGAGAGTTCGGTAACTGAATTTCGATCAAGCAGGCAAGGTACCTGATCTAGGAGCGACCCATAAATGTCTTCTAATGAAGTAGTGGAGTCGATCACGCTGTCAGGATACATTTGCGCCCATGACTAAGTCAGCAGTTCCCGAGCGAGCAAAGATCGTCATCATCGGCGGCGGAGTTGGCGGCACATCGGTTGCCTACCATTTGGCCGAACTGGGTGAGAAAGATGTCATCTTGCTTGATCGCAGTGACCTGACAAGCGGATCAACCTTCCACTCGGCGGGCCTGGTTGGGCAATTGCGGGCCGATCCGACGTTGACGAAGATGAACATGCATTCGGTGGACCTCTATCGGAAGTTGGAGGCAACCGACACGCCTCCGAGTTGGAAGGAGTGCGGAAGCATCAAATTGGCCTCCACCCCAGAGCGGATGGAGGAAATCCGACGACAAATCGGTTGGGCGCGGACTTTCGGACTCGACCTGAAGGAGATCTCACCGAAGGAGGCTCAGGGCCTCTTTCCTCTGATGGATCTAGAGGGAGTGGTTGGAGCCTGTTATATGGCCTCGGATGGCCAGGTCGACCCTTCTCAACTTGCCCAGGCCCTTGCTTCAGGGGCAAGGCGCGGCGGTGTGCAAATCTTCACCCATACTCGAGTTCTTGGCATTACGACAAAGGGCGGCCGCGTCACCCACGTCCAAACAGACAAGGGCACGATTGAGTGCGAGATTGTTGTCAACTGCGGCGGAATGTTTGCCGCCGAACTTGGTCGCATGGTCGATGTTCGAATTCCGATCGTCCCCATGAGTCACCAGTATCTGATTACAGAGAATTTCCTACCCGCGGGTGCAACGTATCTTCCTTCTTTGCGCGATCCTGATTTGTTGGTCTATTTCCGGCAAGAAGTCAGCGGATTGCTTATGGGTGGGTACGAACGCAATTCAAAAGCGTGGACCGCTGATTACACGCATTTCGATGAGATTCCCGCTGACTTCAATGGAAGATTGCTACCGGAGGAATGGGATCGATTTGAGGAGATTGCCGAGAATTCCCAGAAGCGTGTGCCAAAAATGGGTGAAGTCGGAGTTAAGAATTTCATCAATGGTCCTGAAGGCTTTACCCCTGATAACGAATTCTGCTTGGGTGAAACCTCGGTCGGCGGGTTTTATGTAGCAGCTGGATTCTGCGCGCATGGCATCGCAGGTGCCGGCGGAATTGGAAAGGTTGTTGCCGAGTGGATAGTTGCCGGCGAGCCAACGATGGATCTTTGGCACATGGACATTCGCCGTTTTGGCCAGGCATACAAATCTCCAAAATTCACTCTCGAGCGTGTGACAGAGAATTACGAAGAGTATTACGACATTCATTATCCAGGTGAGGAGCGCAAAAGTGCTCGCCCATTGAAAACCTCACCGGTGTACGAATGGCATAAAGAACACAGCGCAGTCTTTGGAGAGAAGGCAAGTTGGGAGCGAGTTAACTACTACGCGGACAATGTCACCAACGATGAGTTTGCTCCATATGGATGGGCTGGCAAGAACTGGTCCAGCGCAGTGAGGGCTGAGCATCTTGCCACGCGCGAGAGTGCAGGGCTTTTTGATGAATCGAGTTTTGCAAAGATCAGCGTGAAAGGCGAAAAGGCAGCGTCATTCCTTAACTTTGTGTGCGCTAATGACGTAGTCAAGGGAGTGGGACGAACGGTTTATACCCAGGCTTTGAATTCTCGAGGCGGAATCGAGTCTGATTACACCGTCACTCAAGTTTCAGATCAAGAGTTCATGATCGTGACTGGCACGGCATTTCTAGTCCACGATATGGGTTGGCTGGAGAAGATTCGCAGAGAACATGATTTCGATGTGAGTATTTCTGACGTGACCTCCTCTCTTGCATGTTTTGGGATTTGGGGACCGCGTTCCCGAGATATCTTGCAAGGCACTACTTCCTACGATTTAAGCCATGTGAATTTTCCCTTTATGCACTCACGTGAAATTGTGATCGCGGATGTGACAGTGCGCGCTACGCGGATCACATACGTAGGCGAACTTGGATGGGAGCTTTATGTGCCGACTGCACAGGCTGAGATTGTTTGGAAGGCTTTGATAGACGCGGGGGCAAAATTCGGAATGAAAGTGTGCGGATATCGGGCAATCGAATCACTTCGCCTGGAAAAGGGTTACAGGGCATGGGGAGTTGAGATCTCTACGGAAACGAATCCATGTGAGGCTGGCCTTGAGTTTGCCGTGGCGTTTAAGAAGGAGTCCTTCATCGGCAAGGACGCCGTGCTCAAGGCAAAAGAAAATCAGAGTAGGAAATTAGTTCCCATTCTTTTTGATGACATTAAGCAAGTACCGCTAGGCAATGAACCGATCCGAGTGGAGGATCAGATCATCGGTCGAGTAAAAAGTGGGGGCCAGGGTTACTCGCTCAACAAGGCAATTGCTTATGCCTATCTACCTGTTGAACACAGTGCTGTCGGCACCAAGGTTGATGTCGAATTCTTCGGTGATTGGAAAAGTGGGGTGATCGCGAGCGAACCGCTCTTCGACCCAACGAATACGAGAATTCGTTCTTAGATATCAAAATGTGAGATGGGAAAAAATAACTTTTTCCACATCCTCACGTGAGGAGCAGGACTGTCTGACCTGCGTTCTTACCGACGAGGACGGTGAATCGAAAAAGTTATCAACACCTTATGAACAAGCGCTACACAGGGAAATCGGGGTTATTCCCCCTTTTCCCACAGGTTCGCTCACAGGCTGCAGTGACACCCTCTGCGTTTGTCCTTACCGTTCACCCACGCACCGCATGTCAGCGGTGACTGGAATGGTGGGTGTGTGAGCATTACAGAACTTCCCCATCGCAACCAGGCTGAGTCCGAGTTTGAGCGCACACCTCCGCAAGATCTGATCGCAGAGCAGAGCGTTCTCGGCGGAATGTTGCTGAGCAAAGATGCCATTGCTGATGTTGTGGAGATCCTTCGCGATCGTGATTTCTATCGCCCCGCGCACGAGACAATCTATGACGCGATTTTGGACTTATATGGTCGTGGCGAACCAGCTGATGCCGTCACTGTTTCAGCTGAACTCACTAAGCGCGGTGAGATTGCGCGCGCAGGCGGAGCCCCATATCTGCACACACTTATCTCGTCGGTCCCAACTGCAGCCAATGCCGGTTACTACGCGAAGATTGTTCGAGAGCGCGCGATCATGCGGCGCCTCGTTGAAGCTGGTACGAAGATTGTTCAACTGGGGTATAGCGCAGAAGGCGATGTAGATGATTCCGTTGATCAAGCGCAGGCCGAGGTCTATTCAGTAACAGAGCGTCGCGCTAATGAGGATTACGTACAACTAAGCACCCTTCTGCCGCAGGCACTTGATGAAATCGAGGCAATCTCAAAGGGTGTTGGTGCCGAAGGCGTTAAGACTGGTTTCAAGGATCTCGATGCTCTCACAAATGGTCTTCATCCCGGAAACATGATCGTGCTTGCAGCGCGTCCTGCCGTTGGTAAGTCAACTCTTGGCTTGGACATTGCGCGGTATGCATCCATTCATGGCGGAGACACATCTGTAATTTTCTCTCTTGAAATGAGCCGCTCTGAAATCACAATGCGTATGTTGTCGGCAGAGGCCCGTGTTGGGTTGAACAACATACGAGCCGGAAGTCTCAGCGACGAAGAATGGTCGCGGCTTGCCCGCCGAATGGGTGAAATCTCAGCGGCACCGCTCTTTATCGATGATTCACCTAACCTTTCGCTGATGGAGATTCGTGCAAAGGCGCGCCGACTTAAGCAGAGGCATGATTTAAAGCTGATAGTTATTGATTATTTGCAGTTGATGACGAGCGGAAAGAAAGTCGAAAGCCGTCAGCAAGAAGTATCAGAGTTTTCGCGCCAGCTGAAGTTACTGGCCAAAGAACTCGAAGTTCCTGTTATCGCAATTTCACAGTTGAACCGATCTCCAGAACAACGCTCGGATAAGAAGCCGATGCTCTCGGATCTTCGTGAATCCGGTTCCATCGAGCAGGACGCCGACGTTGTCATCCTGCTTCACCGAGATGATCTCTACGACAGCCAGAACCGATCAGGAGAAGCTGACCTTATTATTGCTAAGCACCGTAATGGACCGACTCGAACCATCACTGTCTCAGCTCAACTTCACTTTGCGCGCTTTGTTGATATGCCACAGAGTTCGGCGCCATCTGACTACACACAACAGCGTGGTGACAACTCTTAGTGCACCTGCCTCCGGACGCGGTCAGCAACGATAATTCCGGCAATCACAATAACTCCGCCGATTAATTGAATTGGCGTGAGGATCTCGCTCAACCACCACCATGCGAAAACACCAGCGACGACGGGTTCAAGCATTCCAATGACGCTGCTCGTTGACGCAGACAAATGCTTCAGACCACCAAGGACCAGAACGTAGGGCAGGATTGTTCCCATCACGATGATCCAAAGGATGAGCACCCATCCAGGGAGGGTGTAGTGCTGGAAGATCCCCTGCAGATTAATCTGTTGGGTGAAAATATGAATCGGGAAGCTCCATAGCGGAGTAAGTACAGCCCACACCAAAGATGCAAACCCAAGACCCCAGACAGTTAACGTATCGGTCGATCTGTGTGCGACAAGTTTCTCACCCAGAAGAAAATAGGCCGCCAAGGCAAAAGCATCGATGAAGGCGGCGATCATTCCAATTCCGTTGAGCGTGAGTCCGCGCCAGACCTGTCCGACGAGCAACAAACCTGAGAACCCAAGTCCGAGAGAGAGCCACATCATCGAAGGGACGTGGAGTTTGCGAATGAATCGAATGTAAAGAACGATCCAGATTGGGGCTGTGAATTCGATAATCAGGGCAATGCTGATCGGCATTCGAGCGATGGCGATGAAATAACCCACTTGCACCGCGGCAAACCCAATCACTCCATAGGCCGCAAGCCACGGCAATTCGAGTCGAGTAGTTCGGAGTGACTCGCGCCTTCTAAAAAGCACGTAGAGAAGAAGAATGACGAAGGCACCAGTGCATCTGACTTGCGTCAATCGCCAAGCGGACAAACCGCCAGCAAGTACTAATTTCGAGATAACGCCGTTAAATGCAAAAGCCACCGCGCCGAGAACCAAGAAGGCCTCGGCGCGAAGAGATTTAAGCACTCAGAAAGAGTACTTTAAAAAGCAGATTCCGAGATCTCCATGATCGAATTGTCGGTTGACTCCACTATCTTGCGATCGGCTGCGACGTGAGGCAGATAATTCTTGACAAAGAACTTGGCTGAAGCGATTTTTCCAGTGAAGAAATCGGCATCCTTGCCGGCAGTTGGCAACTTGCTTGCTGCAATGTCAGCCTCACGCAAGAGCAACCATGCGATGATGGTGTCACCGACAGCCATAAGGCATCTGGAGGCATTCAAGCCCACCTTGTATATCTCGTCGGGATCGGTTTGTGAGGCCATAGCGTGTCCAACCAGAACACTTATGATCGCATTGAGATCTTCAAGAGTCTTTTGAAGTGCAAGCTTCTCTTCTGCATGGGTGCCTCCCGCCTTGGCAAACGAAGCAATCTCTTTGCTTAACAGGCCTATTGCGCGGCCTCGGTCTTTGATGATTTTTCGGAAGAAGAAATCCAACCCTTGGATCGCCGTCGTCCCTTCGTAGAGGGTGTCGATCTTTGCATCACGCACATACTGCTCAATCGGCCAGTCTTGTGTAAATCCAGAACCGCCGAAGGTTTGGAGTGACTCGGTGCCAAGAAGAGTCCACGACTTCTCACTTCCGTATCCCTTCACGACAGGAAGCAGCAGATCGGCGAGAGCATCGAGATCTTCCTGTCTCTGCTTGTCGACTCCCTCTGCCTGTGCTATCGCAACTTCATCCTGAATCGAAGCGGCGTAGAGAAGTAGCGCTCGCATGCCTTCTGAATAGGCCTTTTGCACCATTAGTGAGCGTCGGACATCGGGGTGGTGGATGATCGTGACGCGAGGGCTGGTCTTGTCGTTCATGACTTTCATGTCACCACCCTGGACTCGCGTCTTGGCGTAGGCGAGGGCTTGTTGGTAGCCGGCAGAGAGTGTTGCAATCGCTTTCGTTCCGACCATCATCCGGGCAAATTCGATGATCTTGAACATTTGGGCGATGCCTTCATGGACGTCTCCGAGAAGGTAGCCGACGGCCGGTTCATTCTCGCCAAGATTCATCTCGCACGTTGAAGAAACATTGAGACCCATCTTGTGTTCCACTTTGGTGGCATAGATCCCGTTGCGCTTGCCTAAGGCACCTGTTTCAAAATCAAACATGAATTTCGGAATAAGGAATAGGCTCAAGCCCTTCGTGCCGCCACCGCCACCTTCGCGCCTGGCAAGTACGAAGTGGACGATATTCTCGTTGAGGTCGCTATCTCCTGAGGTAATAAATCTTTTCGTGCCAGTAACGTGCCACGTGCCATCTGGTTGTTGGACTGCTTTTGAACGGCCGGCTCCGACATCACTGCCGGCGTCCGGCTCGGTGAGCATCATGCTTGCTCCCCAATCGCGCTCAACCATAAGTTTTGCGATCTTCTTCTGCTCGTCAGTGCCGAGGTAGTAGGCGACGTGGGCAAATGCATAGCCGGAGGCATAGATATGAATGGAAGGATTTGAACCGAGAACCATTTCAGCGATGGCCCATCGAAGGGATGCTGGAATTCTTGTTCCGCCAAGTTCGGGTGGGGTATCAATTCGCCACCACTCACCATCGATGTAAGCCTTGTACGACTTCTTGAAAGACTCGGGCAATTTTGCATCCCCTGTTGCCGGGTTGAAATCGACTCCGGCTCGATCTCCTTCCACGAAGGATGCAGCTAGGTCGTTCTCGGCCAGGCGTTTGATCTCTTCAAGCATCCCCATCGCGGTGTCACGATCAAGATCCTTATAAATGGATTTTCCAAGAATTTCACCCCGTCCGAGCAGGTCGAAAAGGCAGAACTCGATATCGCGCAGGTTGGCGGTGTAATGGCCCATCTGGAAATCCCCCCGTGTACGTCTGGATAGAGCCCAAGGATGCTACTGGCGAGTAACTTATGCAACCTCATTGGGCCCGCAATTTAATACTGCGAAACGCACGGGAGTGTCCCCTAAATGACCTCTGTCGGTGCTATGCAAGCGTGAACATACTGAGCAGCGTGAGACGGACTTCCCTGCTGCTTCTGCCTACCCCAAATACGGGTAGGGGAGGTCCCTCATGTCGATAACGGAGATTTCCCCCTCTTTCGAGATCTTGCCCCCCAAGAAGGTCGAAGCCGAAGAACCGCTCAACCCTCCAGCTCTAGTTCTGGTCAAGGACTCAGCGGCTCTCACTGAACTCGAATACGCCAAGACCCTTGCCGCAATGGCCGGAATCGCTTTCGTTGAATTGATTGACTACCCGATCGATCGCACGGCTATCTCTCTTGTATCTGCTGCGATATGTCGACGTCATGAAGTTCTTCCGTTGAGAATTAACAACGGACGCCTTGTATTGGCGATGGCCGATCCTGGCAATGTCATTGCAATTGATGATGTTCGCGCGGCAGCGCGAATTCAAGTTGAAGCAGTTGGAGTTACGCGAAGTGACCTGCTTAGTTCTATTGATCGATACCTGCGCGCAGACGACGAACTTAATGATCTAACGTCTGCAATAGTCGAATCCAACGCGCCAGCCGATACAAATGACTACGGCATTATGGACTCTCCTGAAGGAGACGCCCCAATCGTTCGGTTCGTAAATCTATTGGTGAGCCAGGCGATTCAGGATCACGCATCTGATATTCATATTGAACCTGCTGAACACGATGTCCGAGTTCGATACCGCATCGACGGTGTTCTGCACGAGATGCAGAATGCGCCTAAGAGTATTCAAAACGGCGTGATCTCGCGCTTGAAGATCATGAGCGACATCGACATTGCCGAGCGACGCAAGCCGCAAGACGGACGTATGTCCGTGCGTCATGCGGGTCGAAAGATTGATTTGCGCGTTGCAACGCTTCCCACAGTATGGGGCGAGAAGATTGTTATGCGTATTCTCGATAATCCCAACTCAAGCCTTGATGTGCGCGACCTTGCACTACTCGATCGCAACTTCAAAGCCTACGAAACTTCGTACACAAAGCCCTACGGGATGATTCTTGTCACTGGCCCTACGGGGTCGGGTAAATCGACAACCTTGTATACAACGCTCAGCGCAGTTGCAAAACCTGAGATCAACGTGATTACCGTTGAAGATCCCGTTGAGTATCGAATGGAAGGCATCAATCAGGTCCAGGTGAATCCCAAAGCAGGTTTGACTTTCGCAAGTGCTCTTCGCTCGATACTTCGAAGCGACCCCGATGTCGTGCTTATTGGTGAAATTCGCGATCACGAAACGGCGCAGATCGCCGTTGAAGCTTCTCTGACTGGCCACTTGGTTCTTTCGACATTGCACACCAATGATGCTCCAAGTGCGATCACCAGGCTCACAGAGATGGATATTGAGCCATTCCTGGTTGGTTCTGCCCTGGATTGTGTCGTCGCCCAGCGTCTTGCGCGCCGCCTTTGCGAGCACTGCAAGTTGCCAGTTATTCATCAGCCGCAATATTTGAAGGATCTGCGCTTTGGCTTTGACCCTCATGTCGCGCCGCCGACAATTTATCAACCCGTGGGTTGCACCAGCTGCTCCAATACCGGCTATCGAGGACGAATCGCCATCCATGAAGTAATGACCGTGACCGAGGAAATTGAACGTCTTGCTGTGGCCCGTGCCTCAAGTGCGGAGATTGGAAGGTTGGCACGCGAGCAAGGCATGCTCACGTTGCGCGAAGACGGATGGGCGAAAGTCCAACTGGGATTGACCTCCGTGGAAGAGATTTTGAGAGTTGTCGCCTAGTGCAGACCGTTGGACAGGCTGATCCTGAACTCATTGCTGCCCTTGAAGAAGTAGTCTCGCAAGGTGCATCTGATCTGCACATGACGGTCAACGCTCCGCCAATGCTTCGAATTAATGGAAGCCTCCAACCTGCGGGAAGCACACAACCTTGGTCGCGCGAGAAAGTGGTCTCCGCTCTATTTAGCATCCTTTCGTCCTCACAGAAAGAGACATTCGAAAGGGAACTCGAATTAGATTTTGCCTACACGATTTCCAGCGATGCCCGCTTTCGTGTCAACATGTATCAACAGCGAGGATCCATGGGAGGTGCCTTCCGCATCATTCCAACCGAATTGAAGCAGTTGAGGGCGCTCGGTGTTCCTGAGACGGTCGGGAACTTTGCTCAGTTGGCCCGCGGTCTCGTCCTCGTGACAGGACCTACCGGTTCGGGAAAGTCGACAACTTTGGCAGCGCTGATCGATTTGGTGAACAGCACTCGTGCTGACCACATTGTCACCGTCGAGGATCCGATTGAATTTCTGCACAACCACAAGAAATCCATCGTCAACCAACGCGAAGTCGGAGCTGACACGCATAGTTTTGCCGCGGCTCTCAAGCACGTGTTGCGCCAGGACCCGGACGTCATACTTATTGGCGAACTCCGCGACCTTGAAACGATTTCGGTGGCACTGACCGCGGCCGAGACGGGGCACTTGGTCTTCGCCACCCTTCATACCCAGGATGCACCCCAGACAATTGACCGTGTTATAGACGTTTTTCCGCCTCATCAACAGGGTCAAGTCAGGGCGCAGTTGGCAGCCACGCTTCAGGGGGTCATCTGCCAGTCACTCGTGAAGAGGGCCGATGGCAAGGGTCGTGCGGTGGCCACAGAGGTACTCGTGACAACTTCGGCAATCTCGAATCTCATCCGTGAAGGCAAGACATATCAAATTGTTTCGATGATGCAGGCTGGTCGGGCACAAGGAATGCACACAATGGATCAGCATTTGGCCGATCTCGTAAAGGCGGGGACAGTCACCTATGAGTCTGCGCTTGAAAAAGCGCATGACCTTGATGGTCTAGATCGATTGCTACAAGGATTCGATTCGAAGCAGGCTGCAGCGCGCATGTCCGATGGCGCCATTGATTTTGGTGATTCGTTTTCGAAGGCGGCGCGGTGATGGCCAATGCCCAGGCCTTCGTTTATTCAGGCCGTAATACCTCAGGAAAATTAGTCAAGGGTTCGTTAGAAGCACAGAGCGAAGTGGCTGTTGCCTCAAGGTTGGTATCGATGGGATTGTCGCCGGTTTCCATTGCAAGAGCATCCGAGCACACCGGGCTCAAGAAAGAAATCTCGATTCCGGGGTTCAAAAAGAAAATCAAGTTGAAGGAACTTGCCGTCATGAGTCGCCAGATGGCAACCATGATCGGAGCAGGTCTGTCATTGTTGCGCTCTTTGAATATTCTGGCTGAGCAGACTGAGAATACTTCTTTGGCGAAGATCCTCAGCCAGGTTCGTGATGACGTCGAAACCGGAGTCTCCACATCTGATGCTTTTGCCAAACATGCAGAGGTTTTTCCTCCTCTGATGATCAGCATGATTCGTGCGGGTGAGGCGGGGGGATTCCTTGAAGGAGCCCTCGACTCGATCGCCGTGAATTTCGAGAAGGAAGTAAAACTTAAAGGAAAGATCAAGTCGGCGCTGACCTACCCCGTCATCGTTCTTGTGATGTCCCTGGTCTCCGTCGTCGCCATGCTCGTCTTCATCGTCCCCGTGTTCCAGAAGATGTTTACGAGTTTGGGGGGCAAGCTACCTCTACCAACGTTGATGCTTGTGTATCTATCTCAGGCGATGGCCTGGATAGGCCCTCTAATGATAGTGATTTTCATTGCTTTTTCGATCTGGTGGCCGAAGAACAAGAACACTGAACGCGTGCGGAGGCGACTTGATCCGCTGAAGTTGAAACTCCCTGTCTTCGGAATTCTCTTGAAGAAGATAGCCGTCGCTCGCTTCTCAAGGAATTTCTCCGACATGATCCGCGCGGGTGTTCCCATACTTCGTGCACTTCAGATTGTTGGTGAGACATCTGGCAATTGGGTGATACAAAGGTCGCTAGAGGAAGTTGCGGACTCAGTTCGGCAAGGTCACTCGCTTTCGGGTCCCCTCTCCGATCACCCGGTTTTTCCCCCGATGGTCACACAGATGATTGCGGTCGGTGAAGATGCAGGTTCGCTAGAAGTCATGCTGAACAAGATTGCTGACTTCTATGACCAAGAAGTGGAAGCTGCTACTGAGCAGTTAACTGCGATGATCGAACCCCTTATGGTCGCATTTCTTGGTGTCATCATTGGGGGAATGATCGTCGCCCTCTACTTGCCGATCTTCAACATTTCAAAACTTATTCACTAACTGTCATCTCTAAAGAGGGGACAGGATTTTCCTTGTCGACAAAAATACATACTGCTAACTTTTCGTGAGTAAGGCTCTCCGCGTACTACTGAATCGAAAAGGATGATCTCATGATTTCTCGCATCGCTGGCGTGATGAATGCTCGCCGCTCTTCCCTGCAGGAGAAAGAAAAGGGTTTCACCCTTATCGAGCTCCTCGTCGTTATCGTCATTATCGGTATTCTTGCCGCTATTGCAATTCCCGTTTACTCGGGTGTTCAGAACAATGCAAAAAACAGTGCAGTGCAATCAGACTTAACTAATGCAAAGACTGCGGTAATTGCATATTTGACTGACCAGAACAGTTTGCCGACCGCTGCGAACCTGACAGTAGCTGGAATAGGTTCATACGGCTTTACACAAAGTGCAAATACGACTTCTATCTCATATAGCCCAGCAACATTTGTGCCGGGTGCAACCCCAACTTTCTGTCTTAAAGCTGTGGGAGTCACGGGCAAGATTTACTGGGTCACGGATTCAGCCGGAGTTGTTGCCTCAGCTACGGCGCCTGCTGGCTCTGTCTGCTAATTACTCATCTATTCAGAACCAAGTTGTCGGATCGCTTATGTGAGGGCGTGAAAAGTGCTTCTCACATAAGCGATTTGACTTCCGTGTACCTTGAATAACTATTGGCTAAAGGATGGAAATGGAGATCCTACGCTTTCGGCTCAGTCGTCATTTTAGTGTGGATGCGCAAGAGGACGGTTTTGGTGTAGTCGAAGTTGTGATCTCCATGTTTTTGCTTTCGCTCCTTTCGATTTCCTTCATACCGCTTCTTGTCAACTCCATCAAAAGCACCGGCAAGAACACGACCATCGCAACAGCTACGCAGATTGTCAATCAAGAGATCGAAGGTGCCCGAGCTGTGCGCTCTCCGACGGCAACGACACCGAGATGCCTGGACGTCACGAATTTCCTTAGCGTCACCATTGCATCCGTTACTGATCCTCGCGGTGTGACTCTCTTGCCGAAATGGGATGCGACGACATGTCCATTGAGTTATCCCGGAGTCGTTCGTGCGAGAATTTCTGTTACGCGCAGCGGTTCGACAGACGTCGTGGCCCAGGCAGTCACCCTTATCT
>CAYLYA010000035.1:0-14243 GCA_964387855.1 uncultured Bifidobacterium sp.
GAATTGACGAAATCTCTTTTCTTGCGTTAATCTCCAAAAGTTATAGTCCCCCGCTACAACCAAGATTTAAGAAAGGCGTATATGAAATCCCGCGGCCTCGTTGTGAAAAATGCAAAATCCCCACTTGAACCCTTCGAATTTGAACGACGAGAGCTGCGCCCAAATGATGTTGCCCTGGATATTGTCTATGCGGGGATCTGCCATTCAGATATCCACCAAGCGCGCGAAGAATGGGGAACCGCAATGTTTCCCATGGTTCCCGGCCATGAAATCGCTGGAATTGTGCGTGAAATCGGAGCCGGTGTCACCAAATTCTCCGTTGGCCAACGAATCGGCATCGGTGTATTTATTGACTCGTGTCGCACCTGTGTCAATTGCCTGCGAGGACTTGAACAATATTGTAAAGAAGGAATGACCGCCACTTACAATGACATAGAAAGAGATGGCAAGACGGTTGCTATGGGTGGCTACTCAAATAATTTTGTTATCGACGCCGACTATGCAGTTCATATCCCCGACAATTTGGAACTCTCGGGGGTTGCGCCATTACTTTGCGCCGGCATAACTCTCTATTCGCCAATGAAGCATTGGGGAGTTAAGCCGGGAATGCGAGTTGGTGTGATCGGACTCGGAGGACTTGGCCATATGGGAGTCAAATTTGCCCATGCCCTTGGAGCCGATGTCACCGTCTTTTCGCACTCTCCCGGCAAAGAAAAGGACGCGCTTGCCATGGGTGCGAACTCGTTTGTAGTAACCAGGGACCCTAAATCCCTGGAGTCGCTATCTGGCCAATTTGATCTGATTTTCAACACGGTTGCCGCCGATCTGGACATAAATCTCTACTTGAATTTGCTCAATTTAGATGGCACGTTGGTTCTGATTGGGCTTCCTGGCAACCCTTACTCAGTGGATGCTGGAACGCTTCTGAGTAAGAGGCGTTCTATCGGCGCATCCATGGTCGGCGGGATTGCCGAAATGCAAGAGATGTTAGATTTTTGTGGAGTCCACAATATTGTCAGCGACGTTGAAGTTATCAACGCAGACTACGCGAATACAGCATATGAACGAACCGTTGTTAGTGATGTCAAGTACCGTTTCGTGATAGACGGCACGACCTTTTAGTCGACGAGAAAGATCGCTGACCTAATGGACACCGTGAGTAAGGTCAATAAAAAGAATTAGAGACTGATGCTTGGCATCCACTCAGGTCTGGATTTCGCAAATGCCGCGATTTCATCAGCGTGTGAAAGTGTGATTCCAACATCATCCAAACCTTCAAGGTAACGCCAGCGGGTGTAATCGTCGATCTGAAACGGCACTATCAAATGCCCGCAATGAATCTGCTTTGCATTCAAATCAACACTCATTGGAGTCTTTGGATCTGCTTCAACGGCATCCCACAATTGCTCAATCACATCTTGATCTACTTGAATGGTCAATAGGCCCGCTTTGCCTGAATTGCCACGGAATATGTCGCCGAATCTGGAGGAAATCACGACCTTGAATCCGTAATTCATCAAAGCCCAGACTGCATGCTCGCGCGAAGATCCGATTCCGAAATTTGCTCCAGCAATGAGGATGGATGCTCCGGTAAATTGCGGTCTGTTCAAAATAAAATCTGGATCTTTACGCCATTCTTCAAATAAGGCATCTTCATAGCCGCTTCGAGTGATCCGCTTAAGGTGCACCGAGGAGATGATCTGGTCCGTGTCGATATTACTTATCCGCATCGGCACTGCTCTGCCCGTATGGGTAGTGAACTTCTCCATCAAATTCAACCTTTCACTTCAGAGGACAGATCCCCCGGTGCAGCAAGATGACCTGCAACAGCGGTCGCTGCTGCAACCAAGGGAGAAACAAGATGTGTGCGACCACCTTTTCCTTGTCGGCCTTCAAAATTTCTATTCGATGTTGAAGCACTTCGCTCGCCGGGTTTCAATTTATCGGGGTTCATGCCAAGACACATTGAACATCCCGCACCTCGCCATTCACCACCCGCATCAGTGAAGATGGTGTCGAGCCCTTCGGCTTCGGCTTCGAGCCGCACTCGAACCGAGCCTGGAACAACCAATAAACGAGTATTTTTCGCCACTTTTCGGCCCTTAATTACCTGCGCAGCAGCGCGGAAGTCTTCAATTCTGCTGTTAGTGCACGAACCGATGAAAACCGTGTCGACTTTGATCTCCCGCATAGGCATACCCGGTGTCAGGTCCATGTATTCAAGGGCTTTCGCGGCATCAATCTGATCGGCAACGCTTGAAAAATCCTCTGGTGCAGGCACGTTCGAGCCGAGAGGAACACCCTGACTTGGATTCGTCCCCCATGTCACAAATGGAGTTACAACGCTGGCATCGATCAGGATTTCTTTGTCAAAGATAGCGTCTGCATCTGTTGCCAAACTCTTCCAATGCTCAACAGCGCGCGTCCAGTCAGAACCCTTCGGTGCGAATTTCCTTCCTTCCAAATAATCAAAAGCCTTATGATCCGGCGCAACTAGTCCGACCTTGGCACCCCACTCAATCGACATATTGCACAGTGTCATTCGAGACTCCATCGACATGTTCTCGATTGCTTCCCCGCGATATTCCACGGCATAACCTTGTCCACCACCCGTGCCCGTTTGGGCGATAAGCGCCAAGGCCAAGTCCTTGGACGTTACGCCAGGAGCGAGTGAACCTTTGACGTTCACGGCCATCGTTTTTAGTTTCGCCTGCGGGAGAGTCTGGGTAGCAAGTACATGTTCCACTTCGCTGGTACCGATACCGAATGCAATTGCACCAAAGGCACCGTGGGTAGACGTGTGAGAATCTCCGCACACAATTGTTATCCCGGGTTGCGTCAGACCCAACTCTGGTCCAATTACGTGCACTATTCCCTGGTCTTTACTGCCGAGGGGATAAAGATGAATGTTGAATTCCCCGCAGTTTTTGCGAAGGGTCTCTATTTGGATACGGGAGACTGGATCAGCAATCGGTTTATCAATATCAAGCGTCGGAACATTGTGATCCTCGGTGGCAAGGGTTAAATCGGGCCTGCTGACTTTTCGCCCTGCCAAACGCAAACCCTCAAAGGCTTGGGGTGACGAGACCTCATGAACGAGGTGGAGGTCAATAAACAGCAGATCTGGCTCATTTTGGGCACTTCGGACAACGTGTTCGGACCAGACTTTCTCCGCCAACGTCTTGCCCATAATCACCGTGCTCCTTCAGAAATTGGGAACGATCCTGCCCTGAGAAGAGCACCGGGCAACTTTTTATCAAGCTTGCCCTCCAACCATTCCGTTGTTTCAACGATGCGATCAAAAGAGACGCCCGTTTCGACATTCATACGGTCGAAAAGGTAGAGGAGGTCTTCGGTGGCGACATTTCCAGTGGCTTTGGGCGCGAATGGGCAGCCGCCCATGCCTCCGATGCTTGCATCCAGAACACTCACTCCCGCTGAAAGCGCGGCGACCGCATTTGCAACCGCCGTATGACGCGTGTCATGAAGGTGGAGACGAATGGGAAGAGTCGGCGACGCATATTCGCGTGCGATGCCCACTCGTTGCATGAT
Source organism: uncultured Bifidobacterium sp. (assembly GCA_964387855.1). Lineage (GTDB taxonomy): Bacteria > Actinomycetota > Actinomycetes > Nanopelagicales > Nanopelagicaceae > QYPT01. The sequence goes on from CAYLYA010000035.1 coordinate 3,553, forward strand.
GTCGCCTGGCACCGCGACTCCAATAGTGTCCGCGAGAGCCAACTCATCAGGGCCGGCGTCGACCACTTGGGCAATGACACTCTTGATCCGTTCGAGTGACACTTCACCCTCAAACGGACAACCGAATGAGGCGCCGATGGTAATAGTTGAGGCGATACCGGCTTCGCGGGCCATGGTGACAAGATCGGTTGCAACCTCGACGGATTGTTGTGTCGTCATTCCTTGGTTCTTGCCGCAGAAGGTATCGGTTGCAACAACCACAATGTTAACTTCATGAACCTTGGCTAATAGGGCTCGCTCAAGTCCGCGGGCATTCATCACAAGACCGGTGTAAAGCACACCTTCAGGACGAGGCAAACCAGCCATAACTTCAGCAGCATCTGCCATCTGCGGCACTCGCGCTGGATTTACAAAACTTGTCACTTCAATTCGACGGATACCCGCCTTAATAATTCGGTTCACTAATTCGATCTTGTCCTCGGTAGAAAAGATCGTGGCTTCATTTTGAAGGCCATCGCGAGGAGACACATCGAAAATCTCAACACTTGTCATCGGGCTTCTCCTTCTGATAAATCGTGCAACTCTTCTTTGATTGTGGAGACCACCTCAGCAGAAACGCCGAGGTGGTCCTCCACCAACGTGTTACAGAAGTGGCACCGGCTTAGTTGGCGCATGCAGGCCAGTCTCTTCAAAAGCGCGCTCCAAGATGGTCGCCAACGGCGGTCCCATGTTGAACGTCGGAAGCGGGTAAACCCGACCAGCGGCCAACTTGTCGCGGAGCTGCTTGGTCGCGGCATCATCTACGACACCGTTCTCGTCGCAAACAACTCCATAGCGCAGCGCTCCCTCAGAAGTCACAAGACCGCGACGAATTTCTAGCGAGACCAACTCTGGGTCTCGAAGAAGACCGTCGCCCCAACCTCCGCCGCCCCACGTGACGTAGTGCAGAACATCTCCTGGGAAAACTGGAACGTCAATGAGTTTGCTGGGAAGAATTTCCTTCGTGCCATTGGCACGTTGGATCCATTTGCGACCTCGCGCACCCGGCTCTCCACCGTTAACACCCCATGGGTATGTCAACCAACGATCATCATGGATGGCGATCGTGCCAGGCTCAAGGAAGAAGTATTCAGTCTCTACCCCGTTTCCGCCTCGATGAAGGCCAGCACCGCCCGAATCTGAAACGGTTTCCAATCGCTGGATACGCATTGGGTAGTACGACTCCAGATATTCGCAAGGAATATTCACAAAAGATGGCCAGAGTGAATGACCATCCGGTCCATCACCAACTGGGCGTCCAGGAATACCGCCGAAGGAGACAGAATAAAGTTGGAACCACTCTCCCTTGCGTGGACCAGTTGTGTAATTGCCGGAATACATGAAGTGTGGAGAGGAAGAGAATCCAGCTGCGTTGAGAAGATCAGGGTTGTTCTGACCGAGAAGCCCACCGAATAGATCAAAGATTCGACCAACGCCGTGGTTACGGGCGTTGAGCGCAGCTGGGTACTTCGGTTGCCAGAAAGAATCCTTCGGAATCTCAACATCGACCAAGGGATAGAAACCGTCATTCCAGAGGATTTGCGGATCTGCCACGGTGATCATGTAGATACCGAAGAACATGCGAACCAGGTTCTCGTTGATGTAGTAGTTGATCGGCCCCTCGGCTTGCGGTGCGCTGCCAGTGAAGTCCAGAAGCACCTTTTCCCCAGTTCGAGTAAGGCTCAACTTCAGCTCGTACGGTCCGTGCCCGCGTCCATCATCATCGATGTAATCGGTAAAGGAAATCGTCTCGCCATCCTTGAATACCATCGCAAGCAAAACCTTCATTGCCTGATAGTTACGATCGAGAAGAGCTGTTAGAGCAGAGTCGAAAGCGTCCACGCCAAATCGCGCGCACATTTCTTGAACTCGGCGACCTGCGGTTCGGCAGGCGGCAACAAGTCCATTCAAGTCAGCCCTGTTCCAATCTGGCTTTCGAACCTGATTGAGGATGATCTTCAGCGCATCGTGATCGAGCTCGCCCTTCTTGTACAACCTGAATGGAGGAATAACGATTCCCTCTTCGAAGATCGTTTTCGCATCGGTTGGCATAGAAGCCGGAGTCTTGCCTCCGACATCGGACATATGCCCGAACATCGCAGCCCAGGAAATGATTCGACCCTCGAAGTAGATTGGCATTACGACGAGCCAGTCATTCGCGTGGCTGATTGAGCCGCCACATGAATAAGGATCTGACGTCAGTAGAACGTCGCCCTCTTCAATTGTCCCTTCAAAGTTCTCAAGGAAGTCAGGTACTGACAAACCAAACTGACCGACGACCATCTTTCCTTCCCGGTTGGCAATCAGGGGGAATTCGTCGTGCTGCTCGCGGATACCTGGAGAGAGAGCCGTTCTGAAAAGCACCTCGTCCATTTCGTAACGCGCATTGCGAAGAGCATTCTCTACGAGGTCAAGGGTGACAACGTCAACCTCCACCGAACGCAGTGGCGTTGTTGCTGTTTCAATTAATTTAGCCATGGGTCAGCCTTCCAGTGTTTCGTTGATGCCAAAGGGTTCAATAAGAATGCTTCCGCTGCGATGTACTGTCGCAGAGTGGCCTGGTAGGACGAGCGTGGTTGAGTCCATTTCAGTGACGATTGCTGGACCGTGAATCACATTTCGTGCCTTGAGTTTCCCGCGATCATAAATATTTGCCTTCACTAGGCCGCCTTCGGCCCAGATCTCAGTCGTATTTACGAATGCTTCGGAAGGATCGGTACTGCCCTCAGGCAGTACTGGTGCGGTGACTTCAGGTCGTGGCCCACTTACAGTCGCGCGAATTGTCACCAATTCGTGCTCGGTGTCGAGCAAAAAGGAGAAGAGCCTCTCGTGCTCGGCATCGAATGCGGCTCGTAGTGCGTTAAGCCCGCCGCCCTTGCCATCGAAGGCGTCGATATCGATGGTTACAGGAATTTCAAATCCCTGGCCGTGGTAGCGAAGATCGCCCGAATAAGTGATTTGTTGTTCGGACTCGGGAATGTCACCAACCGTTAGTGGAACGCGAGCGCTCGTTGCCAACTCAGAGAGCATTTCCTTCAGTCGGTCATCGGTGATATCGCTAAACCGTCGAATCAAAGTTCTGACCGACTCATTTCGCAAGTTGGTTGTGGCATCGCCGTATGCACAGAGCACACCAGGTGATGGTGGAATGATTACCGGCCATGCCCCTGTGAGAACTCCCAATGCGTTTGCGTGAAGTGGTCCTGCACCGCCAAAGGCGACAAGAGCAAATTCGCGTGGATCAAAGCCTTGTTGAACTGAAACTAGGCGAAGTGCACCCAGCATGTTCTCATTAACGATGTCGATGATGCCCGCAGCTGCGGCCTCAACTGTCTCAAGACTGGTTGCATCAACAATTCTCTGAACTGCAGTCCGTGCGGCTTCCTTGTCGAGGGAAATCTCGCCACCCGCAAGAACTGTTGGTAGGTAGCCAAGTACAACGTTGGCATCTGTCACGGTTGGTTCAATTCCGCCTGCACCATATGCAGCAGGTCCCGGTACTGCACCAGCACTCTGTGGTCCAACACGTAGAGCCTTAGTAAGAGGAGGCACGTGCGCGATCGATCCGCCGCCTGCGCCGACAGTTCGAACATCGATCGAGGTTGCACGGACCTTGAGATCCCCAACGGTTGTCTCGCGACCGACTCGAGGAGTCAGGTCTTGAACAAGGGCAACATCGGTAGATGTCCCCCCGATATCGATAGTCAAGAAATCACGGTATCCAGTCTGTTCGGCTACCCAGACTGCTCCGGCGACTCCTCCGGCAGGACCGGAAAGAAGCAGGGAAACAGGGTTCTGACCAGCAGTTTCACCAGAGACCAGACCGCCGTCGCTTCTTAGAATGAAGAGCTTGCCCTGAACTCCCGCGCCTTTAAGTTGAGACTCAAGGTTTGCCACGTATTTTGAAACCTGTGGCTGCACATACGCGTTCGCTACAGTCGTAATCGTTCTTTCGTACTCTCTAAGTTCTGGGAGAACTGATGACGACACAGAGATTTTGATACCTGGAAGTTCTTCGGCGGCGATTTCAGCGATCCGCAATTCATGGGCAGAGTTAGTAAATGAATTGATAAGACTGATGCTGAGGGCTTCGATGCCGCGAGTGGAAAGCTTCTTCAATTGCTTGCGAACATCGGCTTCGTCCAATGGCGTGACTACTTCGCCAAGGCTTCCAATGCGTTCAATAACTTCAACCGTATCTTCGAGCGAGGCGAGTGGCTCTGGCTTTGGCCAGATGATCCAGCCTGCAAGCCCACCTGGCACGAAAGAACGGGCAATCTGCAAGACCTGCCTGTAACCGCGCGTGGTAACTAGGCCGACCTTTGCGCCCTTACCTTCCAAGATGGCATTTGTAGCCACTGTGGTTCCGTGAAGTACTTCTCCAATTTCATGAAGGCCAATTCCGGCTTGCTGACATGCTCGTTCCATGCCTCGCAATACACCGATGGATTGGTCCTCAGGGGTTGAAGACGTCTTGGCCCGAAAAGTCTCTCCAGTTTCTTCGTTCATAAGCAATATGTCAGTGAACGTGCCACCAACATCGACGCCGATGCGATAAGTCATGTGATCTCCTTAAATGACGCCGGCTGCGGTCAACGAAGACATTTCATCATCATTGAGTCCCAACAAGGCTTGGTATATTTCTTGGTTGTGTTGACCCAAAGTTGGTCCAACATGTCGGACCTCTCCTGGGCTTTCTGACAAACGGGGGAAAACATTTTGCATAGCAAAATCGCCGAAATCTGAGTGTTGCAGTTTTACTATTGCTTCCCGTGCCGCGAAATGTGGGTCAGTCATCATGTCTTTGGCACGGAATATTCGTCCACACGGCACTCCTGCTGAATGAAGGCATTCAAGCAGTTCGTCGGCCTTAAGGGTGGTGGTCCATTTTGCGATGATTCCATCCAACTCATCCATATTGCTCCCACGAGCACTATGAGTTGAATATCGAACATCGTCAGCTAGTTCAGGTTGATCCATCGCGCCAGCCAAGCGGCGAAAGACGCCATCTTGGTTTGCGGCGATCAAGATCATCTCGCCATCTTGTGTGGGATAGACATTGCTTGGCGCCACATTTGGCAACGTAGCGCCAGTTCGTTCACGTTGGTAACCCGCAATTTGCCACTCAGGTATGAGTGATTCGGTCAAAGCTAACACTGCTTCATAGATCGCAGAATCGACAACTTGTCCACGCCCAGTGCGGCCTCGGTAATGGAGCGCAACAAGTGTGCCCAGCGTTGCGAAAGTTGCAGCAAGTGAATCGCCTAAAGAAACTCCGGTGCGTGCTGGCGGACGATCAGGATCACCGGTGATGTAGCGGATCCCACCCATTGCCTCGCCAATTGAACCAAAACCTGCACGCTCCGAATATGGGCCTGTTTGACCGAAACCCGTAACACGAGTGACGATCAATCCCGGATTGATCTTCCACAATTCCTCAGGTCCCAGCCCCCACTTTTCAAGGGTTCCTGGACGGAAATTCTCCAGCAGGACATCAGCCTTTGCGACGAGTTTGCGAATTAGATCTTGGCCTTCTTCGGTCCGTAAGTTGGCAGTCACAGATTTCTTATTCCGAGCAACAACTGGCCACCAAAGAGAAGTGCCGTAGGGCTTCTCTCGACCCCACTGGCGCATCGGATCGCCGACACCAGGATCTTCAACCTTGATTACCTCCGCGCCAAAGTCACCTAGTAATTGACCGCAGAAAGGACCAGCAAGAAGCGAACCGAGTTCTACAACTCGAAGATCGTCCAAAGGGAGATTCTTATTCATGGTCACTCGGCTCACTTATAGAGTCCTATTGTCGATTTCTAAATACTGATCAATACCCACCATTTTGTTGAGATCATCCAAAGTCAACATGCGATCCATCCAAGGTCTCGTGTCTTCCTGTGACTTCAAGTCCGTAAAAAGCGCTTGAATGGATTTTGCGGCAACGCGAAGTGCGGCAGTAGGAAAGGCAACTACCCCAAAACCCAGCGTGTGGAATTCAGGAGCCGACATCGCAGGAGTCAATCCAGCTTCACTCATGTTGACCATGAGTTGGCCCTTTACTTCTTTGCCAATTCTTGTCAGGTGTTCTAGAGACTGTGGAGCATCGATGAAAAGTATGTCCGCACCTGCATCACCAAACATCCGAGCGCGCTTGATTGCCTCTTCTAATCCGAGTGGGCCAATTGCATCCGTTCTAGCAATAATGACGGTGTCGGGATTGGTGCGCGCCGCAACTGCAGTGGCGACCTTTAGGGCAGCGTCGTCAGCGCCTATTACTTCCTTATTCGCCATGTGACCGCATTTTTTGGGCCAGACTTGATCCTCAATTTGAATTGCTGCCGCACCCGCGGCTTCAAGGAGTCGAACATTCGCATGAACCGAGGCAGGTCCGCCGTATCCTGTATCAGCATCGACCAAAAGAGGCAGGGATATGACTCTTGTAATTGCTTCTACGGCGTCCACCGTGTCTCGTGCGCCAAGCAATCCGATATCGGGAAGTCCGTGCCGCCACGCCGCCACGGCGTAGCCACTCATGTAGATCGCATGAAAGCCTGCCACCTGAGCACCAACTGCCTCTAACGGCGTACCAACACCAGGTATGACAAGTGGTCCGGTGGCAGTTCCAGCCAATAGCGTTCTTAGAGTCTTCGCAGTACTCATATCAATTCGTCCCCTTTTTCGTATTCGTCATTGCAGAGCTGTGCAATTTCATCTTCATCCAAATACAATCAATTGGCGTATAGCGTTGCCATCGGCAAGTTGGTCCATAGCGTGATTGATATCTTCAAGTTCGATCTCCGAGGAAATCAGTTTTTCGACTGGAAATTTTCCTGCTCGCCATAGGTTTATGAATATGGGGACGTCCCGTGCCGGAACTGATGAACCCATGTAACTGCCGATGACCGAACGTCCTTCAGCAACCAATCCGAGTGGTGAAATCGTTGCAAGATCACTGGCTGCTGGGAGGCCCACGGTGACGGTTCGTCCACCCGGTGCAGTCAAACCAATGGCTGACTCGAAGGCCTTGGCACTGCCAACCGCCTCCACCACAACGTCCGCCTTTACGCCCGATGCGATCGCCTCGTCGGGCAAATAGGCATCATGGGCGCCAAATTCGCGCGCTAGTAGAAGTTTCTCCGGTCTTGCATCAACTCCAACAACCCGTACTCCATCGTGGGCAAGGCCAACGAGTATTGCAGCCATTCCGACTCCGCCTAGGCCAATAACCGCGAGGGTCTCCCCCGATCGGAGTTGACCCGAATTGATGACAGCGCCGCCACCGGTCAATACTGCGCATCCCATCATCGCGGCGACTCTTGCGGGCACGTCTAAATCAACCGCAACTACAGATCGACGATCAACAACAGCGTATGTCGCAAAACCTGAAACTCCGAGGTGATGCCGGACCTCTGTCTGGTCTCGATGGAGTCTTGACCCTCCGCTGAGCAAAATCCCCGCCGCGTTGGAAGCACTTCCATTCGTGCAAGGAGCCCTTCCTCCTGAAGCGCAGGCACGACAATCCTCACAGCGTGGAAGGAATGTAGTGACAACACGCTGATCCACATCAATGTCGTCTACACCTTCACCAATCGCTTCGACGATACCTGCGGCTTCATGCCCTAGCAGCATTGGAAGCGGCCGAGGTCTACTTCCATTTACTACCGATAGATCGGAATGGCAGACTCCTGCAATTTCCATGCGAATAAGAAGTTCACCAGGACCCGGAGGATCCAGGTCAAGTGTCTGTACAGATATCGGATTGCTTGTGGCATAAGGCCTTGCATCGTTCATTCGTTCAAGAACGGCACCTTGGATTTTCATAGAAATCTCATCGCTCGTGCACGGCCGCAGCGAGGTCGTGCGCATTAAGGGAGTCACCAGAGAACGTACGGATGATGGAGCCTTTTCGTACAACGTGGACACGGTCGCACATATTGACAAGGTCTTCGTATTCCACGCTGCTAATCAGCAATAGAGCGCCTTCGCGAGAAAGAAGCTCAAGTTGGGCAAAGACCTCTCGTTTGGCTCCGACATCTACGCCGTGCGTTGGCTCGTGAAGTATGAAGACCTTCGGCTCCGCAATAGCCCACTTCGCCAATAGCACCTTCTGCTGATTGCCACCGCTGAGAGTTGCCAGCGGTGCTTTCTGATTCGGCGGTGTCACGGTGAAGCGTTTGAGTTCTGCTGCAACCCGCTCGCGTTCAACACCGTGGCGGATTACCGATCCAAACCTTGTATATCGCGGCAAGGTTGGAAGAGTTAAGTTCTCGCCAACTGAGAGTGTAATTGCACCGCTGGAACCCTTACGGTCGGCGGGAAGCAAGACAATTCCATTTTCAATTGCCTCAGATGGATTGAGCTTGGTCAGATTCACTTCCACACCATTTATTACTGCCATCCCAGCTGAGCACGATTGAGCACCTGCCAATAGATAGGGGATCTCGTCATAGCCTTCACCGGGCAGGCCAACGAAACCAATAATCTCACCCTGGTGCCCATCGAATTCAATTCCACGAACCTGGCTGCCCATCAATCCGACAACCTCGAGCACGATTTCGCCCGGCGTCACGCCGCGATCAGGATAAATGCTCTCTGGCGCACGACCTAGCATGATCTCGACAAGGTCTCGCTCAGTCTTGCCCTCTGTTGGCATATCGCCAACGAGTTCTCCACCTCGGAAAACCACAGCGCGGGAACAGTAATCAAGAACTTCATCGAGTCGATGCGATACAAACAAAATACTGACGCCCTGGTCTGCCAAGCCTTGCACCACTTGAAATAGGCGCTTTACGCCATCTTGTGGAAGGTAGGCAGTTGGTTCATCCAGCACCAAGAGTCTTGGACCTGACGAATTCTCCGACTCAACTTCCGACAATCCACGAGCAATTGCAACGAGTGCCTTCTCTGTGACGGAAAGCTGTGAGATTCGCAGATTGGGCGAGAGATCTAAACCAACCGTGGCAAGAATGCGTTTTACAGTCGCTCTCTCATCGCTCCACTGAATGCGATGTGCGAAATTCGTCGTGAATCGCGCGACGCGCAAATTCTCCAAAATGGTCATAGATTCAATCAGCGGAAGATCCTGGTGGATAAAGGCCATACCTGTTCGGCTGGGGCCTTCGCTCAGAACGTCTACAACGCTCTCAGCTCCCATGAAAACCTCGGCACCAGGATCCGGGTAGTGAAAGCCCGAGAGAATCTTGATAAAAGTTGACTTACCGCTACCGTTTTGACCAATGAGAGCGACTACTTCTCCAGGTGCGATATCAACCGAGACATCGGAGAGAACCGTCACGCCATTGAAAGTCTTGGCAAGATGGCGCGCACTCAGCGTGTGTGGCGCGACTTGCTGCATTCCTTCAGTGACTGCCATGTTCAACTCCCTCCGATCTTTAAAACTGAGTAATTACTAAAAATTATTGATTTTCAATCCGCGGGTGCAACATTGCACCCGCGGATTGAAAGTGGAATTTACTTCTTCCAGAGAGCTGTGAAACGTCCTCGGAAGCCTGTGTATCCGTACCATGGACCGTCATCAGTACCCTTGATCAAGTTCGAGTTAGAGGTATCGAAGACGCGAAGTCCGATGTTGTAGTTGGAGATTGGAGCGGTACCGCTCAAGACACGGAAGATTGTGTCCGTTCCGGCATATGCCCACCACTCATTGTTTCCACCGATATCGAGCTTCAGACCGCTCTTTGGATCGTTCAACGACTCAACGATGCCAGGCGATGCGTTGAAGGTTCCAACGCTGACCTTGCTACCGGCGCCAGCAGCACGAATTGCACCAAGGCCAGGAAGTGACTGACCATCGTAAATTGGGAGCAAGTAGGTACGGGTTGGATCGGTGTTGATCGTTGATTGGAACAGTGTTGGGATTGAGGTCTGCCACTGTGGGATCTGAACGTCCTTGACGATCAAGTTACATGCTGGGCAGTTCTTCTTAGCCTCAGCAACAATTGCGTTGGCCTGGGTTGGTGATGCAGGGACGTCGTTAGAACTTACAACGAGACCCTTGCCTTTGCCCTTGGAATCCATGACGAACCAGTCAGCCTGAATGCGACCAACTTGAGCGTAGTCGAAGCTGACTTCTGCGTCTTGGCCTCCAGATACATCTCCGGGAACTCCAGTGTTACCCGTGATGACCTTGATGCCAGCAGCGTGAGCGTCAGCGATCTGCTTGGTGAAGAGAGAGGTCGAGAACGCCTGAAGAAGTACTGCGTCGGCTTTGGTAGCAATAGCCATGGCAAAACCCTTATTGGCCTCGTCTACTGAACCCTTCGCGTCTACAACTTCAACCTTGACTCCGCCGTACTTGAGGGCGAGAGCTTGGACGTGATCTGACCAATACTTCAGAACAGGGATTCCACTGGAAACGTTGATGTACACAACGCGCTTTCCAGCAAGACCCTTCAAGCTAACTGTTGCGGATGGGCCCTTCCAAACGGGCGGCTTACGGTACTGCTTAACAACGGCAGTCGCTCGAATGACGCCAGCTGAAGTAGCAGTGCTTGATGCAGCACTTGCTGACACAACTGGAGCCAACACTGAGGCGGTAACTGCCATACCGACCGTTAGAGATAGGGCTGCGAAACTCTTCTTCCGAGACCTACTTCCCGCATCGGGACGTGCAATTGGTGTAGCTCTTCTCATTGCTT
>CAYLYA010000036.1:0-14215 GCA_964387855.1 uncultured Bifidobacterium sp.
CCAGTGTGGCCGGTCGCCCTCTCAGGCCGGCTACCCGTCGTCGCCTTGGTGAGCCATTACCTCACCAACAAGCTGATAGGCCGCGAGGTCATCTTCTACCGAAAAACTTTCCAAACTCGGTGATGCCACCAAGTTTCATATCCGGTATTAGCCCCGGTTTCCCGGAGTTATCCCAGAGTAGAAGGCAGATTCCTCACGTGTTCCTCACCCGTTCGCCGCTAATCCATTCCCGAAGGAACTTCATCGCTCGACTTGCATGTGTTAAGCACGCCGCCAGCGTTCGTCCTGAGCCAGGATCAAACTCTCCATAGAAAGTTTTTTTCTGGCGTACAGACATAAACAACTGTCGTTATTTTTTGTCTTTACCAAAGGAAATCAACGGGTATAGCTATTTCCCCACTGGTAAACCAGAAGGGTTGTTTGCCATACCTCATTGAGGTATTACTTCGTGGTCTCGCACTTGCTTGCTGGAAACCCGAAAGTTTTCAGACATGGCAAGAAGAGCCACATTGGCATTGACTTATGGCACGCTGTTGAGTTCTCAAGGTACGGATGCGCACTGCTTTTGAAGATCTCTCTTCATTTTCAGGGCAGACCCACAAATCTAGTCCAGAGGCGCTTGTGCGGTCAAACCCGCGCAGAACCACTAACTTCAAATTTGAAGGAAGTTCTTGCTGTCCGGCCTTGAATTCGTCCGGTGCACTGCAAGGAGCGTAACTATATGGGGCGCTTGGGCCAAGGGTCAAATCGGGCAAATGGCAAATATGCCATTTACGAAAAACCCTTATAAATCAATGCTTTTTTGACACCTCTACGGCGGCGAGCTCCCGCTTGCCTTTTCGCAGGATGGCAAAACGACCGAAAAGGAAGTCCTTCGAGGAGGGCGAAAAGCCCTCCCCCGCGATCTTTTCGTTGTTGAGATATGCCCCACCTTCTTTGATGATTCGGCGTGCAGCTGACTTGGAGTCGACCACTCCAGAGGCCACAATCAGGTCCACCCAGGTGGGAATTTCGTCCAAAGTAGCCACAGAAGCGCGTGGAAGTTCGGAAAGGGCGCTCTCTAGAGTGGCTTCATCGAGGTCTTTGAGCTCTCCCTGGCCGAAAAGGGCACGCGATGCAGCTTCGACTCGCTCGCAGTCCTGGGCACTATGGACCAGGGTCGTAAGTTCTCGAGCAAGTGCGCGATGGGCTGTGCGCAAGCCAGGATTTTCCAGATGTGATTTTTCTAACGCCTCAATATCTTCTTGTGGCAAAAACGAAAACACCTTGAGGAAATTGATGACATCTCGGTCTTCGGTGTTCAGCCAATATTGGAAAAAAGAATACGGCGAGGTCATCGCTGGATCTAGCCATACCGATCCACCTGCTGTCTTTCCAAACTTTGTGCCATCGGCTTTCATCAATAACGGAACTGTCATCGCATGGGCACTACCCGACTCGACACGTCGAATGAGATCCAATCCAGTGACGATATTTCCCCATTGATCTGAGCCACCGATTTGAAGTGTGCAATCGAATCGGCGAAATAATTCAAGAAAATCAAGAGATTGCAGCACTTGATATGAAAATTCGGTGTAGGAAATTCCGCCGCCTTCCAATCTTGCGGAGACAGATTCCTTGGCCAACATTTGATTTACACTGAAATGTTTCCCGATGTCGCGAAGAAATTCGATTGCCGACATGGGTGCGGTCCAGTCAAGGTTGTTAACAACTCGCGCTGGATTTGTCGGCGCTTCGAAATCCAAATATTGCGAAACTTGCTCACGTATATGTTCAACCCATTGCTCAACAACATCTTTGCTGTTTAGAGAGCGCTCCTCGTTCCGACCGCTGGGATCACCGACAAGTCCAGTGGCACCACCGACCAGTGCAATTGGGTGATGACCAGCCAACTGAAAGCGACGCAATACAACCAGCACAACAAGATGTCCGACGTGCAAACTGGGTGCCGTGGGGTCGAAACCTGCATATAGCGTTATCGGCTTCGAGAGGGCCTCTAGAAGGGCTTTTTCATCAGTTGATTGCGCAAGGAGTCCACGCCATTTCAGGTCTTCTAGGAAGTTCATTGTCCCATCATGCCCGAAAAGTGGTTGGCCTTGTCGGCAAACCATTTCTCGGAAACTGCGATTTTGGACTCGAGACGGGCAATCTGTTCCGCGACATTTTTGGGCGCGGTTCCTCCGAATGTGGTTCTAGATGACAGAGCTCCGTCGACTGTAAGGACCTTGCGAACCTCAGGTGTCAGGTCAGGATGAATGGAGTCAAACTCAACGTCGGTGAGTTCATGGAGCTCTCGTTTGGTGGATTCACATAGATGGACGCACTTGCCAGCCGCCTCATGGGCCAGCGCAAAGGGAATACCGGCGCGAACTAGGAAGTCTGCAATTTCGGTGGCCAACGAGAAGCCAGTTGATGCAGATGCACTCATTTTCGCTCGATCGAAGTTCGTGGTCGCGACCATTCCGGTAAATGCAGGAATAACCAGGGCCAAAGTATCGATTGAATTGAACAGAGGCTCCTTGTCCTCTTGAAGATCGCGGTTATAGGCAAAGGGAAGGCCCTTGAGCATCGCAAGAACCGAGGTCAGATTTCCGATCAAACGTCCGGCTTTGCCACGAGCAAGTTCAGCGATATCGGGGTTCTTCTTCTGGGGCATGATCGACGATCCTGTTGCGTAGGCATCATCCAACTTCGCCCAGCCGAACTCCGTGCTTGACCACAAACACCACTCCTCCCCCATGCGGGAAAGGTGAATTCCGATCATAGAGAGGACGAAGAGAGCCTCTGCCACGAAATCTCTATCGCTGACCGCGTCAATGCTATTGGCGATAGCGCCATCGAATCCAAGAGCTTGCGCACTAGCCTCTGGGTCCAATTGAAGCGAGGAGCCCGCAAGGGCTCCTGCACCCAATGGTGAAAACGATGTGCGCGAATACCAATCTTTGATTCGTTCAAGATCGCGATCGAAGGAGTGCGCATGTTTGGCGAGCTCGTGACCAAAGATGACGGGCTGAGCATGCTGGAGGTGCGTGAACCCAGGAGCCGGTGCATCCGCATACTCATCGGCCTTGGCAAGAATTGCCCGCTGCAATCCGATCACAAATTCCGCCATCTGCAGCATGTGATCCAAGGCAAAAAGACGAAGATCCGTGGCTACTTGATCGTTACGAGACCTTCCGGCACGTAGCGCGCCTCCGATTGGACCCAATTTCTGGGTCATCACTCTTTCAAGAGCGCTGTGAACGTCCTCATCTTGATCAGACGGAAGCAAGGTTCCCTCTGCGAGTCCAATCTGCATCTCCTTAAGTGTTTTCCGAATTGAGTCTGCATCCGATTCATGAATCAGTTTGGCATTCTCGAGCACCCTCAAGTGCGCAAGGGAGGATCGAAGATCGTACGGAGCAAGCCGCCAGTCGAAATCTATGCTTTGCGACAGCGCAAAGACATCGCCGGCAGGACCGCTAGAAAATCTTCCTCCCCATAACGCCATGACTACTTCTTCGCCTTCAAGTTTCTTGCGGACGCGATACGCGTTGGAAGGCCCCAAAGATCGACAAAGCCCTTTGCCAAAGACTGATCGAACGTGTCGCCCTCGTCGTATGTAGCCATGTCGAAATCATAGAGAGATGTCTCGCTACGACGTCCTGTAACCCAGCAATGTCCAGCGTGCATCTTTAATCGCACATCGCCACTGACAAATTCGTTTGCGTAGTTGAAAATACCATCCAACGCCTCACGAAGGGGCGAGAACCAAAGACCGTCATAGACGAGTTCTCCCCAACGCTGCTCGCTTGCTCGCTTGAAGCGTGCGAGATCGCGTTCGACGCAGACATTTTCCAATTCCTGGTGGGCAGTAATGAGTGCGATTGCACCAGGTGCTTCGTAGACTTCACGGCTCTTGATTCCGATAAGTCGATCTTCGACCATATCCAATCGCCCGACGCCCTGTGCCCCTGCGCGTCGATTGAGCTCAACAATTGCCTGAAGCATCGTTACTGGTCTTCCGTCAATTGCGGTGGGAGCGCCCTTGGTGAATGTAATGATGACTTCGTCTGCTTCACGTGAAATCGATGGATCCTGCGTGTAGGAGTAGACAGCCTCAGTTGGCGCATTCCAGATGTCTTCGAGGAATCCCGTTTCAACTGCTCGACCCCAGACATTCTGGTCAATCGAGAATGGGTTCTTCTTCGTGGTCTCGATCGGCAAGTTCTTCTCGTGCGCGAATGCGATTGCCTTATCACGCGTCATTCCCGAATCGCGGACAGGGGCGTAGGAGGTCAGATCAGGAGCAAGGGCCCCGGTGCCCACTTCAAATCGCACCTGATCGTTTCCCTTGCCCGTGCATCCATGAGCCACGCGCGAGGCGCCGTGTTTTCTTGCGGCGGCAACGAGGTGCTTAACAATCAATGGACGCGATAGTGCAGAGACCAGCGGATATCGATCCATATACAAGGCGTTGGCCTTGAGAGCCGGCAAGCAGTACTCGTTTGCGAACTCTTCACGAGCATCGACGACTTCAGCAGCGATCGCGCCGCATGCCAAGGCTCGCTCTTTGATTACTTGGAGGTCTTCGCCTTCCTGCCCAACGTCGACGGCAACGGCGATAACTTCGGCACCTGTCTCGCGTTCAATCCATCCGATGGCAACTGAAGTATCCAGCCCTCCCGAATAGGCAAGAACAATTTTTTCTTTCATGAGTGTGCTCCTCGATTCGTTGTCTTCTTATGGGAATTTTTTAGTGGATGTGCGATCTTCTGCAATTCTTTTGCCAGGGCTGCGCCTCCCGCACTTCTCTTAGAAATGAGAAGGACAGTGTCATCGCCTGCGATTGTTCCTATTACCGATGCCAATTGGCCATGAGTTCGAGCTCCGTCCAGAGCACTGGCAAGAAGCTGAGCCCCGCCAGGAGGAGTGCGCACAACGGCAAGGTTTGCACTCGACTCCACAGAAAGGATCAATTCTGAAGGAAGCGAGATCACCCTTGAAAGACTCTGTGCCTCATCCTGTGGCAGGTGATAGATCGCGGTCCCGTCCTTGCTCCGACCGCGAAATGCACCGATATCCTCAAGATCTCGACTTGCCGTTGCCTGCGTAACTTCGAATCCCGCCTTTGCAAGGAGTTTCACTAAATCCGATTGTGAATGAACCAGTTCTGCCTGAACAAGCGAGACCACTTTTGCTCGGCGAGCAGATGCGCTTCCGCGTCTCAGCTCAGCCATGAGAGACCTCCTTGAGTGCCTTGACGAAGAGAGAAATGAATTTTGTGACTTCCTTTCCGGTGACAGTTAATGCAGGTGCAATCCTTATTACCGACGGGCTTGGCGCATTCACAAGTACCCCGGCACGCAATAGGGCATCTCTAATCTGGGACGAATTCTCATCTGCCAAAACAATACCTAGTAAGAGTCCCCGACCTCGCACCTCGACGACTTCGGGCAATTTGGATAGTTCGGCCTTGATAACGGCTTCGTGGACTTGCGCCTTCTCTAGCAACAACTTCTTCTCGATCACATCGATGGCAGCCAAGGCACTTGCGCACGCAACGGGATTGCCCCCGAAGGTCGAACCATGATCTCCAGGTTGAAACAGATGGGCCGTACGACCAAGTGCGATCATTGCCCCTAATGGGAGTCCGCCACCCAAGCCCTTCGCCAAAGTGATGACATCAGGGACTATTCCTTCGTACTCGTAGCCAAACCACTCACCGGTTCTGCCCATGCCAGTCTGCACGCAGTCAACGACCATGAGCGCGCCAGTACCGTCACATATTTCACGAATGCCTCTGAGGTAACCCGCTGGCGGCATGACAACACCAGCTTCTCCTAATATCGGCTCCACAATCACCATGGCCGTCTTGCGATTAATTTTCCGCCTCATGGCTTCAAGATCGCCGAAGGGAACGTGTGATATCCCAGGTACTAGCGGCTTAAAGGGATCACGTTTGGCAGGTTGACCTGTTAGCGAAAGAGCTCCCATCGTTCGACCGTGGAAGGCTCCTTGCGTTGCCACAATCCTCTTTCGCCCCGTCTTGCGCGACAGCTTAAGAGCAGCCTCGTTAGCTTCGGCCCCTGAGTTGCAGAAGAAGACTCGAGAGCCGCTGTCTCCGGTAAGAGATTGGAGCTTCTCCGCAAGGGCTACAACACCCGGGTGAATATAGAAGTTGCTCACATGGCCGAGCGTGGATATCTGTTTGCTGACTGCCGCAACGATCGCCGGATGAGCGTGACCCAGAATGTTCGTGGCGATTCCCCCAAGAAAATCAAGGTACTCGCAACCTTCCATGTCCGTAACAACTGCACCTTTACCACTCACCAAAGTGAGATGAGGAATGCCGTAATTGGCCTGCAAGGAAGCATCCCAACGTGTTGGGTAATCAAGTACCTCTCTCTTCATGGAAGCACCAACGTTCCGCCAATTCCTCGTAATGCAAGAGCAAAACTTTCTGGGTTGGTACCATCAATGACACGAACACTTTGCGCACCCGTGTTGATAGCTTTGAGGCACGCAGAAACCTTTGGAGCCATTCCTTCGGTGAATTCATGCTTGATCGCTTCCAATTCGTCGGCATGAATGATCGAAATCAATGAGGAGGTGTCGGGCCAATTCTTATATATGCCAGGAACATCCGTCATGAATATCAAGGTAGAGGCTTCCATTGCTCCTGCAATAGCGGCCGCGGCGAGGTCCGCGTTCACATTCAAACCCTCAAGCGAATTCTCGTGAGTCTGATCTCCCTCGGTTGCCAATGGCGCCACAACAGGAAGAAAGCCTGAATCGATAAGACTCTCAAGAACTGCCGTGTCCACGCGCACGATTTCGCCAACTTGGCCCAAATCTGCACTCTCGCCGTTTACGAGCTCGGTCTGTTTTTTCGCGATCAGCATCCCGCCATCGCGGCCCGTCATTCCGACAGCGTTGATGCCTGCGTGGCGAAGTTGCGCAACGACCTTTCGAAGAACTTGTCCGCCAAGAACCTTCTGAACGACTTCGTAGACCTCTGACGTAGTAACACGGAAGCCGCCCTTGAACTCGGGCTCAACATTCTCCCTCTTTAGTGCAGCGTCAATCTGGGGACCTCCGCCGTGGACGATGATGCACTCCTCGCCGAGGTCTAGCGCTCCCTGAACTGCCTTGGCAAATAATCCTTCCGTATCTGTCATGGCATGTCCGCCGAATTTGATGACGATCATGTTGCGTACGCCGAGTTCTCGTGGACGTAGTCATGGCTCAAGTCGTTCGTGAGAATCGTCGCAGTAGAAGACCCAGCCTTCAAGTCAATGACTATTTCAATGTTGGATCCGGAGAGATCCACAAGTGAGCGATCCTCCCCTGGTCCACTCGACTTTGCCACCATCACGCCGTTGAGAGAGACATCCAATTTCGTAGGGTCAAAGGTTGCATCTGCCGTGCCCGCTGCTGCAAGAATCCGTCCCCAGTTGGGATCCCCGCCGAATAACGCGCACTTGAGCAAATTGTTACGGGCACACGTTCTACCGACAGCAACCGCTTCGCTCTCAGTGGCGGCATTTTGAACAACAATCGAAACTACCTTGGTATGCCCCTCTGCGTCCTGGACAAGCTGTTGCGCGAGAGAGCCGCACACTTGGAGCAAGAACTCTTCGAGTTCGGCATCCGAAATGTCTATGCCAGATGCACCGGATGAAAGAAAGAGAACGGTGTCGTTTGTCGATGTACAACCATCAGAATCGATTCTATTGTACGTACGCTCACAGACTCGCGTGAATATTTCCTGTAGGTGCGATTTTGACACGCGAGCGTCCGTCATCACAACAGAGAGCATCGTGGCAAGAGAAGGTGCCAACATTCCTGCGCCCTTAGCAATTCCAGTCACCGTTACGCCGAATTTGGAGCTCGTTGCCATCTTGGGGACTGAGTCGGTCGTCATGATCGCCCGTGCACTCGCTTCAAGATTGTCTTCGTTCAATGCAGGCACGATGGCATCAATGCCGGCAAGGATTTTCTCCATAGGAAGAAGTTCACCGATAAGACCAGTGGAGCAAACTGCCACATCGGAGGATGAGACCCCTAATTGTCCGGCGACGTGCTCAGCACTTCTATGGGTATCGAGAAATCCTTGGGGACCAGTACAGGCATTTGCTCCTCCGGAGTTGAGGAGAACTGCATTTACCGTTGCGTCAGCAACCACCTGCTTAGTCCATGTCACAGGAGCCGCAACAACCTTATTCGTGGTGAACACCGCGACGCCCACAAAATCGGGGCCCAGGTTCTGGATGATAGTGAGATCCAAAGCGCCTGAACTCTTCAATCCGGCTGCGATGGCGCCAGATCGAAACCCCATCGGAAACTTCATGCGCCGAGTCCAGTCATGAGAAGTCCCGTGTTTTCGGGTAGGCCCGCAATCAGGTTTGCATTCTGCATCGCCTGTGCCGCGGCACCTTTGCCCAAGTTGTCAATGGCAATGGAGATGACCAATCTGTCGGTGTGCTCATCCTTGGCAACTTGAAGTTGTGCATGGTTTGATCCCAAGACACTGGATGTCTTCGGCAACTGACCTTCGGACAGCAGTGTCACAAATTCCTCATGGTCGTACGCTGCGGAAAAAAGCGAACGCAAGAACGACAAGTCCGCCGATCTATTGAGACGAGCCGTCACGGTTGCCAGTATCCCCCGAGGCATCGGCGCCAATATTGGCGTGAAAGATATTTTTACCTCACTGCCAGATATCCGGCTCAAAGACTCTTCAATCTCAGGAGTGTGCTGATGCACGCCTCCAAATTTGTATGACGTGAGCGAACCGGATACTTCACTTGCAAGCAAGGCGACCTTCGCGCTTCGCCCCGCCCCTGTCGTTCCCGACGCGGCCACCACGACGATGTCCGATGAATCAACAATCGAAAGAATCGGTGCAGCAGCCAGAGTGATTGCGGTTGCATAACATCCTGGATTGGCAACTCGTCTTGATTTGGCGATGAGATCACGTGATCCGGCAAGTTCTGGAAGGCCGTACGTCCACGTACCGGCGTGCTCGCCCCCATAGTATTTCTCCCACGCGTGCGGGCTCTCAAGGCGGTAATCCGCTCCGAGATCGACTACCAATTGATCTGGGTTGAGATGCGGAACGACCTTCGCTGATTCACCGTGAGGCAGTGCAAGGAATACGAGATCACAATCAGACAACTGTTTGTGATCCAAAGCGGCGAAGGCGCGATCTCCCATTCCGGACAGCTGCGGGTGGACTGAGGAAATGCGCTCACCTGCGTGAGCGTTAGCCGTCACATGTGTGGGGACGAAAGCGGGATGATTTGCCAAAAGACGCAGAAGTTCCCCGCCCGCGTAGCCACTGGCCCCAAGTACCGCAGTTTTCATGGAATGAGAGTACAGGAATAATCTATAACTATGCAATTCTCTGCATAGTTATACAACTCATGCCGATCTGAGCGTTGCTCCTACTTTGATCCGAGCAGCCTCGACAGCCGCCTCACGAATCTGGGATATCTCTGCGCCCGTAAGAGTTCGATCCGGGGCCCGGAAAGTCAACGTATAAGCCAAGGAGATCTTTCCATCTCCCAATTTGTCGTACCTGTCAAAGAGGGTGACCGACTCGAGCAACTCACCAGCACCATTCTTGAGTGCATCAACGACCTCTGCGCTTGTTACTTTCTCATCGACGATGAGAGCAATGTCCTGCACTGCAATAGGCATCGTCCCAACCAGAGGCGCGCGAAGCACCGGATGTTCGGGGATTGCGGAGAGGTTTACGACAAAGGCGCAGGATCTTGCGGGAAGGCCGAACGAAGTCACTACGCGAGGATGAAGCTCGCCGGCATGCGCGATCACTACCCCGTTGACAAGCAACTCGGCGCAGCGACCCGGATGCCATGGGGCAAAGTCAGATCGGGCAATCGTCCAGGAAAGATTGCAAGCCGCAAGAATCGATTCAGCAAACTCAATCGCGTCATTCCAATCAAATGGTCTGCCTTGACCTCGCCAATCCTCAGACTGGGCATTGCCGATCAACACACCACCCACATGGATTGGTTGATTAGGCACCCCCGCATAAATCTTGTCTATCACTTCTTGAGAAGGCCGTACGTCTGTTGGTGGATTATCAATTGGTGTAAGCGTCAAGATGTTTCGGAACACCGTTCCAATTTCAAACAAACCAAAATCTCGAGAGCCACGGCTGATATTTCTTGCCGCCGTCTCGATTAGCCCCGGAAGGAGGTGGGTGCGGAGCAACGGAGCATCCTCGGACATAGGGTTAACAATGCGGAAAGCTTTGGCGCGGTCGCCGGTGTAACCCATCTCCCGGATCATTGCCTCAGAAACAAATGGGTAATTCTGGACTTCGACGAGGCCCTTATCCGCCAAAAGCTGAGCAAGGATTCGAAGGCGCCGTTGGAAATTGGTCAGACCCGGGCTAACAGGATGTGGCGGCAGAAGTGACGGGATTGCGTCGTAGCCGACCATACGGGCAACTTCCTCCACCAAATCGGCAGGTGCAAGCAAGTCGCTTCGCCATGACGGTGGATCAACTCGCCAAAGGGAGTCGTTCCTCTCTTCAATGTCACATCCAATAAGAAGAAGTTTCTCTCGAACTTGGGCCAGCGAAATATCTGCACCCGTCAATGCGGCAACGAAGTGGGGATCGAATTCAACGATTGGACTGTACCTAGGCTCCCCATCTCGTTGGGAATCAACATGATTAGCCCCACCGAGGTCAATGAGGAGTGACGCCGCTCGGGCAGATGCGTACTCAGCAAGAGATGGATCTACTCCACGCTCCAGCCTTCGCGATGCTTCAGTTGAGAGTTTGTGACGCCGGGCATTCTTGGCAATCGAGATCGGGTCAAACCTTGCCGCTTCAATGGCCAATGAAGTTGTGGATTCACTCACTTCAGAGTTTGCTCCGCCCATCGTCCCCGCCAAGGCAAGGGCTCGAACATCATCAGCCACGAGGAGATCTTCTGGAGACAGAATGCGCTCCTGCCCGTCGAGGGTCGTGAAATTCTTAGTCTTGCCGGCTCTTCGAATATGAAGTGAACCTTCGATTTGTGCGCGATCAAATGCGTGAAGGGGCTGACCTAGTTCGAGCATTACGTAGTTGGTCACATCTACGGCCAGAGAAATCGTACGCATGCCGCACTTCTCTATGCGCCTTTGCATCCAAAGAGGCGTTCGAGCCTTGGGGTTGAAGTTATCCAAAGTGCGGATGTAGATGACTGATACACCGGTTGGGTCGTCAATTCGAGGAGTGACACCTTTGCCAGTGGAGCCAAAGGCATCCGCCTTGATCAAATGAACTGGATCCGTGAAAGCAACCCCGAGGGATGCTGCAACTTCGCGAGCAATGCCACGCAGTGAAAGGGCGTATCCCCTATCTGGATTGACTGCGATATCGAAAACAACGTCCTGTATTTCGAGCAATTCAAGCGCGTCCGCCCCTGGCGAAGCTGACTCTGGAGAAAGCACCAGAATTCCGGAGTGGTCCTCGCTCATACCCAATTCACGAGAAGAGCAGATCATTCCGTTGCTGATCTTCCCGTAGGTCTCTCGCTGGCTTATAGAGAAGCCCCCTGGCAAGACGGCACCTGGCAGCGCAACCACAACAAGATCGTTGACAGAGAAATTGCTTGCCCCGCAAATAACAGAACGCGTCGTGGATTCTGCGCAATCAAGCTCTACCCATCTGATGGGCTTTTTGAACTCGGTGATTTCTTCGATTTTGAGAACTCGTCCAATAACGAGCGGCCCTGAAATATCGGCGCCTTGATGATAGATCTCCTCAACTTCAAAACCCACTCTAACCAGTGCGGCTCCAATTTCCTCAGGGGTGACCGAATCAGAAATGGCTGCACACTCTCGAATCCATGACAGTGGAATACGCATTACAACCCCACTCCAAAGGAACGACTGAAACGAATATCGCCCTCAACTATGTCACGCATGTCCGTAATGCCATGTCGAACGATAAGGGTTCGCTCAAGTCCCATTCCGAATGCGAACCCGCTGTAAACAGATGAATCAATGCCGCAAGCAGTCAAGACTTTCGGATTGACCATGCCGCAACCACCCCATTCGATCCAGCGGCCATTGAAGAACACATCGACTTCAGCGCTTGGTTCGGTAAACGGAAAGAATGATGGCCGCAATCTTGTGATTGCCTCATCTCCAAACATCTCTCGTGCGAAGAGATCCAATGTGCCTTTGAGATTGGCCATGGTTATCCCGCGATCTACCACCAATCCTTCAACTTGTGCGAAAACAGGAGTGTGAGTCGCATCGAGCTCATCGGCTCGGAATGTTCTTCCCGGGCAAATCACGTAGATCGGGGGTTTCTTCTCCAACATAGTGCGAATCTGAACAGGTGAGGTATGTGTTCGGAGAACGAGACGAGCATCAAGGGGCTCAACGAAAAAAGTATCTTGCATTGTTCGTGCCGGATGGTCAGCGTGCATGTTCAGCGCATCGAAGTTGAGCCACTCCGCTTCAAGTTCTGGTCCTTCCGCAACGCCGTAGCCCTGAGCGATGAAGAAATCGCAAATCTCATTCTTAAGAATCGTGATGGGGTGAAGAGCCCCGCGGTGAGTGCGTGCCGATGGCAAAGTCACATCCACGACTTCTTCAAGAAGTACTCTCTCATCACGTTGGGCTTCAAGCACTTCTTTGCGCTTATCCAGGGCAATCGCGACGCTTGCTCGAGCATCCCCGATCATCTTCCCAAGTTTCGCGCGCTCCTCGGCAGGCGCGGACCCAAGAGATCGGCTGGCTTGGGCAATCGGAGACTTATCCCCGGTATGGGCCAGACGCGCGCTCTTGAGCTCATCTAGATCGCTGGCCGATGAAATCGCAGCAACTGCTTCCTCCACCCACTGCTGCAGAGTCTGCTCCGAAACCATGGCGCTGAGTCTACTGTCCGAGGTGCGAAAGTTGCGTCACATAAAACATAACCATAGATGCGGCTGCAGCCAGATTAAGACTTTCTGCATGGCCCGGCATGGGTATAGCGATTGGTGTAATGCGAGGCTGATCTGTCCATTGAGGCAATCCGCGCGCCTCGTTGCCAAAAATCCATAGCGACGGATCCGAATACTCGATCTCAAGAAGCGATTTTGAGGCGTACGCATCTAACGCATAGATTGAATCGTTCGGCCAACGAGTTAGCAAATCAGCCAATTCAATTCGCTCTACTACCGGCAAGTGCCACAACGAACCCGCGCTAGCTCGGACAACTTTGGGAGAGAATAAGTCCACGCTGTTAGGCGCGGTAATGACTCCAGAGAAGCCAGTCGCATCCGCCGTACGGAGAATCGTCCCTGCGTTTCCTGGATCTTGTATCTCGTGCAGGTAGATGTATTTCTCGTCAGCGCCAATTTTTAAGTCTTTCAAGGACAACTCAGGCAAGTGGCACAGGCCGATAATTCCCTGTGGAGTAACCATCTCCCCCATTGCATTCATCACGACGTCGGTGACGTCGACAGCGTTGAGATGACTTATGTCGAGTCCCTCTGCAGCAAGTTTCAAACGCGCGGCTGTCGTCAAGTACAGCGTTTCGATCTTGGGACTTGATCCGATTTTCACCGCTTCTCGAAGGAACTGAAGCCCCTCTGCAACGAACAGTCCTGATTCGCGTCGTTCTTTCTTTCCTCGAGAACCAATAAGAGCCTTCACTCGCGCGATGTGCGGCGAATGAAGGCTCTCAATCATTGGAAAGCTCTCTAAAGATTAGACAAGGCTCTTACGAGCAACTTCAACCAGGGTCTTGAACGTCTCTGGCTCATTTGTCGCGAGCTCGGAAAGAACTCGACGGTCAACCTCGACCCCAGCGGCCTTTAGGCCCTGGATGAAGCGGTTGTAAGTCAGACCATTTGCACGACTCGCGGCGTTGATGCGCTGGATCCACAGTTGGCGGAAATCACCCTTCTTATCCTTGCGATCGTTGAACGCATAGACCATCGAGTGCGTTAGTTGCTCTTTTGCCTTTGCGTAGAGGCGTGATCGCTGACCACGGTACCCACTGGCTCGCTCGAGAGTTGTACGACGCTTCTTTGCGGCATGAACGCCACGCTTGACTCTTGCCATTTAAATGACGCTCCTTACTTCAAGCCAAGCATGCGCTTGGCTGTAAAAGTTGTTGATGGCTTGGCCGCTGCATCATTGGTCAGACGGCGGGTGAGACGCGAAGATTTACGCTCAAGAAGGTGGCGCTTGCCAGCTCGCTCGTGCATGATCT
>CAYLYA010000037.1:0-13555 GCA_964387855.1 uncultured Bifidobacterium sp.
TGGAGCGGGCGACGGGAATCGAACCCGCGCTGTCAGCTTGGGAAGCTGACGTGATGCCATTTCACTACGCCCGCGTGTGGTTGTATTGGGTAAGCATAGAGAGAGACGGTAAAGTCGCCAACCATGTTGCTAAGTGATCGCGATATTCGCGCAGAGGTCCAGTCCGGTCGAGTCCGAGTAGAGCCATACGACGAGGCGATGATTCAGCCATCCAGCATTGACGTACGCCTGGACCGGTTTTTCCGCGTTTTTGAAAACCACAAATACTCGGTCATCGACCCGTCAGTGGAACAGAGCGAACTCACTCGCGCCGTCGAGGTAGGACCGAAGGAATTCTTTATTCTTCACCCCGGCGAATTTGTTCTTGCAAGTACGTATGAAGTGATAACACTTCCCGATGATCTTGCAGGTCGGCTTGAGGGGAAGTCTTCCCTTGGTCGCCTTGGCCTGCTCACGCATTCGACTGCGGGATTTATCGACCCAGGTTTCTCAGGTCACATCACCCTTGAGCTTTCAAATGTCGCGAACCTGCCTGTGAAACTTTTCCCAGGAATGAAGATCGGCCAACTCTGCCTGATTCGTCTCTCATCTCCCGCCGAGCACCCATATGGATCGGCTCTCTACGGCTCAAGGTACCAAGGCCAGCGTGGTCCGACTCCTAGCCGTTCGTGGATGAATTTTCACCAGAGCGACATTCAATAGAGTCCGTAAAGGGAGTAAGTTAAAAGTATGAAAACCACTGTCATTGTTGTAGCCATCATTGTCGTTCTCGCATTATTCATCATTTCCATCTACAACCGCCTAGTTCGACTGAACGTCAACGTCAACGAGGCATTCGCCCAAATTGAAGTTCAGTTGAAACGTCGATCGGATCTGATTCCGAACCTAGTCGAAACTGTCAAAGGGTATGCGACACATGAGAAGGAGACCTTCGAAAGGGTCATTGCTGCTCGCGCAAAGGCCACTACGGCTACCACCGTTGCAGATGTTGCTGCGGCGGACGGAATGGTGACCCAAGCCCTTCGCGGATTGCTCGCTGTTGCTGAGGCATATCCAGATCTCAAAGCCTCCACCAACTTCTTGGCCCTTCAGGAAGAGTTGTCGACAACTGAGAACAAGGTTTCCTTTGCCCGTCAGTATTACAACGACAATGTCAGGGCGCTGAATTCAGCCGTAAAGACGATCCCCACGTCCTTTTTTGCCGGCATGGCCAAAGTGGGCTTGCGTGAGTTCTATGAAGTGGAAGATCCACAGTCGCGTCAAGCTCCAACAGTTAAGTTCTAAAGCGCATCTATGGCAGGGGTATCTTTTCGCGCGGCACAGAGTGCCAACCAGCGGAAAACATATTTGTTGCTTGCAAGCATGGGATTGCTTGTTGGACTTGTCGTTTACGCTGCCCTCACATATTTCGGCCAAGGCACCACAGCGATCGTCCCAATTGCCGTAGGAATTGCATTGATTTCTGTCTGGGGCTCGTATTACACCTCTGACTCGATTGTTCTCCGAATGACGGGGGCTCGCGAGATTCAACAGAGTGAGAATCCAAATCTTTTTAACTTGATTCATGAAGTGACAATTGCGAGTGGACTACCGATGCCAAAGGTCGCAATCGTTCAGGACACTGCGCCGAATGCATTTGCCACTGGGAGAAATCCAGAGCACGCGGTGATTGCATTCACTACGGGGATTCTTGATGTGATGGATCGCGATCAACTGCAAGGCGTTGTCGCACACGAGATGTCCCATGTAGGCAATCGGGATACATTGGTCGCCGCCGTGGCGGCTACCACCGCCGGAGCGATCGCGATGATCACCGATATCTTGACGAGAATGATCTGGTTTGGTGGAGGCCGCCGCGATAGCCGTGACAACAACGCCAACCCCCTTGCCTTGGTGGTCTCTCTTATCGTTTTAATCTTGGCCCCGATCGCGGCGCTGCTATTGAAATCTGCGATATCTCGTCGCCGTGAAGCGTTGGCCGATGCAACTGCTGTGGCTTTTACGAGGAATCCAGCCGGGCTGCGTTCGGCGCTGGAGGTTCTGGCTTCCGACTCCACCGTTGTGCACCAGCGATCGACAGCGGTTGCTCACATCTGGATTGAATCTCCACTTGATGCCAAGTCTGTGTCGCGTCTGTTTGCCACGCACCCGCCGATTGGAGAGCGAATTGCAGCCCTTCGCGCAATGGAAAGCCTTGGACCTGCTACCTAATTAGTAGGGAAGAAGAGCGTGAAGGTGGCACCGTCACCGGGACTTGAAGTCACGCTTACGCGACCACCGTGCGCCCGCATAACAGCGTCCACGATAGACAAGCCCAGGCCGCTGCCGTCCCCACTCGTTCGCACGCGCGAAGGATCCGCGCGGTAGAAACGTTCAAAGATTCGTTCTTGATCGGCATCGCTTAGACCAGGTCCCTTATCCGAAACCGAGACTGTTGTGCCGTCCTCCTCATGTGAAAGAGTCACTGTAATCGGCGTGCCCTCAGGTGTGTGCGTACGAGCATTGGCAAGTAGGTTAGCGATCACTTGGTGAATTCGATAGGTATCACCCAGTACGTAGATATCGTCTTCGGGGACACTCACGGTGATCGGGTGATTTGGTCCGGCGGCACGCGCAGATTCGACTGCTTCCTTTACTGCGGAGGAAATATTTACAGGATCAGACGCCATCTCTCTTGCCTGGTCAAGTCTTGCAAGTAGTAGCAGATCTTCTACTAGCGATCCCATGCGAAGAGATTCCTTCTCAATTCGCCCAATTAATTCCTTCGTTGCCTCTTCACCTTTAACTGCACCTTGGCGATGTAATTCCGCAAACCCTCGAATGGCGGTAAGTGGTGTTCGTAATTCGTGAGAAGCGTCGGCAACAAATCGACGCAAGCGATTTTCACTAGCAGTCCGTGCTGCGAAGGACTCTTCAATACGAGCCAACATCTTGTTCAGTGAACCTACAAGACGCCCGACTTCAGTATCCGGTTTCGCTGCTGGAAGACGAGCAGAAAGATTGCCACCTGCGATGGATTCTGCCGTCACTTCAACAGCCTCAAGCGGCCGCAAACCAATATCGATCACCTTGCGGGAAGCGAGAGCAATAAGAAGTAGCGCGATAAATCCAATGAAAATAAAGAGGATTTGAAGTCTATGGACCGTTTGGTCGATGTTATCCAGCGATTGCGCAACAACCACACTTCCTAGGGCTGAGGGAAGTATGCGAGCCAGCACGCGAAAATCCGCGTCTGGCGCTTCGATCGTGAATGGCTGATTTTTGTGGGCGATAACCATCGCCGGGGTGAAGCCGGCCACAAAGTTACTGATTGCCTGTGTATTGAGATCGCCGCCGATAACTCCGAGAACTTTTCCTGCTGGGTTGAGCAGCGTCACCGACATTGTTGTCGGGACTTGGCGAAGCGGACTCAGAGCGGCCTTTGCCTGATTCTTTGGAGTCGTCGTCGCGCTTGATTCATCGTCACTGCCAGATGGCGGAACAGCGTTGTCATCGGGTGCGATGCCTGCGCGATCAAGGCGCAGCTCCGAACCTCCCGCGACACTTTTAAGTTGAGTATCAACTTGGGCCATCATAAATGAATGGAGCGAGCTGCGCGCTACAAAATCTGATGCAATAAATCCGAGTGCAGACAAAACCACGACGCCGACGATCAAGCGGTTACGCAGACTCCAAAGACTAAGCGGATTGGAGACTTTGCGAAGTGGCGAAACCATGGTCGGAGAAGTTTAGGGGTACTACTTGGGTGGCATACGCAAGCGGTAACCAACGCCTCGAACAGTGTGGATGAGCGGCGGTTCAAAGATGTCGATCTTCTTACGGAGGTAGGAAATGTATGTTTCAACAATGCCCGCATCTCCGCGAAAGTCGTACTGCCAGACGTGGTCGAGAATCTGAGACTTCGAGACGACTCGGTCGGCGTTAATAAGAAGGTAGCGAAGAAGAAGGAACTCAGTAGGGGAAAGATCAATGAGTTGGGCAGCTCTACGTACCTCGTGCGTCGCTTCGTCCAACTCGAGGTCGGCAAAGCGAATTTTCTCGTCATCTGGGGCGGCCTCGATTGCTCCGGTGCGGCGCAATAGCGCGCGAAGACGGGCGACGAGTTCTTCCAAACTAAAGGGTTTGGTCATGTAGTCATCGCCACCGATGGTCAGACCGGCAACCTTGTCCTCCATGCCGTCTTTGGCAGTCAGAAAGAGAACCCCGACGTTGTGACCCTCGCTGCGGAGTTGGCGGCAGACTTCAAATCCATCGAGGTCTGGCAACATGACATCCAGGACGATGGCATGGGGCTGAAAGTCCTGGGCGACCTGGAGTGCCTGAGCACCGTTGGCGGCCGTCCGAACGTCAAAGCCAACAAAGCGAAGGCTGGTCGAAATCAGATCACTGATGCTCGATTCATCATCGACCACCAAGATCCGATGGGTAGTTACTTCCTTGATATCTTGCACTTCTGCACGCTCCCTGAGAGTCGTCATAGTCATCACCTCTGGTGCAGATAATTGCCTGTGAACCTGAGGGTTATCTGAGAATACCCCGAACTCTTGCTTATGATTCTCGAAGCGCTGATCTAGTTCGTTGGGTTGGCTTGAGACTGCTTCGCTTTACGTCTCTGCGCTCAACCCAACTTCCTAGATCAGAGGCTTGACGCTCCTGAGCAAGGCCTGGGCTACGTCGAGGACTTCGACGCTGCTCTCGCGGGCGGTGACCCCGTCGCTAACCATGACTCGGCAGAACGGGCAGGCCACAGCTACCTCCTCGACGCCGGTGGCAAGGGCTTCATCCACTCGGTTCATGTTGATGCGCGTACCGATCTTCTCTTCCATCCACATGCGTCCGCCACCGCCACCGCAGCAGAAGGATCGTTCCTTATTGCGGGGCATCTCGGTGATTTCGATTCCTGTTGCTCCAAGTAACTCGCGTGGTGGTGAGTAGATCTGGTTGTGCCGACCAAGGTAGCAAGGGTCGTGATAGGTCAAAGTCTTTTCACTCTTGTTGACCGGGGTGAGTTTGCCGTCCCGCACGAGTTGGTTGAGGAGTTGGGTGTGGTGAACCATCTCTAATTCAAAACCACTCTGCGCATAATCTTTGCCGATCGTTGTGAAGCAATGAGGGCACGTGACGACAATCTTCTTCTTGCCTTTCTCTGGTCTGCTTGCAAAGACTTCGTTGAATGTCTCAATGTTCTCTTTTGCCAGGATTTGGTAGAGGAATTCATTTCCTGCACGCCGTGCAGGATCTCCTGTGCATGTTTCTCTCTTGCCAAGTACCGCAAACTTGACGCCTGCCATGTAGAGCAATTCGGCAACGGCCTTCGTCGTCTTCTTGGCGCGTTCTTCAAAGGCGCCGGCGCAGCCAACCCAGAACAAGTAGTCGACGTCTTCGGGTAATTCTCCTTCGACGATGCGAATCGGGAAGTCGCACTCTGAAATCCAACTGTCGCGGTCCGTGCGATTCGCACCCCATGGGTTGCCTGAATTCTCAAGATTGCGGAATGTCCCACCAAGCTCTGATGGGAATTCTGATTCGACGAGCACTTGGAAGCGACGCATGTTGACGATGTGATCGACATGTTCGATATCGACAGGGCACTCGTTGACGCATGCTCCGCACGTAGTGCAGGACCACAAAACGTCGTAAGAGATTGGCGCGAGTTCGCCGACCAAGGACTCGGTCTCCACTACTTTGGCCATCGCATGATCGCGCATCGCCATGATTAAAAGCTTGGGGGATAGCGGTTTTTCAGTATGCCACGCAGGGCACTGAGATTGGCAGCGTCCGCACTCGGTGCAACTGGTCATATCCAGCAGACCCTTCCACGAGATGTCTGCCCTTGTTCCGAGGCCAAAGACGTCATCCTCTGAAGGATCGTTAAAATCGATAGGCCGACCATGTGACAACATCTCAGGCAATTCACCAAGGGAGTTGGTCCCGTCGCTGTGGCGTCGGTAGTAGACATTGAAAAATGCGAGGAAGCGGTGCCAGGCAACGCCCATCGTCAAATTGAGAGCGATAACGATGAACCAGAGCATGGAGACGACGATTTTTATTGCGGCCACGATCTGAATCAAATTGAGTATCGTGTTTAGGGAAAGTCCTTTGAAGATAAGGACAAGACGCCATGAGAATACGTAATGCCAACTCCAAGCAGTGTCGTTGGAGAGCGCGCCTTCAAGGCCACGAAGTAGAGTGACGCATACGACGATCGCAACAATTGTGGCTTCGACGTAGTACGCCTTCCATGAACCCGAACCAAAGAACCTCGACTGCTTCCCTTTCTGGAAGATGCGGGTGTATTGGCGGATGAAGATCAATCCGAGAATTCCGAGACCGGTGAGAAGCGTGATGAGCTCGGTGAAGTATTCGTATGGAAGGAAATGGCCGATGAGCGGAAGGGTGAAATTGGGATCCAGAACTTGTCCGTAGGCAGTAAGTAAGGTGCCAAACAAGGTGACAAAGCCGACCATAACAACCCAGTGGGCGATGCCCGTGGCGGTAAAGTTCAGCATTTTTGTGTGGCCAAGAATTTCGCCCAACATGTGCGACAGACGCGAGCCGCGCTTGTCCTTGCGAGTTGGGTCAGGCTGACCTCCCCGGTAGATGGCGAGGAGCTTCTTGCCGTTGACGAAGAGCAGGACTAGGGCTGCAAAGGTGATCCCGTAAGAGATCGTGGGAAGTATCAGATTCAACCAATAGGACATAGGGAAGAGGGTATAGGGGCTTGCATTTTCGTGGTGGATTTAACCCGAGAATTTGAAGTCTGGCAGGGGATTCCTCTTGCCTCCTCTGGCCTACTAACGCTCGCTTATGGAGTTAGAACGCGAAATCGGCCGCGTGTATCCGTATTCTAAACTCAGGTGCCTTGGTGCGGCCCGTTGTCTCGGTACATAGGTCTTGCGTGGTCTTCAGTTCGCCAGTTGTCTCCTGAAATAGTCGATCGTCTTGTCCAATCCCAAACTCCGTGAAATCTTGGGTTCCCATCCAAGAATATTCTTTGCTCTGCCGATATCGGGTTCTCGTCGCCTTGGATCATCTGAAGGGATTGATCGGAACGCGATCTGACTCTTTGACCCGGTCTTCTCAATGATTTCTTTTGCCAGCTCGGCCATATTAATCGGTTCGGGATTGCCAAAGTTAACTGGCTCATGCACATCTCCTGAGAAGAACAAAGAAATCAAACCCGAGATCAAGTCGTCAACATAACAGAAGCTTCTAGTCTGGCTCCCATCGCCGTAAACGGTCAGCTCTTCATTCTTAAGTGCTTGAACAATAAAGTTACTTACTACTCGTCCATCATCGATTGCCATTCTTGGCCCATAAGTATTGAATATTCGTGCCACACGTATGTCGAGTCCATATTGTCTGTGATAATCAAAGAAGAGGGTCTCCGCTGCGCGCTTTCCCTCGTCATAACACGCACGTATGCCTATCGGATTGACATGACCCCAATATGATTCCGGTTGCGGAGAAACGCTGGGGTCTCCGTAAACTTCGGACGTACTCGCCTGCAATACACGAGCATTTGTCCGTTTCGCCAAACCGAGAATGTTTATCGCACCATGGACGCTGGTTTTGAACGTTTGCACTGGATTGCGTTGATACTGAATGGGGGAAGCCGGACACGCGAGATTGAAGATGCCGTCGACTTCAACGTAGAGAGGAAAGGTGACGTCATGGCGAAGAATCTCAAAATTGGTGTTGTCTAGAAGGTGTTCCACATTCTTCTTTGTCCCCGTGTAGAAATTATCAACACAGATAACCTCATGACCAAGCAGGAGCAGTTGTTCAGACAAATGTGAGCCTAAGAAGCCGGCACCCCCTGTTACGAGAATTCGCATTGACCAACCATATTGTAAGAGCGGCTAGCTTTGAACGAAATGCGATATAGGGACTAACAAACTTCATGATTCGTGAGCGGCAAAAGCACTCCAAAAATCCCGAATTGAAGCTTCCGTTGAGTATTTAGGACTCCACCCCAATTCCAATAGTTCAGGCGACGGTGTGGCCCACACTTCGGCTGGGTCACCCTCTTTTGCAGGCACAATTTCAGGTCTAAGAGTACTTCCGGAGGCAATCAAGAGCAGATCCAGCATTGTCATGACTGAGATCGGTATTCCTCTTGAGACGTTGAACACTTGCTTTCTTTGGAAGTCATCGGAAGATGCGATCACTCTGTGTGCAGCCGCCAAGTCGCGAACGTCAAGGTAATCCCTAATCGCAGTGCCGTCTGGGGTTTGGAGATTGCCACCGAAAATAATTGGTGGATTTCCAGCCAAGATATTTCTCGCATTAGAGGGCAACAAAGTCTCAATGCTGTGGTCAAAAGAAGAGGTGAAATCGCCGCAACCGACGACATTGAAATACCGCAGGATTGTAAGACGAACATTGTTTTCCTTGCATGCCTGCGTGAGCACTTGTTCTGACGCTACCTTCGTAAAAGCATAAGGGCTGATGGGTCGTAGCGGTGAATCCGTTGTTGCTGCTTGCACATTTCCATATATGGAACAACTAGAACTGAAAATAACATGCTGTATATTCGTCATCGCAAGGCTATTAGCCAAACCAAGAGTTGCCCCCAAATTGTTTTCCCAGAACTTAATGGGGTTCTTTACAGATTCGCGCGCTTGCATGTACGCGGCCAAATGGACAATTCCCGTAATGTCGAATTCATTGCATACGTCCACGATGTTCGATGAAATGGAAGCGTCGGCATGTTTAATCGGCACTTCTGAAGGCAATCTGCTTTCGATACCCGTAACAAGATTATCAAGGACAAAGCATTCGGCGCCCACTGACTTGAATTCTCGAAGAACGTGCGACCCAATATAGCCAGCCCCGCCAATAAACAACCACTTGCTACCTATAAGTGCTTCTAACGGTCGCCTCAACCGTCCGCCCTTCTAATCGAAATGACTCTCTATTACCCTACTACTGATCCGCGTTGGGGAGATATCGGAATATTAATCCATTGATGATATCTGCGAATGGGGCTTGATTCTCATCAACTAAAACGTATCCCAATTGGGATAACCTATGGCTGGATTAAGAAAATTATCGGAATACATTACTTTCTGTTCCGAAGGATCGTAGTTCATTTGACTCAGTGCAGCGCCCCACCAATAAAAAGTGCTGTTATTGAAAATGTGATGTCGACATTTCGACATCAGCCATAAAGTGTCAATAGTGTTCGTATAGCCTCTGTCCGGATTCACGAAGATGCATCTTGGAGGTAAGTCTAAAGAATTCAGAAGGTCAAATTCTTTTGATGTAAAGACTAGGACTAATGGATTTGCAACTTGCTGCATAAGTTTTGATAAAGCGAGTTGGTAATCTCCAATCGTTTTGACCACCCTATCTCTGGCATGTGCTTCGGGTGCGGAACTTTCTTCATACATCCGAATACCCAGTGCGACTAAATCGTATTTCTGATTCAAATTGGCTAGTTCCAAATATTTTGGATCCGTTGGCGTCGGAGGAGTCAGTTCCTTAAGTATCGTCTCTCGATGAGATTCGAAATACCTGGGATCTTGGTAGTACCCCGAAAGGTGAAGACGCTTCTTAGTCAAAGTCATCTTCACAAAGTCAACAAAGTGAGGATCTCGTTCGAAAAGGGAATTGTTCGAATTATCTCTGACTTGCTCATGACTAAGGCGCCTGGCAAGGAAAGATTTTATCCGATCAACCAAAAAAGGAAGTGAATCACGTAAAGAACTTGCGGTGTACGAAATTGGAAAATTGTCCAGTTGGAATTCGCGTTTATATTGACGGTCTAAAATGAAACCCAGTCTTTTCTCGATTACCAATTCTGCGCCCAATTCAAGGGAAAGCGCCCTCGCCACTGCATATTGGAACATCTGGTTTCCGACGCCACCCTTGACTTCGACAATAACCCTCTTTGCAAGCGGTCCTTCCATTAGAGGCAACCTTCCAAAGCTCTACGGATATTGCGCCCAAGCTCTCCCTCACAGGCGCTCACTGGCAATGCCGCCGTTTGCATCAAAGTGATCTCCTGCCAGAAGGTCCAAACAGGAATTATGTCATCGGACTTTCAACTAGCCAAGCGTCAAAATTGAAGTGACAAAGAGGATCGACGATCCTCATCGAAGGACGCCATAATTGCTTTACTTTTCCTATTTAAGTAAAGTCAAGCAATGGAGTTGAGGGATTCAGGACACACGATCTCCTTCTTTTCCAGAATAATTTTCCAAGTACCAACCATTGCCGTTTCTACCCTCACTATGATCGCCATTTCAAGAAATCTTGGCCCAGGTGGACGGGGAGAAGTTTCGCAAATTTTACTTCTTTCTGCACTTGCTTCGAGCGTTCTATGCACTCCAATCTTCTTGACGATAATGAACCTGGGCGATTCGTCTGAGATAAAGTCGTTTGTATCGAGAAGTCTTTTCCTACTTAGCAGGAATAATGTCGCAGTCATTGTCTTAATTGATGCCTACCTGTTTTTCATCGATCGAACCAAAAGTCAACATTTGGGTCTTTCAGTTATTGCTTACATGAATTTATTGATTATTTCGTATTTCATTTCCGCTCAAATCAGAGATCTCTTTCTTAGGTTTCACAGAAACAAGATTTTTAGTGTGGACTTCGCGGCCCAGATGCTCATTTCCGGACCAATATTGATATTGCTACTCGCTCACGCACTTAGTGTGCTCAGGGTGATTCAAATATTTACCGTCAGCTACGCAGTTCTAGCTTTGTTCCTTCTTCTCTTGTTGAAATCTCGAGTCAAAGAGTTCGATTTGACCAACCTCATTAGGAAAAAAGAAACCATTCCTAGCAATTCAAACGTCTCAAGAGTTAGCGCAAGTTTTTCTAAATCTGGGTTATTGTTTCAAATGGTGCTTAGCAAGGACTTGCTGTTTGGCTTGATTCTTTTGGCCAAGGCTGATTTTGGATTAATGTCTGCCTTAACTTCCTTCTGGTTTGTACTGCGCTTCTTAAGACCCTCAGCCGTGGTTCAAGCGAAATTAGGGCAGGGAACTGGAGTTGAATTGAGGTCAAGAGGAAAGTTCTTGGCATTTATTACGAGGTCCAGTTCGGCTATCTATCTTCAATCAATATCCATAGGACTGATGGGGTTCTTGAGTTATATCCTCACTCCGATACTCATGGGAAGTGGATTTAAACCTGGCATCGCCATGACAACTGCGGGATCATTCTCAGAGATACTCCTTATGAAATGCTTGTATGACTTGTCAATTTCAAACAATAAGTTTTCGCAGAACTCCTTTGCGATTTTGAGTTTGCTTCAATTTCTAGTTCTAGGAATATTAAGCTTAACTGAAGTGAACGTGTCAATACTATTGATTTGGTTTACAAGCTGCATCGTCTACTTGGCTTGGCAACTCATTAATCTTCTCAAAGGGAAGAGTTAAACATGGAAATTCAACCCCTTGTGTCGATTGTGATACCGATGTACAACGCACAAGACTGGATTGATGGACTACTAGAGTCAATAATGAGGCAGACGTATCAAAACATCGAGATTGTTTTGGTTGATGACGGCTCGACGGACGCTTCAGGTGAGATTGTTTCCCGATTTTCAAAACGAAATTCTGGAATCGAGATGCGCGTTATTCTTCAAGAAAATAGTGGAGTTTCCGAAGCGAGAAATGAGGGGGTGCGACAGTCATCCGGTGAGTTGTTAGCCTTCGTGGATTCCGATGATATTTGGATGGCTGAAAAAATTGAACGTCAAGTTCGAGAAATCATCAGGCAGAATGCTTCCGCTGTCTCCTGTAGTTACGCCATATTCAGAGATTCCGATTTGCAGGTTCTTGATGTCATCCATCCAATCTGGTCACTAGGAGGGGTACGCAACTGGCTATTTTTCCGCTCATATGGTGGCCTCCTCTCCTCAACTCTTTTGCTCAAAAAGGAAACGTTCTATCGAGCGGGGCCTTTCCGAACGGACCTGTCCTTATCTGCGGACATCGAATTCGCTTGGCGGTTACTGAAAGTTACCTCGGTTGTTTCCATGGATGAACCACTTGTGGGTTACAGGTTGCGCCCTAACCAGATGCACAAGTTACCGGATTTGTTACTTTCGGAATCTCAAAGAATGATTGAGATTGTTGATGTGCTAAAGATCCCAAAGTTCCAAAAGATCTATTTCTCGAATCTAAATCTAAGGTTGTTCCTGTACCGTGTTCAAGACAGAGACTTGAAATCAGGATGGAGTTTCCTTACTAGAGCACTGCGACTAAACCCCTGGGAAGTCCTTCGCACCTCATTGAGAATATCAATTCAAAGAGTCCAACGGAAACTGAAATTCTTCGAGAAGAAGTCATTCCAACTTCCGCTTCCATAATTCCCACGTCCACTCGTATTTCCAAATGTTTGTAAAGTCTTTGTTGATGTTTTCATGAATCTTTTCAAGTTTATAAGGCGATTGATCTTCAAAATTATGGAATTGAATTAACAAATATTTGGCCTTAATCAGGCTGTTGGTATTAATCAATTTTTCCAAGCACTCATACTCCATACCTTCGATATTCATTTTAAGTAATTCAAACTCTTTAGCAGAGTCGAAGATATTCTGAATATCAATGGAAGTTGTTGAGACGGAATCTGCCAAGTTGCCGGGTGAATGTCGACTTCGAAGACCATCGATTTCCATTTGAAAATCACGTCCATTTGCACTAACTGCCGCTTGATAAATGGTTATAGATTTCTCATCAAGAAATAAATTTTGACAAATTTGGAAATACGCCGCAATGGGTTCGTAGAGCCAGAAAACCATATCCTTATTTTTGGCGAGCATCTTCTTTGTATATTGACCTTTGTAAGCCCCAATATCTAAGACAATTCCTCCTGCCTTCAAGTCTATGTCGTACTTCAATTTCTCACGGTTGAGAAGAAACCATTTTGAGGCATCGGTGAGCCCATCCTTAGTCAACAGTTTGAGTCCGTAGATTCTTCGAGCCGTAGCAGAATTCTCGAGTAAACGATCCACCATCTGCTCAACTTGCATTTCCTTACTATACCCATTGAGTCATAAGAGTCATGGCGCTTCCTTGATTATCTAGATTGGCACGAATTTGGCGTCGGCCGCGCAGATGCATCAGGTGTCATCGGACGTTGGTCAAACTGTATTTTGGATGAGTAAGTCATCCTTCGGATCGTTATATATAGAGATGGAAATTTTTGAGAGTAGATACATTTGGTTTTCATTCGCGCAGTGCCCTGAAATTTCAATGTATTCAAAGAAAATACAGGAGGGAACTTCAAACCTTTTCTCCAAGCAACTATGGAAATGTTTCGGGCTAACACCAGAGGATAGGAGCCGAGTTTCCTCAAAATCTCGTCGTGACCTACAACTGGGATAGAAGTGGTCCGAAGGACGCGAAGAAGCTGAGGTCGTGGCCCGGGGCCATATTTTCAAATGGAGCCAACCGCAGCAGCAAGAGAGGGAAATGGGTCCATGGAGCCTGGGGACTTACTGGGGCTGGAATATTTGAGCGGTTGGCCATGTTCTCATCTTTGGAAGCCTTGAGTCGGGTCGACTCAATCTTTTGACAAGATTCGACGCAAGGTT
>CAYLYA010000038.1:0-13104 GCA_964387855.1 uncultured Bifidobacterium sp.
GATCTCAAGAAGTGGGGCGGGTCGGGCTCGAACCGACGACGACGGAATTATGAGTGTTTTACCCGCGTATCCTAACTGTTTCTAAGTGTCTTTCTACGCTCGCGTTTAGGGGTAAAACCAACCAAGAATAGGTAGGAACGTGTAGAGGTGTTAGCACGGTGTTAGCACGGCTCTTCCTAGGCTCTCGAGTTTAAGATGTTCTTCGACCTGTAAGTCGAAACTTCTCTAGTCAATTAGGCGACGGGAGGCGGGGTGAGCCCAGAAGGCTCGCCTCACCTCCCGTCGTTTTCCATTTTCTAGGTTCATCTTGTCCCGGCTGTGCCCCAATAAAGGTTTCAAACGAAGGACGAGAATCGGTACAATCCGGACATCATGTATTTTGCAGGTGCTGTGTTAAGGGAACGCACCTGTCGAGCCCGTGGAGGAATGCGGTGGTCCGCATTTCGCTTCGCTAGGCGGCGCCATTGGCTAACTCTCTCCTGGAAACGACTAGTAAGTCACATATTTTGCATTTTTAGTAGCCTTTTTTGGAAAAACCCCTAGAATCGGGCTATGGAACTATCTAAAACCTCCGCACTAATACAATTCAAGGCAGAAAATGTCTTTTCCTTCAAAGAAGAATTGTTCCTAAGTTTTCAACCAGAAATATTGTCCGATGAACTGATTGTTCGCGTCATTCCTAACGTTGCAGCGGGAAGTGAGAAGCGGAACAAGCCGCCTCACAAACTACTTCCCGTCTTAGGCATCTTGGGCGCCAATGCATCTGGAAAAAGCAACGCACTCAAGGCCTTAGCCCATATGCGGCACTTGGTTAACACATCATTTCTTGCTCCCCCTGATGCAGTCCTGCCACGCCCCGCATTTCGTGGAAATGACAGGGAAGATCCAACGTCATTTCAAGTCGAATTTCTTCAAAACGGGATTAAGTACGAATATGGATTCAGTTTGAACGACGAGGCTATCTTGGAAGAATGGGCTGCGTTTTTCCCAAAGGGCGTTCGCACGCAAATATTTGAGCGAACAGGAATGGACGTTGAACCAGGACGACAATTTTCGAAAGAATTATCCTTGATTGCGAGTACTTTTCTTCGGAAGAACGCACTCTTTCTGTCAACTTGCGCACAGGTCCAAAGCAGTGCAACAGAGAATATGGCAGTTTGGTTTAGAGACAACCTAAATTTTGTCCCGCCTCAACTGCATAATTTGGGTGCAAATCAATCGATCGAATTGTTCAAGAACCCGAAAACGCATGACAAGATGATTGCCCTTCTTAAAGCAGCCGATCTAGGCATCGTAGATATTGATATTCAACCAGCGGATCCCGAGCAAAAGAAACTGGCTCGCAAACTGGTTGAGGCACTAATTCAGGCGGGTGCAATCGTTGACAACACTTCGGGAGAAGTGCCACTTGAGAATCGCATTCAGGATAATGACACTGTTTCGTTTTTCCATCAGTTCGATAACAGGCTGCTTCGCATGCAGCCTAATGAGGAATCTCAAGGAACGACAACCTGGTTCGGACTTATCGGATGGATATTAGACGCGCTCTCAACTGGCGAAGTTCTCTTAATCGATGAATTGGATTCAAGTCTTCATCCCCTTTTGGTTCAGGAAGCAATCCAGTTATTCCAAGATCCGCTGGTAAATACCAATTTTGCTCAGTTGATCTTTAATGGTCACACTCTTTCGATTCTGGATATGAAAAGGGGAGAATTATCACTTCGAAGGGATCAAATATTCGTAGCCGACAAAGGCTCGTCAGGTTCATCCACCGTATACCCCTTGTCGGACGTGGCTAAATTCAACGACGAATCATTAGCAAAGAGATATCTGCAGGGATATTACGGTGGATTGCCGTCATTGAAATTCAGCGACGTTGCTGTTTCTGCCTTCTTTACGAGTTCTGTCGAAGCAGAAGTCACAAAGACGTGACCTCAAAATTCAGGGCAAAGCAATTTCGGACATCACAACGAAAAGCAGTCGAATTAGCACAATTGGTAATAATCATTTGTGAAGGCGAGAAGACAGAAATTGATTATTTTGGCAAGTGGAAAGAAGTAATAGGGAAGAAGGCGCGATTGGTAATCGAGCAAGCCGAAGGAACCGCGCCCCAATCAATCGTTCAAAGTGCGATAGACCGCGAGCGAGAAATGCGGAAAGAAAATCCAGTGATTTGGTGCGTGGGTGATCAAGATGAATGGCCTACTCAAGTCCTAAACGATGAAATCCAACGAGCAAGATCTAAAGGTTTTGGGTATGTACTCTCCGTTCCATGCTTGGAAATTTGGTTTATTCTCCATTACGAATTGTTTACTCGCCCCGAGGAGAGGCACGATGTTCAAAAACTTTCGAAAGCCAAATTACCCACCGCCCCGCTAAATCAGGGCGCAAAAACTTTGAATCGACTACAGGTTGACGCTCTTTATGACAGGCA
Source organism: uncultured Bifidobacterium sp. (assembly GCA_964387855.1). Taxonomy (GTDB): domain Bacteria; phylum Actinomycetota; class Actinomycetes; order Nanopelagicales; family Nanopelagicaceae; genus QYPT01. Next base: position 2,435 of record CAYLYA010000038.1, read on the forward strand.
TACAGCCGCCATCGCCAATGCGAAGGCCCTAGAACGGGAGAATAAGAAAGCAGGGAAAATTTTCCCCGAAAACCCAAGTACCAATATGTATGAATTGGTTGAATATCTCATATCACTCACATAGACGGATTAAACGTGAAACTTATTGATTCAGACGATGCTCCTATATCCAACGTGCCTTCACCGTGCCCCAAAGCAAGTCATATTCGTTAAAAGACCAGTTCAAAAACATACGCCCACTCTGTCACTCTTTACTTCGACCTGTAAATCGCAGGTCACGGACCAAACTACATGAGGAGGAGCGATTGGGAGCCAGGGATGAAGCTTTTGACTCCTCGCTTTTTAGTGCCTTTATTGCTCCCACGTGGCCTGGCGCAAGAAATCCCAAAGATTCGCCTTAGGAATTTTGGCGCTGCTTACACCACGATATCCACTGAAACTGGTCTCTAGGAATTACCATCAGACCATGTCTCACACAATTAGTCTCGCCCCGATGGGTAAGGCAGTCTTCATACTGGGTGCAGGCTTTTCCAGAGCTATCTCTGCACATATGCCTTTGACCGACGAACTAGGCAAGCTCGTTATTGAATCACTTCCAGAAGAAACTATTCGTACTCTCAACTCTCCGATTTTCAGCGCCGAAGGACTTACTTTTGAAGCTTGGCTTTCGTGGATGGCTGAGAGGCAGCCGTACGAGTCAGAGAGCGATTTTTACAGTCGCTTTGCGCAATTTTTAATATTACAAAGTGAGATTGCTAATGTGGTGAGGCGAAGACAAACACTCGCTGAAGAGGCACCCTTTCCCTCTTGGTTGTATGAATTGATTGATTTCCTACATCATGCGGAGGCGACTGTAGTTACATTGAACTACGACACTCTGCTTGAATCTGCCTTCTCGCGCATGTTGCTCACTGATCAGAAAGGCGAACGGACTCAGCGCTCTGATTTAACGAAGGTGTTCCCCAGATCTATCGGCATGAGCTTTAACGGGCTCTCGGGGCCGCCTAGAGCAATTGGCACTTTTGATTTATTTAAATTACACGGTTCCACCGACTGGTATTGGGTTCCGAAAGACACGTCTGGCGCTACCCTCGAGAGCATCGAAGATGGGGCGATCGTCAGCGAAATCGAGATGAAGGCTCACCGTGCATCTATTGCAGGGAAAGTTGAGTTCATCGTGCCCCCGACAAGTTCCAAGAGCGAATATTTCGAGAATCCAAAGACTCGATATATGTGGCAGGAAAGTTACCGGGCTCTTACTGAGGCGAACTTAGTCGTCTTGCTTGGGTATTCATTGCCCTTGAACGATTCTGCGCTCGCCAGCATGCTTTCACGAGGCCTCAGTAAATCTGGAGCTGACATTGTGGTCGTCAATCCCGAGGCGAGTGCCGTCGCCGGGAAGTTGAAGGCCTTGGGAATTGCCTCAGACCGAATCGCGGTTATTGATGGTCCTGAAAGTATCAAGGCATTTACCAATCTGAGAAAAGACGGGACTGCCAAATGGGTTGTAGAGAAACTTAAAACTTTTGGAGATGCTCGTAACGGGGCACCCATCGCCGTTGGCTGGAGTGAGGGTCAAATAGCCGCTGTGATTGGGTCGAGCTTCGATCGACAGCGGGGTGTTTTAACTCTGACAGCATCGCCACTTGCGGGCATGAGCGAGCTGCACCGCCCTGGAGTTCATAAAGATGGAAATAGGAACTCGGCCAACTTAACCTTTGGGCAACTGATAGGCGGCGGAGCCTCCCTCGACATTGTTAGCTCAATTCAAGTGGACATTCCTGATCACGGGACATGGACGCTTGGGGGATTCGTTGACGATGTTCCAGGGATTTTGCCCGATATAGTCAGCGAGGGACGCGATAATTGGATCATTCTTCGCCCGATTGGCCAGATTCCTCGTAACTAGGAGACAGGCCTGAAGGCATGTCGGAGGGAGTTCATATGGTGACGATATGGACACGGTAAACGAAACTCAATCTGGCACGCTGGCATTCTTTCGGGAACTAACCAAGTACTTCATGGATTTCCTCGAAACTGATTTCCATAAACGGAAACTACCTAGGCGGACCATTAAGTTTAGGAATGCTGACAATTTGCTAATCGGACTGAACTTAAAAAAGTATGAGAGTTTCAATTCCCAAATCCTAAAACTTATAACTAAGGGATTTCAGAGTGATAGCCCCCTCGTCCTATCTAAAGGGGTCTTCAAAACTAAACTCCCTAAGAATCTAATCGATCTAATTACTTTACAAATCACCAAAGTAAACCAAGGCAACTTGGATACGTGCCTTATAGCCATAGCGGGAGATCTCGAAAGAGCAGGAACGTACCATCTAGAAGAGTTTGATGTAGCACTTGGAGTAAGCCTGGAATCCGCATCAGCGAATATGTACAAACACTTGGTAGAACCTTTCATTGCGAGTATTTCTAGGCCACTTGAAAACCTCAATCTTGGCGACATAGATAATGTGACTCTAGTCGAACAAGAATTAACGGCAATTCTCGTCGCCCAAATCGAAGAAAAAATATCAGAGATCCTAATTAGGGTTGTTGCTAGAGACACTGTCGATGTAGAGAAGGAACTGCGAGATTTCTTGGCCTTGCAAGATGTAAAAGTAATATTGCATTCTTTCTTTGAGGACCTCGAAGTTGCAGATCTATTTCTCGAAGCATTCGAATTGGAACGCAACAAAAGTATCCTAGACAAGCAAGAGTTGTATTTATATTTTGGAGATATCTCTTTTCGAGGAAATAGATATCCAATTTTCTATATACCAATTTCCCTAGAACGAGTGGATGATTCTTATCGAATTATTTTTGACTCACAAATCTTCACCAATAAAAAGGCTCTCGAATTTATTGTTCAAGAGAACAATGCCTCTCAAGGCACGAGGGGGAAATTAAAGACAATTTCTGAGAGAATCATCTATATTTCTCAACATAAAGAAGATTTATCTACGGAACTCAACTCTATTGCCAACGAACTTCAGAATCACTTTGAAACTCAGGGTGATCTAGATTTCGCGTCTGGGGTCGCAAAGATCGCTAAGGGTGCGCAGGTTCAACTCACTAATTCCTGTTATATATCTCTTTTTGACAAATCGGACGAAGCCTTGGTCAACGACTACGAAGAAATTCTCGAAGAGCTTTCGCTAGAAGGAGGAGACCTGTCAGACGCTTTCCACACGATATTGGAAGACTTTCTCCAAAAGAATCCAGAACCCGTTGGACCAACAATTGAAGATGAATGGGATGAGACGGATACACCAAGTCGACTAGTTGTCCCGAGCCCAATCCCTTTAAACAGCGAACAAATTCAAATACTCGCGGCGATTCGTCATGATAAATGCAAATATATGGTCGTTGAAGGCCCGCCGGGAACAGGCAAGAGTCACACGATTACGGCAATTATCTTTGATGCGGTTCTTCGACAAAAATCAGTCCTCGTTCTCTCCGACAAAAAAGAGGCATTGGATGTCGTGGAGAAAAACATCACGGAAACAATGAATAAGGTAAGGCACGATAATAATTTTCAGAATCCAATCTTGAGACTTGGAAAAACAGGGAATACTTACAACCAAATTCTCTCGAAAGCATCTATAGGTGACATAAAGGCCCACCACCGTGCCGTCAAGAAGGATTTCGATAATATTGAAGATTACGTCACTAAATCCTCAAATTCGCTTAAGGAGGATATCGAAGCAGAGTCTCTAGCCTATGAAGAGATTGATATTCGGGAAATCGAAGAATTGGTGGAATTGGAAAGGCGAATCAGACCTCAAGATTTCATTTTTGATCTTTCGGAGTCACTGAATAAAGAGGATGCTGCGGAAGATCTTGCTAATTTGAAAGATTCTATAGAAATGTTGGGACGAGTTTACCGGGATCCAACCACTAAGAAAGTACTTGGTATATTCAATGCATCCCTGAATGAACTAAAAGATGCCGAAGCATTTTCCGAACTTTCTTCCTATCTCTCTTTGACAATGAGAAATTTGTCTCGGATTGAAGCAAATCCTCAATTAGATTTGTCCTCTTTAGAAATTTTTTCAGCGATAGAGCAGAAGAACTTGCTTGATTTGCGACAATATGTTTATGAATATAGTCGGGCCACTAGGGGACTTTTCGGTTCACTATTTAGTAAGCGAAAGATTTTGGATATAGACCAAAGATTTAGACAAGCCTTCAGTCTAAATTCGACGACAACGGGCATAGATCCCGTTAATCTCATCAAGGCGCTTGAAGTATTGGAATTTGTGGATAAGAGATGCGAATTATTTCCAGAGAGTCATACTTTCAAATTTGACGCGTTCGAACTTTATCGAAGTTTGATTGGGGATGAGCCTTTAGTGGAGACCATTCGAGAAATGGATCTTTCACTTCAAGATTGGAGTGATTTTGCTCAGATGAATCGTGACTACAAGGTATCGATGTCTAAATTGGGCTTAGACAGTGGCGGAATAGTCGCTTTACTTGATAACAAATTGTTGAACACCCCTGAACTTGTTTTTAATGATCAGATACGGTACTTGGAACTCCGGAAGAGAATCACTAAAGAGTTTTCGAGAATTCCAGATTTGAATTACGCTTTAAAAAAGAAGGATATTGAACAGCTCGTAATTACCCAAGTAGCTTATTTACTTGATGGTCGGGTAATCAGTTTTTATGAAAATAGTAAGAATGATGCAGAGATGCTTCGAAGTGTTATTAAGAGCAAACAGAAGTTTCCGAAGGCTCAATTCTTCAAATTGCAGGAGGCCTTCCCATGTATTTTGGCGGGAATTCGAGATTACGCGGAATTCATTCCTTTGCAACATGAGATGTTCGATCTAGTAATTATCGATGAAGCATCACAGGTAAGCCTCGCTCAAGCGTTCCCAGCCCTATTAAGAGCGAAAAAGGTTTTGATCCTTGGTGACAAGAAGCAGTTTAGCAATATCAAGGCGGCCCAAGCGCGCTCTGATACAAATCGAGAGTATCTGACTGGCCTAGAAAAGTCGTTCAAACAGAACGTATCGAGGGAGTCTGCCCAACTCACGAGACTGGCGAAGTTCAATATCAAGACTTCTGTATTGGACTTCTTCGAATTTATTAGTAATTACAACACTCAACTCATGAAGCATTTTCGAGGGTATAAGGAATTAATTTACGATTCGAATAAGAATTTCTATGAGAACCCATTACAGGTGATGAAGATTCGTGGGACATCGATAGACGATGTCATCAAATTCTCGTTCGTGGAACCATCATCTAAAGATAGAGTCTATCCAAACTCAAACCTCAAAGAAGTAGAATTCATTATCAATGAGTTATTGCGTTTGAAGGCGGAAAAAATTAGTGTGACTGTTGGAATCATTACCCCGCATACAGAACAACAGAGATTGTTGGTGGAAAGGATCAGCCAACTTCCAGAACGTGAGTATTTCTTCGATGACTTAAAAGTTAAAATTATGACTTTTGATACCTGCCAAGGTGAAGAGCGGGACATTATTTATTATTCTATGGTGGCATCTCCTCTAAGCGACAGACTTAGTGGGGTTTTTTTGAAGGATCTTACGAGTATCGATTTAGAAGACGATGGTCAAATTAGGGCTCAACGCCTGAATGTTGGTTTTAGCCGAGCGAAAGAGTGTGTTCACTTTGTTTTGAGTAAGCCACTAATTGATTATTCGGGATCAATTGGAGAAGCTATCAGGCATTACTCGAATGTATTGAACGATTCTCGCCAAGAGAAAACTGTTTCAGCCGTCGATGCAAGATCGAAAATGGAACCGGAAGTTTTAAATTGGTTTTATCAAACTGAATTTTGGCAAAATAACAGGGATTCATGCACTTTTGAACCCCAATTTGAGCTCGGCAAGTACCTAAAGCAGTTGGATCCTTCCTATGACCACCCGCAATATAGGGTCGATTTTCTCCTTGTAGTTCGAAAGGGTGCTTCGAAAGAACAAAAAATCATTATTGAATACGATGGGTTTTATGAGCACTTCACGGATCCAAGCGCCGTAAATAAATATAATTACCAAGATTACTATTCAGATGACGATATTTATCGCGAAAAAGTTTTAGTTTCTTACGGGTATAAATTCTTGCGGATTAACAAATTTAATTCGGGGGATCAGCCTGTTCAAACTTTAGATGAGAGGCTTAATTACCTTCTTAGGGAGGAACCAACTTTCAATCCCTTAATGCATCAGATACAGAAGAATTATGAAGATTTGCAGAGTGGGGATATGAAGGAATGCCCAAAATGTAAAGAGGTCAGAGCCCTGGATGAATTTCGAGACAAGTCCCTCGTTACTGGGTTGGGGCGGTTTTGTATTGTTTGCAAGAGGCAAGGGAGTTCTTCGAATTCATTAGAGTTAGCCAATTCTCAAATTGGAAGGAAGCCGTACGCTACATGCCCAAAATGTAACTCAGGGATGGTGCTTCGCAAGGGTCGGAATGGAAACAAGTTTTACGGTTGTACGAGATACCCGGGTTGCAAGGGAGTCAAGGGATATAAGGCCCGTTAATCTCGCTAATCGCTCGGGGGAAGAATCCTTTTTTTCAGAACGGACTGGAAAAGTCACAGGACTGGATCACCTCACTAGAAATATTCACTTGGAATGTCTCTCAAGCATGGGGCGGGGCACTTCGCATGGAAGCTTCTGGTCACTGTATTTAATTTCTTGATTATCGAATTTACTGAGGCGAACGCCGCTTGCCCCTGATTGGCTGGCAAGAGCACCCTTTTTTGTGGGGTGAATTTGCCCCGGCTAATTCTTACGCTTTGGGGTGCGATCCCTGGTCCCACCTGGGCTTTTGTATGAGATTCACCCTGGTGAGTTCTTGCTCTACAGAATTCGCCGGGGCGAACTATGCGGGCCGATGGAGCAATATTGCCTCAAATGTATGGATCAGGGGCGCCTTCCCTTGGGCGGGAATTAGCCCGCGCTAATTCTTCTTACTTGAGCGAAATTAACCCGGGTTAACGTGCGGACTTTTCTAATGAATTAACCCGGGTTAACGGGCGGTTTTCGGGCGAATTGGGGCTGAATGAAACTCAGCCGCCCAAATTTGCCCTTTGCTAATCGAAATTATGTTGCATCAATTAAGCCACGAATCATCGCGAACTTGCTGCACCTGGGACAGGCAAACGTGGTAGCGCCGTCACCCCCTGGTATTAGCCAAGCAACGGGAACTGTTCGGGTTTCTTCGTCACACTCAGACCAACCGCACCAATCAGGCAATGCAGGTTCGATATGTGCTGCATTGGCGGTCAGCAATTGCTGTAGAAGCCTAGCAACGATACCTCCTGGCCTCCTTACATTGTTCCAACTATTGCTCTGCAAATGCTCGCGAATGGCGTCCTGACTAGTTCCCTGAAGTTCCAATTCATTGAGGAGTTTTTCAAAGTTAGGGCCAGGATTTACCAACGCACGCAGGTGCACTGGCAGTCCTTGAATAATGTATTCAAAACGAACGAGGTTAGGAGGCCCACTTTTCGTACTTTGATTATTTGGAGTACTTAAGGGGTGGCGTTCACGCGACACTTCTTTTCCAGAATCGCCACCCAGTATGTCGCTAGATGCGACGCTTATGGGTTCTAATTGCGACGTTTTATCTTGGCAATTGAGTAGCGTACTTGCGCTGCTTTTGTTGTTTAAGTCAAGAGAATACCGAGGTATGTATTCAGCTCGTTTAGTTCTGTAACCTCTCTGCACTTGGTCTACAAGCCCAGCTTTGATTAGAATGGCAAGCGCACGTTGTATCGTGCTACGCGACTTTGTCGTGGCAAGCATTAGTTCTTCCATTCCCGGATAACTAGTCTTTTTTCCGGGTCGAGTGTCATAGCGATATGCGATTACGTAGTAGACCGCAACGGCAGTTCCTGACAGATTTCTTGGAAATCCATTTTTAAGTATTGGTTCGACTTCTCTGTTACTCATCACTCACCGTCGTAACAGGTGGGTAAACTCGCACCAGAGACGCGTCGCCACGAACGGCGCGTCTCATCTTTAATCGGCTAGCGACTCGATGTAGCGGCTTAATTCGCTCTCTGAAATTCGAACTGAACGTCCGATCTTGATGATGTGAAGCTTGCCAGCATTGATCTCCCGATATAGGGCAGAGCGGGATAGTCCAGTGCGAGCACTGACAGCGCTCAGTTTGTGAAGGGTAGGAAGGGTGGAGATGTTCATGTCAAAACCTTTCTAGGTCTCTTTTGGGACTGGTAGAAGTCCTTAGTTGGCTGTAGGTTGGCACTTATGGTTACTCCTAAAGCGTCTCTTCTGGGCGTAACGCGTTCTCTTCCCGTGGCTGACTCGATTGGCAGGAGTGCAGAACTCGAAATCGATGAGAACGGGTTTCAATTCGTTGTTTACTCGGGCCCGCGTAAAGACGTGAAGTTGCAACGGGATTTCATTGCAGACTTATTGGAATTGGTTCCACCGGGTTGCGAGCAATACCTTCCCGAGGACGATGAGGAAGAAGAAGACGTAGAAACCTGGGCTGGATTTTCATTGCCTTATACGGCGGTGCACGACATAAATCCGCATCAAGCTGTTGCATTCATAAATAGATGGGGCGTGATCGGGCTCATGAGCAGCATGCGCCCCATACCCGCGCTTTGCAAACCTCAGGAACTGGCACTTCTTCTTGCCTTCAGACCTATAAATAGGGAGGATGCAGATCGATGTCTTTCTCATAAAGGTGAACTTAAGCAAGAGTATCGAGATCGACTTTCGGGCATTGTGATAGGAAATCAAGTTCCCTATCCATGGATCGAATCAGAGCTTCGAAATCTGGCGAAATGCGTTCGCTTAGTTAAAAATCTTCTGGCTGGAGACTCTCAAGGTAGAGAAAAGTTCAGCCTCACATTCGCTAATCGAAAGAGAATTCTCGCGGGTTGGGACCTGGCTCCCTTCCCAATTCCCGATGGTATTGACCCTGCCGAATATAAGAAATTAGATGAGGCTTGGACGCAAGTTTGGGGTGATGATTTTACTGGAGTCTCGATCCATGATGCAGATCGGGTAGTCGATGAATTCGCCAATCTAATGAATAAATATATGGTGCCCGTCTCATCGACAATCGTGCGCACAACGGAGATTGTCGAAAATATCTATCGCGAAGAAATGTGTTTTGAGGCTGCTCTTGCAGTCTTTCTCCTTGACCAATTGAGGAACGGTGGAACTCCTCTTGAATGCCTAGAGTGCCATCGTCTGTTCTTCCCAGTTCGTCACAGGTATGACGGAAAATGGTGTTCGCCCAAGTGTGGCGCAGTAGTTAGAAATCGTGAGAAACGAAGACGGGACAAGGTTGGGAAAAAAATGCATTCTGAAGCTTCCACGCCATCGAAAAAAGTAAGAGAAAGGAAGGTTGGTAAATGAAAGCGAAAGTAGAAAAGAACGTACGTTCCGGGATAGCCTTTCGTGGTAAGACTTGGTCATATATATTACGCATCCCTGACCCAATAACGGGTAAAACGAAACCAAAATGGGTGAGCGGGTTTGAATCGGAAAAGTCAGCCAAGTTAGCCCGAGATAAGGCCCGGGTGGCCCTTGCAGGGCATAACTATGTTGAACCGACCAAACAGACAGTAAGTGATTACCTTCACGACTGGCTAGGCACACACTCTAACCGCGTAAGTGATGCGACACGGAATCGATACGAGAGCGTTATACGCATTCATGTTTTACCGCGTATCGGTTCCATGAAATTGCAGGACGTAAGGCCGATACATGTGGAGAAATTGTATGCACAACTACTTACAGAGCCGCGGTCCAATGGGGAATACCTTTCACCCAAGACCGTGGTCTACATAGCGACGATTTTGAAGACGGCGTTTAAATACGCCGTAGATGTAACTGGATCGTTGGCGACTAATCCTGTGGCAAAGGTCAGACCACCTAAAGCGGTAAATAAGAATTTTACGCCGTGGACTTTAGGGGAATTGAATACTTTTCTTACTCATGCGAAACATCATCGCCTTTACTTCTTTTTCAGGTTAAGCGCCTTTACGGGTGCGCGTCGGGGAGAGTTGCTAGCGCTTAAATGGTCGGACTTCGACGGTAAGGCGATCACGATAAGTGCAAGTCGTGGGAAGTTAGGCGAGAAGTCTTCTACGAAGGGCGGTCATGGTCAGCGCCGTGTTCCATTAGATCCAGAAACTATCGTGCAATTTAACGCCCACCGCAGGCGCCAATACGAAGAACGGTTGGCGTTTGGTGAGTATTGGCAGGAGACGGGTTACGTCTTTGTACAAGAAAACGGAGCGCCGCTCGATGCCGGAACGCCGTCCTACCTATTTCGAAAATTGGCGAAACAAGCAGGTTTAAGACTTGTACGGCTCCACGATCAGCGCCACTTACACGCTACCGAACTGCTGCGTTTAGGTGAACCGCTTCATGTCGTTGCCAACCGATTAGGCCACCGTGACGCCATGGTGACAGCGACTATCTATGCGCATGTCACTAGTGAACAAGCAGAAACTGCATCCACTCGATTTGCGGATGCAAGCGCAAAAGCTACTTAAGTGAAATGTGTTAGCACGGTGTTAGCAAAGACAACTAAATAGCACGAGATAGGGACAGTAAGGACACAAAAGTCCTGGTCATAAGTGGGGCGAGTCGGGCTCGAACCGACGACGACGGAATTATGAGTTCCGGGCTCTAACCAACTGA
>CAYLYA010000039.1:0-9610 GCA_964387855.1 uncultured Bifidobacterium sp.
CTCAGCCATTGAACGCGGTTTACCTGATGCGTTTAGTTCACCAGGAATTCTTTTTTGGACTCCCAAGAAAGTAGGACGGAATCGCCAACTGTAATTGTGCCGTCGGGTTGGGTAGAAACAATGGTCTGTCCAAGATCGGTGTGAACGAGGTACCTTGTCGTCGCACCTACGAAGATGGCATCGTGAAGCGTGCCAGATACTGTGCGATCTCCGAATTTATCCGCCTTCGAAACGGTGATGAACTCTGGTCGAATATTCACCTGTTTGCCTTCCAGAACAATCTTGTTCGTCTGTCCCACGAACTCTGAAACGAAGGGACTTTGAGGATTCTCATACACTTCGCGAGGCGTCCCTAGTTGTTCGATTTTGCCTTGATTGAAGACTGCGATCCGGTCGCTCATCGTCAACGCTTCCTCTTGGTCATGTGTAACGAAGACGAAGGTGATTCCAACTTCGCGTTGCAATTCCTTCAATTCAATCTGCATCTGCTCGCGCAGCTTGAGATCCAATGCACCTAGGGGTTCATCGAGAAGGAGAACGGATGGTCGATTCACAAGGGCGCGAGCAAGAGCGACTCGCTGCCGCTGCCCGCCCGAGAGTTGCGCAGGTTTGCGGGCGCCATAGCCCTCAAGCCTTACTTGTTCGAGGGCTTTATCGGCACGAGCCCGACGCTCACCCTTTTCAATGCCTTGGATACGAAGGCCGTACTCAATATTAGAAATGACATCCATGTGTGGGAACAATGCATAGTCCTGAAAGACCGTATTTACATCCCGCTCGTAAGGGGGCAACTGTGAGACATCTTTGCCGCCTAGTTCAATCGTGCCGGCATCTGGTTTTTCAAAGCCGGCGATCATGCGAAGAACGGTGGTCTTCCCTGAACCCGATGGGCCAAGCAACGTGAGAAATTCACCGGCATAGATATCTAGGTCCACGCCATCTACGGCTCGTACACTTCCGAAAGAGCGGGACAGGTTGCGAATCGAAACAATTATTGAGGCAGGTTCGACCACTCTTTGAATCTCCTAAGGCTATTTCGGCGGATTGCTGCCTACTTTACCCAGTATTTGGAGAAAAAAGGGGATCTTTTTAGGGAAACCTGATTGATAACGAAGCCCAGGTGTGCGTGGCACACCTGGGCTTCGTTTCGAGCAGAATCAACTAGATTTCAATAGGGATCAGTTCTTTGTAATGTTGTATGCAAAAAACTGCGAGTTCAACCCGTTGATTGGGTAGCCCGAAAGTCCGGATGATGCCACGACAATCTGCGGGTACAGGTAAATCCAATCACTTGCCGCATCACCAACGATGATTCTGTTGGCTCGCTTCAAAAGAGTGGCTTGTTCGGCAGCAGTGCGAGACTGTTCCGCCTGATTGATGAGCGTAGTTACTCGTGGATTGTTGTAGCCCCAGTAGAAGTTGGGATTTCCGTACCAGACTACGTCTCGATCGTTCACATGCTCTTGCATAGTCGCGACAAAGTCGAGTTTCTTGTATACGTTGTTGTACCACTGATCTGCGGTAATAATATTTACATTCACCGTGACCCCAATCTTCGCAAGCTCTGATTTGATGAATACCGCGGCTGCAGGATGTGGGTCGTAGTTAGGGGTGTCGAGCCTAAAAGTGAAACCCTTCGGGTAGCCGGCTCGTGCAAGCTCCTTCCTAGCAAGTGCAATGTCGTAGGGATTGACTTTGGTGAGATTTTCGTACCAAGGATCGGTTGGTGGCACCATTGAGCCGGTGAGTGTTCCATACGGTCCCCAAATTGCCTGCAGGAGTTTCTTGTTGTCGATTGCCGATGTAATAGCTTTTCGGACTAGTGGCTTGTTGAAAGGTGCGACTCGGTCATTGAAGACCAAGAGAAGCTTGGTTGTCGATGCGCCATTGTTGATCTTGAAATCTGCACCCTTGAATTGCGCCAAAGCGTCCGGACTCTGCTCGCTCGTGATCACATCAACTGCGTGAGTTAAGAGGGCATTGTTGAGGGCTGTTGCGTCGGTGAAGTAATGGAAGACGACAGTCTTGTTCTTTGCTGCAGGACCCCAGTATCCGTCAAAACGGTTCAGGCTAAGGGTGGATCCGTGCTTCCATGTGTCTAGTGTGTAAGGCCCTGTCCCATCTTCGGAAGCCGTGATGTCCTTGACGGATGAATTGGCAATCCAGATGTAACTCAGGTTGTAGACGAAGGAGATCGATCTTGAAGCAAGGGTTACGACGACTGTTTTGACATCCGGAGTAGATATCGACTTAATAATCCCGAAACTGCTCTTTCGAGCTGATTGTGAATTTGGGGCAATCACCTTTTCAATGCTGTATTTAACATCAGCGGATGTCAGGGCCTTGCCAGAGTGAAAGTGAACATTGGGTCGCAGAATGAATGTGTACGTAAGCCCGTTAGAGCTCACTTTGGTGTTCGTTGCAAGAAGATTCTCTACCTTTCCGCTGTCGCTCAGTCGGAAAAGACCTTCGTAGACGTTGCCATTGAGAGCCTCTGTCACTCCCTGGCCGCCACCGGCGGTATTGTCCAAGTTCTGGGGTTCATACAAAGACCCGATATTGATTGTTGCGCTCAAGTTTGCCGCATCTGCATTTGGTATGCCCGCCACAAGTGTGAGGGTGAGCGCACCGGCAAGAGCGAGTTTGCCGATTTTTGCTATTTTCATCTTTCCTTCTCTCTCAATATATATGTCGTATTTGTCATGTGATTTCAAGTCGCCGGGATCTAGTCCGGCTGATGTGTCATTGCTGCCCAAGAGGGCTGAAGGAGCGGTGGGAGCTCTAGAGAAAACGACGACAGAGCGCGCTAGAAGTGCGCTTAAAATCGATGTGACGTCGAATCACGTGCTCGCTAAACATGACGTGAATCTAGCAGCCTTGTTGGAGAACCACACGCACGGTGCTTCCACTTGCGAATAGTTCGCACTCAAATTGCAGATGTTACTTGTGTGGCGAGGAGTTGTGGTCCGACTCGTGCCTCTGCTTCAGTATCAAGGGAGAGACCTTGTGGACCTGGATCCACAGTGCAACTTTCGGTATCCCAGTTAATGCGGTTAGGATCGCAACGGCAAACAAGGTCATCTTTTGCGGCTTATTCACTCTCCATATGAGTATTCGTGGGAATACTCTTTAAACATGGGAAAAGTCACTATAACTTTTTTAGGGGCGGCCAATACGGTGACGGGCAGTAGGTTCCTCGTCACCAGCGGAAAATCGCGGATATTGGTGGACGCGGGGTTGTTCCAAGGGTTACGTGAGAATCGAAAGAAGAATTGGGATCCCTTCCCTGTCGATCCCGCCAGCATAGATGCAATTGTCTTGACGCATGCCCATCTTGATCACTGCGGGTATCTGCCGTTGCTAGTTCGCCAAGGGTTCAAAAACAAGATTTATGCAACGGACTACACGATTGATTTGGCGACGGTAATACTTCGTGACTCCGCAAAGCTACAGATGGAGGATGCAAGATACGCGGCCGAAAAAGGTTTCTCCAAACACCCAATCCCGCTTCCTTTGTACCATTTGCAAGACGTTGAGAAGACACTTGGACATTTCTCGTCTGTGGAATTTCGAACACGGGTGAGATTGACCGAGGATGCCTCTGTCACGTTTCTTCCATCGGGCCACATTCTTGGCTCTGCATATGTGTTGCTGGAAATCGATGGTAGGGAACTTCTCTTCACAAGCGATCTAGGCAGGGACAATCATCCACTTCTATCACCCCCCGATCCACCACCTTCCGTGATGTTGGATGCGGTTGTCACCGAGTCCACATACGGCGACCGCGTGCATGAAGCCCCACTCCATACATTCGCGGATGAGATAAATGCTGCAATAAAGCGCGGTGGATCAATGCTGATTCCTGCGTTCGCGGTAGATCGAACTGAAGTCATTTTGATGGCGTTAAGGGAGTTGATTGGAAGTGGAGAGATTCCGAATATTCCTATATACGTTGACTCACCTATGGCCCTATCGGCGCTAGATTTCTATAGAGATGCAGTGAAGACAAATGCACCCGAACTCCGTGAGGGCGTTGCAGATAAGTGGAGAAACTTCGATCCCTTCGATCCAGGCAATCTGGAGGAGATGCGCACGGTCGAAGAGTCCAAGTCACTCAACGACATAAAAGAGACCAGCATCATTATCTCAGCAAGTGGCATGGGCACGGGCGGCCGGGTTATTCATCACATGGCCAAGATGTTGCCCAATCCAAAGAACACTGTGATCCTCGTCGGATATCAAGCTGCCGGAAGCAGAGGGCGTTCGTTGGAGGATGGAGAGTCGCATGTGAAGATCCACGGAAAATGGATCCCCGTACATGCTGCAATAGTAAAGATCGAAAGTTTCTCGGTTCATGCAGACTCCGATGAACTGATTTCATGGTTGCAAAACATCAAAGATGTGAAGAAAGTCTTTGTTGTGCACGGTGAACCTGATTCAGAAATCGCGCTCGCGAGCCGGCTACGCAAGGAATTGCAGTGGGATGTTTACGTTCCTGAGAGTGAAGAGTCATTCGAATTAGATTGACGCACTTACTTTATGTAGATATTCCCACCCTTTTCCGTGACTGTGTACTGGCTAAGCGGTTGGATCGAATTTTTTGGTGATCCATTGGGTCCAAGAATGACCGCGCCTGATGCAGGATCAAAGACCGAATGATGGCAAGGACAGACTATTTTCTTCTGCTTCCTGTCCAATCCGACAGTACAGCCTTGATGGGTGCAAGTTCCATCGAGTGCAACCAAGCCCTTCTTGGTCCGGGTAAGAATTACCTCGATCACTTGCCCGGAGGTCTCTTTCCCCGTGTAGATCTGAGTCTGGCCAACTTTAATTTTCGAGGACACTCCCAGCAGCGCACCTAGCTTTGGATCGCCTGCTTTGGCAAAGGAAAAGACCGAAGAGGCTTGAGCTTTGGTCGCCACGAAGGACGGGAGCAAGGCGCCTAGAACAGAGAGGAACCCCCGCCGGCTAACCCTGGACATTTGCGCAGATTACTCTGATTCCACTTCCGCTTCAATCATTGCCTCGATTTTGCGCTTGATATAGATGAATACAATCACCACCACAGTCAAAAACCCGATGGCCCAGAACTTGAGGGCATGTTCAACTTTCGCCAATTTATCTGAGAATTCATAACCCAAGAGAACGATAACCGTTGAAAAAACAATTCCCCCTGCTGCGTTCCATTTTAGAAAAGTCCAGTATGGAACCCGATTCATCCCTGCCAAAGCGGGTACAAGCGCGCGAAGAAGGGCTTGTGCTCGCCCAAAAAAGATCGCACCTGCATGGTATTTGTCGAAGATTCGTTGGGCCAGCAGCCATCGTTTGGGACCAACTAGTTTGCCCATGCGCGACACCTCTATTCGAGGGCCAAAGTGCTTGCCGACTTCATATCCGACAGAGTCCCCTGCAATTGCTCCGATGATGGCACAGAGGAGGAAAAGCCATAATGGCCACACTTTGTGGTGAGCGAGAACCCCTCCGATGAGCAGCGAGGTTTCTCCTGGCAGGACAAAGCCAATGAAGGCAGCAGCCTCGGCAAATGCAAGGAGAATCAGCAATATAAAGAGCGGGATCTGCAGATTATTGGCTACGAGCCAATCGGAGGTTGTTTGGATCCATTGGGACATGAGGCAAGCCTATTGGTAGGCACTATCTTTATCTCTTGTGACAACCCAAAAGAGTCTGAGAACCGTTCTTATGTTGGTTGCGACGTCTGTAGCAAGGGATACCCGAGTATTGCGCGAAGCCCAGACTCTTGTGGATGACGGTTTTGTCGTAACCATCGTGGGTCGTGGTGTTCCCGCAGATTTCCAGCCCCCTAAAGGAATCTCCGTGCTCTCTGCATCTGGTGGATCGGGATTGCGTCCATCGTCAATGGGTTCACTGACAACCAAGAAGTTGCCACCGCACTTGCAACTGGCGAGGTGGTTTCTTCTGCCCCAACATAGAAAGAGGTCATTTGGCGCATGGGCCGATGAGGCGTACGCACTTGCCTCGCCCATGGAATTTGCGGTTGTCCACGCACACGATTTCACGGCCCTTGGAATAGGGCATCGCCTAGCGAAAGAGCACGGCGTTCCATATATATATGACAGTCACGAATGGTGGCTGGGTCGGCAACGCCAATATCGACCGACTCCACTTGCTGATCGTAAAGAGGCTGCAATGGAAGCGCAGTGGGCTTCACAGGCAAGCGCCATTATCACCGTCGGTGAATCGATTGCGGAATTGATGCAGGCAAAGCGAGGACTCAAGAAAGTTTTTGTTGTGCGGAATAGTTTCCCGAGCGAAGCCGATAACTCAAAGCAGGTAGGGTCACCTCCAAAGGGAATCATTTACGCGGGTAGAATTGACGCTTATCGAGAACTTGAAGTCACGATGGAAGTAGCACAAAAGATATCGCTCTCAATTTGCTGGATGGGAGAACACGAGAACCAATGGGCCGCGAACCACGTGCCCCGGGCTAGAAAAATGGGCATTGAGGTGTTGAACGCCCAGCCCATCGCGGCCGTGACGAAGGCAATGCAGAATGCAGGCTTAGTTTTCGTAACACATTCAAATCAATTCGAGTCCCATCGCTTGGCTCTACCCAACAAACTATTTCATGCAGTCCATGCCGGCGTTCCGGTGATTGCAACCGACGTCACCGAATTAGCACGAGTAGTTCGCCAGTATGACATCGGCGAGCTTTACGAGCCAGGTAATTCAAAGTCGATGAAAGATGCAATCGAAAGGGCGACCAGCCGGCATGCAGAACTGATATTGAATGTTAAGGCAGCAAGGGCTGAACTCTCGTGGGATCGAGACGCGCAGGTTCTGCGGGAGATCTATGCGCAAGTCTTGATAGAAGAACAAGCATGAAGCGTTACGACGTCAGCATTCTCGCTGCGGGTCGGGATGCTTCAAATGCGCGCCTGCAGCGCGTCATGGCTTCATGTGTCGCCGAGGGCCTTAGTGTCGAACTATTCAGTTCTGGCAATAAATGCGATGTGCCCGATGGGATTGCATTTCATATCGTGTCCAAAGGCTCGCGCCTTACGCGCGTGACGAATGCATTCTTATTACCTTGGCGAGCACGCGGCAAAGTACTCTTCACTCCTGATCCTGAGGGCGCGATTGCTATCTGGGCGAGCACCCTTCTTCGTAAACGCCCTTGGGTTGCTGACGTGCGCGAGGATTACCGATTACTTATTGAGGATCGAGCGTGGGCGAAGGGAATGCAGAAGATCGCCGCGATTATTCTTGCCAAGTTCGCACTCTTTGCTAGTTCCCGCGCCGATGTGACTGTCGTCGTAGATGAATGGGTTCGTCCCCTTACGGCCAAGAATCGATTGGTAGTAACAAACGCACCTGACGTGCGATTTCTGCCAGACGTTCACGCCCCGGACCCAACTCCGCGGGCTCTGTATATTGGCGATGTCCGCAGTTCGCGCGGGTTGTGGTCAATGCTTCGGACTATGGAGTTGGCGCCTTCCTGGCATCTCGATATCGCTGGGACAATTTCCAGTCAAGATATTGCGCGAGTACTCGCATGGAAAGAGCATTCCTCCGCGGCTTCTCGAGTTCATTTTCATGGAACGCTCAAGCCAGAAGATTCTTGGAAGTTCGCAGCGGGTGCATGGGTAGGTCTTTCTTTATTGGAAAATACCCCGGCTTTTCAGAGAGCATGGCCCACGAAAATCGGTGAATATCTTGCCTGCGGTATTCCGGTGATTACGACAGATCTTCCTCGACCACGAGAAGTCATTGTCTCAACGCGTGCCGGAGCCACCGTGGATTTTGATACCACTGAATTGACCGCCGGGCAGACGGCTGGAATCCTGAATTCTTGGGCAGAAAATCCTGATAAATATGGTGAAGTACGAAAACGCGCCGAAGCCCAGGTAGATTTTTGGCGCAGTGGTGCACGTTACGACCTTATTGCCAAGGCAATTGGGCAATTGAGGCAGGCCCAAAGGTAGGGTTGCCCCATGCTCTCAGGGCCCTCCGCGCGAATCCATCCCACCGCAGATGTAGCAACTAGCGCTCGCATAGGCAATGGATCTTCAATCTGGCATTACGCACAAGTGAGAGAAGAGAGCATTCTTGGAGAGAATGTGATCGTCGGGCGAGGTGCATATATCGGAACCGGTGTGCTTGTTGGCGATAACTGCAAAATCCAGAACTATGCATTGGTATACGAGCCGGCAATCCTTGAGGCAGGAGTCTTCATCGGCCCAGGTGTGATTCTGACAAATGATGAATATCCGCGGGCGGTTAATCCTGATGGTTCGCAGAAAAGCGGAAGTGATTGGGAAGCAACTGGCGTGACGATCCGCGAGGGTGCCTCTATTGGCGCGGGTAGCGTTTGCATCGCCCCTGTCGAAATCGGGGCTTGGGCACTAGTGGCCGCGGGGTCCACCGTGACAAAGAATGTTCCGGCGTTCGCACTGGTCGCAGGCGTGCCTGCAAAGCGAATTCGTTGGGTTGGTAGGGCTGGCGTACCATTGACCGATGATGGCGCCGGCAAATTCACATGTCCTAAAACCGGCGCCCGTTATATCCAACGTGACGCAAACACTCTCGCGGAAGTAGATCAATGAGCACAATGATTCCAGCAGCTAAACCGTTAATAGGCGTCGAAGAGCGTGAGGCAGTAGATCGTGTATTGCAATCTGGAATGCTGGCGCAAGGCCCAGAGGTTGCAGCTTTCGAGAGCGAATTCTCAGCATTAGTCGATGGTCGGCATTGCATTGCCGTGAACTCGGGAACCTCAGGGCTACATATGGCTCTCGAGGCGATCGGCATGGATATAGGAGATGAAGTAATCGTCCCTTCATTCACCTTTGCCGCCACGGCAAACTCCGTTGCACTGACCGGTGCCACACCGGTTTTCGTGGATATCGACCCGCGGACTTTCAATATTGATCCGGCCGCAATTGAGGCCGCAATAACGCCACGGACGAAGGCGATTCAGCCAGTCCATCTATATGGTCAGCCTGCAGCAATGAAAGAGATTATGGATATTGCCAAACGCCATAATCTGCTGGTCGTCGAAGATGCGGCCCAGGCGCACATGGCATCGCTGGATGGAACCCCTGTTGGGGCATTTGGTATTGCGGGCGTCTTCTCTTTCTACCCAACCAAGAACATGACATCTGGCGAAGGCGGAATGATCACAACGGCCGATGATGAAATTGCCCGGCAGTCGCGATTGCTCCGCAACCAAGGCATGGAAAAGCGGTACGAGAACGAGATTATTGGATTCAATACCCGTATGACAGACATCCACGCCGCCATTGGGCGTGTGCAACTTCGAAAGCTTGCAAAATGGACGCAGCAACGACAGGCAAATGCGAAGTTCCTTGATGAGAATCTCAAGGGAGTGGTTGTTCCCTACGTTGCACCTGGTGCGGTTCACGTCTACCACCAGTACACGATCCGAATTGTTGGCCATGATCGAGATGCATTTGGCGCAGAGATGACTAAGCGCGGAGTAGGAAATGGCGTCTATTACCCGATTCCGGTCCACCGACTGCCATCTTTCGGATTGACCTTTGATCTGCCAAACACGACGAGTGCGGCTAAAGAAGCTCTTTCGATTCCAGTGCATCCAGCTCTTTCTCAA
>CAYLYA010000039.1:9710-12585 GCA_964387855.1 uncultured Bifidobacterium sp.
GTGACGATTCTTACGGGTGAGAAAGGCGCATTTGTCGCTGACACCCTGACCGCCGACTTAACCTTCTACGCGAATGGGACCGTAACTTCTGGGTGGGATGAGATTGCTCAGTTCCGCGGTGTGAGCGAAGGAGATGTGATTCGTTATGCCATCGCTAAGCACGAGCCACTTCGAATGGAACACGAACAATTCCGAGATGCTGTTCTAGGAAAGCCAGCTGACATCGTGACCATGGAACAAGGCTTTGCAACTGTAGTAGTCGCGGAATCCATCATCGAGAGTGCGAATACAAATTCCACGGTCATCATTCCGACATCCAGATAAAAGTAAGCTATGAATTCCAAGGATCGCTCGTCATTTCACATTGTTTCGATCGTAACGAATAATGCGGTTGGAGACTCCCGCGTTCTGAAATCCGCTGAAACCCTTGCCGCGTCCGGCTACAAGGTGACTCTTTTGGCGGGCCTGATTGGTTCAGTCCCAGAGTCAGAGGAATTGAATGGCTTTCGAATTCTTCGGGTTCCAGTCGAGAATACCGATTCGACGAGACGTGTCACTCCAATGTTTCCATTCAATCGCATACTCGATTTGAGCAATCGCTATCTTCCCCGAGGTAAGCGATTTGTTCGGTATGGCTGCAAAATCTTCACGACTGACAGGCTTTTCTGGCGCTGGGCAAGTCCGTATTTGTTGAAGATCTCTCCCAAATTTCTGTATTCGACGTGGCCACTTCTGAGAGATGGTGAGCTGGCGTTCGGCAAGACAATTGACACACTTGAGCCGGACATCATCCATGCTAACGATTGCGACACCCTTGGCTTGGCTATTCGCGCTCAAAAAAGAGCGGTCCTCAAAAGGCATCGAATTTCTATTCTTTATGATGCGCACGAATATGTGCAAGGAGTCCACCGCAAGCATCCAGTGTGGCGCGATGCGATGACCCTGTTGGAGCGCTCTTCAATCAAACGTGTCGACTCGGTCATGACTGTGTCGGAGACGATCTCTGGAATGCTTGAAGATGACTATGGATTGAGTGAACGCCCGACCGTTGTTCTTAATGCGCCAAGAAGAGTGCAGCCGAAGGTCGATGACAAACTCAAGACCATCCGTACCAAGATAGGGCTGGCACCCGAAGTTCCGCTGCATATCTATGTCGGTGCTGCCGCACCGCAGCGCGGGATGGATGCGATGATCGATGCGCTCGTGAAAGCGAAAGGTCATCATGTTGGCTTGATCGTCAACCCCCACGCCGCATACGTGAAGAAGCTTTATGTGAGGGCAGAGTCCCTCGGAGTTTCAGATCGCGTTCACATCCATCCATATGTCCCGGAGTGGTATGTGTCGACATTTTCTTCTGATGCAACCAGTGGTGTCATACCGATCTTGCATCATCCCAATCACGAGATCTCGCTGGTAACAAAATACTTTGAGTACCTGCACGCACGGATCCCTATCATCGTGAGCGACGTGAAGACGATGGCTGAGGAAGTATTGCTTCAGGGAAACGGCCTCGTGTTCACTGCAGGACTGGGCGATGAGCTCGCAGACTGTTTCGTTCAAATCACCTCTGAACGCGCTCGATTTGTAGACGCCATCACCGATTCCATGCTTGATGAATATTCATGGGAGCGTCAAGGCGATAAACTAGTGGCCGCCCATGATGGATTGGCCTCACAAATCAGCAGTAGATAAGGACTTATTGATGAAGATCACGGTTGTCGCGCTCGGGAAGATCGGCTTGCCGCTCGCCGTCCAGTTTGCTCGCAAGGGACACTCGGTGATTGGCGCGGACGTCGTCGAGAAGACAGTCGAGTTGGTCAACTCGGGTGTGGAGCCATTTCCAGGCGAGGCATATTTAGGCGAATACTTGGCAGAAGTTGTCAAAAGCGGCGCTCTACGTGCGACTATCGACACTACATCGGCAGTGGCTCAAAGCGACGCGGTCGTTGTAGTTGTTCCGTTGTTCGTTGACAACGAAGGGGTGCCTGATTTTGGCTGGATGGATGCGGCTACGGAGTCGATCGGAAAAGGGCTAAAGCCCGGAACTCTGGTTTCGTACGAAACCACATTGCCAGTTGGTACAACTCGCAACCGATTTGCCCCGGCACTCGAGAAGATCTCTGGACTCAAGGCTGGCGTTGACTTTCATCTTGTCTTCTCCCCAGAGCGCGTGTTCACTGGTCGGGTCTTTGCCGATCTTCGGAAGTATCCAAAATTGGTTGGTGGAATCAACGAGGCGAGTGCGAAGCACGGCGTGAAATTCTACGAAGAGGTTCTCGATTTCGATGAGCGTCCAGATCTAGCACAAGGCAATGGCGTTTGGGATCTTGGGAGTTCAGAGGCATCAGAGTTGGCGAAGTTGGCAGAGACAACCTACCGTGACGTGAACATCGCGCTTGCAAATCAATTCGCCCTGTTCTCAGAATCGAACGGAATTGATGTCCAAAAAGTCATCGATGCTTCCAACTCACAGCCCTTCTCGCACATTCATCGTCCCGGAATTGCAGTGGGCGGACACTGCATCCCAATTTACCCACGCTTCTATCTTTGGAACGATCCTGCAGCCACCGTTGTTAGTGCCGCAAGAAGTGCGAATGCGGCGATGCCCGGACATGTCGTAGATACTTTGGCCAAAATCCACGGCGATCTGAAGGGCCAGAAAGTCGTCGTACTCGGTGCCGCCTACCGCGGAGGCGTGAAAGAGACAGCGTTTTCGGGGGTTTTCCCGACAGTTGCCGCGTTGAAAGAGTTGGGTGCGCTTGTGAGCGTGCATGATCCGATGTATACCGACGATGAACTTACACACTATGGTTTCGCGGTGTATCACTATGGCGACCCGGTAGACGTTGCAATCGTTCAAGCAGACCATGCCCAA
>CAYLYA010000040.1:0-11684 GCA_964387855.1 uncultured Bifidobacterium sp.
CCGGTGATTGTGGCAACGCGGCCTTCTAAACGTTTTGTCATTGTGTTGAGCTCCTAGTCGTTGGAAATGAAGACGTTCTTAACTTCGGTAAATGAATCTAGTGCGTCCGGACCCAACTCGCGTCCGAGTCCAGATTGTTTGAACCCGCCAAACGGGGTCCAGTAGCGAACGGAGGAGTGGGAGTTGACCGAAAGGTTTCCAGTTTCCACCCCGCGTGAAACGCGTAGGGCACGCCCAATATCGCGCGTCCAGATTGAGCCTGAAAGACCGTATTCGCTGTCGTTAGCCATGGAGATTGCTTCGGCCTCGTCCTCGAATGTCATCACCGAGACGACTGGTCCGAAGACTTCCTCACGCCATGAACGCGCCTGCGTGTTCTTTGGAAGTAGCACGGTAGGTGCCATCCAGTACCCAGGACCAGAAGGTGCCGATCCCTTGAACGCGATGGGCTCGTCGAGGAATGTCTGCACGACGTCGTACTGCTTGCGCGAAATAAGCGGGCCCATCTCAGCGGTAGCAAGGGACGGATCTTCCACGCGGAACTTCTTGATTGCGGTCTCGAAGTGCTCCATGAATGTGTCGAAGGCGCTTTTCTGGATCAGGATTCGCGAACGCGCACAGCAGTCTTGTCCGGCGTTGTCCAAGAACGATCCAGGGGCTGCAGCAGCGGCCTTTTCGACATCTGCGTCGGCAAAGATGATATTGGAGGACTTGCCACCAAGCTCCAGAGTGACTCGCTTAACTTGGTCTGCGCAGCCGGCCATGATCCCTTTGCCGACTTGAGTTGAGCCGGTGAAGACGACCTTGCGAACAGCAGGGTGGGTGACAAAGCGCGCTCCGACGATGCTTCCTTTTCCTGGCAGCACGTTGAATACGCCAGAAGGCAGACCTGCAAGAAGGGCGAGTTCGCCCAGGCGCATCGCGGTAAGTGGTGTGTACTCGGCGGGCTTGAGAACTACGGTGTTGCCTGCTGCTAGCGCTGGAGCAAAACCCCAACCTGCAATCGGCATTGGGAAGTTCCACGGCACGATGACAGCGACAACGCCAAGTGGTTCCTTGAATGTCACGTCGATTCCGCCGGGTACGGGAATCTGTCGGCCGAAAAGACGCTCAGGTGCTGCTGAGTAGTACGTCAAAACATTGACGACGTTATCGACTTCCCAGAGTGCGTTTCCGCGAGTGTGACCCGAGTTGGCAATTTCCAACTGGGCCAATTCCTCTTTGTGGTCGGCGACGACATCGGCGAAGCGACGGAGCATCTTCGCGCGATCACCGGGTGCCACATTGCGCCATGTCTCGAAAGCCTTTGCAGCCTTTGCAATAACTGCATCGGTACCTTCGAGATCAAGGTGCTCGATAGTTGTTACTAATTTCTCTGTTGCAGGGTTTATTACGTCATACGTAAGTGACACTTATTAAGACCTTTCAAAGTTGCGGAAGAGTTCCCAGTTGGTAACTGCTTTGCCATATGCGGCCATTTCAACCTCGGCGTAGTTCGTGTAGTGATCTTGAACTTCAGCACCAAAAGTTTCCTTGACCCAGGCGCTCTCCGACCAAAGTTTTTGTGCTTCGAGCATAGTGGAAGGGACACGGGCTGAATCCGAGACGTAGGCGTTGCCTTCGAAGATCGGCTCGAGGGTCATCTTCTTCTTGATGCCATCAAGGCCAGCGGCCACGATTCCTGCAACGGCGAGGTAAGGGTTGACGTCTCCGCCAGGTACGCGGTTCTCCAAGCGAAGGCCACCACCATGACCGACCAAGCGCAGTGCGCAGGTGCGGTTGTCGCGTCCCCAACGGATAGCGGTTGGGGCGAATGATCCAGGAACGTAGCGCTTGTAGGAGTTGATGTTTGGAGCAAACAAGAGTGCTAGTTCGCGCAGGTGGGCGATTTGGCCGGCTATGAAATAGCGACCGACATCGCTCAGGCCTTCTGGATCTTTCTCATCGACCATGACGAGTTCGTCATTGAGGCCGCGGAAGGAGCAATGGATGTGAGAGGAGTTGCCTTCCTTCTCATTTGGCTTGGCCATGAAGGTCAAGGCGTACCCAGCAGCAGCGGCAATTTCCTTTGCACCATTCTTATAGATCACGTGGTTGTCGCAGTTGCTGAGGGCATCTGAGTATCTAAAGGCGATCTCGTGCTGACCGAAGTTGCACTCGCCCTTGACGGACTCGACCATCATTCCTGCCCCTGCCATGTTCAAACGAATCGAGCGGAGGAGTGGCTCAACGCGTGCGCCACCCAGGAGGGAATAATCGACGTTGTATTGGTTGGAAGGTGTCAGTCCGATGTAGTGCTTGTTCCATGCATCTTCGTATGTGTTGTTGAAAAGGACGAATTCAAGTTCGGTTCCAACATATGGCTTCATGCCCGCGTCGGCAAGTGCCTTGACTTGCTTGCTCAGAATTTGGCGAGGCGATGCAACGACATCTTTTCCGTCCAGCCACTTCACATCTGCAAGCACCATAGCTGCACCTTCTTGCCACGGGACGCGACGCAGTGTCGACATGTCCGGCTCCATGACGAAGTCGCTGTAACCGCGCTCCCATGAAGACATCTCGTATCCGCCGACTGTATTCATTTCCATATCGACGGCTAATAGATAGTTGCAACCTTCTGTGCCGTGGGCAAGAGTGTCATTGAGAAAGTGCTGTCCGTGAATTCTTTTACCTACTAGCCGACCTTGCATATCGGTCATGGCAACAATGACGGTGTCAATTGTGCCGTTTTCTATATCTTTTTTGAGTTCTTCAACGCTGTATGATGACATGCGGGCAAGTATCCCAGTAACTTTTTAAAAAACAACCCCTATATCTAGTGGCAGAACCACTACATATAGTGGTTCTTGAATAATACAAAAAACCCGCCGCAAATATGCGACGGGTTTTTTGTAACGCATTCGTTATTTTACTGATCGATTGTTCGGACTGGGCCCTTAAACCAATTCTTGACTGATAGGTGCCACCAGATCCACAGGATGATCAGCACACCAAAGGTAAGAATTGGCGCATAGTTGACAGCCGTCCAGGTGAATCCATCATTCCAAGGAATGCCGGCTGGGCTAAACGGAAGGACGAAGTAAACCGAGATCACAGCAATTTCAATAACTGCAATGAGGTTCATCCACTTGTATTTGCTCCCGAGAGTCCACTGACCGCCAACGAATTTATCCCGCATCTTCCAGCGTTGGTAGATAGGAATGAGGAACGCCAGATAGAGGCCGATAACAGCAACTGATACGACCGCGTAGAAGGCAGTAGGCGCACCACTTGGGCTCTTGTACAGGGCTGGCAAAGTGATGATGACGCCAATGACGGCAGAAACCAGAACAGCATTCAAAGGAACGCGGTGCTTGTTAACTTTCTTCCAGAATCTGTTGCCCGGTACTGCACCGTCACGGGAGAACGCGTACATCATGCGCGAGCAGGATGTAAGGCATGCTGCCACGCAGAAGATCTGGCCAGCAGTGGAGATCACCAAGACCAGCCGGAAAAGAGCGCCGTCCCCGAGTGCGTTGACAAGAAGGGCGAAGATGGAGCCCTGCCCGTATGGATTTATTTTAGGATCCGTTGAGTTGATGATGTCTGGTTTTGCTGCATAGATGAACGCCATCAAGAGGATGTATCCGCCAACAGCTGAGTAGAAGATCGACTGCCAGATGCCTCTTGCCGCCGCCATGTGTGCGCCTTGTGTCTCCTCTGAGAGGTGAGCCGAGGCGTCAAAACCCGTAATCGTGTACTGGGTCAACAAGAAACCCAGCGGCAACACGAAGAGCCAATATGTCGAATGGCTGTTGCCGAACCCCGAGTTGTTGATCTGGGTCGTGAACATCCACTTCAGTGATTGGTGCTGTTTTGGCGCGAAGATCAAGATGCCGATTACTGCGGCTGCGCCGAACACGTGCCACCAGACCGATACGTTGTTGATAATCGCAAGCAGGTGGCCGCCGAAGATATTCACAATGGTTACGAATGTCATCAAGACCATGAACCAGAAGAACTGCTGCTTTAAGTACGCGCCACCGAGGAACTCTGTTGCGTACTTCGGGGAGATGTCGCCGACCAATGTGTTGAGGAAGAATGCAGCGCCGTAACCGACTGATGCTGTTACAGCAAGAAGTCCAATGAGGTTAAGCCAGCCAGTGTAGAAACCCGCTTTGGCTCCGCCGAGTTTGGAGGCCCACCAATAAATACCACCTGATGTTGGATAGGCAGATGCTAGTTCTGACATACACAG
The DNA here is from genome assembly GCA_964387855.1 of uncultured Bifidobacterium sp. GTDB lineage: Bacteria > Actinomycetota > Actinomycetes > Nanopelagicales > Nanopelagicaceae > QYPT01. The sequence continues at coordinate 4,238 of CAYLYA010000040.1, forward strand.
ACCAATGATCAGAATGAAGGCCGAGATCAGTGGCCAACCAAGAGAGATGGCAATTGGCCCGCCGTAGTTCCAACCTTGTGCGAATGTTGTAAAGCAGCCTGCAAGAATTGAAATGATCGAGAAAGAAATCGCGAAGTTGGAGAACCCGCTCCAGCTCCTATTAAGTTCCTGTTTATAACCCAGTTCGGCTAAGCGACGTTCGTCATCTGTTTGATTCGGCAAGATATCCTCCTAGAGCCGTTTGCTTGAATCCACGTTGATTCAAGGTCAGTTACGTCGTCGGTGAGGGGCACCGAGATAACTTTCTTCAGAGAAAGTGTCTCGCGCGATGAGTAACTTGGGTCATACCCTTACATGAAATCTTTGCCGTGTCGCTAAAGGTAAAGGCCGAAGTGCCCGTGAGAGTGTTGGCACCTCGACCTTTACCAGTTAGTAATTTGATATCAAGATATTTATTGCGCCGTCATTCCGCCGTCTGCAGAGATCACCGAACCGGTGAGGAAGGATGCTTCATCCGACGCCAAGAAGAGAACAAGATTGGCGATTTCGCGGGGCGTGCCGGGTCGACCGATTGGTTGGAAAGAGGAGATCGTCGAATAGACATGGTCGAGCCCACCCAGCATGTCTGCATGGGCGTAGTTGATGGGGGTATCTACCCATCCTGGGCAGATTGCGTTGCACCGGATTCCGGTTTTGGCGTAGTCAAGTGCGATTCCTCGCGTCAACATGACCACTGCCCCCTTGGAGGCCGAGTACACGCTAAGGAATGGCTCGGAAACAAGGCCGTTCACGCTGGACATATTGACGATGGATCCGCGTCCTGACTTCAACATGTGGGGGATCGAAGCGCGGGACAGGAACATCGCGCCTTTGACGTTGACGTTGAGGGTGCGATCGATGGTCTCGTTTGTAACCTCATGAAAAACACCTGGCAGGTTGACCCCGGCATTGTTGACCAAGACATCGACGTTTCCGTACTTTGCAACAGTGTCAGCCACGATGGCATCGCACTGATCGAACTTGGAAATATCAATCGTGTAGCTATTGGCTACTCCGCCTGACGCGACAATCTTTGCAGCAGTCGCTTCGGCCGCGGCCCCGTTGATGTCGGCGCAGACTACTTTCCCACCTTCTTCGGCAAGTCGGATTGCACTTGCTTCGCCAATTCCGGAACCGGCCCCAGTAACGATACATACTCGATCTTGCACTCTGCCCGACATCTACTTTTCTCCTTTTGAATAGTGTGCTGAAAAAGACGAACCCGCCATACCGAAGTATGGCGGGTTCGTTTATAACTTGTAAGTGCTTATTGTGAATCGATTGTGCGAACTGGTCCAGTGAACCACTTGCGTGCACTGGCAGCCCACCAGACCATCGCGCCACCGACGATGATGAGCATCGCGATCGGTGCGTACTGAACGGACATCCAGGAGAATGTCTTACTGAATGGGACACCGGCAGGCACTGTTGGCATGCAGAAGTAGATAGAGATGATGACGATCTCTGCTACTGCTACGGGTGCCATCCACTTCCACTTCTTGCCCAAGTTCCATTCGCCTTGTACGAATGAATCTCCAGCCTTGAAGCGCAGCCAAATCGGAATTGCGAAGGCTACGAAGAGGCCGATAACAGTTACAGAAGTAACTGCATAGAAGGCGATTGGGACGGTTGTTCCCCTTGGCGCCCAGAGAGCTGGCAAGGTAAGAACGATGGCGGCAATGCCCAGGCCGGTTGCGGCATGGGATGGGTTCCGGTTCTTATCCAGCTTTGTCCAATAGTTGTGTCCAGGTACGGCACGGTCACGGGAGAAAGCGAAGAGCATGCGAGAGCCTGCGGTAACGCATGACATACCGCAGAAGAACTGCCCAACGCAGGTGATGATCAAGATCAACTTTGCCCAGCCCATGGAGAGAGCGGTCAAGAAGATCACTGGTGAGAATCCTCCAGCCTTGGTGATGTCTGCTTCGTGTGTTGCAGCGAAGAGGAAGGAAAGAAGCAAGATCCAACCTGCAACTGCCGAGTATGCAATCGACTTCCAAATACCTTGAGCAGCAGTTTTTGCAGCGCCGCCAGTTTCTTCAGACAAGTGAGCCGAGGCATCAAAGCCGGTGATCGTGTACTGCGTGAGCAAGAAGCCCAGTGGAAGAACATAGAACCAATATGTTCCGCCGTTACCGAATCCAGAGTTGTTGATCTGGTGAGTGAAGACCCACTTGGCGCTCTGGTGCTCTGATGGGATGAAAGCCAGAATCAGAACGATTGCCGCAACGCCAAAGACGTGCCAGTAGACGTTGATGTTCTGGAGCAGGTGGATGATCTTTGCGCCATAGACGTTCATGAGAATGTGAAGGATGACCGTGATGACGAAGACGAGGAAGATCTGCTTCAAGTTTGTTGGATCAAAACTCTTTGAGTAGAGGTTTGCCGTGGTCGTGAAGAAGAGGGCGAAACCGTAGTCAACGCCCGCAGTTACAGCAATAAGTCCAACAAGGTTCAGCCAGCCGGTAATCCATGCATGGATTGGCTTGCCCAACTTGAACGACCAGTAGTAAATGCCACCGGCTGTTGGCATCGCAGATACAAGCTCTGCCATGACAAAGCCAATGATCAAGATAAATGTGGCGATGATTGGCCAGCCAATGGAGATAGCGACGGGGCCTCCGTTATTCCATGCTTGTCCAAACGTTGTAAAGCAACCTGAAAGAATCGAGATGATGGAAAAAGAGATCGCGAAATTAGAAAAACCCGACCACTTACGGTCGAATTCCTGTTTATATCCAAGTTCTGCTAATCGCTTCGCATCAGCATCATTTTGATTAACCAAAGCAAACCCCCTAGGCGGTGATGGCTGGTAATGCATCGGTGGCGGTCACCGAGGTAGTATTTGTACCTGTTGAAGTCCTGTTTGGGAAGGGTAAACACGCGAATGTGTCGCTTAATGGGTTTTGTTTCTCACGAGAAGACTTCCTTCCCACATATGGCAGGACCGGGATTTAAAGACTTTGTCGCACTCTCATCGATTCATTGCGATGGGTGGGGCGTCTCAACTATTGATCACGACGAAGATAAGGCTCACTTGGTCCGTGCTGCGGAGATGGCGCATACGAGTTCTCAATTCGATTCAGCCATTGCAGAGGCGAATTCCGACGGGGGACTGCTCCATCTTCGATGGGCGACTGCGGGTTTACCCGTATCCGAGAACAACTCCCACCCCTTCGTATACAACGATTACACCTTCATCCATAACGGCGCGATCATCCCGCCCAGCGCCCTTGACGCCTTTATCGACCCCGAATTCTCGTGGATGATCACGGGGGAGACCGATAGCGAGCGGTATTTCTACCTTCTGATGACGGAGATCAAGAAGCACGGATTCGTCGCCGGGGTCCAACGGGCGGTGGCAATCATCAAGGATCACGCTGATTTCTCCAGCATCAACGCCATGATCATGAATGAAGACCTATTTATTGCACTGGCTGAGTTTGACCCCGAGCGCCGCCCAGCCTTTGGCGACCCTGACTACTACGACCTTCATTTCAGGAAAGATGCCGAAGGTGTCGTTGTCGCCTCAACCGGTTGGCCGCACGAGGGATGGACGCCACTTCCTAACCACCACATGCTGGTCGTGGATCGCGCATCATTCGATTCCAAGATCCTCCCCCTCTAACTGGTCGCCCTTGCTAGGTCTACTAAAAGTAATCCCTGCCTTCGCACTAACAGCTCTTCTCCTTGCCATCGTTCCCGGACAGGGCGTGGCTATGGTCTTGCGCCAATCGATTGTCGGCGGCAAGCGCGCCGCCTTCATCTCCGTCCTCGGCAATAGCAGCGGGTTGGTCATATGGGGCGCGGCTTCCGGGATCGGGCTTTCGGAAGTCTTCGCTCATTCTCAGACCGCCTACAACATCTTGAAATATGCGGGTGTCGCTTTCCTTGTTTTCTTGAGCGTCCAGACTCTGCTGACCCTGCGGCACGAGCACGGCAAATTCGACACAACAAAAGGGGGCGCAAGTCTGGGTTTGGGTCCAGCTTATCGACTCGGGTTGTTCACCAACCTCACCAATGTCAAAGCCGCGGTCTTCGCTGTGGCTTTCATTCCGCAATTCATTCCTAAGGACTTCTCCCTTGGTTTTGGAATATTCGTTCTCGCTTGCGTACAGGCCACAGTGTCAACGCTCTGGTATTCATTCCTTATTGGTGCAGTGGATCGCGCATCGGTCGCGCTCGCAAGACCGAAAGTGCGAAGGGCTCTGACGGGATTGTCCGCCGGTGGAATTCTCTTCCTTGCTATGACTCTACTTCTTACTTCACCAAGGTAAGAGGTCTTCGCTCAAGATCCCATCCGTACTTGGGGGAGTTGCCTTGCGGAAGATTCTCATTGTCTTTTGTCGCGATATCGATTCGGGTCAAAATAGTTTTTCCATTTGCTCTGACAGTTTTGCTTAATGCGACATTCACGTCGGCGAATTTCCATTCGCCGTCGGCACAGGATGGTTCACACACGTTGATCCCGTACAACCCAGTTCCCTTTGCGCCCTTTGATCCCCACGCATTCCATTCCAGATTTCCTACACCTGCGTTGACATCTGCACAGAAAGGGGTCATTGACTGGGGTTTGTAATCGACAATCCCGCAGTTGTAAACATAGACATGCTCTAGCAGCGCACGGTTGAAATACGTAATTGCTCCAAGCGAGATTCCGATCACAGTCACGATCGCCAATACGGTCATGAGCGGACGGGAATTCTTCACATCATCACTCTAATATAGATAGATAAGTGTGCGTGCTATTCTTTTTGAGTGCGAGTTATCAATTTAGAACAACTAAAATCGATTCTCGCCAGTCTTCCGGCCAATCCTCGAATCGTCGCTTCAGGAAATTTTGCGACTCCAAAGACTCTTCTTGCCTTAGCCGATGAATGCATCCCCGAATTTCGTTTGCATATGCTCAACGCACAACCGGGTATTCCCGATCGTGAGGGTGTGACTTACGAGTCCGCTTTTGTGGGGACAGCAATGCGCCGTCATCCGAGGCTGAATTACATTCCTACCCGTCTTAGTCTTCTTCCGGTTCTTTATCGCGATCACTACCGTCCGGATGTTGTGTTGCTCCATGCCTCTCCTCAGCGTTTTGACACCGTGAGCCTTGGCACTGAAGTCAACGTGCTTCCCGCCGCGATTGATGCGGCTCGGGCGCGCGATGGAATTGTGATCGCACAGGCCAATAAGCAGATGCCATATACATATGGAGATGCTCAGATATACGAAAATGAAATTGACTACCTTGTTGAAGTCGACGAACCGCTAGCCGTCAAGCCGACAACTGAACTGAACGACACTGCACGTGAGATCGGTTCGCGAATAGCAGCACTCATCGAGGACAATTCCACGTTGCAACTCGGTATTGGCGCTGTCCCCGATGCCGTCCTTGCCGGACTTAGCCAGCGAAAGGGGCTTCGAATCTGGACGGAGATGTTCAGCGACGGAGTGCTGGACCTCCACAAAGCGGGTGTCCTGGATGACGAGATTTTGCTGACAGCTTCTTTCGTCTTCGGTTCGAAAGAGTTGTATGACTGGTTGCATCTCAATAGAAAGGTGCGGATGATGCGCACCGAGCGCACCAACGACCCAAGCCAGATTGCACGCCAGGCAAAGATGACGAGTATCAACGCGGCCCTTGAGGTGGATCTCTTCGACCAGGCCAATGCCAGTCACGTCCGCGGCCAGATCTATTCCGGCTTCGGTGGTTCTACCGATTTTATCGTGGGCTCGCTGCATTCTCGGGGAGGCCAGTCCTTCATGGCACTTCCTTCATGGCATCCCAAGGCCAATGTCTCAACGATCGTTCCAAGAATTGGCGGGAATGTAACCAGCTTCCAACACAGTTACGTCGCAACAGAGAACGGGATCGCAGATTGCTTTGGTCACTCTCAGAATGATCAAGCCCGCAATATCATCGAAAAGGCTGCTCACCCCAGTGCCCGTGAAGAATTACGGGCGAAAGCAAGAGAGTTTGGTCTGATCTAAGAGCAATTCACAGATTTAGGACTGTGCACTGAGTTAATTCGTAACTGCAATTGGTTGGAATTTTGTCAAAGAATTTGATTCCATAAAGACGCGACCCCGGCAGCATGACTTGCGTCAGGGGCCCACCGGGATCGGATCTGAATAGTATCAAATGAAACGTTTACCAGACGAGGTTTTTAATCAGTATTTTCTCGCGGTCGACCGCGAAACAGATATGGAGCGCTTGGATGACCAGGCTTTCTATTTATGGAATAAGCAGATATCGGCCGCCCTTTGGGAGGTCTTATGTGACATAGAGATTACTTTGCGATTTTCAATTGATAGGGAACTTGCAAGATTGAATGTGACGGAGAGTAATCAAGGGAGTTGGATTGACCATGTAGACACTCTGATTGGGATGGATGGTTTTCGATATGTGGCCCGGGCAAAGAACTTCCTGCATTTTAGAGAAATTGAGATCAATCACGAAAGCGTGATTTCGGAATTAAATTTTAGTTTTTGGTGCTCGCTTCTCACGAAGCGCTACAAAGACACGCTTTGGCGCCAAGCCTTGCGTTTCGCGTTTCCGCATGCCCCTTCGCGCCAACCTGAATATATCTTCACTCGAGTTCGCCATCTTCATGTTTTGCGCAATCGTATTGCTCATCACGAACCCATTCGTGATCGCGATATCGCCTGTGATTTCCAAATCTGCATGGAAATTCTTAATGCGATTTCTCCAACGATTGCGGTTTGGTCAGCTCAGAATTCCCGAGTCCTGCAAGTGCTCGCGGAGAAGCCGCGCTTTGGACAATAGTCACAGTTAGCGTCTTTGCACGGCATTAACTTCTATCTATTATCTATCGCGAGTTCCAGATGCGGTCCCATAATCCATTTGCGCAAATTAAGACCCCGGCAGCTTGACTTTCGTCAGGGGCCCACCGGGGTTCGTAGGTGTAATTTTAAGGCATCGAAGACTGATGTCAAACGAAGAACTTGCCGCAGTGTTTAACCATTTGCGTGCCTGCGATTGCAATCTTATTTATTTGTTACTCACGGTAATTTAGATCAGGCCCTCGTGTCGTAGAAGTGGAACTCCGAAATTTCCGCGGAGTAATTTAGAGTTTTAGTAGACGTGGAAGTATTCCTGCGCGACCGTATTGCTCGCCACGAACCCATCCATCGTCGGGATCTCACTGGCGGTTACCAGATCTGTATAGATGTCTTGAGTGCGGTCTCTCCTATGATCGCCGAATGGTTCGCGAAGAATTCCTGCGTCCTGCAAGTGCTAGCTCATAAACCGCACTAGATCGTTCTCTCTTCCGGTGAAAAGCGGCACTCAGAATCCAAGTGTGAGATAAGAGTCATGAATAAAGGTTGAATCTCTCATTTGCCTTATTAAGATTGAAGCAACGATAAGAGGCAACATGAACGCTCTCGTAAT
>CAYLYA010000041.1:0-11035 GCA_964387855.1 uncultured Bifidobacterium sp.
GACTGGTATCTGGAACTGTCGAAGGAGGCATTCGCTACCGGCACTGCCCACGATTCAAAGCGAGTCCTCGGGCACGTGCTTGATCAACTGCTACGAATAATGCATCCGATCATGCCCTTCATCACCGAAGAGCTTTGGACAAATCTCACCGGCGGGGAATCCGTTGTAATCGCCGAGTGGCCAAAACCCAACCCTTCGCACGACGACACCGCAGGGGAGAAGTTGATCCTCCAAGTGCAGGAGATCATCACCGAGGTTCGCCGATTCAGAAATGATCAGGGAATCAAACCGAGCCACAGAATCCCCGGTCAATTTCATGCGCCAGAGGAATTCGCACGTTACGAAAGTGCTATGCGATTTGTTCTTCGCATCGATCATCCTGAAGAGGGACTTTTCACTCCGAGCAAATCTCTTGAGATCGGCAAGTTCAAGATTGAATTAGATTTGAGTCAGAGCGTCGACGTTGCTGCCGAGCGCGCGCGCCTATCCAAGGATCTTGCCGCCGCAAAGAAAGACCGTGAGACGGCGATTGTGAAACTTTCCAACGAAGGATTCATGGCGAAGGCGCCAGAGAACGTAGTCGCCGAGATTAAAGAACGATTGGCCAAAACTGATTCAGAGATCGAACGAATTTCCACCCAACTCGAGCAATTGCCTTTGGCATGACCACCGCAGAGGATCAAGCCCGACTTCATGCGATTGAGGTCGCCTTAGAGGCACGTTGGCCCGAGATCCGCATCGCACCATCACTTGAGCGTATTTCCGCTCTTGTCGACATCCTTGGTTCACCTCAATTGGCGTATCCGACCATTCACGTGGGAGGCACCAACGGTAAGACGACGACGGCCAGGATGATCGACTCGCTGATGAGTGCCACAGGACTTCGTACGGGACGCTTCACCAGCCCGCACCTTGAGAGCCTGCTTGAGCGGATCGCGATCAACGGCGAGCCGATAGATCCTAAGTTCTTTATATTCGCCTACAACGACATTGCCCCATATTTGGATTTGATGGATAAGAAATTCGACACTCCCATTTCATTTTTCGAGGCGATGACGGCCCTTGCATTCGTTGCCTTCTCAGAGTGGCCGGTTGATATCGGCGTTATAGAGGTAGGAATGGGGGGGGAGTGGGATGCGACCAATGTTGTTGAGGCGGCGGTTTCTGTAATCACCCCCATAGGTTTTGATCACACGGCCTATCTTGGAAATACGCTCACCGAAATTGCTAAGACCAAGGGCGGGATCATCAAAGAAGGATCCTCTGTGGTTCTTGCGCGGCAGGAGCCCGAAGCGGCCGTGGAACTCATGCGCCGGGTGGCAGAAGTTGGTGCTGAAGTCGCGCGTGAGGGAATTGAATATTCCCTCGAGAAGCGAAGCGTCGCCGTCGGAGGACAGCTCCTCACCATCCAAGGACTTAGCGGACGATACGAAGACATCTTCTTACCGCTGCACGGCAAGCACCAAGGCTCAAATGCCGCGACCGCCTTGGCTGCAGTGGAGGCGTTCTTTGGCGGACAAGAACTTGATCCAGAATCGGTTCAGGTGGGTTTCGCTGCGGTGACCTCTCCGGGGCGTTGCGAAACCGTCTTTCACGATCCAACTGTGATCTTGGATGCTGCACATAATCCGCACGGTGCAAAAGCACTTGCAGATACCTTGGAATCGGAATTCACATTCGACGAGATCATTGGAGTCTTTGCGGCATTTGCTGACAAAGATGTCGAAGGGATACTCAAAGAATTGGAACCTGTTCTCAATTCGATCATCGTTACCGCCAGCGAGTCAACACGTGCAATGCCGGTTTGCGACATCGAGCGAATTGCACATCGCATCTTTGGACCAGATCGCGTTTGGGTCGTTGAGAATCTTGAAGAGGCAATCAAGCGAGCAATCGCAGATGCGCGCAGGCCGCTCTCAGATGATTCTGTCGGCGTTGTGATCACTGGTTCGGTTGTGACCGTTGGACAGTCACGGGCGATTCTCAAGCGACTCTCCAACAACTGAGATGAAACACAGATGAAAGTCCTAGCCTCCGCAGTTCTTGCAATGGAAATCATGGTGATGGGTTTTGCCGTGTTGCTTGCCTCGAAGAACCACAGCGCCATCGCCTTGATCTGGGGTGGTGCAATTGCGGTACTTCTCGTGCTAGCTGCCTCATTGTTGCGAAAGAGAGCGGGTTGGGTCCTTGGCTCGCTCCTTCAGATTGCTTTGATCGGATATGGATTCGTAACCACCCCGCTGTTTTTCTTGGGTACCCTCTTTATGGGGCTCTGGATTGCCGCCATAGTTGTCGGGAAAAAGGGCGAGGCAGCCCGGGCAGCCCTCCTGAAGGCGGGCGAGACCAAGCCTGGTTAGACCGATTACACTCTGGGGGTGAGCACAGAGAGAACCTTGGTTTTAATAAAGCCAGACGGCGTTAAGCGCGGGCTAGTAGGAGAGGTTATCTCTCGTATTGAGACGAAGGGATATTCGATCGTTGCAATGAAGATGTTGCAAGCCGATCGTTCAATCCTCGAGCAGCATTACGCCGAACACGCCGGCAAAGCGTTCTATGAACCGCTCGTCGAGTTCATGTTATCTGGACCGATAGTTGCGCTCATCGCTGAAGGCGATCGCGTGATTGAAGGATTCCGCTCCCTTGCTGGCGCAACCGATCCAACGCTCGCCGCTCCCGGAACCATTCGGGGCGACTTGGCGCGTGATCAAGGTACAAAAGTTGTTCAGAACATCGTGCACGGATCCGATTCAGCCGAGTCTGCTCATCGCGAAATAGATATTTTCTTTAAAGGATTTTCAATTGAGAGGAACATATGAGCAACAGAATGTCATTCATTGGCCGCGATATGGCCATCGACTTGGGTACGGCAAATACCCTCGTTTATGTACGCGGGCGTGGCATTGTCCTCAATGAGCCAAGTGTTGTAGCAGTCAATCAAGACACGGGTGCAATTCTTGCCGTGGGCCACGAGGCCAAAAAAATGATCGGGCGTACGCCTGGAAACATCGTTGCTATCCGCCCTCTTAAGGACGGTGTTATTGCTGACTTCGATACGACCGAGCGTATGTTGCGTTACTTCATTCAGAAGGTGCACCGTCGTCGCTACCTTGCCAAGCCTCGCATCGTTGTTTGCGTCCCGTCAGGAATCACCGGCGTCGAACAGCGCGCTGTGAAAGACGCAGGATACGCAGCCGGTGCTCGGAAGGTTTACATCATCGAAGAGCCGATGGCAGCCGCGATCGGCGCAGGACTTCCGATTCACGAGCCAACCGGCAACATGGTCGTTGACATCGGTGGCGGTACAACTGAGGTCGCAGTTATCTCCCTTGGTGGAATCGTTACGGCTCTTTCAATCCGTGTAGGCGGAGACGAGTTAGATCAGGCCATTATTAACTGGGTAAAGCGCGAATTCTCCCTCCTTCTGGGAGAGCGCACTGCAGAAGAAATCAAGATGGCTATTGGCTCTGCTTACCCAATCCAAGGCGAGCCAGACGCCGAAATCCGTGGACGCGATCTCGCAACCGGACTTCCAAAGACAATCGTCGTAACTGCTGCTGAAATCAGAAAGGCAATTGAGGAGCCGGTAAACGCGATCGTCAACGCGGTGAAGAGCACTCTTGATAAGACTCCACCAGAGCTGGCGAGTGACCTCATGGATCGCGGAATCGTCCTCACTGGCGGCGGCGCGCTCTTGCGCGGACTTGACGAGAGACTTCGCCGCGAGACCGGAATGCCGATTCATATTGCCGATCGCCCACTCGACGCCGTTGTTGAGGGCACTGGAAAATGCATCGAAGAATTTGAGGCTTTAGAGAAAGTCTTGATCTCCGAACCTCGTCGGTAGGCGCGAATTAAATGCGATACGGCGGAGACAATCGAAGTCGCCTGTTGCTCGTGACCTTGATAGTCACATCCCTCTTCTTGATCACCCTCGACTTGCGGGGTGTCTCACTAGTTACCGGTCTCCGCCATGGCACGCAGAGTGTGCTTGGGCCCTTTCAGCGAGCAGCCAGTTCGGCCTTCAGCCCCGTCGGTAGTTTCTTCTCCGACATCGCCCACTTGGGACGAACAAGAGCAGAAATCAAGAACCTCGAAGCGCAGAACTCACAACTTCGAAGTACTTTGATTGACCGCAAGAACATCGAATCGCAGATCAAGCAACTAAAATCAGTCCTGAATCTTGCTGGCACTGGCGGATACAAGGTCGTCAACGCCAAAGTTATTTCTCAAGGCACAAGCGCATCGTTTAGCCAGTCGATTACAATTGATGTTGGCGCGAACGCGCATATCACTCGCGACATGACGGTTCTTTGCGGTGATGGTTTAGTCGGAGTCGTGAAAGAAGTTTATGCATCAACAGCATTAGTGATGTTGGAATCCGATCCGTCCTTTCATGTAGGAGTGCGGATCGCTGGTAGCCAGGAAATTGGCATCTTGACGGGGCAAGGGACCGATCGCGGAATTCTTCAACTGCTCGACAGTCAGACGACTGTGAAGGTGGGAGATGTTCTCCTTGCTAGGGGAAGTGAAGGCGGAAAACCCTTTGTTCCCGGTGTTCCGGTGGGGACGGTCACGTCGGTTCCAAACTCAGCGGGCTCGGTGTCGCAACTGGCTGAAGTTCAGTTTTTCACCAATCTTCATACCTTGGGGATCGTGGCAGTCGTGGTCAGTCCGCCCATTGTCGATCCACGAGACGCCCTCGTGCCACCAAAGCCGATGCCTACCCCTATTCCCACGGTGACCATTTTTGTGACCCCAACGCCCAGCGCAACACCTACTTTAAAAAAGTAGTTCCGGATGTATACCCGACGCGGTTTCTATTCGACAGTGATTTTCATAATCGTCTATTTGGGACAATTGATGATCATTGATCAAGTTCACCTCCCCTTTGGGGGTTTCTCGGTCTTTCTCATCTTCACTCTTTGCTGGTCGGCACTGAGCACGCCAGAAGTCGGTGCGATCGTTGGATTTTTTGCCGGGCTCTTCCTCGATTTCGCCCCTTCGGCCAATGGACCGATTGGACAATGGGCTTTGATTCTTGCTGCGACCGGATTTGCTATTGCCTTCCTTCGATATGGCGATGACACACTTCGAAGTAACCCTTTGAGTTTGGTTGTTTTTGTGGCAGCAGCCGTGGTGGTGGCGCTAACTCTTTACATTGTTTTCAACGCGTTACTCGGTACTGATGTTGGAAGAGTTTCCCAACTTCTAAGGACGGTTATTGGCAACGGTCTCTGGACACTGGCGATTGCGCCCTTCGTTCTTCCCGTGGCATCAAGGCTCCATCGTGCGATCTTTGAAATGAGAGAGTTTCAGTGAACGAGCGCTCTCGTCTTAGTCTGATTGTCACCCAGACATTGATCGTCTCGCTCATGCTTGCACTGCTCGGACGGCTCTTCTATCTCCAGATCGGGGCCGGACCGAAGTACCGGGATGCGGCGCTGAGCATTCAAAGTCGCGACATTGTCACACCGGCTACGCGCGGGCTCATTGTCGATTCCTCCGGCGTTCCCCTTGCACTCAACCGTGTTGGTCTCGCGGTAACAGCAGATCGAAGTGTTCTGGATAAGCAAAAGGATAAAGGCGCTGCGGTTCTCAAAAAGGCTGCAACGCTGCTTGGACTGAAGTACGTGGATGTTTATTTGCAGACGCGACTCTGCGGCGAGTTGCCCAAGACCGTGCAAGCTGGTTGTTGGACCGGCACTCGCTATCAACCGATTCCGATCACCAAGGATGCTGACCCTTCCAAAGCTCTTCAGATTGTTGAAAGAGCAGATCTGTATTCTGGAATTGATTCAATGCCTGTAGCGGTGCGAAATTACCCAGGTATAAATGGCGTGAATGCTGCACACGTTCTTGGTTATGTCGGTCCATTGACTGAAGCGGACATGACGTCGACCAACGGCACCCACTATTACCGCAGCGAATCAATCGGAAAAGCTGGACTTGAATATCAATACGATCAGTATCTTCGAGGAAAGCCAGGGATACGTACTGTCATCGTCGACAGGCAAGAGTCAGTCACAAGGCAATCACAGAACATCAAGCCCGTTCCCGGCAATCACCTGGTCACAAGTCTGGATGCTCGCCTTCAGGCCTCGGCCGAGAGTGCGTTGGCTGATGCCGTGGCACGAGCAAGAAAAGCGGGCAATGTCGCTGATGGTGGCGCAGCCGTCGTGCTGGATGTGAAGACTGGACGAGTTTTGGCCTTGGCTTCATACCCAACGTATGACCCCAACATCTGGGAAAAAGGATTGACGGTAAAACAGGCGAAAGATCTTTTCAGTGTGACCAACGGTGTTCCAGCTCTCGATCGCGCGTTGCAGGGTCTGTACGCACCAGCATCCACCTTCAAAGCGGTCTCTGTTGTCGCTGCGGCAAATGCCGGATACAGCATGAGTGCTACGTACAGTTGCCCTGCGAGTGTGAAGGTTGGAAACACCATCTTCCACAACTTTGAAAGTAAAGCGCAGGGAACAATCACGATGCGACAGGCGATCGCGATTTCGTGCGACACCATCTGGTATCGGATTGCATTTGATGAGTGGCTTAAGGATGGTGGTCTTTCGCCCAAGAAGAATGCTCACGATTACTTTTTTTCGGCGGCGCGCGGATTTCAAATTGGAAAGAAGTCAGGCATCGACCTTCCGGCAGAGTCAAGTGGCCGCTTGGCCGATCGTCAGTGGCGTTTGGACTGGTACAAAGAGAGCAAAGACTATTTCTGCAACTACACAACGCGCGCTCCAAAGAAACAGCAGACAGCATTTCTTGTCGCATTGGCAAAAGAGAATTGCGTGGACGGCGACAAGATACGAGGTGGCGACGCGGTTAATTTCTCTATCGGCCAGGGAGACACTGTCATCACTCCGCTCAAACTCGCTCAAATGTATGCGGCAATTGCAAACGGCGGGAGTATCTGGCAACCCACCGTCGGCGAAGCCGTGGAGACAACTGATGGCAAAGTCCTTGCACGCTTTGCACCGAAGGTCATCGGCAAATTGCCAGCAACCAAGTCCACGCTCACATTTCTTCAAGGTGCGTTGCGAGAAGTGGTCATCAGTGGAACGGCTGCGTATACCTTTAGCGGCTTCCCTGTAGCAGTCAGCGGGAAGACTGGCACTGCTGAAGTATTCGGCCTGAACCCGAACGGAACGAAAAAGGGAAACACGTCGTGGTTCGCCTCCTTCGGCCCCAGTGAGAAGCCGCGGTATGCCGTCGTCATGATGGTGAGCCAAGGAGGTTTTGGATCAGATATCAGCGCTGTCGGTGTCCGGCACATCTACGAAACCCTCTTCGGGGTAGTCGGCAACACGGTGGTCCCCGGCAAGGCGCTATTTCCTTCAGGGCCCCCTACGGCGTTGCCTAGGATTTCGCCCACAATGAAGGTGACAACAACCCCATGAGCGCAAACGTCACTCGTCGCAGAAAACGCGGTTCTGCCATGCACGGCTTCGATCCGATTCTGACCGGCGCGGTTGCACTTTTGCTTCTTATTGGAACTCTCCTCGTCTATGCGGCGACAAAGTCTTGGTATTCGGGGATGGGGCTCGATCCTCAGTACTACCTCAAGCGGCACGTCATCAACATTGTTATCGGGGCACTTCTTGCCTTCAGTACAACCGTTATCGATTACAGACTCCTCCGCGCCTACACGCCGGTGCTCTGGGGGTTCGGCGTTCTCGGTTTGATCGCGGTGCTTGTTCCTGGCGTCGGCAGTACGGTCAATGGAGCGCGCGCATGGATTTCATTGCCAGGCGGTTTTCAAATTCAACCGGCAGAGCTCGCGAAGATTTCGATCATCGTAGGTATTTCGATGGTGCTTTCCGAGCGCATACATGATCGTGAAGAGCCCACTCACAAAGACGTTGCACGAGCACTAGCTATTGCCGCGATTCCTATTTTCCTGATTCTCTTGCAGCCGGACATGGGTACAGTCATCATCATCAGCGCCTCCGTTGTCACGATCGTCGCGGTCTCAGGGGCGCCTTCTCGCTGGGTGGTCGGACTCTTGCTCGTCGCATTGCTTGGCGGGTTTGTTGCGGTTAAAGCGGGGGTTCTGAGCGACTACCAGGTGAAGAGGTTGCAGTCCTTCGTGAATCCATCAGCAGATCCGCAGCTCAGTGGTTATCAGTTGCGACAATCACGAATCACGGTCGGCTCAGGCGGTTTGGTGGGCAAGGGATTATTCAAGGGACCGCAGACCAACGGTCGCTTCGTGCCTGAACAGCAGACCGACTTCATTTTTACCGTCGCAGGGGAGGAGCTCGGATTCCTCGGCAGTTCGCTGATCCTCTTTCTATTCATGATCATTCTTTGGCGATCTTTTCGAATAGCGCGGAAGTCTCAAGATTTATTTGGTCGCCTCGTGTGCACTGGTGTTATCGCGTGGTTTGCTTTTCAGGCGTTTGAAAATATCGGCATGACGATGGGCTTGATGCCGATGACCGGGGTGCCTCTGCCATTTGTCTCTTACGGGGGATCGAGTATGTTCGCCAACTTGATCGGAATCGGGCTGCTCCAGAACGTCCACGCCCGCCAGAGGGGCTAAAAGGGGCGCAGCTCGGCCAATTGTCGGGTTATTGGGTATTAGGGGCTTCCTCTGCCATACTTGGACAAAGTTCAGCGCGGCTCGCGATTGCATCGCGGTTAGTGCCCCAGAGGCATAGCAAGTGCGAACTCAACAAAGATTTGCTCGTTACTACGAGCCAGAGCGCGTTTTATGAACGCATAGAGGATTTGGTGCCATGGCTATTGAGCCAAAGACGCCGCGCAAGCGTGCGGCCAAGAAAGTTACAGAGATTTCCCCTGAAGAGGGGTCTCCAAAGAAAGCCCCTTCCAAGAAGAGCGCACCTGCAATTCCGGTGCCTATATTCCAGGCAGCCGCCGTCACAGATGTAAAGCCAGTCCGTGCCCCGCGCGCGGCCAAGGCAGAAGTTGCTGAGACTGCAGGCGAAGTTGCCCCTAAGAAGTCGACATCGCGCAAGAAAGTGCCTTCCGAAATCATCGCAGAACCCGTGGCTGAGACTGCAGGAGGCGATACCGACAGTCGTGGACGCCGTCGCAGGCGTGGAGGCCGTGGACGCCGTCGAACATCGGAGGCAGAGGGCGAGCATGTTGAGTCAGCGGCCGAAGGCGATGATGCCTCTAAGGCCGCAACCCATCGACGCCGCCGACGCCGCTCAAGCGCAGAGGGAGTTGTTCCAGGTGAGACCGTCGAGGAAGACGGCGTTGTCACTGTTGTGAAAGTGCGCGAGGCTCGAGAGCCCCGCGAAGCTCGCGAACGTCCAGCCCGTGGAGATGCCAGACGCCAACCCCGTCGCACTCGTGAGCCGCGTTCTGAATACCGCGAGCAGTTCCGCAAACGCGGCACCATCATCACCGAAAGCGAATTCCTTGCACGTCGTGAGAATGTCGATCGCGAGATGTTGGTCCGTCAAATAGGAGATCGTACGCAGATTTGCGTCATCGAAGACAAGGTGATGGTCGAGCACTACGTTAACCGTCACAGCAATATTTCCTACGTCGGCAACGTCTACTTAGGCCGCGTTCAGAATGTGCTTCCAAGCATGGAAGCCGCCTTCGTCGATATCGGAAAGGGCCGCAACGCTGTGCTGTATGCAGCCGAAGTGAATTGGGACGCCGCAGGCATTTCTGATTCACAACCGCGCAAGATTGAAATGGTTTTAAAGACAGGTCAACCGGTTCTTGTGCAGGTGACGAAGGATCCGATCGGCCAGAAGGGCGCTCGCCTTACAAGTCAGATTTCATTGCCAGGTCGTTATTTGGTTTATGTGCCAGGTGGCGGAATGAGCGGTATTAGCCGCCGACTTCCAGAGCCAGAGCGCATTCGTTTGAAGACAATTCTCAAGGCGCTAGTTCCTGATGAGGCTGGCGTTATAGTCCGCACCGCAGCAGAGGGCGCGAGCGATGCCGAGATCGAAGCAGATGTCGCACGATTGAAAGCCCAATGGGAAGACATCGTCGCAAAATCTGAGAACCCGAATTTCCACGCACCAGCGCTGCTTTATTCAGAGCCTGATCTCGCTGTCCGCGTTATCCGCGATATCTTCAATGAAGATTTCCGAAAGCTCACAATCCAAGGAAACGAAGCCTGGGAAGACATCCACAATTACTTGGGATTCATCGCACCAGAGCTCACCTCCAAGATTGAGAAGTTCACAGGTCCAGGAGATCTCTTTAGCAACTATCGAGTGGATGAGCAGTTGTCGAAGGCTTTTGATCGCAAGGTATATTTGCCATCTGGTGGATCCCTCGTCATCGATCGCACCGAAGCGATGATCGTCATCGACGTCAACACTGGCAAGTTCATCGGTAAGGGCGGCAACCTCGAGGAGACCGTCACTAAGAACAATCTTGAAGCCGCTGAAGAAATCGCCCGTCAACTTCGCTTGCGCGACCTCGGTGGAATTATCGTCATCGACTTCATCGACATGATTCTGGAATCCAACCGCGAGCAAGTTCTTCGTCGCCTTGTCGAATGCCTGGGTCGCGATCGCACCAAGCATCAGGTCGCAGAAGTAACGTCCCTTGGCCTTGTTCAGATGACTCGAAAGCGCGTGGGACAAGGTCTGATTGAAGCCTTCTCCACAACGTGCGAGAGTTGTGGTGGACGTGGAATTCACATCCATACAGACCCTGTAAAACCGAGGCCATCAATGCCCTTTGATGAAATGATGAAGCCACAAGAGGCCATCGAGCACGATCTGCATGAGGAAGCCGTTCCAGCAGACGAGGTTCCAACTGAGATTGCCGATGCCATCGAGCACGATCTTGAAATAGTTGGGGCCGGTCAAGATGTCGAGGATTCCTTAGTTGAACCTGACACTGGTGAGGATTACACCCCTGCCGAGGAGATTTCGGCGGAAATGCCTCACGTTGTTACCCCAGAGCCTGCAAAGGGGCGTCGTCGAAGGCGTGCCGCCAGCACTGGGGTGATTACACCCGGAGCCTAGAAAAAGGGGGCCAAAAAGGGGCTCAGTTTGACCCAGAGGGTCTAACTTCCGTACCCTTAGGC
>CAYLYA010000042.1:0-10921 GCA_964387855.1 uncultured Bifidobacterium sp.
TGCTCTTCGACTTCTACAACATCAGATACACGACCCAAACCTGGATTGGTGGCGCGCTCGGCGACAAGATGACACGTTATGCGCTCCTGACACGCGACGGTGGCGAGCCGATGCTCTGGGACTTCGGATCGGCGGTTCGCCACCACAAGCTCTACTCGCCCTGGCTCAAGGAAGAGAACAACCGTCCGGGAATGCTCGGTATGCGAGGCGCTGTTGCCCCGTCGGCAGGATTGATGGAGTCGGCGATCAAGGAGATCAAGGCGCTTCTCGTCGAGGCCGGCGTTGCAGACATGCCTGTTGGAGTCGACATCGTGGAGCCAGCATTCCTTTTTGAGATGCAACGCCAGGGACTAAAAGTAGTCGACGCTCAGCAATTCATGTTGGACGCACGTGTCATCAAATCGATCGACGAGATCATGCTCTTGAACCAAGCCGCTGCGATGGTAGATGGCGTCTATCAGAACATCGTTGACGTACTGAAGCCCGGCATCCGCGAGAACGAGATCGTCGCACTAGCCAACAAGCGTCTCTACGAAATGGGATCAGACCAGGTAGAAGCGATCAACGCCATCTCAGGCGATCGTTGCAATCCCCACCCACACAATTTCACCGACAGAATCATCAGACCTGGTGACCAGACATTCTTCGACATTATCCATTCTTTCAACGGTTACCGCACCTGCTATTACCGCACCTTTGCCGTCGGCAGCGCGACAGTGAGTCAGCATGATGCCTACACGAAGGCGCGTGAGTGGATGGATGCTGCGATCGATACCGTTCGAGTCGGTGTGGGCACAGACGAGATTGCGAAAGTCTGGCCAAAGGCAGAGGACTTCGGCTTCACCGACGAGCTAGCCGCGTTCGGGTTGCAATTCGGCCACGGCCTGGGCCTTGGGTTGCACGAGCGGCCCATCATCTCCCGCCTCAACAGCCTTGAGAATCCCATAGAAATCAAAGCGGGCATGGTTTTTGCGCTGGAGACGTACTGCCCTGCATCCGATGGCATCTCGGCGGCACGCATTGAGGAAGAGGTCGTAGTTACCGAGGGCGGCGTTCATATTCTTACCAAGTTCCCGTCTAAGGAACTCTTTATTGCTAACGAGTACTAAACGCGACTCCTAGTTTTAGGAGACCGACTTCTTAACTGCTGCGGCAACTGCCGTGACAACGTTTGGATCAAATACGCTCGGGACGATAAATGATGTGTTGAGTTGATCGGCTGAGACGCATCCCGCGATTGCTTCCGCGCACGCCACTAGAAGTTCATCCGTGATCTTGTGAGCATTAGCATCTAGGAGACCGCGGAAGATTCCGGGGAATGCCAAAACATTGTTGATCTGATTTGGCTGATCGCTGCGACCCGTTGCCACGATCGCTGCGTATTTACGGGCGATGTATGGGTCGATCTCTGGATCTGGATTTGCAAGAGCGAAGACAATCGAGTCCTTCGCCATCGCGGCAACGTCTGCCTCTTTCAAAATATTACCTGCGCTGACGCCGATGAATATGTCTGCATCTACAATACCTTCGGTCAACTTGCCAACGAAATCATTGGGGTTGCAATTGTCGATGAACCATTGGCGCATTGGATCTTTCGTCACGGTACCGCTGTTGATCGAACCCTTGGAGTCGAAGGCAATGATGTTCTTGGCACCACTAATAGTGAGAAGACGAGCGATAGCCGTGCCAGCAGCGCCTGCGCCGCTGATAACAATCTTGCAATCGGCGATGTTCTTTTTAACCAATTTCAACGAGTTTGTCAGCGCTGCAAGAACGCAAACCGCAGTACCGTGCTGGTCATCGTGGAAGACCGGGATATCAAGGAGCTCGCGAAGCCGTGCTTCTACTTCAAAGCATCGTGGTGCCGAGATATCTTCGAGGTTGATACCGCCATAGACGGGAGCGATTAATTGAACGGTTCGCACGATTTCATCGACGTCTTGGGTGTCAAGGCATACAGGCCATGCGTCGACGTCGGCAAAACGCTTGAATAGCACTGCCTTTCCTTCCATAACTGGAAGTGCAGCCTCTGGTCCGATGTTTCCAAGTCCAAGGACTGCCGAGCCGTCTGTGACGACCGCGACGGTGTTCCGCTTGATAGTTAGGCGTCGGGCATCGGTTGGGTCATCAACGATCGCCTGGCAAATACGTGCAACGCCTGGTGTGTATGCGCGAGAGAGGTCATCGCGGGTTTTGAGGGGCACTCGAGAATGGATCTCTAACTTGCCGCCTAGGTGCAACAAGAAGGTGCGATCGCTGACTTTGCGAACGGTCAATCCCTCGTGGGCGCTGATCGCCTTGGTGATTTGTTCTGCGTGGTCGGCATTGATGGTGTCACAGGTGATGTCGATGACAACTTTGTCTAAGAGGGATTCAACGACATCGAGTGCAGTGATTGTCGCACCTGCCTTCGTAATTGCCGCTGTTGCCTCCGCGACCGGCTGCACCGAAGGTGCACCCTCTACGCGAATAGTGATGCCATACCCGGGACTGGTTGATGCCATGTTAAACAACTCCGTAAAGTCGGTCGCCCGCGTCGCCTAGACCCGGCACGATGTATCCATTTTCATTTAGTTTTGTATCGAGTGCTCCTGTAACAATTGTGATTGGTACAGGACAGTTTTCGAAAGCCTGCTCCATGTAGGCGACCCCTTCAGGGGCGGCAATAATGCAGATGGCAATGATGTCTGTTGCGCCGAGATCAATAAGGTAGTTAAGGGCAGCCACAAGGGTTCCGCCGGTTGCCAACATCGGATCAAGAACAAAACATTGGCGACCTGAAAGATCATCGGGAAGACGGTTGGCGTAAGTGCTGGCCAATAGGGTCTTTTCGTCACGAACCATGCCGAGGAACCCGACTTCGGCAGTCGGAACAAGGCGCACCATTCCTTCGAGCATTCCAAGGCCTGCACGTAAAATTGGGACGACAACGGGACGAGGATCCGCCATCTTCTCGCCCTGTGTAACAACTACCGGAGTCTTTATTGTGACTGTTTTTGTGCGAACTTCCCGCGTGGCTTCGTAGGCCAATAAAGTCACGAGTTCTTCGACGAGGCGACGAAAAGTCGGCGAGTCAGTGGACTCATCGCGTAATACGGTCAATTTGTGCGAGATTAGCGGGTGATTAGCGACGTGGACTTTCACCCTCCATACCTTACAGGTCTTTTCTTCTCAAGAAATGAGTGTCAGTATGCAACCTGAGGGCATGTGAAATGGGGGCGGTGATGAGTGAGGAAGTTGATTTTGCAGTGGCCGCTTGGCATGAAGATGGTCGATGGAATCTCGCCAAACTGCCAGATCCGCATGACTTGGCTCACATTATTGATCGCTTGAAGAGCCAACGTACTAATGGCGGGGCAATTGCACTGATTGCAATCGATGAGGAGTTCTTCATCATCATCAGGGTTCTCGGAACACATATCAGTATGTTTCTTAGCGATGTTACTTGCGCGTTCGATTATGAAGTGGCATCGGATTTCATCGAGTTGGCAGATCTCCCTTACCCGAATGAAGAAGATGAGCCACTGCCGGTTGGACACTTGGACATCCTGGCTGACTTGGGAATGAACCACATGGAGATTTCGGCTCTTTGTGATGATGCGGAATTGTTTCCCGAGGAACAGCTGGACGCCATCGCCACTCGGTTGGGATTTGGTGAAGAGTTTCGTGAACTAATAGATCTATGAAGTTTGAAGACGCGATGGCTTTGGCTATTAAGGTTGCTCAGGATGCGGCCACAACAAGTGCAGATGTGCCAGTCGGCGCCGTGATTTTAAATAGCAAAGGCGAAGTGGTCGCAATTGGAAGCAATGAACGTGAATTGGATAATGATCCAACGGCGCACGCAGAAATTGTTGCGATGCGAAGGGCCGCCACCAAACTGGGAAGTTGGCGTTTGGAAGACCACACGTTGGTGGTCACTCTCGAGCCCTGTGCGATGTGCGCCGGTGCAATTGTCCAATCCCGGATTCCGAGGGTTGTCTTTGGTGCTTGGGATGAGAAGGCGGGGGCAGTTGGCTCCGTTTGGGATATTTTGCGAGACCCCAGAACCTTGAATAAGCCCGAAGTTGTTACGGGTGTGATGGCCGATGAATGTGCCCAACTGCTCCAGTCATTCTTCCAAGGGCAACGAAAGGGAAATTAAGTACTGTATCCTCGCTCCTGGTGGCGTGTCCGAGCGGCCAAAGGAGCACGCCTCGAAAGCGTGTGTTGGGGAAACTCAACCGTGGGTTCAAATCCCACCGCCACCGCCAAAGCAATCAGTGCAGTTAGATCACAATCTCGTACGAAGGATTGAGGATTGTAAGCGAGCCGTTCGTCTCGCCGACCATTCCCTCGGCAAGCAACTGTGATCCAACGTCAAGACCTGCGATTTCGCGTCGTCCCAAGAATTGCAGTGTGACTCCGCCAGTTTCATCCCAGACTTCCACCTCGATTATTGGCGCTGCTCCTCGTGGAGCTGTCTTGATCGATGTGACTCTTCCCTTCACATGCGCCCTGTTGCGCCACGTGATCTTGCCAATGGGGGTGACGTTCTCCGCGTAGTGGCTTACGGGTTCGTTGCTCATGAATGAGACTGTGCTCGAAGGCTTGATCTTCAACTCCGGCGCAAAAGGTTCGGGACTCTTGGCGATAGTGGCCGACTCGAGTCCGTGGCTGTCATGGATCACGACGCTTTGTCCGGAGATGATCTTGGCAACATCGAAAGGAATAATCGTTGCAACTACGCGCGGCAATTGAGAAATCGGACGTGCAATTTCCTCAGCGGTCTGATCGTGAAGCAATTTGCCAAGCACTGGAGTGTAGGAACGACGAGGTAAGAGAAGGGTCAATTCCACGTCTGGTGAAGTTGTTGCTCGGATTGCGTAGTCCATCGCAGCGTTTGGCAAACGCCTGTCAGGACAGTCGATGAGTTCGAGCATCACATCATCTAGCGCCGGAGCAGCGGCCCAGGCTTTGCGAATATCTTCGGCTCTTTGATCATCGATCACAAAGTGAACTGCAGCGAGTGAGTGAGGATTGAGGCTGCGTGCATACCGGACTGCGCCGACCGTAGCGACATCGACGCTGTCGACAAGGACTGTCACGTCGTGGCGGCTGATGGAGGTGGCGCGTGATTCCTCACTTCGGAAATTTAACGCCGCTTGTTCTCGCCTGTACTGTCGATTGAGCCGCAACAATGAGAAGACCGCGATCGGCGCGATGGTGATAACCAGCCAGGCACCTTCGGTGAACTTCACAACTGCAAAGACAAGAACGACGATAACGGCAACAGTTCCTGAAAGACTATTGATGAACATCTTCAGTTTCCAGTTGCCGATGCGATGTTTGTAGGCATGCTTTGCCATTCCAAACCCTGCAAGAGTAAATCCCGTGAATACACCAAGTGCATAGAACGCCACTAAGTGATCAACGGCAGCACCCGTGATGATCACCAGAACTGTTGCGGAGCTGGCTAGAAAGATAATTCCGTTTGAAAACGAAAGTCGGTGTCCACGCTTGGTCAATTGATGAGGCAGGTAGCCGTCTGTCGCAACAAAGTTGCAGAGAATTGGGAAAGCGTTATAGGTCGTGTTCGCACCTGCGAAAAGAATCAACATGGTTGCGGCTTGGACGAGGACGAAAAGTATCTTCCCTGAGGTCTGATTGCCGAGGGATGTCTTGGCAATCTGAGAAATAACC
Source organism: uncultured Bifidobacterium sp. (assembly GCA_964387855.1). GTDB lineage: Bacteria > Actinomycetota > Actinomycetes > Nanopelagicales > Nanopelagicaceae > QYPT01. The sequence continues at coordinate 5,683 of CAYLYA010000042.1, forward strand.
GTTGGGGTGCCACTCTCGTACGGCAAGGCGTGAATTCGCTGTGCGAACCAAGAGACACCGATCACCAGTGTTCCCAAGATCATGCTCATCGTAACCAGAGTTTTTCGTGCGTTTTGGGCTTCGGGTACCTTGAACAGTGCGACGCCATCGGAAATCGCTTCAAGACCGGTCAGGGATGAGCCGCCGTTGGCGAAGGCGCGAAGGAGGATGAAGATTGCGCTGAATGTCAGCAACCCTTGCTCATGGCCCATAGGGAATGTTCCCGCTACGTTGGTGTCCAGAACTGCAAGGTTGCCGGTGAATGCTTTGACCAAACCAGTAATGAAGACGATTGCCATCGCGCCTATAAAGAGATAGGTAGGCATCGCGAAGGACTTTCCTGCTTCCTTGACTCCGCGCAAGTTCCCATAGGTAATAAGGACTATGACGCCGATCGTCATATAGACCTTGCCCGGGTGCAGGTTGGGGAAAGTCGAGATGATGGCTGCGACACCGGCTGCAGATTGAATAGCAACTGTCACGATGTAATCGAGCATCAGCGCAACTGCTGCGATGATCGACATTACTGGTCCGAAATTGTCCTTGGTGACGATGTAGGCTCCGCCGGTTTTTGTATAGACCTCGATGACGTTGCGGTAGCTCAATGTAATGATGGTCAAAATTGCGATGATGACAACGGTCATTGGCATCATCAACGCAAATGAGGCAAGTCCAAATGCAGGCAGGAGGGCGATCAGGATCTGCTCGCTGCCATACGCCGAGGACGAGATGCAGTCGGAGGAAAGAATTCCTAAGGCATATCTCTTGGCCAGTCTCTGATGTCCAAGGGTGTGCCGGTTGAGGGGGTTGCCAAGCAGGGTTTTCTTTATCTTGTAGGAAATCGGGTCTTTGAGATGGGCATGCTCTTGAAGAGCTACCGGCGCTGGTGCGTCATCGGTCCAAGATTTAGGCACTATTTACTCCCCAGACACGATTTGATAAGTGGCGCTGATCACCCCGCCATCCTAGATTGTCCGCCTTAGCTTTGCTGACGCCCTTGCCGAAGGAGGCCACTCTGCTACCAGGAGGTAGGGGTAAATAGGTGCGGGTATGCTCGGAGAATGCGTACACAGTTATATATCGATGGAAAATGGGTCGACGGCAACGGAACAATGCCGGTCTATGACCCCAGTGATGGATCAGTCATCGCGGAAGTTGCAACGGCAGGAGATGCTGAATGTGAAGCGGCACTAGACGCGGCACACCGAGCATTCCCTTCATGGGCAAAGACGGCCCCGCGCGTCCGTAGCGAGATGTTGCGCAAGGCCTTTGAGATTATGACCGCTGAAAGTGACGCGATCGCAACAATGATTTCGCGCGAGAACGGAAAAGTCTTCGCCGATGCGAAGGGCGAAGTTGCCTACGCTGCCGAGTTCTTCCGCTGGTTCGCCGAAGAGGCAGTCCGCACCCCGGGAGATTTCCGCAAATCTCCAAGCGGGGATAAAAGAATTCTTGTCACCCACCAGCCCATCGGTGTCTCTCTCCTTATTACTCCTTGGAACTACCCAGCGGGCATGGCCACGCGCAAGATCGGCCCTGCGCTCGCGGCTGGTTGCACAGTCATTCTCAAACCTGCGGGCGAGACTCCATTAACCGCCCTCTACATCGTGGATATTCTCGAGCGCGCAGGAGTGCCTAAGGGCGTCGTCAACGTCATCATGCCAAAGCCTGTTGGAGAAACCATCAGCAAGATGCTGCATGATCCACGTGTTAAAAATTTGTCCTTCACAGGTTCTACCGAAGTAGGCCGCGTGCTTCTTCGCGAGGCGGCAGATCAAGTTGTTCGTTGCTCAATGGAGCTCGGCGGAAATGCACCTGTACTTGTTTTTGATGATGCAGATGTCTCAAAGGCAGTCGAAGGAATCATGGTTGCCAAGATGCGCAACGGTGGTGCTGCATGCACTGCCGCAAACCGCATCTACGTGCAACGCGGCATCGCAGAGAAACTCACTGCGGCTTTGACGAAGGCAATGGAAGCTCTACACATGGGATCACCTCTTGAAGCAGGTATGAATCTCGGCGCAAGCGTTTCTCTTAAGGAACGCGACAAGATTGCCGCCCTTGTAGATATGGCTGTAAAACAAGGCGGATTAGTGATGACTGGCGGAAAAGTTCCAGATCGTTCAGGTGCTTTCTACCCTGCAACGGTGTTGACCGTGAAGAGCGATAATGAGATTCTGAAGAACGAAGTCTTCGGACCTGTCGCACCGATCGTGATCTTCGATACCGATGAAGAGGGAATTGCCCTTGCAAACAACACTGACTACGGCCTCATTAGCTACGTCTTCTCAGGCGAGCTTGGTCGATCGATCCGTGTAGCCGAAGCCATGGAATCGGGAATGGTCGCGATCAACCGCGGCGTTATTTCGGATCCCGCTGCACCTTTCGGAGGCATGAAGCAGAGCGGCCTCGGTCGCGAAGGCGGCTTTGACGGAATCCACGAATTCCTTGAGACCAAGTACATTGGCGTCGAAATCTAGTTCACGGAAGGCTCCGGCGCGAAATTATTTGCCTGGCTCCAGGGGGCGGACTTCTACGAAGATCTGCACTCAAAAGCGATGGCAGGGCTACCGGGTGGTAAAGACTGCACGTGGCTGGATCTTGGTTGTGGCTCAGGTCTTCTCACTCGCTTGGCCGCTGCTAAAGGTCACTCCGCAATTGGAATAGACAATGATCCGTGAAGCTAAGAAAATTGCAAAGAACGAGACTTCGTCTGCCATTTTTACAGTCGGAGATATTTTCCAGGCTGGTGGCTTTCAAGCCCTTTTGAGGGTGGTAAACCCCGGGGTGGATTGTTGTTAGTCGTTGCAAACGGACCAGATGACAACACAGGCTGCCTAGGTACTCATCCAAGAAGGTCTACAGGGTGGGTGAATAAACGGGCTGCGTATGTGGGCTCGCGCAAGACAGGGCAGTGCGACAGATCTGGAAATATTTAGAACTGGTGGTGTGCAGCCGATTGCATTCACGCCTCTTCTTGGTGGGCTTGTGGGGTATGGCTTTTTCAGCCGAGCCCTTAATGATCAGCAGAGGACGAGATGTGTGAGTTCTTGGAAACCAAGTAAATCGGCGCGCAAATCTAACTACTTGTTATGGCCGTCTCTCAAGAACTCAGAGGCTAACAGTTACTCGTAAAAAAGTGGTTGATATTGAAGTGCCACCGTCGGTTTTCTGATTGAACGCATTCGCCAATCCCAGTAGTTGATTGTGGAGCTCTTTCGCCTTTCCATTCTTTTGCGCAGCTTCGAAGGCGTTCATGGTTGGTCCGAAGAACCGCCTATAGGTTTCAATGAAATCCTCCGGATTCTTGTCAGGTGCGACAAGAGAATATGTGTCTTTAACCATGGAAATTTTCTCTGTTGGTACGCCAGCCTGATTAAAACGTTCGATGACGTGGGTGTCTACACCCCACAGCATCGGGCTGACAAAACCTTCCGGAGGCGGAGGCATAAAAGACGTGCTTATTTTCAATAGTTGTGACACAAATGAAGTTGGATCGTTTGGGATCCAGTTGCACATTACGATACGACCACCCGGCTTCGTGACACGCACCAACTCCTTGGCTACATCAAAGGGATTAGGAGCAAACATGGCACCGAATACGGTAAGGGCTAGATCGAACGAGTTGTCATCTATGCCTTGCAGATTGCTCGCGTCTCCTTCTTGAAATGTAAGGTGATCAAGCCCCGCCTCCATCGCCCGTTTCTTTCCGGCTTCAATCAAGTTTTGGGCAATGTCGATGCCAGTAACATCAGCCCCCATACGCGCTAGCGGAATTGCTGTAGTACCATCTCCACAGCCGAGATCCAATACTCGAAGCGACTGCACAATTCCAAGCGATTTGGCAAGCATTTCTCCAGATTGGCGCGTGAAGTCCGCAATCTCGGCAAAGTCGCCCTTCTCCCATAAAGTCTTGTTTGAATTCATCTTTTACTCTCCCTATTAGTTATGAACCAACTATCGACATTTAGACGATTTTTCGGTGGGGTAATTAAGTGTGAGCAAACCCAGAAACTTGTTTGCATGCCCGGTTTAACTGACCAAGTCAGTTGCAACTTCATCAAGAGTGACGGGTTCTGCGCGGAATTTACTCACCAAATCTTCTCGTGTCAATCTCTTTTGTACTGAAAGATACGTGCCTAAACCCTCGGCAGGTTGCCCTACACACGCTTTCCAGGCGTGCGCACTTGCTTATCAGAGCGAACTCAAGGCCAGAGCTCAACTTCGGTTTGAGCCATCATTGAAAGGATTGCTTCACTTGCCTTCTTCTTCCCTCTCGGAAGAGTCTTCTCGGAAAACTCATCGAAACTTAATCCATCATCCCGTGAAATTACCAAAGCAATTACTTTTCCTTTTTTCGAGTATCTAAGGGTGACGCCTTTTGCTGCGACGTCAATTTCGCCATTCTCGAGGAGTGATTTTGCCTGTTTTAGGTATCGAGGACGGTTATTCTCCAATCGAGTCTCAAGAGACATGGAGTCGGCGTCACTTATTGGGAGCAGTCGATAATTGGAATAACCAAGATTAATGTCGGACTTCCTCGTTCGAAGACGTGAAAAGCTACCCATGTCTTTTAGAGATTCAAAATTGTACTGGCTTCGCTGGTATCCACGAATTCCTTGAGACCAAGTACATCGGCGTCGAGATTTAAAATTCGAGCTTTGCTCGCGCTTCGCTGTGTGCGAATTGTTCTACAAGGCGCCTGATGCGGATGCCTCTTCGCCAATGAAGCGGCGTCAGTCCCAGGGTATTTGAAAATGTAACTCCATGATCGTCAGAGATACTGTAGGCAGCTCCCTCATCCTCTAGCCAGTACTTGAGTATGGAGTTGCCGGATGGTACGAGCAAATGACCTTGCCGGAGCAAATCTTTCGCCTGGTGCTCGTAACGTGATCTATTTTCGTGATGTAACCGGGCAAAGAGGTCAATGAACGCTTGATCTGCCTCGGTTTCTACGAAGGGTTCTCCTGAGCCATGGTAAATCTCCACGCCCTAAGTTTAGTTCAGGTGCCGCAACGGAGGGGGATAATAGAACTTGATTGGGTCCGTCCCGCGTATTGCCACTTTCCTTGAATAATCGCCTTTGCATAGGCAATACCGTAGTAATTTGTCGTTTTGCTATTCAGGCACTCCACGGCGGCATTGTTGATTTCCACCCTTAGGCCAGAGGATTTTGGGGAATTCTCGCGGGTCTGAAACC
>CAYLYA010000043.1:0-10172 GCA_964387855.1 uncultured Bifidobacterium sp.
GTATCACTATGGCGACCCGGTAGACGTTGCAATCGTTCAAGCAGACCATGCCCAATATCGTGATCTTGCGCCTAAGGACCTGCCCGGCATAAAGACTTTATTGGATGGGCGAGGCGTCACCGATGAAGCAAAATGGATGGGAATTCGCTATCACGTAGTTGGCAGGGCTCTTTAAAGGAGAATCTCCTCCGAGTTTACTTAGTTAGACTCTGCCCTTATGGCTCGCAATTTGGTGAATCTCGAAGGGGTTTCCAAGGCCTTTGACATCCGACCTCTACTTGATGAGGTTTCCCTCGGGATATCCGAAGGCGATCGGATCGGCATCGTGGGTCGCAATGGTTCGGGCAAGAGCACTCTCCTGCGAGTCATGGCAGGAGTTGAGCCACCGGATAGTGGCCGAGTCACTCGCGCGAATGACATACGAGTTGGACTCTTATCTCAAGTTGATATGGCAGACCCGTCAGCAACGGTCGGAGAAGTTGTCCTCGGTAATAAGGAGAAGCACGAATGGGCCCGCGAGCCGGGAATACGTGAAGTTTTCGACGGGCTTTTTGGCGGGCATTCTGACGAGTTCTTTAATCGCAAGTTCAGTGCGCTCTCTGGCGGCGAACGCAGGCGAGTCGGCCTTGCAAAATTGCTCATCAGCAACGTAGATCTTTTGCTGTTGGACGAACCTACGAACCATTTGGATGTCGAGGGTGTTGCTTGGTTGTCGCGATATTTGAACCAGCGAAAGGAACTCGCTGTAGCGGTTATTACCCATGATCGCTGGTTTCTCGATGCTGTAACCGATCGAACATGGGAAGTCGTGGACGGGAAGGTCGAAGAGTACGACGGCGGCTATTCCGCCTACGTCCTTTCCAAGGCCGAGCGATCCCGACAAGCTTCCGTTCTTGAGGGTAGAAGAAATATGTTGATTCGCAAGGAATTGGCATGGTTGCGCCGGGGTGCTCCGGCTCGCACGTCGAAACCCAAGTTCCGAGTAGATGCAGCCAACGAACTCATCGCTTCTGAACCACCGCCGAGAGATGGCACCGAACTTTTGCGCTTCGCAAGAAACCGACTTGGCAACACGGTCTACGAGTTACACCATGCACGCATTTGCGCTGGGGATAGACAGCTCCTTGACGACGTTTATTGGAATATTGGGCCAGGGGATCGAATTGGCATTGTTGGTATTAATGGTGCTGGAAAGACGACTTTGCTTCGCACCTTGGTTGGTGAGAATAAATTGACTGCTGGAAAGTTAGTCAAAGGCGTCACTGTTAAACCGGCATTTCTCACACAGCACTTAAGCGAATTAAATCCAAAATGGAGGGTCCTTGAGGCCGTTGAGGATGTCGCCAATCGCGTCGAACTCGGCAGCGGGAAGGAACTCTCCGCCTCGCAGTTGTGCGAGAGGCTTGGCTTTGATCGAGAAACTCAATGGACTCCTGTCGCAGACTTATCCGGCGGCGAAAAGCGCAGACTTCAACTGACTCGCTTGCTCATGGACAGTCCAAACGTTCTTCTTCTTGATGAGCCAACAAATGATTTTGATATTGAGACTCTGACCGAATTGGAAGACCTGCTTGATAGCTACAGCGGAACAATTTTGGTGATCTCGCATGACCGGTATTTTCTTGAACGAGTGTGTGATCGGTTCGTGGGGTTGTTAGGTGATGGGCAACTCCGCGATCTGCCCCGAGGAGTGGATCAGTATTTGGAGCAGCGCGAGGCGATGATCGAGCAGATGAACGAGATCGAGTCTCCCAAAAAGGAGATTTCAAATGCCGCGACTCAGAGGCAATTGAAGAAGGACCTTGTACGACTCGAAAGGCAACTGGAGAAGATGTCAGAGAAGATTTCAGCCTTGCTAGTTGACCAGGAAGCCGCCGCTTTCGATCCGGGACGATTGGCTCAGATCGATAAGGAACTAGAAAGCCTCCGATCTGATCAAGCCAATCTTGAGGAAGAGTGGCTCGCGACAACGCTTACCCTGGGAGACTAACCACAATGCGATTGGACCTACTGGCCGCTCTTGCGGGAATTTTCGTTGCAATGCAATCTCGAGCCAACGGCGAATTGGCTTTTCGCCTTCACAACAGTTTAGAGGCCGCATGCATTTCCTTCGGCTCCGGATTTGCAATTCTGATGGTGGTTGCGTATTTCCATGAAGGTATAAAGCGCGGGTTGCGGAATGTATTCAGTGCAGTTCGTTCTGGTGCAATACCCCGATGGCGACTTTTCGGAGGGGCGCTCGGTGGAGTTGTTATTGCGATCCAAACTCACATAGTCCCCTTGATTGGTGTTGCAGTCTATTCGGTCTCAGTGATTGCCGGACAGACCTCAATTTCATTGTTGGTAGATCGGATCGGTCTCACTGGTGGCGGGAAAAGACATATCTCTGCGCGCAGAATAACGGCCGCCGCTCTTACAGTTCTTGCCGTCGTAATTTCTGTTTGGGATAGATTGGATGCAAAGAACCTTTCGATTATTGCAATCGTTTTAGGAATCATTTCCGGCGGTATTATCGGCGTGCAACGCGCTCTCAATGGTCAAGTTAATGAGCATTCGGGCCAGAGTTTCGCGACCACATTTTTGAATTTCGTCACAGGTACGGCGTTGCTGCTCCTGTTGTTTTTCGGCGGAATTCTCACTCATCATTCCCACATTAACCCCATCGTATGGAGCCCATGGTGGATGTATCTCGGAGGGGTGACTGGCATTATCTACATAGCTTTTGCTTCGACTGTGGTTCAACATTTGGGGGTTTTGACTTTTACGCTTTTCAGTGTCGGTGGGCAGTTGGTTGGCTCCCTGCTGTTAGACGTTTTTTTGCCATCAAAAGGAGTGCATGTAGGTGCTTATCTGGTCACTGGAATCTTCATGACGTATATTGGAGTTCTTGCCAACAGCGAGCGATCAGGAAGTAGGCGCCGGTCCGGTTGATTCACGAATCACGAGTGGGCACGGCAGATAAAGAATCGTCGGCTCTGGCGCCGTTCCGCCTTCAATCCAGGCACGCAGAATTTCAGCCGCTTCTACTCCCATTTGGTGCTTGGGTAGGGCAAAGGTTGTAAGAGATGGATGTAAGCGATCCATCATCGGGATGTCGTTGAATCCAATAACCGACATATCTCGGGGACAATTCACTCCAGCTTCCTTGAGACCGTCGATGACTCCTATTGCCAATTGATCATTAGCTGCCAATATTGCAGTCGGTCTTGGATCTGGTCCGGCAAGGAGCTTGGTGATTGCCGCCTTTCCGGCACCCTCGTTGTAGCCAGTCGACACAATGGTTGGGCAGTTGGTCTCACTGAGTCCAAACTTGCTGATGGCCTTCTTGAACGCACGCAAACGTATGTAACCCGTCGACAGATTCTGTGGACCGGCAATATGAGCAATCCGTCGATGGCCGAGTTTGACCAAGTGCTCAATAGCATCTCGCACTTCGACCGTCTCGTTGCCTACGACGGCGGGAAGGAGTTGGGTTTCTGTAAGACGGTTGACCAGGACCGCAGGAATTTTTCGCTTCACGATCTCTTTGACGACAGGATCGTTGCGAAATGCCGTAGCAAGAATGAATCCGTCACAGCGTCGATTCACTAATGTGTCGAAGAGCTGCATCTCCTTTTTTGGATCGTTGTCCGTGTTAACTATGAGCGCGCTCAAGCCCGCAGGTCCGAGCACCTCCTCCACGCCTCGCACGATCGGCGGAAAGAGTGGATTGATGAGATCCGGGACCATGAAACCGACGGTGTACGAACGTTTGGTTCGAAGCCCACGCGCCAACGAATTCGGTTGGTAATTGAGTTTCGTCGCAACCTCAAGCACGCGTTTAACGGTTTCGGCGGCAACAAGATGACAGGATTCAGGGTTAAGTGCCTTCGAGGCGGTGCCGGGGTGAACGCCGGCGGCTTCGGCAACATCGGCAAGAGTGCTAACCATTTTGGCAAGGATAGGTGATTACCCACGTGAAACCAACGTCGTACTAGTTTGTGCGGATGTCGAATCGCTACAAACACTTGGGGTGAAACCCTTGACGGCAGGTGTTTGCGTGACCTACCTTTCCAACAGACCAAGGTCGTTGTGTCCCTCTGCAAAGGGTGAGTTCAACAACTGCGGCGAAGTCGAACGCGAGTATGTACCCCAGCGTCCACGATTCGACACATTCATTGTTCGTATCTACGCACTAGGAAGGTAACGGAATGAATAACAATCGATTGTCTAAACGATGGTTCAAGAGAGCGCCTCTTGTCGCTGTCGTGGGCGCCGCTCTCGTTGTTCTGAGCGCATGCTCGGCCTCCACGTCAACAACATCGTCAACCCCAGCGGCAAACACCAAGCCGTTGGTGATCGGTATTTCCCTTTCACTCACTGGAGACTTCGCCGATCCAGGCACAGCAGTAAAGAAGGGCTACGAACTCTGGGCCGACACCGTTAATGCAAAAGGCGGTGTTCTCGGACGCCAAGTTCAACTCAAGATTGTTGACGATCTCTCCAGCCCAACCCAGGTGGTCACCAACTACCAGAACCTCATTACCCGCGACAAAGTTGATCTTGTATTTGGTCCATTCTCCAGCTTGTTGACTGTTCCAGCCTCACAGGTTGCTGATCGTTACAAATATGCATTCATTGAATCTGCCGGTGGCGGTCCTAAGGTCTTTGCTCAGAAACTGGGCAACCTTTTCTTCATCCAGCCAGGTCCAATCGTCAAGCAAGGTGATGTGTTTGCTGACTACATTCTTGCGCTGCCAGCATCTGAACGACCAACAACTGCGGCGTACCCATCGCTAGATGATCCATTTGCTCAGCCAATCGCTGCCAATATTCAGGCACGATTCGAGGCTGCAGGAATCAAGACCGTTTACTCAGGCACTTATCCTGCAGAAACTCCTGACCTCACACCGATCATGACCAAAGCAATTGCAAGTAAGCCAGATGTCATCGTTTCGGGAACTCAATCACTTGATGCATACCAACAAGTCAAAGCATTGATCCAACTTCATTACAACCCAAAGTGGCTGTACATGAGCAATGGTGCCAACTCACCAGTTGAGTTCCCAAGCAAGGTCGGTGCAGCCAACACCGAGGGAGTGTTCTCTTCAGGTGACTGGTTCCCAAGCAGCACAGCAACAGGCAGTGCCGATTTCATCAAGGCGTACATCGCCAAGTACGGCGGAGATGCAACTGCGATCGACAATTCATCTGTTGAGGCATACGCAGCAGGTCAAGTTCTTGAATTAGTTGCAGCCAAGACCGGCAAAGTTGATAACGCAACAATCATCTCAACCTTGCATTCTGGTACTTGGGCAACCGTCCTTGGTAATCTCTCATGGGATGCCATCGGCGAGCCTCAAGGGAGTTACTTGTTGGTGCAGTGGCAGAAAAGCAAGCTCGTACCTGTCTTTCCAGCCGAAATCGCACAGGCCTCACCAGTGGCTCCAAAGCCAAACTGGGGCGGCTGAAAAACTGTAAGCCCGATTGAAGGGCGGGCCCGACTTGAAAGCGACGTTTCGAGTTGGGCCCGCTACAAAACCACTAGCTCCACGCACTGTTTAGGAGGCAAGACAATGCACACGCTGATCCAAGGTGTGATCTTGGGTGTTCTCACTGGTGGGGTCTACGCGTTAATGGCCTCAGGTCAGACACTGATCTTCGGGGTGATGAAAGTGGTCAATCTTGCTCAAGGGGCATTTGTCATCGCCTCTGCTTATCTCGCCTTCAGTTTGTTCACGAAATTTGGAATTGATCCTCTACTTGCAGTCTTGATCACGACTCCCCTTATGTTCGGAATTGGAGTACTTGGTCATTGGGTCTTTCTTCGTCCACTCCGTCGAGAGGATGCGGTCGAACTTTCTATTTTGGTTACCTTCGCTCTCGCATTACTTATTGAGGGCATTCTCTCAGTTTCATACCACACGACTTATCGGAGTATTAACACCTCTTATGCCAACAAGGCATTTGATGTTGGAGGCTTTGCAATATCTGCAGTTCGTGTCTATGGATTTATCGTCTCGTGCGTCCTTCTCCTTCTTCTCTACATGGTTCTTCAGAAGACCCGATTTGGTCGTGCAATCCGCGCGACAGTGCAGAATCCTCAATCAGCAACGCTGCTGGGTGTCGACTCCGACCGCGTCAAGGCCTATGGCTTTGGCTTGGGTATCGCAACCGCCGCAGCATCGGGTTCAATTTTCGGGCTCCTATTTCCATTCAACTCAGGCAGTCACTATGACTTGATCTCAAGATTGCTTTCGGTCGTCGTGCTAGGCGGTCTCGGATCGATAGGCGGAGCAGTGCTTGCTGGAATAATCATCGGAGTTGTTTCCTCGGTCGCAGCTGTTACCTGGTCGCCGACATGGTCGGAGATGACGTTCTTCATTGTGTTGCTTCTTGTTTTGCTCATACGTCCTCAAGGAATGTTTGGTCGAGTAGAGCGAGGTAACCTGTGAAAAAGACAACGGAGGGTGCAAGCGCCTTCTTCACACGTATCGGCCTTCTTCGGGGTGGAATTCTCATCGCAGTTCTCATCGCGATGCCGGAGATCTTTCGCGCTCACTGGGTTTGGAATCTGCTCTTCTTCACGGTCCTCTACGCCGCTATGTCCTCGGCTTGGAATCTGATTGGCGGTTATGCGGGATACCCATCCCTTGGTCACGCTGCATTCTTCGGCATTGGTGCCTACGCCATTGCCTTTATGTTCAAAAATACCGAGCTGCTGACGAATGGTTGGGCGCCATTTATCTCCCTTCCGCTCATCGGTCTCGGATGTGCTCTTCTTGCCTTGCCGATTGGTTGGCTCGCGATGCGAACAAGGGCGGACGTATTTGCGATCGTGACAATCACCCTTCTTTTCGTTGCGCAGACCCTGGGCTACAACCTCAAGAGCCTGACGGGTGGTGCGCAAGGCGCCGGCGTATCGCGGGCCCCATTCAACATTGATATTTTCGAGCAACCCTTTTACTTCGTTGCAGCCGGCTTGCTGCTCTTTGCAATGGGCATTACGTATTTTGTAATCCGAACAAAACTGGGCATGGCACTTACTGCGATCAGAGCGGATGAAGACAAAGCCCGCGGTGTCGGAGTCCCTACGACCGGAGTGAAGCTGCTTGCGTTCTCCGTGAGTGTGGCTATCACTGGTATGGCGGGAGCCGCATGGGCGTACTACATCGGCTTTATCTACCCTCAATTCGCCTTCGACCCACTGATCACGATTGCCATCGTTTTGATGACCTTCCTGGGTGGGCGTGCCACCCTGTGGGGTCCTGTGCTCGGTGCTGCAATCTTGATGCCAGCACAGCAACTTCTCGCCTACTACGTTGGTGGAAGTCAGATTTATCTCATTGCTTATGCAGCGATCTTCTTAGTAATCATGTTGCTTCTGCCCCGAGGAATCTTGCCAACATTTCTTAGCAAGAGACGTCTTGCAGTGCTTGCAGAACAACGCAGTATCGCCGACGGCATGTCTACACCGACCGCTTCCCAAGGAGCCCACTCATGAGCGAGCTTTTGCGAGTCACCAACCTCACAAAGAGCTTTGGCGAACTAACTGCTGTCGATAATTGCTCGTTCTCGGTTGAGGAGGGAAGCATCACTGCTCTTATCGGTCCCAACGGATCTGGCAAGACAACAGTTTTCAACCTAATCACTGGCTACCTTCCATCCGATAGTGGCACAGTGGAATTTGCCGGTTCCACGATTCACAAAGAAGGCCCTGGCACTCTCTATCGAAAGGGACTCACGCGAACTTTCCAGCAGGCACGGGTCTTCGCGGATCTAACGGTCCAAGAGAATCTGGTTGTCGCACGTGGCGGAACCTTGAAGTCTTTCTTCGGTCGACGAATTTCAGCCGATGACCGAAGGAGGGCGGTAGAGCTCCTCGAAGAATTCAAACTCAGTCATGTCGCAGATCTCTACGCCAGCGAGCTCTCATGGGGCCAACGCAAACTTCTTGAGTTTGCCTCGGTGCTTATGAGTAAGCCTCGTTTAGTCCTACTCGATGAACCCACAGCGGGCGTCAACCCGATCCTGATCGAGACTATGGCAACTCACATTCGCTCTTACAACCAGGCGGGGGTCACGTTCCTGATCGTCGAGCATGACATGAGTTTCGTGATGCGAGTGTGCAATCCTGTAATCGTTCTTGATCGAGGAAAGACCATCGCAACTGGTAATCCTGAGACGGTGCAATCCGATCCACGAGTGCTCGATGCCTACCTTGGCGATTGAGGAGCAAAGAAAATGAAACCAGCATACGAAGTTAATTCCAATTCCTCCGTGCTGCTACAACTCACAAACGTTGTGGCTGGATACGGGTCTGGCATGGTGCTCAGGGGAGTCGATCTCACACTGAGCCGAGGCGACATCATGTGCCTTATTGGCCCAAACGGTGCAGGTAAGTCCACCGTTCTTAAAACGGTCTCAGGCCTGCTTCCACCAAAGGATGGGAAAGTGATGTTCGAAGACACGGACATTACAGGCCAAACACCAAGGGAGAATCTAGGCCGAGGAATCGTTCACGTTCCGCAAGAGCGTTCGTTATTTCCTGGCATGACGGTATGGGATAACTTGCTTATGGGCGGATACCTCATACGCAACCGGAAGGTTATTCAAGATCGCATTGATGAAGCCGCGCACATCTTCCCCATCATTACGCAGCGACGTAATACACATGCAGGATCGTTGTCCGGTGGCGAGCAGAAGCAGGTCGAACTTGCCCGCACACTTCTCTTTGATCCAAAGCTCATCTTGCTTGACGAGCCTTCTATCGGTCTTGATCCCAAGTCTCGTCGTCTGGTCTTCGAAGCAATAAGAGGTTTGGCCACGGCAGGACGCACAATTTTGCTTGTAGAACAGAACGCGAGATCCGGGTTGGCTGCGGCTGATCAGGGAGCAATTCTCGAGACTGGTCTTGTTCGGATTACCGGAGCAGCAGCGACGCTTCTCGAGGATCCGGAAGTCGCCAGACTTTATCTGGGTGCATCCACAATGACTCGCCCGCCGGCCAAGACTCAACAGGAGAACTGACATGACGAATACTCCAAACCCGACTATCGGTTGGATCGGCACGGGCCGCATGGGTTACGCCATGGTCTCGCGTCTACTCAACGCAGGGCTTAAGGTGAGCGTGTACAACCGCACACGCTCGAAAGCGGAACCATTGGCTGCATATGGTGCAGAGGTCGCGGATACGATTTCTGAATTAGCTAAGTGCGACATCGTCTTCTCTATGGTTTCCGAATCCTCTGACTTGCTCCAAGTGACCACGGGCGCCGGCGGTGTTCTCACACAGAAACTCACGCCGAAAATCTTGATCGACTGCTCGACCGTGAGCGTTGAGGCATCCGAAGAAGTACGCCTAGCTGCGACAGAAAGAGGCACTAAGTACCTTGTGGCTCCCGTGTCTGGGAACGGCAAAGTCGTCAAAGCTGGCAAGCTGACGATGATTGTTTCGGGTTCGCGAGATGTATTTGATGAAGTCGAGCCAATTCTCCTACACATCGTTAAAGCAGCAACTTATGCGGGGGAGGGTGATTTGGCTCGGCTAGTGAAACTTGCACACAACATTTTCCTTGGTGTTGTCACACAATCGATGGCAGAGATCACCGTATTTGCAGAGAAAGCCGGCGTACCTCGCTCGGCGTTCCTTGCCTTTTTGAACGACTCTGTCATGGGTTCTGTCTTTACTCGTTATAAGAGCCCCGCGTTCATCAACCTCGACATGACTCCGACATTTACACCGATTCTGCTTCGCAAGGACTTCGACCTCGGACTTGCCGCTGCCCGCGACTTGGAGGTTCCGATGCCGATCGCTTCGGCGACACATCAGATCGTCCAACAGGCAGTCGGTCACGGTAACGTGGACATGGATTTTGCGGTGCTTCTTCTTGAACAAGCTGCAGCGTCAGGGATGATATTGAAATCCGAAGATGTGGAAGTTTCTGATGGGCTAGAGAGCGAATCTACATAGCTGCAGATGACAGGAGGAACGAAATCATGAAAAAGATAGCGCCATTGGCTGCTCCCGGACACATGGGAGTCGATTATGAATCCCGCGTTGATTTCGACCGCCTTCGCAAGTACCGCATCGGTCGAGCCAAGGACGCACTCAACAGCAGCGAGTGCGGTGCTTTCTTGCTCTTCGACTTCTACAACATCAGATACACGACCCAAACCTGGATTGGTGGCGC
>CAYLYA010000044.1:0-9674 GCA_964387855.1 uncultured Bifidobacterium sp.
CTATGACTTTGACCCTTGCAGCTACTCCTCTTGGTAATCCTGGGGATGCAAGCGCCCGCCTGATTGAGGCTATTGAGAATGCAGGGGTCGTCGCTGCTGAGGATTCTCGCAAATTTCACCGATTATGCGCGGACTTGAATATCAAATTCAGAGGACGCGTTGTCTCATTTTTCGAAGGCAATGAGCAAGAGCGAAGTGCCGAGATTTTGACGATGCTTCAAGCAGGAATCGCGGTTTTGGTCGTATCTGATGCAGGGATGCCAACTATCAGTGATCCGGGCTTTCGTCTGATGCGCGATGCCATTGCAGAGGGAATTCCTGTGTCCGTCATACCAGGACCAAGCGCAGTGACTACGGCGATTGCACTTGCTGGACTTCCGACCGATCGCTTTGTATTTGAGGGCTTCTCACCAAGAACCTCGGGAGCTCGCGAGAAATTCTTTGAGAACTTGAGAAATGAAGAACGCACGATCGTCTGGTTTGAAGCGCCCCACCGACTTCTCGATGCACTTGAGGATGCGGTCGCGGTTTTCGGTCCTCATCGAAGCGGGGCAATTTGTAGGGAGATGACAAAGCGATACGAGGAGACAATCCGCGCGAGCCTTGGCGAGCTTTTGATCTGGGCACAGACCCACGAAGTCCTTGGCGAAATCACGATGGTCCTTGAGGGCGCTCCCACCAATTCCGCGGAAATTACTTCGGAGAGCATGGTTTCCCGCGTAAAAGAATATGAAGTCGCTGGAATGGACCGAAAATCAGCAATTGCAACTGTGGCTGAAGAATTCTCCGTGGCCAAGCGTGTGGTTTTCGCTGCGATGGTCGACTCGAAATCAACCTCTAAGATATCCACGTGACGACTCCGCCGAAGACTTTTTACGTAACCACGCCCATCTACTACGTCAACGACGTTCCTCACATCGGGCATGCGTATACGACGGTCGCGGGAGACGTCTTGACTCGCTGGCATCGCCAGAAGGGTGAATCGGTTTGGTTTCTAACAGGCACTGACGAGCACGGCCAGAAAGTGCTCCGCACTGCTGAAGCAAATGGTGTCGGCCCGCAGGCCTGGGTCGACAACCTCGTCGAGACATCATGGAAACCGAATTGGAAAGCGCTCAACATTGCAAACGATGATTTCATCCGCACCACTGAATCGCGCCACAGTGAACGCGTTCAGAAGTTCCTTACTGGATTGAAGGATGCAGGATTCATATACGCGGGACAGTACGAAGGTCAATACTGCGTTGGTTGTGAAGAATTCAAACTGCCTGGCGACTTGGTAGAAAAAGACGGCAAACAGACGTGTTCGGTTCACGGCACTCCTATCGAGATTGTCAACGAGAACAACTGGTTCTTCAAACTTTCTGAATTTGTAGAGCCTCTGCTCAAGCATTACCGCGAGAACCCGGAGACTTTGCAGCCAGAGAGCGCGCGCAATGAAATTGTCTCTTTCCTCGAAAGCGGCGTTACGGATCTCTCGATTTCTCGCTCCACTTTTGATTGGGGAATCACGGTTCCTTGGGATACCGATCAAGTTTTCTATGTCTGGTTTGACGCCCTTCTGAACTACGCAACCGCAGTCGGATTGGGCGATGACCCATCAAGTGAGGGTGGCAAGAAGTTTGCTAACACGTGGCCAGCAGATGTGCATCTAGTAGGAAAAGACATCTTGCGATTCCATGCCGTTATCTGGCCAGCAATGTTGATGGCCGCAGGATTGGCAACACCTAAGAAAGTCTTTGCCCACGGATGGTTGCTTGTCGGTGGCGAGAAGATGAGCAAGAGCAAACTCACTGGAATCGCTCCGAGTCAGATTACCGACCACTTCGGTGTCGATGCGTTCCGCTATTACTTCCTTCGCGCTATCCCATTTGGCAGCGACGGGTCGTTCTCGTGGGAGGACATGCACGCCCGGTACACAAGCGAGTTGGCCAACGATTTCGGCAACCTCTCATCCCGCCTTGCCGCGATGATTGAGAAATACTGTGACGGGGTTGTTCCTAAAGTTGCCAGCCATGAAGCATTGGAGGATTCTCTTGCTGTCAAAGTACCTCTTATAGACGAGGCTATATGCAAGCTAGATTTCCAAGGTGGAATCGTCTCCATTATGGATTTCTGCAAGCAGGTCAATGGTTATGTGACAATCAAAGAGCCATGGATCCTTGCAAAGGACCCGGCAAATAAGGCAGAACTCGACGCGGTTCTCTACAACACGGCCGAGTCACTGCGCGCACTTGCGGTGCTCCTGAATGCGGTCATGCCCGCAACGTGCGAAATACTTTGGGAATCCCTTGGCGCAAACAAATCAATCGGCGCATTGAAGGATCAACACATTGCTGATGTCGCAAAGTGGGGACAGCTTCCAGCGGGATCAGTGGTCACAAAGAGCGCATCACTTTTCCCTCGTCTAGATGTAATTGCCTAACGTCAATGGCAGATCGGCACAACCGGGATATTGATCGCCCCATGGCGCCTCTTCCCGAGGCGCTTCCTGTGCCGACAGTTGATTCGCATGCCCATATTGAAATAGTCACAAACACTGCACCCGATTCACCCGAGGTCGGCGAAGTTCTTGCGCAAGCGAAATCTGTTGGTATCAATCGCGTGGTGCAAGTCGGATATTCGGCAGAGCAGTCGCAATGGTGTGTCGACGCCGCCGAGCATTGGAATGACACTGTCCTTGCTGCGGTTGCACTCCATCCCAATGAGGCGCCCGTAGTTGAAGATCTCGATCATGATCTGGCGATCATTGAGAAGTTGGCACAACATCCAAGAGTCCGTGCGATTGGCGAGACAGGACTTGATTACTTCCGCACTCCTCCCAAGTTGCGCCATCGACAGCAAGAATCCTTCAAGTGGCATATCGACTTGGCTAAGAAGACGAAGAAGGCGCTGGTCATTCACGATCGCGACTCACACGATGACATCCTCTCGATCTTGCTAGAGGTCGGCGCCCCAGAGAAAACCGTCTTCCACTGTTTCTCCGGCGATGTCGAGATGGCCAAGACCTGTATTGACCGCGGGTACGTGCTTTCCTTCGCGGGCACGATGACCTTCAAGAACGCGCCTCAACTTCGGGAGGCCTTGAAGTTGGTCCCCATCGAGCAACTTCTCGTCGAGACGGATTCGCCGTTCCTCACTCCATCACCCCATCGCGGCCTTCTCAATTCCCCAGCCCAGATCGCCACTATCGTGCGTGCGATGGCGCACGAGCGTGGAGACGACCTGGCCGAATTGGCCTCGTGTCTTGGCAATAACGCCGGGCGCATCTTCGGATCGTTCTCGAAATGAGCCTGCTCGGCGCAGCTGAAATAAGGGCTCTAGCGGCCCAGTTGGATCTCAAGCCCGCGAAAGCGCTGGGGCAGAACTTCGTGATCGATGCCAACATCTGCCGCAAGATCGTGAAGCTTGCGGGAGTTTCATCGACGGATGTCGCACTCGAAATCGGACCGGGGTTGGGATCGCTCACCTTGGGGTTACTCGATGAGGCAGCAAGCGTTATCGCCATCGAGATTGATCATCGGCTTGCAGAGCAGCTTCCAATTACAGTCAAAGACCATTCAGAGCGTTTCGGCAATCTCACCGTCATCAATGAAGATGCGCTTCAAGTTTCGCACCTGCCACAAGATCCAACAGTCCTGGTGGCGAATCTTCCGTACAACATTTCTGTTCCTGTCTTGCTTCACTTCTTGGAGAAGTTCCCGACAATTCGTTCTGGAATCGTGATGGTGCAGGCGGAAGTTGCAGACCGACTCGTCGCAAAACCGGGATCAAAGGATTACGGCATCCCAAGTGTGAAAGCAGCATGGTGGGCTGATATGTCACATGGGGGTTCGATATCCCGATCTGTTTTCTGGCCGGTCCCCAATGTTGACTCCAAGCTTGTTGCATTCGTTCGACATGAGCCACTTGGCGATGAGAAGTTGCGGCTCCGAGTCTTCGCCGCAATCGACGCGGCGTTCTCACAACGTCGAAAGATGCTGCGATCTGCACTGAAGAATTGGTTGGGGAGTTCAGAAGCCGCGCAAGAGGTGTTGGAGAAAGCAGGAATTGACCCGACATTGCGGGGTGAAGCACTCGTGGTGGATCAGTTCTGTCAGATTGCGCGTTCGGCCGACCAATTGGGCATAAGGTTTTGATATGGGGCACCCGGTAGCAACATCAGTTGTCGTACGCGTGCCCGGAAAAATCAACCTTCAACTCTCCGTCGGCCCCAAAGAGGCAGATGGCTACCACGGAATTGTCACGGTATTTCAGTCGATTTCCTTATTCGATGATGTGACGATCACTAAGGAAGAAATCGGTGCTGGGCTTTCACTAAACATCACCGGTGACCACGTCCACGGTGTTCCCACCGATGAGACGAACCTGGCTTGGCGCGCTGCAGTGCTGATGTGCCAGAGGCATGAGTTGCCCGCGGATTTGCGGATCGACATCAAGAAGTCCATACCCGTGGCAGGCGGGATGGCGGGCGGCAGCGCCGATGCGGCTGCGACGATTTTGGCCATTGACGCTCTTTTTGCACTGGGGCAAACGCGCGAGGAATTGCACGAAGTTGCCGCCCGATTAGGCAGCGATGTTCCTTTCATGTTGAGCGGCGGAACTGCCGTCGGCCGTGGCCGCGGCGATCAAGTCACCGCTGCACTTTCGCGCGGCACCTACCACTGGGTACTCGCGCTTTCGACGGTGGGTCTTTCCACCCCAGCCGTGTATGGCGAATGTGATCGACTTCGCGAAGGAATGAAGGTTGCAACGCCGCAGGTCAGTGATCATCTTCTTCAAGCACTTCTTGCAGCAGATGCCATCGCACTCGGGAAGTCGTTAGTGAATGACCTGCAACCCGCTGCATGTTCGTTGCGCCCTGCGCTGCGCCTCATCCTCGATGTTGGCGATGAGTACGGCGCACTGGGTTCGATAGTTTCCGGATCAGGTCCGACGGTGGCATTTCTTGTTGCTGACGAAGATCAGGCCCTCGATCTTGCAGTAGCACTTACATCAAGCGGTGTTGTTGGAAGTGTCACCCGTGTCAGCGGCCCTGTTCCTGGCGCGCGGGTAACCGAAATTTACTGATTATTTTTCTTCTTGCTGCTCATCAAAGGGCGCGGCGACGATAGCCAGTAATGATGCAAGTTTGACTCGTTCGGCCTCGGTTAAGGATTGAAGAAAGACTCCTTCTTGGGCAAGTAAGTCCTCCATCGCCGAATCCACCGCCTTCATCCCGCTCTTTGTCAGGGTTACTAAAGATCCTCGGCCGTCCTTTGGGTCGGGCTTTCGGGTGATCAGGTTGAGTTCTTCCAATCGGTCCAGCCGGTTGGTCATGGTCCCGCTGGTCACCATCGTCTCCTGAAGGAGTTGGCCGGGGGAGAGTTGGTAGGGCTCACCGGATCTGCGAAGGGCGGCCAGGACGTCAAAGCCCCACGTCTCCAGGTCGGCGAAGGCGCGCCGCCGGGCGATATCCAGGTGGCGGGCAATTCTGGTGATCCGGCTCAGGACTTCGAGCGGAGAGAGGTCCAGATCGGGGCGTTCGCGCTTCCAATCGGCTACAAGGCGGTCTACTTCATCGCGCATTGGCCTCATCGCCCCCAGTTCAAATATCGCTGCTTGGTATATCTAGCAGATTACCCCATGCATTGTGGGCGAGGGCGCATCCCATACTCGTTGGGATGAGTGGTCGAAAGTAGTGCCTCCGATACGGGAGAATACGGGTTCCGCCATTGTGTAGTGGCTAGCACATGGGCCTTTGAAGCCCAGGGTCCAGGATCGATACCTGGTGGCGGAGCAAACTTGTTTGCAAAGCCAAACAGGGTGGCGGAGCAATTAGGCTGGCGCCTAAGGTACGGGTCCGTTGGAACTAGCGTTGGGAGCGATGCTTGAGCCGACTTGATTATGTGATCGTCTTAGCTGCCGGCGAAGGCACGCGGATGAAATCAACAACGCCCAAGGTCCTTCATGCCATTGCAGGTCAATCTCTTTTAGGTCACGTACTCACCGCAGTCGAAGTGCTTGCTCCTGCGGAAATGCGCGTCGTCGTCGGATCAGGGCGCGAGTTGGTTACGGAACATCTTGCGAAGATTTCACCGACGGCAATTCCCGTCGTTCAAGATCGTCGTGGCGGCACAGGTCACGCAGTGCAGTTGGCGCTTGCTGGCACAGAGGTCAAGGGCACCGTTCTTATCGTTGCTGGCGATACTCCGTTGCTGTCGAGTCAGACATTGAGCCAGTTGATTGCCGCGCACAACGAGGGCGGATACGCCGCAACAGTGTTGACCGCCGAACTTCCTGATCCCAGCGGATACGGACGGATCATTCGCGCAGATGACGGCGACCTCCTGAAGATCGTCGAAGAGCGCGATGCCGATGAATTCCAGAGGGACATCGAAGAGATCAATTCGGGGGTTTACGTTTTCGATCTTTCCAAGTTGCACCGTGTCATCAACCAACTTACAGATGACAACGCCCAAGGCGAGCTCTACCTCACCCAGGTCATAGAAATCATGCAAGCAGAGGGAGATCGAGTAGTTCCGATCCTCACCCCTGACGCAGTTGAGATTCTCGGTGTCAACGACCGCGTTCAACTGTCCGAGTGCGCAGCGATCATGCGCGATCAGATCAACGATTCCTTCATGCGGGCCGGCGTCAGCATGATCGACCCGACGACTACGTGGATCGACACGACGGTGAAAATCGCAGCAGATGTCACTATTTATCCTGGTACCGCGCTTTTTGGCGCAACCTCTATTTCCGAGCAGGCCGTCATTGGTCCGCGGACAACACTTATCGATTGCGAAGTCTTGGCCAAAGCAATTATCGAAGAGTCCTATTGCATAGGCGCCACAATCGGTGAAGGGGCCAACGTTGGACCCTTCACTTATTTACGGCCGGGCGCAGTTCTTGGAACAAAGAGCCGCACTGGCGCATTCGTCGAGATGAAGAATGCAACCCTTGGCGAAGGCTCCAAAGTCCCACACCTGACGTATGTAGGAGATGCCACGATCGGTGTCGGGACCAACATCGGTGCTTCCACGGTATTCGTCAACTATGACGGCGAGAAAAAGCACCACACTGAAATTGGCGACCATGTCCGCATCGGCAGCGACACGATGTTGATCGCCCCGATTTCCATCGGAGACGGCGCCTACACTGCGGCAGGTTCAGTGATTACCGAAAACGTTCCAGCAGGTGCAATCGGGGTTGGCAGAGCGAGGCAGCGAAATGTCTTAGGGTGGGTTCTACGCAAACGTAAAGGCACGCAATCTGCATTAGCGGCAGAGGCAGCACAGGCCGCAGATGCCAGTTCCGAGAAAGGGATATGACACCAATGAGCGAACTACGACTCGCCTCCGAAAAGCGACTGAGGATTTTTACTGGTCGTGCTTTTCCCGAGTTAGCTGAGCAGGTCGCTTCAGAACTTGGCATCCCCCTCACCCCGACTTCGGCCTACGACTTCGCTAACGGCGAGATCTTCGTGCGATTCGAAGAAAGCGTCCGCGGTAGCGACGCCTTCGTAATTCAAAGCCACGCAGCGCCAATCAACAAGCAGATCATGGAACAACTCATCATGGTTGATGCCCTTAAGCGCGCATCGGCAAAGCGCATCACTGTTGTCGCCCCGTTCTACGGATACGCTCGCCAGGACAAGAAGCACCGCGGCCGCGAACCGATCACGGCGCGTTTGATGGCAGATCTCTTTAAGACTGCCGGAGCAGATCGTCTGATGGTTGTGGACCTTCACACCTCGCAGATTCAAGGTTTCTTCAACGGCCCGGTGGACCACCTCTTCGCACTTCCACTTCTTGCCAACTACGTCGGCAGCAAGGTTGATCGTTCACGTTTGACCATTGTTTCTCCGGACTCAGGGCGAGTCCGTGTTGCAGAGCGTTGGTCGGATCTCCTCGGCGGTTGCCCTATCGCATTCATTCACAAGACCCGCGATCCTCGGATTCCTAACGAATCCAAAACGGGACGCGTCGTCGGTGATGTTCAAGGGCAGACCTGTGTTGTTATCGATGACATGATCGACACCGCCGGCACAATCATCAAGGCTGTCGATGCGCTCTTCGACGAGGGTGCAAAGGAAGTCATCGTCGCGGCAACGCACGCCGTTCTTTCAGGTCCCGCGATTGAGCGATTGAGGGGATCTCGCGTCAGCGAAGTTGTCGTCACCGACACTTTGCCAATTTCCGAAGACAAATATTTCGATCGCCTTACCGTTCTGCCCATCGCGCCCCTTCTGGCTCGGGCCATCCGAGAGGTCTTTGAAGACGGTTCGGTCACAAGCCTTTTCGACGGTCTTTCCTGATCCAAAAACAGACGCAAAAACCAGCGGATTTGCTGTTAACAGCCTTTATTCGCTAATCTTTCGCAAGTTCCGGCGAGGGTACGCACACCGTAATCGACGGTTTAAGCAAGTCGACGATTTGAACGTGCGCTCCTGCCGAAACCAACGTGATTTGTCCGAAGGTTCGAAATAAGGGAGATTTAAAATGGCCGAGATCATCATCAATGGCGTGAGCCGTACCGAATTCGGTAAAGGCGCTGCACGTCGTGCTCGTCGCGATGGAATGGTCCCCGCGGTCATTTACGGTCACGGTGCAAAGCCAGCGCACATCGCCCTTCCTGCTGTCGAGCTCGGCAAGGCATTGAAGACCAGCAACGTCCTTCTCGACATCGTTGTTGATGGCAAGACCGAGCTCACCCTCCCAAAGTCAATTGTTCGCGATGCCATCAAGGGCACGCTTGAACACCTCGATCTCATCATCGTCCGTCGCGGAGAGCGCGTCGTCGTCTCTGTCCCAATCCACACATCAGGTGAGTTCGACCGCGACGGAATCCTCGAGCACATCAACACCACCATCGAAGTTGAGACAGAAGCAACCTCTATTCCTGACTTCTTCGCACTGGATCTCACCGGACTCGTTGCCGGACTTTCGCTTTATGCATCTGACGTCAAGCTTCCCGCAGGCGTCACATTGATCTCAGACCCACACATGCCTGTTGTTCACCTTTCGGTGCGTTCAAGCCATGACGACATCGCGGCCTCTGACACCGCAGCCGCCGCTGCAGCATCTGCTGTAAGCACCGCTGCTGCAGAAGCTGAAGAGAAGAAGGACTAATCCCGCTTCTCTGGCTTAGTCTTACCTCATGGTCTGGCTTGTCGTAGGTCTGGGTAATCCCGGTCCCGAATATGAATCGACGCGGCACAACATCGGCCAAATGGTTGTTGAGATTCTTGCCGCCCAGAACAAAGCCCGCTGGACCACTCACAAATCACGCACCGATGTCGCCGCATACAAGATCGGCGTCGGCCCTCACGCATCCTCAGTGATACTTGCCAAGTCCAAGAGCTACATGAACGAATCCGGCGGACCGATCAAGGCCCTTGCCGCCTTCTACAAGATCGAACCTGCAAAAGTAATCGTCATTCACGATGAACTCGATATTCCGTTCAATTCGATCCGGGTCAAACTTGCCGGCGGCGACAACGGCCACAACGGATTGAAGAGCCTCACCTCATCTTTCGCCACTGCAAACTACTTCCGCGTCCGCATGGGCATCGGCCGTCCCATTGGTCGCCAAGACCCAGCAGACTTTGTCCTCAAGCAATTCGCCGTCGCCGAGAAGAAGGAACTTGAAAACTTCCTCACCCACGGCGCCGAGGCAGTGGAATCACTTAT
>CAYLYA010000045.1:0-9486 GCA_964387855.1 uncultured Bifidobacterium sp.
CTCCGATCGGGGGCCCTGGCGGCCCGCGGGCTGGTGGCCGGCGTTCCGGGCCGGGACGTTCTCGGGCAGGCGGAAGTGGTTGATGTTGGGGTCGGCGATGATCTCGTTGACCACGGGCTCGGCCGCCTGTTCGGGCATCATGCCGGCGTACATGGAGCGCTGGGTGAAGACGAACGGGTCGGTCAGCGGCCGCTCCCGGACCATGATGAACTGCTTGTAACCGCCGTCCTTGGTCATGAAGAGCATGGGCTCATCGGTATCGATCGAGCGCCATCCTTCCGGCATGGCGACGTTGAAGGATGTCGGCGCCTTGCTCCCGGTGTGGGCGCAGGCTGCCAGGGCGACGATCAACACGACGCAGATCCAGATGCGGGTTTTCATAAAGTGTCTCCTCCTAGATGAAGTGATGCAGGGTGTCGAGTAGGGTCGTGGGTGAAGGACCGGGCGGAACGCCGGGATGGGCTACAGGGACCTTCTGTCCGTAAACGACCCGGTTCTCCGGGTGTTGGACCGTCCGTTCCGGAATGTTCCGGACATGCGCCCGGGCGACGAGGTCGCCGGGCGGGTCGGACCAGCGGGCGGGATCATAGTGAGCCCGCCGCGGCATGTCAACTGCAACGGGCGAACCGGGCCGGACGCCATCCGGTGATCGGGCAAACGCTTGCTTGGGGCGGCTTACGGCCGAATGCATCCGGACCTCAAAAATGGTATGGCGATGCGGGGGTCTCAGGGGAACATCGGCCTGCCGCGGCCGAAACTTTAGCGGTTTCCGGAGACGCCCTGCGCTCCAGGCTGCCTGCAGCGTTTTCCCGGAGCCGAAGCGGGAGAGCTGAACCTCTTCCCTCCTGCGCCGCGAAGAGGATCAAGTTACATAGAAATCAGCATGTCTTTTCCGCTGGAGCCGGCAGCATCAGAAAACAGGTTTGGGCTGAAGTTGCAGTGTGTTACAGGACTGACCGCCACGGCCTCCGCTCCCTGGGACCATGTGAAATCCGGGCTGGAGACTTTTCTCTCTTTTTTTGTGGACAAATGCGAAACCATGGTTATAATCGGCCATCTAAAATCAAGTCGAAGGCCGCATCACCACATCATCCCAAAAGGAGGAGGAAAAATGAAAAAGTTGTTGCTTCTGCTGGTTGCCGCCATGCTGATCGCGGGCTGCACGTCGGAGTTCTACAAGCACGATCGGGTTTTCGCCACCAATTCGCACGTCGCCTTCAGCTGGTGGGGGTACAAGAACACCACGGCCGCCGACCAGAAGGCGTCGGCCGAGCAGGGCTGGTGGGGCAAAGAGATTCCCTACGTCCCGGCCAAGTAAGTTTCGAAGCGCTTCCGACGCCGTCGGATCAAGGCAGGATGAATGTTCATCCTGCCTTTTTTGTTTCGCCATATCGGGGTGTCCGTTCCATCGTCGCAACACCCTGCCGATAAGGCGTCGACCCTCGGTCTGCCTTTTGGATGGAGCGACGGCTTGACCGCGTTGGTCGCTCTACCTATACTGCTTCTTCAACGACCGCGGGAGGAGTCGGCATGGGGGAGGGAAACTTCGGAAGGCGGCGGACGATGAGACCACGGCCACACCGCGGATGGGGAGGGGTGATCCTGGCCTGCCTGCTGGCCCTGCCCAGCGCGTGTGCGCTCAACCAGAAGATGACCGTGGTCAGCACGGCCGGACTCGTGCAGGACGTGGCCGCGGCGGCCTCGAAGCAGCCCGACCTGCAGGTGGTGCGGGAGGGCATGCCGGCCTACCTGCTCCTGATGGACGGCATGGTGGAGGGCTGGCCGGACAACGACCGGCTCCTGCTCGCCGCCGCCCAGGCCTACTCTTCCTTTGCCGCGGTCGTCGCGCTGGAAGAGGGGAACCCCTTCGGGGACGTGCTCGTGAACCGCGCCAAGGCCTATGCCCTGCGGGCGCTTGCCGCCCGCGGCCTGCCCGACCCCGCCACCTCGCCCTTCGACGCCTTCGAGGCCGCCGTGGGGCGCATGTCGCGGGACGACCTGCCCTATGCGTTCTGGGGCGGCTCCTGCTGGGCCGGCTGGGTCGCAGCCAACCGCAACTCCATCGAAGCGATTGCCGACTTGCCGCGGGTCGAGGCGCTCATGCGCCGGGCGCTCGCCCTGGACGAAACTTACTACTACGGCGGTCCGCACCTCTTCATGGGCATCTGGTACGCGTCGCGCCCCCCGGTGGCCGGCGGCAGCCTCGAGCGGGCCGAGGGCCACTTTCGGCGTGCCATGGAAATCGGCCAGGGGAGGTTCCTGATGACTCCGGTCTATTATGCGGATGTCTACTGCCGCAAGGCGATGGACCGCGAATGCTTCACCCGGACGCTCCAATCCGTGCTCGCCGCCCCCGCGGACGCGGTGCCCGAGCTCACGCTGCTGAACACGGTCGCCCGGCGCAAGGCCCAGACGCTGCTCGACCACGCGGACGACACCTTCTGACGGAGACCCTACCCATGCGCTCGTTCAAACGGATCGGACTCGCCCTGCTGGTGCTGGGAGCGGCATGCGCCCTGACGCCGGCCGGGGCCCAGAGCCCCACGGTCATCAAGTTCGCCACCCTCGCCCCCGAGGGCAGCTCGTGGATGCAGATCTTCAAGGCCGCGGCCGACGAAGTCCAGCAGAAGACCGGCAATGCCGTCCAGTTCAAAATCTACCCGGGCGGCGTCATGGGCGACGAGAAGGACATGGTCCGCAAGCTGCACATCGGCCAGATCCACTCCGCCGTCCTGACCTCGGCCGGCATGTCGGGCATCTCCCCGGACATGGACGTGCTGCAGATTCCCTTCCTGTTCAACAGCTACCCGGAAGTGGACTACGTGGTCGACAAGGTCGAACCGGCCCTGAGCAAAGGGCTGGCCGAGAAGGGCTACGTGCTCCTGGGCTGGTCGGAGGCCGGATTCGTCAACCTCATGGCGACCGTGCCGGTCGACACCCTCGAGAAGGTACGCAAGTCCAAGGTCTGGATCTGGAGCGACGCGCCCATGGCCGCCGTCATTTTCAAGGAGGCCGGCGTCCCCGGCGTGCCGCTCAACATCCCGGACGTGCTGGTCGGGCTGCAGACCGGTCTCGTGGAGACGGTCTACGCCCCGCCCTCGGCCGCCATCGCTCTGCAGTGGTTCACCCGGATCAAGTACCTCTCGGACACCCCGCTGCTCTTTCTCCAGGGCGGCATCCTGATGAAGAAGGAGACCTTCGACGGCATCCCGGCGGCGCACCAGCCGGTCGTGCTCGAAATTTTCCGCAAGCACTTCGGCAAACTGCGCGAGGTCATCCGCAAGGAAAACCAGGACTCCCTGAACCTCATGCGCAAGCAGGGGGTCCAGTTCATGACTCTGAGCCCCGAGCAGATCGACGAATACAAACGCATCACGGAGCGGGCCATGTCCCGGGAGGGCTCGCACAAGTACTCGGCCGCCATGGGCGCGGAGGTCGCCGCCCTCGTCCAGGCCTTCCGCGGAGGGGCCAAGTGAAGTCCTGGGAGCGGCTGGACGCGCTCCTGGCGCGGGTGGAGCAGGCGTTGCTCGTCTTCTTTCTGGCGCTGATGATGGTGACCGCCTTCTCCCAGATCGCGGTCCGCAACCTCTTCGGCATCGGGCTGACCTGGTCCGAGCCCCTGGTGCGCTACCTCGTCCTGTGGGTGGGGTTTCTGGGGGCCGCCCTGGCCGTGCGGGAAGGACGGCACATCACGATCGAAGTGGCCGTCCTGTGGAGGTCGGCGCGCGACAGCGGCGCGCTCAAAGCTTTGTCCCACCTGGGCTCGGCCGTGGTCTGCTCCCTGCTCGCCTATGCCGCCGCCCGCTTCGTGCGCGACGAGGCGCAGATCGGAAACCAGACCTTCCTCGGCCTGCCGGGCTGGGTGCCCGAGCTGATCGTCCCGGTCACGTTCGCCGTCATGGCGCTGCGCTTCCTGCTGCGCGCCGCGCAGTGCGTTCACCCCGACCCGGCGCCCCGCCCGGCCCCCCCCGGCCCCGCATGACGCTCGCACTCATCATCGCCGTCGCCCTGGGGTTCACGCTGATCGGCACGCCGGTCTTCGTGGTGATCTCCGGCCTGACGCTCTACCTCTTCTTCATGGCCGGAATCGACCTCTCGGCCGTCATCATCGAGATCTACCGGCTGGCGACGACACCGGTCCTGGTGGCCATCCCGCTCTTCACGTTCGCCGGCTACCTGCTCTCGGAGAGCGGCGCGCCGCGGCGGCTCATCCGTCTCGCCGACGCGCTGCTCGGCTGGTTCCCGGGGGGGCTGGCCGTCATCGCCCTGATCGCCTGCGCCGTGTTCACCGCGCTCACCGGCGCGACCGGACTGACCATCATCGCGCTCGGCGGGATCCTGCTGCCGGCCATGACCCGCGGGCAGTACCCCGAAGGGTTTTCGCTCGGCCTGCTGACGACCTCGGGGACGCTCGGGCTGCTCTTCCCGCCCAGCTTGCCGCTGATCGTCTACGCCGTCGTCGCCAAGGTCGGGATCGGGCCGCTGTTCGTGGCGGGTCTCCTGCCCGGGGCGCTGCTCGTGCTGCTGCTGTCGCTTTACAGCATCCGGATCGCTGCGGCGCGGGCCGTGCCCCGGACCCCCTTCCGGCCTCGCGCGCTGCTCTCGGCCGTCGCCGAGTGCGCCTGGGAGCTGCCGCTGCCGCTGGTGGTGCTCGGGGGGATCTACACCGGGTACTTCGCCGTGAGCGAGGCGGCCGCCATCACGTGCATGTACGTCTTCGTGGTGGAGGTCGTGATCCTGCGGGACATCCGCTGGCGCACGCTGCCGGGGATCGCGAAGCAGAGCATGGTGCTGATGGGCGGGGTGCTGATCATCCTGGGCGCCGCCATGGGGCTGACGAGCTACCTCATCGACGCCGAAATCCCGATGCGGCTGCTCGACCTCTTCAAGGCCCACATCGAAAGCCGCTGGCTCTTCCTCGGGGTGCTGAACGTCTTCCTGCTCGCGGTCGGCTGCACGATGGGGATTTTTTCGGCCCTCGTGGTGGTCGTGCCGCTCCTGGGCCCGATCGGCCAGGCCTACGGGATCGACCCGGTGCACCTCGGGATCATCTTCCTGACCAACCTCGAGATCGGGGCCTCCATCCCCCCCCTGGGGATCAACCTCTTCATCGCGAGCATGCGCTTCGAGCGCCCGGTGCTGGCGCTCTACCGCGCCTGCCTGCCGTTCATCGCCATCCTGCTGCTGGCCCTCGGTTTGATCACCTATGTGCCGTGGCTGAGCCTCGCGCTGGTGCGATAGGGGTTCCCCGGCAGTCGTTTCCGAAAGCCTTTCGGGCCATCCGGTTGTGGGCCCGTAGACCCGTGGACCCGGGACGACGGGCAACCGGGCTGACGGGCAAACGATTCCGGACAAGGGCCTATACGCCTTTTTAAGCCACGCCTTTTGCCGACAGGAACGGTCCGTACTTCCTGTCCGTCTCGCGGATGTGCTTCGCGAGCCAGTCCTTGAGAAAATTAGTGATCTGGATGGGGCTGGTGAGCGCGCCGTCGCGGAACTGCTCGTGCAGCTCCTTCACCTTCAGCGCCATTTTCTCGTGGCGGCGCTTGTGCTCCTCATAATCCGGGTAGCCGTGCGCGGCCATGGCCTGCTCCTCGGTCGCGAAGTGGGTCTTGGTGTAGAGCAGCAGATCGCTCAGCACTTTCCCCAGCGCTTCCCGCCCCTGCCCGGCCTGCATGGCCTCGTAAAGCTCGTTCAGGAGCGCGACGATCTTCTTGTGCTGCTGGTCGATCCGGTCGATCCCCACGCTGAGATCGGGTGTCCAGTTCAAGTAGGCCATCTTCGGTGTCCTCCGTCTGAAGGGGTAGCGGCGCCGGGTGCATCGGCCGGCCGGGGGGGCCGCGATGCATGGATATCGACACCGGTACGGGCGGACTTTAGCCCCTCCGCGGCAAATTGACATGCAGGGGGCTTGCGGGTAGTCTCGGAAAAATCGGGATATGTGCCCGTGATCGCCCGGCGACAACCGGCGCCCGGCGCGGGGGGGGGGTCATTCAACCCCGTCGCCGCGCCGGTCATCCCGGGTTTTCTTAGCACGCACCAGCGAGCAGGAGAGTGCCCATGTCGAAGACGAGTTGGGGGATGCTGGCCGCCGCCCTCTGGATTGCCCTGGCCCCCCCGGCCGCAGCGGTCGAGGACATCCGGATCCAGACCCCCGCACTGACCTCGCAGATCACCGTGGACCCCACGAGCACCCCCCAGCAGGCCATCGTTTCGGTGATCGACGCCGCGGGCGAGCCGATCCGCAACCTGCAGATCAAGGACTTCTCGGTCTCCCGGGGCATCCGCAAGGGGCGGGTCCTCGCGGTCGAGCCGCTGCAGGCCAGCAAGGCCGTGCCCGTCAACATGGTGCTGGTGATCGACAACTCCTTCTCCATGTCCGAGCGCCAGGCGATCAAGCCGCTGCTGACCGCGCTCGAAGAGCTGCTCAAGGGCATCCGCCCGATCGACAACATTCACGCCGTCGTCTTCAGCGACCGCGAGACGCGCCTGGTGGGCAAGCGCCTGCTGAACGTGCGCACCTTCACCTCGACGAACCCCGCGGAGTGGAAGGCGTTTTTCGCCGAGTCGTTCGACCGCGGGCTCACCAACAAGACCTATCTTTACGAGGGGATCGTCGCCGGCCTGGACATCGTGAAGCGGATGCCGGCCCGGCAGGAGAAGATGCTGGTGGTCTTTTCGGACGGGGAGGACCTGAACAGCAAGCTCTCCAAGTCCGAGGTGGCGCCCGAGGCCACCGGCATCGGCCAGCTCAGGGCCTACAGCATCGACTACATGCCCGGCGAACGGATGGACGAGTTCCTCTCCGGCTTCGCCGGGGGCCACGGCGGCCGCACCTGGAAGGCCCGGTCGGCGGCCGAGCTCGTGCCCATCTTCCAGGAGCTCAAGAGCACGATCCTGCACAAGTACGTCATCACCTACGAGATGATCAACCCGATCGCGCTCGAACCCAAGACGCTGACCTTCGACGTCCCCGTGACCACGACCGGGCGGTCGGCCTCCCAGATGGTGTTCTTCCCGACCGGGCGCAGCGACCTGCCGGACACCTACGCGCTCTACAAGACGCGCACCGACGCGGACGCCTTCAGACCCGAGGAGGTGTCCGGGTTCCTGAGCCGCTGCTTCAACGTCCTGAACTTCGCCGGCAAAGCCATGCGCGACACCTCCGACGCCCAGCTGACCCTGGTGGGCTGCACCTCCGAGACGGGCGTGGAGAAGGACAACCTGAAGCTCGCCCAGGCCCGGGCCGAGACGGTGAAGGACTACCTGCTGCGCGTGTGGGGGATCACCCCCGCACGCATCCTGATCGAAGCCCGCGGGCTGCCGGCCGAGGCCTCCCCCGCTGATACCCGGGAGGGGCGGATGGAGAACCAGCGCGTGGAGCTCCTCTTCGACAACGACGCCGTGCGCAACCAGGTCTACGGCGGACTGATCACCGAGACGCGCAACCAGAGGACGCTCGGCGTCAAGCTGGACCTCTTCCCCCTGCCGGGCATCACGAAGGCGGAGGTGACCGTGCAGGCGGACGAGCGCCCCCTGAAGACCATCTCGGGCGGCGCCCGCATCCCGGCCTCTCAGACCATCCCGCTCGACGAGATCGGCCGCGACCGGCTGGTGAAACTCAATGCCATCGAAGCCGCCATCCGG
Source organism: uncultured Bifidobacterium sp. (assembly GCA_964387855.1). Classification (GTDB taxonomy): domain Bacteria; phylum Actinomycetota; class Actinomycetes; order Nanopelagicales; family Nanopelagicaceae; genus QYPT01. The sequence continues at coordinate 7,648 of CAYLYA010000045.1, forward strand.
GTGACGGACGACACCGGGGCGACCTACGAGGCCTCCTCCGACCTCTGCCCGGACCGGGTCAACCCCCAGGTCATGCGCCCGGAGCCCGGGCCCCCCCCCTGCGGCCATGGTGCCCCCCATCCGAAGACGGTTACCGTGACGGTGACCAACGAAGGAAACGCCACGCTGAACATCGCCCAGATTGGGTTTGTGAAGCAGACGAACGTTCCGACCGACTGGTTGGCAGTGACGAATGGCGGCGGGATGACCGTCCCCGCCGGTATTCCAAACACCAACACGTTTGACGTCACCCTGAACAAAGCCGGCGTGATCAACTCCCCGGGCACAGTGGTAAACCTCTCCGGCTCGCTTTACATCAAGTCCGACGCCAAGGCGCCGCGCGACTCGATCAACATCGTGATCGATCGTTTCCTGGTTGCCGATACGGTTGCCGCTCAGAAGTGGGATACGGTATCAACCGGATGCCTGCGCCTGGTGGTTTCGAATAATGGCGAAATGGGACGCAATGGTCTTGACGGAACCGGTAAAGCCAATATGGATTACTGGGCGTTCAGCGCGGATTGCGACACCTCCGGCCAGTCCCGTCTGGGTATCTAACTGTACGACGGCGGCCTGTTGGTCCACCGCGAAATCACTGCGGGCTCTGCCTATAGCTGGAGCAACCAGTTGTTTGAACTCGGTTTCGACACCGACGAATCCTTCAAACCAGTGGTGGGTGGCGTTTCTGGTAGTTTCACCGGCACCGGCTTTGACGGATACCGAACCGGCACCTTCGTCAATCGCGACACGACTATCGGTGTTTCCGCGACGTACTATGCTCCGACTGCCGGCGACTCCTGTAACTTCATCATTGTTGAGAAGAAATACTTCAACATGAAGGCTTCGCCGATAAATAATGTAACCGTCGGCGAGCAGATCGACTGGGACGTTCCGTCTGACTCTGTTGCCACGAACACCAGCAAGATCCTCGGCACCAAGACCGTGTATTCGCGCGGTACCGATACCGGCACCGTTCCCGATTGCGGCACCCAGCGCGACTCTTCGCGCTATGGCGCCATGTTCATGCTTGGTCGCTACACGAAATCGGAGTTCACGACCGACCCTTGTTCGAATACCAAGGATTTCTATAGTGCGCTAACGTACCGTCAGGACACGCTGTATTTGTATGATTCACTTTCGTCCAACGCCGAAGGCAAGTTCTTCTGGAATCTCATGGGGAACACCGGCCTCGCGGCTCAGTCAGGTCGCTTGGATCACCGTGCGTTGTACACTTATTATCACAAGCGCAATTTTGCAGTAAACGATACCGTCACCGTATACACTGCGCTGATCACCGAGAAAAACGGATCCGAGACTGCGCTGGGCGCATCATTCGACAAGGCGTTCAAGTGGTACAACGGTCACCTCCGTCCTACTTGTAACCTGGCGAGTTGCTGCCTGGCTAACAGTATCGACGGTCGCACTGGAAACGTTGACGCTGATCCTGCCAAAGGTGTCGATATTGCCGACTTGTCGGCTCTGATCGACTTCTTGTACATCAGCTTCACGCCTCCTCCGTGCCTGACCTCGGCTAACATCGACGGCGACATCGCCGGCGGTATTGATATCGCTGACTTGTCGGGTCTGATCGACTATCTGTACATTTCGTTCACCCCGCCGGCCAACTGCCTCTAGTCGACTCACAATCGCATCGTTTCCAATGGCCGTCTGCGCAAGCAGGCGGCCTTTTTCATGAATGAATTGCAACGGATCACTGTTGAGGTGAGATCTCTCGATTCGAACCTAACAAATCAGATTTGAAAAATCCCGATTCGCTGGTCACATCTCTGTAGCGTCGGA
>CAYLYA010000046.1:0-9233 GCA_964387855.1 uncultured Bifidobacterium sp.
ACTCATAATTCCGTCGTCGTCGGTTCGAGCCCGACCCGCCCCACTTCTTGAGATCATTGCTTTTTTCGCGCGCGAATCGTTAGGAGAAGGAACATGTACGGTCTCCTAGCATTAATTGTGGGTGCCCTCGCATCGGTACAAGGACGAGCTAACGGTCAACTCGGCATAGACGTCCACAGTGCCCTGGGCGCCGCGATAATTTCCAACCTCATAGGTTGGGCGATCCTTTGGGTGATGCTCCTTGGTCGCAGGGCCGATAGGGCTGGATTCAACGAACTCGTCCGTGCAGTCAGGGCTGGCGAATTAGACTGGTGGATTCTTCTGGCTGGAATTGGCGGCACCCTCTACGTCTCCATGCAGAGCATTGCAGTACCCCAAATAGGTGTCGCTATCTTCACGATCTGCATCGTAGGCGGACAGGCAATGTCATCACTCCTGGTAGACAAAATCGGCTTCTCTAGCAACGGCAAGCAACACATCACCGGGCGAAGAGTTTTCACCGCGGTCATGACTCTTATTGCCGTGACCGTTGCGGTGTATCCCGAATTCGGCAAATCCAATTTCAATCTCATCACGGTCGTCCTCTGTATCCTCGCCGGCGTCGTCGGATCGTTCCAATTCGCAATGAACAGTCAGATCAACCACGTGACCAATCGGACAATTGTCACTACCTGGCTTAACTTTCTCGTCGGCACGGTCTTCATTGCAGCAGCGTTAGCCGTTGATTTTGCCAAAGGTGGTTCAATCGGAAGCCTGCCTCACAACCCGTGGGTCTACATCGGTGGACCGTGTGGTGTTGTTTTCATCGCCGTGGCATCAAGTGTGGTCAAGTCAATGGGCGTTCTCGATTTCGTTCTTTTTTCCGTAACCGGCCAACTTGTCGGTGCATTACTTCTTGACTGGCTAATGCCTACACACAAGGGCGCGCTCAACGGCTTCCTCATCACCGGCACGGCCATCACACTGGGATCAATCTTGCTTTCCAAGTACTCCCAGACCTCGAAGGGCCCATCTAAGATTTAGACGATTTTCTGAATTGCTCCAGGCTTCATAGCCAATGTCAGGGATGCCTCCGGGACTGAGTTGTAAATGGTTACAGTTGAATTCTGATTTGTCATGGTGACCAAAACCCTATTAGGCCTTGCCGGGTTGTACTCAATCACATTTCCCGTCGCACCTTGATTCATCTGAAAACTCCCAGGGCCCGATACGTCGCGCGAATATGCTTGCGCCTCACTCGCGGTGAAGTGATTATGGGTTTGTACGACCAGAATGCTTGAATCCACTTCGCGAATGTCAGCGTTCTTTGGGAAATAAGAAATGGTGACTTCACCTGGTGTGGTTGCAATGAGCGTGTATTTTTCCGCAGAATTCGACCCTGTCCAGTAAGCAACAAGTTTCTCCTCTTTGATGAAGTCTCGAAGTTCGCTTGCCGAGAAGGCAACAGCACCTGAGGACTTGAGGGCATCGGAGACGTTATGGCGCGAAGTGGCGGTGGCGATCTGGAAGACGGCAAAAACCAAGGCCATCGACAAGACGGCATCCACCGCCAGGTGGAGTTTGAAGCGGGGACGAGATCGACTGTAGTGAAGGAGGTGAGTGGCCTCCTTCTTAATGGGTGCTATGAGACTGGGCATGACCATCGCCATCGGATCACGTTCCGACGGTCCCACGATGTGATGCAAATCTCATAGCCTAAGAGTGCCAGCACTCACCCGTTCCGCATATATGCGAAAGCCCCACCTGTCCTTGTGGAAAACACGTAGTTGCCAATATGGCGGCACTTTGCAAGGGCAGTCAGTACCATTTCCCCAGCGCGGAGGATTATGACCAGTCATTTCAGCGCTCATGTATGGGGGTGGGAGATGCAGGGCGAGAGTGCTGCCGAGACGGAACAAACTCCAGGGGTGCGCCTGCTCGTAGTAGATGACCACCCTATCTTTCGCGCTGGTTTATGCGAACAACTTGCAGGCGGGGCCGAGCGTATCGAGGTCGTGGGCGAGGCGGAGGATGGCGAGAAGGCCTACGCAATGGTCGCTGCCCTACATCCAGATGTCGTCCTTATGGATTGCCACATGCCGGTAATGAGAGGCCTTGAGGCGACTCAGAAGATCAAGCAAGATTTCCCAGAAACAAAAATCATCGCCTTTTCAGCAACCGCAGAGCTTGATCGAGTTCGAAAAGTCCTTCAAGCGGGGGCCAATGGTTATCTCCTCAAAACTGCCAGCACCGCAGAATTGCGCAGGGCAATTGTCACCGTGCTGGGAGGCGCCACTGTGATCACCCCATCCATTGCCTTCGAAGTCGACGCCCCGGATCACGCCGCACCAACAGAGAATTCATTGGGACTCACCAAGCGCGAAATTCAAATACTGGAATTGGCTGCACGAGGAGTGACCAACAAACAAATCGGTGAGCAACTTAATTTGAGCAACCGGACAATCGAAGTACATATGCACAATATCTTTCTCAAGCTCGGGGTCTCCTCCCGAACTGAGGCAGTGACTCGAGCCATACGAGACCGCTCCATTCAACTGCCCCTCTAAAGGCCGCCCTGACTTGAAGCCAACGTCTAACCCATCCTTTACTCGACTCTTCGCGACGTGGGTACGTGAGAACTTGCCCCCATATCGCGATTACCGATTCTGGCTCATTCAGGTTCTCAATCTGATTGCATGCATTCAACTCACCACACTTCCGACTAAAGGCGACAACGTCGAAGCGCTGACAAAAACTCTTGAGAATTCGTGGATCCTCAAGTCTTTCATCCTCTTCTTCTTGGTTTCTACCATTTCATCGGGCGTGATTTTTGGATTGCGCGGCGCCGTTTCCACCATCCTCCTTACGTCATTATTTGTCATCCCCAAATTACTTATCTGGTCCTCCTTGCCATATGACAATGTTTTCTTGGCAAGGATTGCTGTCATCAGTGGACTTTCTCTCGCCGTCGCATACCTCGTCTCTCGCGAACGAGTTGCACGTTTGAATCTGCAAATTCTCAACGAAAAAATGAGGGAAATCATCCGCGAAAAGGATAGGTTTTTTAAGCTTGCCAGCGAGGCACAAGAAAATGAGCGTAGGCGAATCTCCAGGGACCTCCATGATGACTCGCTCCAACTACTCGCCGCGGTTATCCATCAATTGGACGGGGCGATAAATGCAGAGAGCCCGGAAAAGGCCAATGCACAAGTGGTGCGTGCCAAAGAAACCATCACCCAAACTACCGACGCCATCCGCCGATATTGCGAAGCGCTTCGCCCGATGCTCCTGGATACACTGGGGTTGGTGGCATCCGTCGAATGGATTAGCCGAGAATTGGAAAAGAACTCCGGGATCAAGGTGAGTTTTGACACCGAGGGAGAGAGTCGACCGATCCGCGATGACGACAAGATCCATATTTTTCGCGTAATGCAAGAGGCATTTCACAACATAGAAAAGCATTCAAAAGCGACGGCGGTCCGCGTTCGCTGGAAGTTCAGTGACAATGACTTGGAGATTTCGGTTACAGATAACGGAATCGGGATGTGGAATTTTGGCCCGGCTCCTGCTAGATCCCTTGGAATCCAGGGGATGTACGAACGAATGGAACTCGTTGGTGGCAAGCTCAAAATAGAAAGCCAACCCGGCTTTGGCACCAAGGTGATACTCCAAATTCCTCTGGAGCGCGCTGAGTAAACGTCTCGGCAACTTCACCAAAACTGTCTTTTGTGGTTGAAAATCGGTGACCAATTGGCATTTTTGGATTATTCTCGTAGTGCATCTTGAATAACCCGTGACGGAGTGGAGAACCGTGATGTCAGAGCACAAATGGATTGCACAGAAGGTATCAACGCTCTTCGATGACGCTGTGCCCATTAAATTTGCGGCCTTCGACGGAAGTGCAGCTGGAAACCTTAACTCCCCCAATGTCCTGGAAATCAAATCTCCGCTTGCACTTCGCTACATCCTTAGCCATCCAGGTGATCTCGGCCTCGCACGCGCGTACATCACGAATCATTTGGACATCCGCGGAGACATCCATCAAACCCTCCTTGCACTCAAGGACTTCGTCAAACACCCCATACCAGTCGACGGCTTGGCCAAATTGGCAAAGGCTGTGGGTCCCACCGTCGTCGTCAGACCGGATCTACCCGCTGAAGAAGCGCCGCCTCGCTACCGGCGTGGACTACTTCATTCGCTCACGCGCGACAAATCCGCCATCCACCATCACTACGATGTTTCCAACGATTTCTACTCCTTAATCCTCGGCCCAACGATGGTCTATTCGTGCGCTGTTTTCGCAACGGAGGAAAGCTCCCTAGAGGCCGCACAACTCGAGAAAGTCGACCTCATCTGCAGAAAACTTGATCTCAAACCAGGAATGAAATTGCTTGACGTCGGTTGCGGCTGGGGCACTCTTGTACTTCATGCGGCAAAGGAATATGGAGCCAAAGCCGTTGGTGTCACCCTCAGCACAAACCAGGTGGAATTGGCCCGGCAAAGGGTTGCCAAGGCCAAGCTTGAGAATAGTGTCGAGATTCGACTCCAGGATTATCGCGAGGTTACAGAGACTGACTTCGACGCCATTTCCTCTGTCGGCATGAGTGAGCATGTCGGTGATTCGAAACTCGACTTGTACTTCAATCAGTTGCACAAACGCATTAAGGACCAAGGACGTATTCTCAACCATTGCATTACGCGACCCACTTCGCTCGAACGCGCACGCGCTGGTGCATTCATTGACCGCTATATCTTCCCTGACGGCGAGCTCACTTCCCCAAGTCGGGTAATCCAGGCTATGCACAACTCTGGTTTCGAACTTCGTCACAGTGAGAATCTTCGAGAGCACTATGCCAAAACTCTCTCCAAGTGGTGTGAGAATCTCCAAAATAATTGGGATGAAGCAGTCGCCGAAGTCGGCATCAATCGCGCGCGAATCTGGAATCTCTATATGGCACTGAGCCAGATCGGGTTTGAATCAAACTCCATTCAAATACACCAGTTCCTTGGAGTAGATAATGATGCAACCGGGAGAAACAACCTTCCTCTACGACTTAGTTTCTGAGATTAGTTTGAGCCGCTCACCATCTGCATAGACATCGTAAATTCGCTTAGTGGATGGATACTGAACCTCCACGACTTTGTCCGTATCCGGTACGGAGAATCGCACTATCTGAGGTCTTGAGGAATCAGTGGAGCCAACGGTTCCGTCGGATGCCACGAAGTCATCCCTATCGGTTGAAATATTGGACCAGGCGGGTCGCTCTCTCTCCAACGTCTTCGAATAGGTCTCGATGGTCAGATTGAACCGGTCAGGGTGATTGACGCTTACCCCTTGAGGGAGATAGGTCACAATTATCTCACTTCGATCCTTACAAATAATCGTGTACTTGTAACCTGGTTTTGGACCTAGCCAATATGCTGCAATCCTTTCATCCTTCACGTGCTTAATGAGTTGGTCGGAAGTCATAACCACTGCGCCAGATCGAAGAAGCTCATGGACCCGTGTTCGCTGGGTTACTTGGTAGAAGACATCAAAACCAATAAGAACGAGCGCACTGGAAACAAAGGCATCAATGAGGATATTCCTCTTAAAATGAGGGTGCGAACGGCTATATCGTGCGAGTACGTCGCGCTCTTTCTTGACGTACTCCAGCAGGGAACCTTTTCTTTCATTCATGTGGGTCACACTTCTTCATGCGAGGCATCGGCGGTCTGTTCGTACTTCTTAACGAACTCGCCCTCTATTGCCTTTAGAATAAATCACCACAGTTACACTGCAAGAGAATCACCTCGTGAGAAGCCTCACCCGATCTTTTCTAGCACCTCGGCGTCCGCCTGCAGTCATGTGATCAACAACATACTCATTGAAAAAACCTGCGCTGCCGGTCACAGTCGAACTTATCGCAGGGATCCTTTCTCAAATCTTTACGAAAACCTTATGGTTTCGGCGCGTGAACAATCCAGAATTCAGATAATCAAATTAACGCGAAAGTTACGGAGAACATTGTGATGAAGAGTGCCAAGCCTATATTGGTGGTATTGGGAACAATTCTGACTATGGCGGGTTCGCTTCCAACCGCCGCCACAGCTGCCACCCTATCCAGTTCTTCCAAGTCGGTGCCCAATCAGCTTTTCGTCGGCGATCACCTTCACACCACAAGCGTCATGGGTGATCGCTATTTCATGACAGGGCATGAAAGTGCAGGGGTGTCAGAGGACGGGGGAAAGAGCTGGAAACCAATGCATTCCCTTGACGGCGCCGACGTCATGAGTTGGACTTCCTCCTCCCTAGGAATTCTCGCGGGCGGACACAATGGTCTTTTCAAGTCAACGGATAAGGGTGCAACATTCAAGAAGATCACATTCTTCGGATCCACATCGGATGTGCACGCGATCGGTGCCGCCGGGAAGACTGTTTATCTTGGGTCGCCTCAGGTTGGTCTTCTATCATCAATCGATGGTGGAGCCACTTGGAAGATGCGCAATGCAAAAGTTGGTCAGAATTTCATGGGCTCCCTGTTGGTTGATCCCAGAAATCCAAAACGAGTCATTGCCCCAGATATGTCGGCAGGTTTATCAATCAGTACGAACGGCGGTGCTACGTGGTCGTCCCTGGGTGGTCCAGCTGGTCCGATGGCCGTGGCATGGAATGTGAAAAACATTAAAGAAATCGCAGCTATAGGAATGATGGACAGTGCAATGAGTGCCGACGGCGGTCACACCTGGAAGCAAATCCGTCTGCCCCATGGTGCGGCGGCAATCGACTTCTCAGCAGACGGGAAGAAACTCATAGTTGGTGTGCTCGTCGGCAACAAAGCGCAGATCTATACAAGCATTAATCGAGGCAAAAACTGGCAAACTTCTACCGCCACAACTGCGGCACGGAAAGTCGCTGAGATGGATCCAAATATGCCAGGAATGAAGCACGTCGAAGTGGCCAGCCCTGACAGACCTCTGGCTCTGACCCTCGGCACATTCGGTTTTGGAACTTCTTCGGTGCTTATGTCCGCAATCCTGCTCCGACGTAAAGATCGGGCAAAACTCGCCGCCAAGAAATCATCGTTGGCCAGCCGCGGTGCTGGCAAATGAGCCAGGACTTGGAACTCCGAAGTTCCGAATCCAGTGACATAGAGCCGAAAGGGCGCAACCTCCTAAAGATCCGCGCAGTGCGATCAGTTATGCGCAGTCGCTGGTACCCGGGAGTTCTGCAGATTCCGATCGCCGCAGTATTTGGATTAATTGCCTATGAGTTATTGGTCGGTCCAACAAGTGCTCACGATAATGCCGGAACTGCATTGATGTGGGTTCTCTGGTGGCCGCTCATCCCAATCGTTTTCGTCTTCTTGGGGCGCTTTTGGTGTGCAGTGTGCCCTTTTGCAACGCTGTCAGACTTCGTCCAAAAGCTTGTAGGCGTCAATCGCCCGGTACCCGCTTTTCTCAAAAGTTATGGAATATGGATCATCGATGCCACATTCATAGCCATCACATGGGCCGACCACGTATGGGGAATTGTGGAGTCCCCATGGGGTTCAGGGATTTTACTCCTCCTCTTGACCTTTGCAGTAATTGTCTCCGGAGCATTCTTCCAACGCCGAACTTTCTGCCGCTATCTCTGCTTTCTAGGCGGCCTGTCCGGAAATTACGCAAGAACGGGAATGATTGCCCTTCGTGCCGATACCGACATATGCGCGACGTGCAAATCGAAGGCTGCTTGTTTTAATGGAACTGAAAAAATTGCAGGATGCCCACTCTTCTCATTCCCACGCACGATGGATTCAAACGCAAATTGCAATTTGTGCGCAAACTGCATCAAGAGTTGCCCCAATGATGCGATCACTCTCACCGTTCGCAAGCCAACCCAAGAGCTCTGGTATCTGCGCTCCCCGAAGATCGAAGAGTCTTTTCTGGCGATGGCAATCATGGGCATCGTCCTCATCCAGAACGTGACAATGTTGAAAATCTGGACAGATATTCTCGCCGCGGTTGAAAGGGTCACCGGCATCACCAACTACGCACTCATCTTTACCATTGTCTTCGCGATAGGGGTGTCAATACCAGTTGGTCTCTTGGCAATTGCCGGAAAGGTGGCCGGTAAGGCAAATTTTGAGAGCACCCGTCAGAATTTCGCACGGTTCGGTTATGCACTGATTCCCCTTGATGTTGCCGGACACGTAGCCCACAACCTCTTCCATCTGCTGGCCGAAGGCAAATCAGTCTTCTACTCCGTAGGTTCTCTCTTTGGGCACGATGCAACAGGGTCAACCGCCATCGTAGGAAACGGAACTATCCGCACGCTCCAGTTCATTGTCTTGGCCGTTGGCTTATGGGGTTCCTTTTACACCGTTCGTCGGATTACATATCGTCGATACAGCGACCCGGAAACCCGCAAAGCGACCCTGTTCCCTTACTCCATTTTGGTTGGCGCGCTTGGCGCTCTAAACGTCGCGCTCTTCCTCTTTCCCATGGCTCATCGCATGTAGGTCAATTGCCTTGATGCCATTTCTTTCCTAAATCTTTACAGAATGATTAGCCGTTTCGCGGTATTCGCACGCAACCCTTAAATCATGGGCCAAGTCCTGTTCTCGACAACGATCCTGGCCTCATTCCTAGGCGGCATTGTTGCGCTACTGGCTCCGTGCTGCGTTTCGGTCATGTTGCCTGCGTATTTCGCTTCGACCTTCCGACGCCGTAGCCAGATCTTGGCTATGACCTTGGTTTTCACGGCCGGTGTGGGCACAATCATTCTGCCGATCGCCCTAGGCGCCGCCGCGGTCAGCCGAGTCCTCATCGAGTACCACATCTGGATATTCACCATTGTTGGCCTCATCATGTTCGCTGCTGGGCTAGCCACTTTGTCTGGATGGAAAATGATGTTGCCGATGCCCTCTCGTAAAGGCGGCAACTCCGGCATTGGATCCGTTTACGGATTAGGTGTCTTCTCAGGAGCAAGTAGCGCATGTTGCGCTCCCGTACTTGCAGGCGTTGCTGCACTCTCAGGTGCAGCCTCTTCCCTCCCGGCTGCCCTTGCAGTTGGTGCCGCTTATGTCTTTGGAATGGTGGCCCCTCTTTGCATTTTGGCCTTGGTGTGGGACCGAAAGAACTGGGGTAACTCTCGACTGTTATCGGCACACCCGGTCGCGCTGTGGCCGGGATCTAAACGGCGCATTCCGTGGGTCTCCATGGTTTCAGGCTTCCTCATGATCGGGATGGGTTTACTCACCATCGTGCTTGCTATTCGTGGACCTGGAATG
>CAYLYA010000047.1:0-9185 GCA_964387855.1 uncultured Bifidobacterium sp.
TTCAATTAGACCGCATCCGTTACCTCAGTAACGGCTGCGGTCTTTTTATTTCTCAATTTTCAATCGACCTAGAAGAGCGGAGGCAATCGTGAGCAATACCGATCGCTTTGCCTCTGCCCATGAACTCGTGAACGAGTACAACGAGCTCGAGAAGCAGATGGCCGACCCGAGCATTCACAACGATCAAGGTCGGGCACGGTTGCTTGGCCGTCGATATGCCCAACTCGGCCCGGTCGTTGCAGGTTTTCGCCAGTGGCGTGCTGCCGAGGATGACCTGGTTGCGGCCAAGGAACTTGCCGAGACAGACCCTGATTTCGCATCTGAAATTCCTGCCTTACAGGAGGAGTGTGATCGAGCGGCAATTAAATTGGAGGAACTCCTTTTGCCGCGAGATCCCAACGATGACCGCGATGTCATCATGGAAATCAAGGCCGGAGCAGGCGGGGATGAGTCCGCACTTTTTGCCGGCGATCTTCTCCGCATGTACCTTCGCTATGCAGAAAAGCACGGATGGAAAACCGAAATTCTCGATGCAACCGAAAGCGATTTGGGCGGTTACAAGGACATCTCTATCGCAATCAAATCCAAGGGCGTGCCCGAACCGGGTCAGTCCCCCTACGCTCGCTTGAAATTTGAAGGCGGAGTACACCGAGTTCAACGAGTTCCAGAGACCGAATCACAGGGTCGAATTCATACATCGGCTGCCGGTGTACTTGTTCTCCCCGAAGCTGAAGAAATCGACGTCGACATCAACATGAACGACTTGCGTATCGATGTGTACCGCTCCAGTGGCCCTGGAGGACAGAGTGTTAATACAACCGACTCGGCAGTACGCATCACACACATTCCAACTGGCATCGTTGTTTCCTGTCAGAACGAGAAGAGCCAACTGCAGAACAAGGAATCTGCTCTTCGAATTTTGCGCGCCCGCATGTTGGCCGCGGCCCAAGAGGCGGCAGATCAGGCAGCCATGGCAGAGCGCAAGTCCCAAGTGCGAACGGTAGATCGAAGCGAGCGAATCCGTACTTACAATTACCCCGAGAACCGCATCAGTGATCACCGCGTGAATTACAAATCCAATAATTTGGACGCAGTTTTAGGTGGGGAACTTGATCCGATGATCCAATCATTATTGGATGCAGATAAAGCTGCCAGGTTGGCCGCAACGAGCTGATCATGGATTTCAGGAGCGAACTGCAGCGTGCCAAGCGCGAGTTTCGCGAGTCCGGATACGCTGAAATAGATGCTGAGCTCCTGCTAGCCCATGCCTTGGGAATTACCCGAATGGAACTCCACAACACCGTAATAGTCGAGCGGATGCTCGCGAACTTCGAGAATATCGACGATGTCTTTGAGCAATTTGAGGTTTTGTGCGTGCGCCGCTTGGGCGGCGAGCCAGTCCAATACATCACTGGCGTTGCCCACTTCTGCGACCTCACCTTGCACGTCGGCAGAGGTGTGTTGATTCCAAGGCCGGAGACTGAATTGCTCGTGGAGAATATTCTTCCCCACTTGAAATCTCTCGGGAGAGCGACCAGCATCATTGATTTGGGTTCAGGTTCTGGTGCACTTGCTATCGCGATTGCGGCCCAGGTTCCGATGGCACACGTTATTGCAGTGGAAAATGATCCTGAAGCGCTGGTTTGGCTCCGCAAAAATATCGAGTCAAACGATGTTGATGTACGAATCGTTGCCGAAGATGTATCAACCGCGCTGACGGGCGTGAAGGCCGATCTGGTTGTCGCAAATCCACCGTATATTCCTAACAATCAGGATCTTCCGTTCGAGGTGAAAAATTACGAGCCTCATTCAGCACTTTTTGGGGGTAAAGACGGAATGGATGTGCCACGTCAATTCATTGCCGCTGCCGCGCGTCTGCTCAAAGATGAAGGCATCTTTGTCATGGAACACGGGGAAGAACAAGGCAGTGCCGTCGAGCACGCTCTCTCAGCGAACTTCACCGATATCAGAGTGCACAATGACCTTAACAATCGCCCGCGTTGGACAAGTGCTCAGAGGCTACCCCGATGATAAATACGATGGACATTAAGTCAGGGGATCTTGATGTTCACGTCGATCAGGCGCTTCAATGGATTAGGGCGGGCTTGATCATTGCGGCACCACTTGAGAATGGTTACGCCTACCTTGCAGATGCATTCGATCACGATGCAGTGCGGGCCATGCATGTCCTTCGTGGCGATGCTTTGGGAGTCGCGGCACAGGTGTTGATTTCTGGTCAAGAAGTAATCGACGGAATCGTGCGCGATGTATCGGTGGGTGCACGCGTCCTCATGTCGAATTTCTGGCCGGGTCAACTCTCGTTCAACCTCCCTCCGCAACGCGGTCTGTCGTGGGATCTTGGAGATGGAAAACGTCTGGGTCAAGTGTCGGTGAGAGTTCCATCCGCCGAATTCGTTCTAGCCCTCGTGCGCAAGAGCGGGCCGCTGGCAGTCGGTAGTGCCGCTGCCGCTGGTCAACCCCCGATCCTTGATGTCAAAGATATTGCGGCCAGGGAGTACGACGTCGCGGGGATTTTCGATGCGGGAATCCTTACTCCGGCGCTAGCCTCTACTGTCGTGTCAGATAACGAGACCGGGGTAGAGGTTATTCGTGAGGGTGCTGTGAGCGTTGATAAATTGCGGGAGGCCCTGCCCGAGATCCTCGTTTCTGATTCATCAAATTCCAACTGAGAGAATAGGCTTACGTCATGTCTGATACTCCTTTCTACGGCCCTGATTTCGACCTGCTCTCCAAGCAAGATCCGGATATCGCTGCGGTGCTCCTTTCGGAGCTTCACCGCCAGCAGACTGATCTACAACTGATCGCTAGCGAGAATTTCACTTCGCGTGCAGTGCTTGCGGCTCTGGGCTCGACCCTGTCGAACAAGTACGCAGAGGGGTATCCCGGGAAGCGTTACTACGGCGGTTGTGAGGAAGTCGATAAGGCAGAGAACCTCGCAATCGAGCGTGCCAAGTCCCTCTTCGGCGCAGAGCATGCAAACGTCCAGCCACACTCAGGTGCAAGTGCCAACATCGCCGTCTATGCGGCATTTACCAAGCCTGGCGACACGGTCCTTGCGATGTCGCTTCCTCACGGTGGCCACCTGACTCACGGTTCAAAGGTCAACTTCTCGGGTAAATGGTTCAACATCGTTTCCTACGGTGTTCGCCAAGACAATGAACTCATCGACTACGACGAGTTGCGCGATCTTGCCATCAAGAACAAGCCGAAAATGATCTGTACGGGCGCCACTGCCTACCCGAGCCTGATTGATTTCGAGACAGTGCGCGCGATTTGTGACGAAGTCGGCGCCATCATGTGGGTGGATGCTGCCCACTTCATCGGGCTTGTTGCAGGCAAGGCAATTCCATCGCCAGTGCCTTATGCCGACGTGGTTTCCTTCACGACGCACAAGGTTCTTCGCGGACCTCGTGGCGGAATGATTCTTTCCAAGGCCGAGCATGGCCCAGCAATTGACAAGGCAGTATTCCCAGGAATGCAAGGCGGACCGATCATGTCCGCGGTTGCTGGCAAGGCCATTGCGCTCAAGGAATGCGCCCAACCCGCATACCAGGAGTATGCAAGAAACGTGATTTCCAACTGTCAGGTGCTTGCTTCCTCTCTTGAAGAAGAAGGAATGCGCGCAGTCTCTGGTGGAACCCAGACCCACTTGGCTTTGATTGATATCCGAAGCACCAATGTCACAGGCAAGGTTGCTGATCAGCGATGCGGCTTGGCAGGAATCGTCCTCAACAAGAATGCGATTCCATTCGATCCAGAATCACCAGCTGTAACAAGTGGAATTCGCGTTGGATCAGCGGCCACCACAACCCAAGGTATGGGGGCGGCCGAGATGAAGATCATCGCATCCCTTATCTCGCGCGCAATCGCAAGTGAGGATGAGAAGGTGTCGGCGCAGATTCGCAGCGAAGTTCACCAATTGACCGCACGCTTCCCAATTTATTCTGCATAACTAGCAGTACATAGAACATGCGCGTCTATCTTGCCACCGCTCTCTTGGCGGCAGCATTGTGCTATTTGATAACGCCGTTCGTAAAGAGGATGGCTGAGTACTTTGGCGCGGTGGCACAGATTCGAACGCGAGATGTCCACACTCTGCCGACTGCGCGTTGGGGTGGCGTGGCGATGTGGATCTCAATGGTCCTCACCTTCGTGATCGCGCGCCATCTTGCGCTGGTGGGTAAGACTTTTGGCCACGAGTTGCAGGGAATCTTTCTTGCCTCGACGTTTGTCATTATTTTGGGAATGGCCGATGATCGGTTTCAACTCGATGCCATCACGAAATTAGCTGGGCAAGCTCTTGCCGCTGGCATTTTGCTGCTCTATGGAATTCAGATCCTCTGGCTCCCGATTAACGGGGTGACCACGCTTCCGCCGAGCATCGGGCAGTTGGTGACGGTTCTCGTCGTGTTGGTGACGATCAACGCGGTGAATTTCATAGACGGCCTCGACGGCCTCGCTGCTGGCATCGTTGCGATCTCAGGTGCGTCTTTCTTTGCTTTCGCCTATTTGTTGGCGGTCGTGAATGGTTTTAGCCGCGCGGGTTCTCCCTCGCTGATTACCGCGATCATCGTCGGGGTATGTCTTGGATTCTTGCCACACAATTCGCATCCAGCGCGAATCTTCATGGGGGATTCAGGCTCGATGTTTCTCGGGCTCCTACTTTCGGCCGCTGCGATCACCTTGACGGGACAAGTTGATGCAAATGCGATCGCGGCCGAGGATGGGGGACCTACCCTTCTGCCGCTTCTGCTTCCATTTGCAGTTCTGGCAATTCCATTGATGGATTTGATATTGGCCGTCTTCCGACGTGCGATGTCCGGGCGCTCGCCATTCGCACCTGACAAGGAACACTTGCATCATCGACTCTTGGGGGCAGGCAACTCGCATCAACGCACTGCTGTGATTATGTATTTCTGGACGGCCACTTTGGCGATACCAGTGACTGTTCTTGCATTCTGGCCTTGGTGGGCTGCATTGATCACTGCTGTAGTGCTGGCAGGTTCAAGCATCGTTATCGCCAGCCGTTGGAAAGAACGTCGCTCCGAGGCCCAAGAGAAAGTAGTTGCGAAAAGATGAGCACTGAAAAAACAAATGAGAGAGACCTGATGCTTGGAGCTCTCATTCCGACATTCGCAGTTGGAATTATCGGGATCATCGCCGCGACGTTGGTTCGAGGCAAGGCTGGGCTACTTGGCGCTTTGCTGGCGCAGCTGGTTGTTGTGATGTACTTCACTGTTCACTTGGCGGTCTCCGCAATTTCCCGAAAACTTGATCCACTGACGACTTTCGCTCTGGCGATCTTTTCCTACTTCGCAAAGATCGCTCTTCTTGGCTTATTTCTCTGGTTGCTGACCCGATATACCTCGCGCGAGACCATCGACCGAGGGAGTTTCGGAGTCGTTGCCCTTGCACTCACCGTGGCATGGTTGGGTGGCGAGATCCGAAGTTTCTTAAAGCTGCGGATACACCTACCATTGCCGCAAGATAAGAAGAGCGGGGAGGGCAAATGAAACCAAACGACGATGGCGCAGCCTGGTCCATTGTTGGCTACCTCCTATCGGGCCTGCTTTTCTGGGGCGGCGTTGGCTGGGCCTTGGATCACTGGCTCAAGACCCACTTCTTCCTCCTGGGGGGGTTGCTTTTGGGCGTGAGCGCTTCCATCTATCTGATCTGGCTAAGGATGGGTCGAGACTGAAAGTCCTCGCCCATTGAAAGCTCTAGTGGACGGAACTCTAAGTAGTTCCCCCTGTGTTCATGAGTCTGGATGAACGGCCTGAGTCGGGGGTGTCTCTGGCCGATTTCACAGATTTGATTACTTGCCAATAAGGTTGCCCCGCTGGCCGAATTTCCCTGCAGTATCTCAGGTCCGCAAAACTTAATCTCTAGAAAAACCGAGGAGTGTGCGTGCGCTCGTTGCACTTGTTAAGCGCTGAAGGCGAAGGATTCGTCCCGCCAAGCAGCAACGACTTCAACTTCCCCTCTTTCTTTCACAACAACCAATACTTCACAAAGCCCATTCTTCTTGTCTTTTTATCAGTCCTCATGATTTCAGTCTTCTTCATTATGGCCTCTCGCAAGGCGGCAATTGTTCCTTCCAAATTGCAGTTCGCCGGCGAAAGCATTTATGGCTTCGTAAGAAATGATCTGGCCAAGGACATCATCGGTCACGAATTCATGCGCTTTGTCCCTTATTTATTCACTCTCTTTGTTTTCATTTTGACCAACAATATTTTTGGAATCGTTCCTCTTCTTCAGTTCCCAACGATGTCGCACGTAAGCTTCCCGTACGTGCTTGCCATCTTCACTTTCGTGATCTTCCATTACATCGGAATCCGCAAGCAAGGTATCGGCAAGTACGTCAAGGACATCATGTTCATGCCAGGTGTTCCAAAAGCTGCCTACATCTTGTTGACTCCGATTGAGATCGCGACGTACCTCATCACCCGTCCGCTTACTCTCGGTCTTCGTCTTTTCGCGAACATGTTCGCGGGTCACTTGCTTCTTCTCGTTTTCATCTTGGGCGGAGATCATCTGCTCAAGGGGGTCATCGGCTTGAAATTGATCAGCCCATTTGCCTTCGCTTTCGGTATTGGTCTGACCTTCTTCGAATTTTTGGTCCAATGTTTGCAGGCGTATATCTTTACCCTGCTCACGGCTCTATACATCGCCGGCGCCCTTGCCGACGAGCACTAACTAACAGCTAGGAAGGTATAAAAATGAAAGGCACGCTCAACCTGGTCGGTTATGGCCTCTCTGCAATCGGACCCGCGATTGCTACCGGAATGATCTTCGCTGCATACATCAGCGGCGTTGCACGTCAGCCAGAAGCACGTAGCGTTCTTCAGCCAATCGCGTTCCTTGGGTTCGCTCTTGCTGAGGCACTTGCGCTCTTCGGCCTCGTACTCGCATTCGTTCTCTAATTCATAGATACCAATGCATTCAATAAATTTGGCTGCTGAGAAGATCAATCCTCTTCTCCCGCACACAGCAGAATTGATCGTTGGCGTAATCGCCTTCACCCTTCTGTTCCTTGTTCTGCGCTCAAAAGTGGTGCCGATGTTCGAAAAGGCATTCACCGCTCGCACTGAGGCAATTCAAGGTGGGATGGAGAAGGCTGAGAAGGCACAGCTTGAAGCTGAGCGCGCACTTCGTCAGTACACCGATCAACTCTCAAAGGCTCGCGATGAGGCTCATGCTCTTCGAGAAGACGCTCGCGCCCAAGGCGTAGCGATTGTTGAAGAGCTTCGCACCAAAGCACAAGAAGAAGCCAGTCGAATCACCGCCGCGGCACACGCCTCCATTGAGGCCGAACTGCAGGCCGCGATCGCATCCCTTCGCACTGAAGTGGGCACGATCGCCGTTGAGTTGGCATCAAAGATCGTCGGAGAAGCACTCGATGACCAGGCTCGCGCTTCGCGCGTAGTTGACCGCTTTCTAGACGATCTCGAAACCTCCAAGTAAGGAAGTACATGAGAGCACACTTTGGCGGAAGCAGCCGGGAGTCCTTGAAGGCCTCCCGTGCGATGCTCGATGCTGCAGTAAAGGGCGCGACGCAGGAGGCTGCATCGCAACTGTGCGCTGAACTATTTTCCTGTGCGCAGATTCTTGCCGACTCGATTGCACTGCGCCGCGCGATCACGGATCCTTCGCGGGATTCGGCTTCCAAGGTTGCACTCGTTACCGAGATCTTCGGCAAATCGATAGATACCAAGGCACTCGAAATCATCACTAGCATCGCATCCCTTCGTTGGTCTTCATCGGCAGATCTCGTGCCGGTGATTGAGCAACTGGCCATTGAGGCTCAGGGCTCTGCCGCAAACATCGCCGGTGAACTTGATCGCGTTGAGGATGAATTCTTTGCAGTCTCTCAAACCGTCTCGGATTCATTCGAACTTCGCAAGGCGCTGACTACGACCGGGGCAGATGAGGCGAAGGCCGCACTTGTGGCGCAGTTGTTGGGCAAGAACTACACCGATTCCACGCGCACCTTGGTTTCACATTTGGTGAGCAACCTGCGGGGAAGAAGCATCGAAGCCGCTTTTGAGGATTACTTCTTCGCCCTCGCGGCAAGAAGGAACCGTCTGATTGCACTTGTTCAAGTTGCCGCTCCGCTAACAGAGCCCCAACGTGAGCGTTTGGCCAGCCTGTTGGCGACTCAAGTGGGACAGCCGGTTCGGATCAATGTTGAGGTGGATCCAACCGTTGTAGGCGGAGTAAGTGTGAGATTCGGCGATGAGATTATCGATGGAACGATCAGCAACCGACTAGCGGGAGCCGGACGAGCACTCGTCGGCGCTGCGAGCTAACAAAGAAATTTAACTAAGAGAAGCGATAAGGGAGAAAAAAGATGGCCGAACTGAAGATCCGACCCGAGGAAATTCGTGATGCGCTCGCGAATTTTGCCAAGTCGTACGATCCAGGCGTCGCCGCACGAGACGAGATCGGTACGGTCACCCAAGCAGGCGACGGTATTGCTCGCATCGAAGGCTTGCCATCGACCATGGCCAACGAGCTCTTGCAATTCGAGAATGGCACACTCGGTCTAGCCCTCAACCTCGATGTTCGCGAAATTGGCGTAGTTATCCTCGGTGATTACGAAGGAATTGAAGAAGGAACATCCGTTCGACGAACCGGTGAAGTTCTCTCGGTACCAGTTGGAGACGGCTTCCTTGGTCGCGTGGTTGACCCGCTTGGTCGCCCAATCGACGGCAAGGGCGAAATCAAGGCCGATGCTCGTCGTGCACTTGAATTGCAGGCGCCTTCGGTAGTTCAGCGCCAACCGGTTAAAGAGCCTCTTGCAACAGGAATCAAGGCGATCGATGCCATGACCGCTATCGGTCGGGGACAGCGTCAGCTGATCATCGGCGACCGTCAGACTGGTAAGACCGCGGTTGCCGTCGACACCATCATCAACCAGCGCGAAAACTGGTTGAGCGGAGACCCAAAGAAGCAGGTTAAGTGCATCTACGTTGCGATCGGTCAGAAGGGTTCGACCATTGCATCTGTCCGTGCTTCCCTTGAAGAAGCCGGCGCAATGGAATACACGACCATCGTTGCTTCCCCTGCATCAGATCCAGCAGGATTTAAGTACTTGGCTCCTTACACGGGTTCATCAATCGGCCAGCACTGGATGTATGCAGGCCAGCACGTACTCATTGTTT
>CAYLYA010000048.1:0-8594 GCA_964387855.1 uncultured Bifidobacterium sp.
GCTCCCTGACTTGGACTCGAACCAAGAACCTGCCGGTTAACAGCCGGCTGCTCTGCCAATTGAGCTATCAGGGACTACAGAAATTTATCTGGCTAGGCAGTCGCAAACTCTAGCGCACCAGAACGCGTGGTCAGAAATCCGCCTATAACTCACCCCAACCTAGATTTCGCCTAGCGCTAGATCATGCAGCACCCTTCGAGCCGCCTCCAGAGTGACCAATTCCGTGAATAGGGCGGTGTATTCGGCCTCGTCGGTGAGGGGGTTGATTCGCTGGAGGGTCGATTTCACCTCAGCGACTCTTCTGCTCAATGCCACCTCGCGAAGTCGAGCAACAATGCTTTGAACATATCGGGCCGAGATCTCACCATCGGTGCGAATGGGCTCGACGCAGAGTTCGGCAACCAAAGCCTTCATGCGTTCATCATCGGTCTGATCAAAGCGGGCCGTGGAATCGGCATGCTCATCGATCAGACCGCGCAGATGTCGATACGCGGGATGAGTGAACGCATCAAGTTCAATTTGTGACCACTCAACAACCAACTCCGGCATTTGAAGACGAGCCTTGAGGACTTCACGTTCAAGTGCTAACCGAGGCTCTGACGGACTTGGCCGCCAGGATGAATCAACAACCGGCGCACTTTCTTCTTGCGGAGTTGCCGCCTGTGCTCCGCGACCCACCGCAGTCGAAACGATTTCCACTTCCACGCCGAGCCAGCCTGCTAGCAACCTGATGTATTCGGGCCTGAGAGACTTGTCGCGAATCTGGGCAACGATCGGTGCAGCGGCATTAAGCGCGTTCACTCTTCCTTCGGCTGTTGAAAGATTGTGCTGATTGAGTTCGGTACGAATGGCAAATTCAAATAGAGGAACACGTCGAGCAATGAGGTCACGAAGGGCGAGATCACCTTTTTCTTGGCGCAATTCGGCAGGATCCAATCCGTTGGGCTCAACGGCAACGAAGGTTTGTGTGACAAACTTCTGATCCTCACTAAAAGCACGCAGCGCCGCCTTCTGTCCTGCAGCATCCCCATCAAATGTGAATATCACTTCGCCTCGGAACGCATCATCATCCATAAGAAGACGGCGCAAGATGCGAATGTGGTCTGCGCCAAAAGCAGTTCCGCACGTCGCTACCGCCGTGGTAATTCCAGCAAGATGGGCCGCCATAACATCGGTGTATCCCTCAACTATGACCACCTGCCTCTTCTTTGCAATCTCTTTCTTCGCACGCTCGAGACCATAAAGAACTTGACTCTTCTTATATACAGGGGTTTCCGGTGTGTTGAGGTATTTGGGGCCGTTGTCGACTTCATCACTTGCCAATTTTCTTGCGCCGAAGCCAACGACATCGCCAGAGATGTCTCGTATCGGCCAGATCAGCCGATTGCGAAAACGGTCTATCGGCCCGCGCTGGCCCATCTTGGAGAGCCCCGCGACTTCCAATTCATCAGCGGTGAAGCCTTGGGCGCGTAGATATTTTGTCAACGCATCCCACTCATCTGGGGCGTATCCCACTTCGAAAGACGCACATGCATCCTTATCGAAACCGCGCTTGGTCAGAAGATCTCTTCCAATTTGCGCTTGTGGGGATTGGTTGAGTTGATCCTGGTAGAACTTGGCAGCTGCAGCATTGGCTGCAATAAGACGCGAACGTTGTCCCGCAGGTGCCGACGCGCCAGATCTACTTTCTTCGTAATGAAGGGTGTAGCCAATTCGCTCGGCAAGGCGCTCGACAGTCTCGGTGAATGAGAGGTGGTCGATCTTCATAATGAAGGCGATAACATCACCGCCAACCTGACATCCGAAGCAGTGAAAATAGCCCTTACTGGGCGTCACATGAAAGGAGGGAGATTTCTCATCATGAAAAGGACAGAGGCCTTTCTTCTGACCGCCACCTGCGTTTCTTAGTTGAACGTAGTCGCCCACGATTTCATCAATAGGCGCGCGGTCTCGGATGTAGGCAACATCTTCATCCTTAATCCGCCCGCTCATGAACTAGATTCTATCCGCGCCGTGAGCCGGGCATGCAGGGTATATGCGGCAGGATCGGTCAGGCTGGCAACTTGATCCACCACAACGCGTAGTCGCTCGTTGTCACCGTCGCACGCTTCCCAATCAGCCAGAAAAATCGAATCCAGTGTCGCCGGAGCGGTGGCTAGAAGCATCTCCACAAGGTCAGAGATGACAACTCTCTGCTTGGCATATCGATCTTGAGCAAGAGGGGTCCCGATCACATAAAGACCGGCGACAGATTTGAGGAGCCCAACTTCAATTCTTTGCTCACGTGGTACTTCCAAATTCGCGTTGTAGCGAACAAGGGCATCTCCCCCGTGCACTTTTCTCGTTTCGAGTTCGGCAGAGAGAACAAAGCGCCCGATCAATTGGCTCGTTAGGTCTTTGATTCGCGCCAGACCCTTGTGAGTGCCGTCGTAGTACGAAGGCCAGCAAGACAGTTTCTGAAGCCGTCCGAGGGCCGCCCGCGCCTCAGACTCCGTCGCGTCGATGGCGTAATCGCGGACCATGACTTCATGAAGCAATGGCAAGTCTTCGCTGAAATCGGTGACGCTCACTTGTCCCGCAACTAACGCATCTTCAAGGTCGTGAACGCAGTAAGAAACATCGTCGGACCAATCCATGATCTGCGCTTCGATACACCGTTGCTGCTGGGGAGCACCTTGTCGCATCCATTCGAAGATTCCGATGTCCTCGGCATAGACGCCGTACTTAATTTGGTCTCCATCTTGGCGCCACGGGTATTTCGTAACCGCGTCCAAAGATGCTCGTGTGAGATTGAGCCCGGCTGACCTTCCTTGAAGATCCAATGTCTTTGCCTCGAGCCGAGTAAGCAAGCGGAAACTCTGTGCGTTTCCTTCAAAACCTCCTGCGCTTTGCGCGATGTGTGCAAGCGCGCTCTCGCCATTGTGTCCAAATGGCGGGTGCCCTAAGTCGTGGGCAAGGCATGCGGTATCTAGAAGATCAGGATCGGCGCCAAGGGAATCTCCGAGCTCTCGTCCAATCTGGGCAACTTCTAGCGAGTGGGAAAGGCGCGTGCGCTGAAAGTCATTCTCCCAAGGAACGGCCACTTGAGTCTTCGCCCCCAAACGTCTGAGGGAGGCTGAGTGAATAACACGGGCACGATCGCGCATGAACTCTGTCCGCCCTGGACGCTTTGCAGGCTCAGGGAAGAACCTTTCTAGATCGTGACCGCTATACCCATTCACAAGCGCCATCCTAATGACCCTGATCCAGGTGATCGCTGAGATGAATTCCCCTGCGTCCTAGCGTGACGTAGGCCAGATACGCCCCGGTTTCTCGTATTAAGTAGTGAAGATCGGCACGAAGCAAAGAATTTGCACCAGTGCGAACTGGCGAACATGAACTCTTGGCCCCGAGATCATTAGCCATCGTCATCGCTCGAAGGCAGTGGTAAGGGTCGGTGACGATAACGGCGCTGTGAAGGCCTCTGCGTTTCATTTCAGCAATATAACTTTGGGTGCTGACCAGTGTGTCCCGGCCCTTCGGAATAGCGATAACGACGTTCTCGGCCAGCCCATGAGAGAGAAGCCACGCCTTGCTTGAGGCAGCCTCAGTCGTGCGATCACCCGGTGCACCGGCTCCAACTGTGATGATCAATGGCGCAAGCCCGAGTTTGTAAATTCGCTTGACCTCAACCAATCGGGCCAAGAGTGCCGAACTGGGGCGGCCGTTGAATTGCGCAGCACCAAGAACAACGATGACATCAGATTTTCTTGCTGAGGAATTGTGGGCGGCTAACCACGTTCTTCCCAATGTGAAAACCGGCACGACAATGGCAATGAGCAAGAGCGCGCTAATGATTTTCCGAATAACCTTAAATAGAAACACCTCAGCCGCCTGAAAACGCGTCTTCGATTTCGATTTCTGCCAGTTCATCTGGATTCTTCAGCCAACCATCGGGCAGTGTCACCGGACGTCCGTGACTGGTTCGTCCGCGAGGAGAATTTCCGATCAGGGCAGGATAGGGCTGATCCACAAGTTGATCCAAAAGCGAGCGCAGCTCCCCAAGCGATGAGACCATTCCGAATTGACGCCGCAACTCACTTGGAACCCGGAAGCCTTTTAAATACCAGGCCATGTGCTTGCGAATGTCCCGGCAGCCGCGCTCCTCTGATTCGAAATACTCGACAATAAGTTGAGCATGGCGAAAGATAATTTCACGCACCTCAAAAAGGGTCGGCAGATGCCTCAATTCGTCCCCGGCAAACGCAGCGGCTAAGTCCTTGAACAACCATGGACGTCCAAGACATCCACGTCCCACAACCACTCCGGCACAGTTCGTTTCCTCAACCATCGCAACGCCGTCGGTGCCGCTCCAGATATCACCGTTGCCAAGGACTGGAACACCCGTTGGTTTCAAGTGCTCAACCAGTCGAGATATCGCACTCCAGTCAGATTTTCCTTCATACATCTGCTGCGCAGTGCGGGCGTGCAGGGCAACCCAGTTGACGCCAAGGTCCGCGGCTGACTTTGCCGCCTCCAAATATGTCTCATGATCGCTATCGATTCCGATGCGCATTTTCACCGTCACCGGGATTCCAAATGGCTTGGCAGCATCTACTGCTGCACCGACAATGGAATTGAACAACCGGCGTTTGTAAGGAAGTGCAGCCCCTCCGCCTTTTCTTGTTACTTTCGGAACAGGACAGCCGAAATTCATGTCAATGTGATCGGCAAGATTCTCATTTCCAATCATTGTCACCGCAGCCCTCATCACATGAGGATCGACACTATAGAGCTGCACAGACCGAGGCCATTCGCCCTTGCCAGGCACGATCATTCGAAGAGTCTCGGGGCGTCGCTCAATCAGTGCACGCGCAGTCACCATTTCAGAAATGAAAAGTCCGGCGCCTTGCTCCCGCGCAAGGGTTCGAAACGGGGCGTTGGTGATCCCGGCCATCGGCGCTAGAACAACTGGAGGATCTATCGCGTAATCCCCGCTTGAAAGCCGAAGCGTGAGTGGATTTATGAGCCGAGGAGTCGTGGTGCTAACCATGCCTCTACCTGATCAAGGGCGATACGCTCTTGTTGCATAGTGTCGCGATGACGAATGGTCACGGCTTGATCCTCGAGTGTGTCGAAGTCGACCGTGATGCAATAGGGCGTGCCAATCTCATCTTGACGACGGTATCGACGACCGATTGCACCGGCATCATCAAAATCAATATTCCAATGCTTTCGCAATTGCACTGCCAGATCGCGTGCCTTCGGGGAAAGATCAGCGTTGCGAGAAAGAGGAAGTACTGCGACTTTGACCGGAGCAAGACGATAATCGATCTTGAGTACCGAACGCTTTTCCATTTCGCCCTTGGAATTTGGGGCCTCATCTTCGGTGAATGCGTCCATAAGGAAAGTCAACGTCGCGCGATCGACTCCTGCAGCGGGTTCGATGACAAACGGCGTCCATCGCTCGTTTTTCTCCTGATCGAACCAGGAGAGGTCTTTACCCGATGCTGCCGAATGTGCCTTCAAATCAAAGTCAGTGCGGTTTGCAATTCCTTCAAGTTCGCCCCACTCAGTGCCAGCGAATTCGAATTTGTATTCGATGTCGGCCGTGCGCTTGGAATAATGCGACAATTTCTCTTTGGGGTGCTCATAGATTCGCAGTCGCGCAGGGTCGATTCCTAGATCCTTGTACCAAGCAAGACGAGTATCGATCCAGTACTGGTGCCATTGCTCATCGGTGCCCGGAACCACGAAGAATTCCATTTCCATCTGCTCGAACTCACGTGTTCGGAAGATGAAATTTCCTGGAGTGATTTCGTTTCGGAAAGATTTTCCAATCTGGCCGATTCCAAAGGGAGGCTTCTTGCGGGAAGTCGTCGCAACGTTATCGAAATTGATGAAGATTCCCTGGGCGGTCTCTGGACGCAAATAAGCAAGACCCGACTCGTCTTCGACGGGACCAAGAAAAGTCTTGAGCAGTCCAGAGAATTGCTTTGGTGTCGTGAACTGGCCCTTGTTTCCGCATGCAGGACAATTGACTTCGGCAAGGGAGGCCGGCGGGCGCTTGTTTTTGGCTTCAAAAGCCTCTTCCAGATGGTCGGCCCGATACCGTTTATGGCAGGAGGTGCACTCAGTGAGAGGGTCTGAGAATGTAGCTACGTGACCGGAGGCTTCCCAGACCTCGCGGGCGAGGATGACACAAGAATCGAGGCCAACGACATCTTCCCGGCCGGTAACCATGGATTTCCACCACTGCCGTTTGACATTGTTTTTGAGTTCGATTCCAAGGGGGCCGTAGTCCCACGCTGCACGCAGGCCTCCGTAGATCTCACTTGAGGGGTACACAAACCCGCGGCGCTTGGCCAAACTTACGATGGTCTCTAAACGGTCGGCCATAATTATCTCCATCCGGCTGGCTGTCGGCGGTGCACAACCGATGCAGTTGTAACCTGCGCCAACTTTACACATCTAGGCGTCCAACACTGGTATCTCACCTTGGGCATCGCTCAGAAATGGAAATGACAATCATTTTCACTTCTGCTAGCCTCGCCCTATGAACATCGCCGTGGGATTGGCCGCCCTTACCGCCTTCTCCACCTTTGTTGGCGGCTTTCTTGCCCACCGATCTAGAGACCGTCTCCACCTGGTCCTCGGGCTGGCCGCGGGGTTGCTCTTCGGCCTTGTCGCCTTTGACCTCCTTCCCGAGGTTTTCCGGATGAACACATCAACAATCGGGAACATCCCCGCGGTTTCCATAGCTTTGGTAGCTGGGTTTTTCGCCCTCCACTTTACCGAGCAGTTTTTTGCCTCCCACGAACCCAGCGAGTCCGACTACGGACATGAACACAATCACGCATCAAATATTGCTGGAACTCTCGGTGGTGTCGCCATGGGCGGACATGTGTTCCTTGATGGCGTTGCCTTAGGAGTTGCTTTCCAAGTAAGCCATGCTCTTGGCCTTGCAGTGTTCATCGCGATCTTGGCACACGCATTTAGTGACGGACTCAATACGGTCTCATTCCTCATCAAGGGCGGACACTGGAAAAAGCGCGCATTATGGCTTTTGGGGCTGGATGCGATTATGAGAATCAGCGGTGCGAGCCTTGGTGCTCGCATCACATTGAGCCAGCCTTTACTTGGCATCTACCTAGCTGTTTTCTCGGGCTTTGTGATCTATTTGGCGACGTCACATATTCTTCCGGAAGCGCATTCACGCCACCCATCCAAATTAACGATGCTTGCCACCGTAATCGGAGTCGTCGTCATGTGGCTTGTCGTCGGATACGTTGGCCGCATATGAACAAATCAGCAACGCGTGTGCTCAAGACGTTAGAACATGCAGGTGGATTTGCAAGTGCCCAGGAAGTTCACCAACTCATCACACGAACAGGTGAACGGATCGGACTCACGACAATCTATAGAGCACTGCAGAGTCTTCAGAAAGAAAAAATCGTCGACGTACTCCGTCGCGATGACGGCGAGGCCATCTACCGTCTATGCGGGGATGAACATCACCACCACCTAGTCTGCAAAAACTGCGGCAGAACCGTAGAAATTGAAGGTGGCGCGATTGAGAGATGGGCTGAAGCAGTTGCCAAGGAACACGGTTTTCGCGATGTCGGGCATAGCGCTGAGATTTTCGGGACCTGCTCTCAGTGCTAAATAATGATGAGTCGTTATTTAATCTTCCGTACCTGCCCCCGCATAATGGCGGCCGCTAGCGCTTGGTCGGGACGAGGATCAAAAATCTCAACCTGAATGTCCTCATCCTTCAATCCGATATAGACGTTCTTCGCATCTCGAGAATCGTAATAAACCGCATTGCCATCAACGTTGACAAAACCGACACCGTTGGCCAACGTTCCGGCTTTCTCAGTAACGGCAAATGCATTCGGAGAGGTAAAGGTGCCCACCTCTCGATAAGTGGCCGTCGTGTCAGTTAGGGAAGAGCCAGCGGGTAGGTAACGAAGAGAGATGCTGCTCAAGACCGCCGCATTCAACACGTATTTGGCATTCTTTTCCGGACCTACCCAATAGACGGTCAGGTGATTTGCCACAACAACATTTCGCAACTCTTTGGCGTCAACCGCCTTTCCTCCGTGAAGCACGAGAAGCACTTCCTCGGAAGCCGATCTCTTGGAGTTGAAGTAGTACTCCGCGCCAAAACTAACCGTAGAAAAAATCAGTGCCGTAACAACGTAAGGAACAAGGCGACGAAATCGCGCCTTCTTCACGGGCTCGTATATCCCCGTGACCTCCCGTATGCCGCCGTCGAGCATCTAGCGCTCCCCTGACTTTTCTCGTATATGGAATCTCCTGTATCCGATCTCGCGCCTACTGTTGATTAGTCCCTCAGTTGTTGCTCTCAATTCTTGTGAGTCGATGCCCGCCGACATCTCGGTGGGCAGAGCACGCATAACCCACCCCGAGATTCTTTGAAAAAGGGCTTACTGCCCCCTGAAAAGGGGGCAGTAGGGCGGAGTAAATGGAACTCACGGCAACCAGAGTACCAAAATTGATCCCTCTATTACTACTTGGTGAACATAATCTCGACTATGGAGTGATTTTTGACCCAGGGACCCCTATATGAGTCTTAAACACCCTCTCAGAAG
>CAYLYA010000049.1:0-8559 GCA_964387855.1 uncultured Bifidobacterium sp.
TCTGTTACGCGCAGCGGTTCGACAGACGTCGTGGCCCAGGCAGTCACCCTTATCTACGTGGCATCGGCGACATAATGAAGATTCAATCTGCTAAAGACGATGAGCAAGGGTTCACGCTCATCGAACTCATGATCTCCGCCGGCCTTACGATCATTGTTCTTGTGATAACCGGCGGAATATTGATCAGCGGGCTCCGGACTCAGGAAATTGCGCGCAGCGTCACAGACGCGGCCAATACTGCACAGCAAATCGTCCACTCGGTTCAATCCGGTGTGAAGAATGCATCAGCCGTCACTGTCACGAGCAATGCGAGTACCGGAACCCAACTTCTTCTCGTCCGAACTGTTAGTTCAGATCCAAATTCAACGGCACCCTCGTGCCAGGCGTGGTACTACACGCCGTCCAACGGCGGGGCTGTGTATACAACTAAGACCACGCCTGCAGCAGCGATTACATTGCCTACAGGTGGCCCACAGGGGGTCTGGACAATTCTTGGCACGGGCGTCAGCCCGGCCGACCCAAGTACTGGCAAGGTTTTCAATGCTCCGAATGGAGGCCGCGTTGAACTCAAGTTTGATGTCGCGGCTGGATCACATCCTTATGTCCTCATCAACACAATGACATACAACTCCCAATCCACGTCAGTGAGTTCGCCATGTTTCTAAAACGGAATGAGCAAGGCAGCGCAATCCTTGGAGTCCTCGGAGTTATGGCCGTGACCATTGTTATCGCAGTGACCACCACGACGGCTTCACTGCATGCTGTGGGGATCACTTCGTCGACCCGCGCAAGCGTCGAGGCCGAAGCAGCAGCGGAGGCAGGAATCGACTACGCCGCATCGCAGTTGGCCACCTCAGTCTGTCAGGCGCAGTACACAAGTTCGAGTGCACCTGTTTTCTCGGTTGTGGTCTCTTACTCGAATCTTTCGACTTCTCCCGGGACTACGGACACATCATGGGTGAGCGGTTGCCCGACATCGACCAGTGCACAAAGACTCAGACTTGTTTCCACGGGAACAGCAAGCACTGTCGGAGTTGCGGGCAACACCACGGGAAACAGCCGCAAAGTTGAGGCAATATATCCCTACACACCTTCTCCTCCCAATTACACGATCGTCCCCTCTGGTCCTGCAACCTATTCGTACTCGCAACAGGACTCGACAATTAATAACCTTACGATCACTCAAGGTGGCACTGTGCGGCCATCTGTTGTTTATCTTTCTGGAAGTGCTACATGCACGTCCGGTACACAAATCACAGGCAATGTCATTCTTGGCGGAGGTGGGCTTGCAATAACAAGTGGGTGCACAATTAATGGCGATCTATCGACGGCTGGAGTTGTCAGCATTCAGTCGGGAGAAGTCACTGGAAACGTAAATGCTTCTGGGGTGCAAAATGGTGTTTCGGTATCTCTTTCTCCTTCGGCCATTGTTGACGGAAGCATCTATGGTGCTGGCCCGGTAACGGTTGACGGAAAGGTAGGAAGCAATGTTGTCGCCGGACCGACTGTCGGTCCCTCGACTTTTACCAGCCAGTCCTCAGTAGGCGGTTCTGTGGTCTCTGCTGGCACAGTTTCCGCCTTTAGCGGCTCAATTAAAGGGACAATCACCCAGAACCAGAGTGGGATTGTCACGCCCACCGTGCCGTTTGCTCCTCAATGGGTCGACTACGCCTACAGCCCAAGTGATTGGGTTGCCTCCAATGGTGCCCCGTACTCCGTCACAACCATGACATCGTGTACATCTAGCGCCCTCTCCACCGCACTTGCAGCGCTTTCTGCATCTGCAACGCCAATGGTTCTAGATACTCGGGTGTGTGGGTCAGTGACTGACTTCTCGGGACACGACATGACTCTCACAAGTGATTCAGTGGTCCTTGCTAACGGCTTCAATTTCCGCGCAAACAACATCCAAGCATCCAGTGCTCCCGATAGGCGGTTCTGGATCATCATTCCCGACACGGTTGCCGATCGCCAACCCACCTGTCCGGCTGGTAGCTCGGCCAACATTGGCACCGGTGTACTGATTGGCCCACACGTCGCAGGGATGATTTACTCCCCTTGTGCGATCAGCAACGGCGGGGATACGTGGACAGGCCAGATGTATACCTCTTCCATTGGAACCAACACCAGTTTTGTATTGAATTTTCTTCAAATAGGCCTTCCAACTGTGAATCTGAGCACGGGACAATACCTAGCTCCAACTGGCACTGGTGTCCTTGGTGATCGAATTTCCATTCGAGACTTGGTGTCGAACTAATGTTAGCGATCATCATCGGAGTATTCGGGTCGCTTGTCGGCTCATTTCTCAATGTCGTTATTTATCGACTTCCACTTCGGCGCTCGATCGTCTCACCGCCAAGTGCATGCACTAGATGCGGTATGCGGATTAAGGGATACGACAACATCCCTGTGTTCTCCTGGGTGATCTTGCGCGGTAAATGTCGGTCGTGCAACGCTCCGATTTCTATTCGGTACCCCATTGTCGAGTTAAGTACCGGAATTGCTTTCGGCGTTGTTGCATGGAAATTCCATGCAAGTGCGCTCTCGCTTTTGGTGGCTTTCCTCTATCTGGCGGCTGTAAGCATTGTTCTCGCACTTATTGACTTGGATACGCATACGCTTCCTAACCGAGTCGTGGTCCCAAGTTATATTGTCGGAATTCTACTTTTAGGCATAACGGGTGTCGTTAGCGGCAATCACGGAGCCTTAATCCGTGCGCTCTTCGGAATGGCCGCGCTCAGTCTGTTCTATTTTGGGATGGCGTTGATATACCCAGGAGGAATGGGTATGGGGGACGTGAAATTTGCAGGTGTCTTGGGGCTTTTTCTTGGGTATCTTGGGTGGAGTGTCTTATTGGTCGGCGCTTTCTCGGCCTTTGTGCTGGGAGGATTCTTTGCCCTCGCCCTAATGGTTTTTCGGAAGGCCAGTCGAAAAAGTGGAATTCCATTCGGACCATGGATGCTCACAGGCGCGTGGGTGGGTGTGTTTTTTAGCACGTCAATTGTCCAGCAGTATCTGTCTCTGTTTGGATTAAGCAATCACATCTAACGAAGCGACGCACGGAAGGAATAACAAAGTGGCAATAAGTGTTGTGGGGTTGGACATAGGTAGCACCGGCGTGCGTGGGGTCGAGTTAAGCGCCAACGGGAAAACCAAACCGACGCTTATTCGCTCTTATGAGATTCCCCTTCCCGCAGGGGCAGTCGTGCGCGGGGAAGTACTTGACCCCGATGCAGTCGGCTTGGCGCTTAAGAAGCTCTGGTCGCAAGGAGGATTCAAAAGCAAGAAGGTTGTACTTGGAACGGGTAACCAAGGTGTGATCGTCCGCGACCTGACCGTTCCCAAGATGTCCATCAAGCATATACGCGAGTCGCTTCCGTATCACGTGCAGGGTACTTTGCAGATGCAATTAACTGACTCCATTCTTGATTTCTATCCGACATCTGAGAGCGACGGAGATCAGGGTCCGGTGATCAACGGGCTTCTTGTTGCCGCCGAGAAGAAGGAGATCTTGGGAAATGTCAACGCGGTTGAGAAGGCGGGGCTCACCCCAGTTGAGGTTGATCTCATCCCGTTCGCGCTCAACCGACTTCTCGTTAGCCGACCGCAGATAATGGGGACGGTGGCGCTCATTGATATCGGTGGTACAACGACCAGCATCATCATCTCCAATGATGGCATTCCGTGGTTTGTCAGAATCATTCCAACGGGCGGCGATGATCTAACCCATGCACTAGAAGAAGGTCTGGGCATTGATGCTCCTTCTGCCGAGGACTTGAAACTATCTCTAAGACTAGGAGCGAACGAAGTTGAGGTCGAGGAATCAGATTCCACGACCGTGAAATGCAGATGCGCCAAATGCGTCGCAGAAGAACCCTTCGTCTACGATGCTAGGTCGACTGAGATACTGCATGCTGTTAGCAGTGAATTGCTAGGAAGCCTGCGAAGCACTGTGAATTACTTCAATAACACCCGCCCGCAGGACCCGGTTCGGCAGATTCTCCTTACCGGCGGAGGGTCTTTGTTGTCTGGAATCGCAGGAGCGCTTTCTGGACTCACTCACGTTCCAGTCGAGATCGCCGATCCCTTTTCTGCTGTTGCTCTGCCACGGAAGAGGAATGCCAAGAAGATTCATCTGGATGGCTCAATCGCCGTAGCACTCGGACTCGCACTAAGGAGCACCACGTGAGCCGTGTATCAAAGAATCAAAGCTTGGTTATTGGCGGCGAGTCGAAAGTTGACCTGCTCCCTCAGGAGTTGCGGGTAATACGCAAAGGCAAAATCTTGCGCCGCCGACTTGGCTTTCTCGTCATCTTGGTTGCAGTGCTTGTGACGGGTGCCAGCGCGCTGGTGCGCGCTCAGGCGGTTCAGGCGAAAGTGGACCTCTCTATTGAGCAGAGTAATGCGCAGTCCATTCTTCTTCAGCAGAAGAAATATGGAGAAGTTCAGAAGATTCAGAGGCAAGCCGACACAATTGCGGCAGCTCAGCAGGTCGGCACTTCTACCGAAATCAATTGGAAGGACTACCTGATGTCTGTGCAGGCGACCCTTCCGCCGAATGTCACGCTCGACTCTGTGAACATTGATTCGGCAACCCCCTTTGCCAGTTACGCCCAGGCCAGTGCCCCACTGCAAGGTGAACGGATCGCAACGTTGAGTTTCACCGCAATCAGCTCAACGCTGCCCCAGGTGCCCCAGTGGCTCGTGGCCCTTGCCACCCTTCCGGGGTATTCAGACGCAAACCCAGGCTCGGTGAATCGCACGGAGACCGGTACCTACTCGGTCAACATCACCATGCACATAAATCAAGCAGCTTTCACAAATCGATTTGCAACGGCGGGGAAGTGACCATGAGCAAGAACAGGGTGTGGGTAATCGGGGCGATGTTGGCGATAGTGGTGACAATCGCTGTTGGCTGGTTCATCGGAATTTCACCTCAACTTGTCGTCGCAGCATCGGCAAACAGCGAGCGCGCCAACGTTGTGGCTGCCAATGCCAGGAATGAAATTCTGCTCGCCAAGCTCAAGCGGGATTACCAGAATATCGACGCTTTAAAGAATGAAGTATTGACCCTTCAGGAATCCGTACCGACCAGTGCTGATATTTCCTCATTCGTGACCGAACTGAATTCCCTGGCCAATGCACGAAAGGTCACCCTCAAGAAAATTGCGGTAAGTGACGCGAAGCCTTATACACCGGCCACCCAAGTAGCCTCGGCAAAAAACGGCACCAACTCCTCGCAAACTAATCCAAAAATTACCTCAACGAATTTCGTCACTATCCCCGTGCAGATCGGCGTCACGGGCGACTATGGGAGAGTCTTAGAGTTCGTCAACGATGTACAACTAGGACGAAGACTCTTTCTTGTTTCGGCTTTATCTAGCACGGGCGCGACGAATTCAAAGAGCATTAAAGGCAGTCCCACGATTTCCGGGGGATCGCAAAAGGTTGAGTGCTCTATAACAGGATTTATATACGTACTACTCAATTGAGGATCAAGTAGAAGATAACTAAGGGAGCAAGCCCTCGCTGCGTGCTGCGTGGTAGAGATCCATGCGCGTGCGTGCATCAAGACCTGTGGCGTCGTATTTGGCACGCACCCGGTCAAGGTATTCCTTCACAGTTGAAGGTGCCAACCCCATGCGACGAGCAACTGTTTCGAGCTTCAGCCCTGACGCGTATAGGACAAGGGCCTTTCGCTCTTGGTTAGAAAGATTGACACGTCCAGTCTTGATTGACGCGATTGCTCCGGCAACCTCGGGAGACATCCAGTCGCCACCTAGCATTACAGCATCGATTGCTTCCTTGAATTGGGCGTCGTTTGCCCGCTTGGACATATATCCGTGTGCGCCGGAGATCATGACTGATTGAATTGTCTCGGCCTGACCAAGGGCGGAGACGACCAGAATGCGTGCACCCTTTGCTGCGATGATCGCGACCACCTCAGCCGCAGAGCGGTTGTCACCTAGGTCGAGATCGACGATCGCTACGGTATTTGAATCGCAAAATTCTGCGGCAGCGATAACGTCTTTGCCTTCGTAGGTAATCTGATCATCAGGGTACAAGCCGCGAATCTGCGTAACGAGGGCAGAAAGAAGCAGAGGATGATCTTCCAAGATAACAAATGACACTCGGGTGCTCCTTTCGTGGACCTAGCCTATCAATGAAGTCCATAACCTAAACTCTCTCCATGATGACGCCACACTGGGTATTCACGCAATGAATATCTTCAAGTTTGTCCATCCCGCCAGGATCAAACCGACGTGGGCTGCTCAGTTGGAGCAGGTCAAACTTGCGCTGGCACGAGCCACGTTCACGTTATGTTGGCTGCCATCGATCGCCTTGTCGGTCGTCAATTGGTCTCATGACAAGGGCGACTTGCCGTTTCTACTCTTTTTCTCGCTACTTCTCTGGTACCTCTTTGAATACGCTGTCCCTCGAAATCAGGGCAACGTAGTCTCGATCCTTCTTGCCATTGCGATCCTCTACGTTCCAGCACTTGCGCCCGGTTCGCATCCGCAGATCTGGTACGTCGTGAACTTATCAGGCGTTGCAACGGTGGTTCTTGCGGCCCTCTACTCCGCGTGGCCACGTTCGCTCCTCTTTATGGGTATCGCAGCGGTAGTCGAACACTTTGTGATCCTGTCAGAGTCCGGCGGTTTGTATACCTCGGGTGCCTACTGGCTAAACGGTTGGGTTACACCTCTGTGGATCTTTCTTCTGGGAGCTTTCGTCGGATTTGCCTTCCACGGTTTGGAGGAGACGTTTGCTCAAGAAGATCGCATCGCAGAGTCGATGGAGACATTGAAAGCAAGAGATGCCATCATGCGGGCCCTTGCGGAAGAGCACTCGTCCCAACGTCGCCGCCTTCATGAGACTGTTCTGAACACCCTTGCAACTCTGGTGCGAAAAAATACAGGAGAGACCGAAACGCTTTTGAATCGTCTTAGGAGTGAGATTGCCGAGGCTCGGTTCTATCAAGGTTTGGTCGCTCCGACATCGATGTCGGCAATTATCGATTCTGTTGTACCGACGCTTGCTCCCGGCGATCCTTTGGTGAATATTAAAAAAGGCGAGGATGTGTTGCTACCGCAGAAGATTGCTCGCGATGTACGCGATGCGATGGCAGAGCTGATTCTCAATGCAGTACGTCATTCTGGTGGCCGAACAGTATTGATTTCTTGGGAGAGAGATCAGAATAGCCTCATCGTGAAGGTGAAGGATGACGGCGCTGGGATGTCGCAAAAATCGAGCAAGGGTCTCGGGCTTGGACAGATTCTGCCCGAAATTCTTGCCGACCGACACGCGAGGATGAACATTACGACAGGTGAGGGGACCGGAACCGAAATTGAACTCGTGATCCCGCTAGAGGAGGAAATAGATCGACCTGCTATCTCGCACATTCCGCCTCATTCGCTTTTTGAAATGTTCGACTCAGTAGGAAGAATTCTTCTTGCAGCTCCGGCATTGGCGGTTGCGGGACTTAGTTGGTGGTTGATTGGGCCTTACAGTCCAAAACCGCTACTCATAGGGCTTCTCGCAATTCACGTCATTTCGGTGTTGGTGGCCTCTACAAATCCTCGTCGCACGGGTGGATGGCTGTTGATTGTCATGGGTCTTTTCGCTGGGCTTTCAGTCGTTCTTGTGATTTCCAATAATGTGAATGCCTGCGAGAATATTGGCCAACTTCGTTGGGCTGCAAACTTCCTTTGCAGTAGCACGAGCATTGGTGCGGTCTTCTATGTGCCGCGAAGGCTTCGCTTGGTATTCATTGCGGTGACCATTGTCTCTCTCTACCTAATGGGACTCTTATTGCCGAGTGCCTGTTCAAACGCGCTCTTGACTCCTGCAAGCGCACTACTCGCCTTCTTCTTGGTACTTATTACTCTCTGGCGACAGAGCAATCGTTGGCGTGCGAGTTTGCGCGTCAGTAAGGCGCGCAGCGCCGAGTTAACTCGTCGGCGCATTGAGAGGAAGATCGACGCCGACCGTGCCGAGCAATGGTTCTCGGCAATGGACTACTTGGACCGTTTCGCGAAATCTGCCACCACGGGCGCACTTGTCGAGAGTGAATTACAGAAACAGGCGCACATAGAAGAGGCACGCCTGCGTGCCCGTATCCAGCTGGATCCATTTGTGACAGGTGGCTTTGCTCAACTTGCACTAGATCTCGTAAATGTTGCTGCAAAGAAGAATTGGACGCCAACTATTGCCGTGGTTGAGGCTCTGACCGATTCAGAGCCAGTCACCTCTGAGGTTCACCACGCAATGTGTGAGGCCTTTGAAGGCATTGAAACGGGAATGTGCCAGATAACCCTCTACCTCGATGAGGGCGAAGAGTGCTTGACGGTGGTTTCTTCATGTTTGGAGCTTCAACACGCTGCGGTTGTGATCGGCAGTGGACTACGGAGCGGATTTGGCATTGAGAAGCGAACCCGGGCTGTTTTTGACTCCGTGAACGGAGAGCACTGGCTGGAGATCAGACGGGCAATATAGGTACTTTCTGGAGCGGGCGACGGGAATCGAACCCGCGCTGTCAGCTTGGGAAGCTGACGTGAT
>CAYLYA010000050.1:0-8264 GCA_964387855.1 uncultured Bifidobacterium sp.
GACCACGTCGAGAAGGTGGTCGAGGCACTGGTAGCCTTAGCCTCCTGATCCTGCCGATTTGGATTGATCTGGACTTACTTTTTAAGGGGCTTTAATGGACGGTATTACCAATCCACCGATTGACGAACTTCTGGACAAGAGCGGCTCGAAGTACAGCCTTGTTCTCTATGCGGCCAAGCGTGCCCGTCAGATCAATGCCTACTACTCCCAGTTGGGTGAAGGTTTGTTGGAGTACGTGGGTCCACTAGTTGAGACTCATGTTCATGAAAAGCCGTTGTCGATCGCCCTTCGCGAGATCAACGAAGGACTCTTGACAATTGAGAACCTCGAACCAACCGCATAACCAATCTCTCCGATAGAGCAGGAAATGTCATCGTCTGGCCGAGAAGTAGTTCTCGGAATTGGCGGTGGCATTGCTGCATACAAGGCCTGTGACCTCCTTCGTCGTCTTCAAGATCTCGGCTTCCTTGTCACTGTTGTTCCAACGCCGGCATCACTGAATTTCGTAGGTACTGCTACGTGGGAAGCGCTCTCTGGGAGACCTGTGCGCAGTGAGGTCTGGCAAGATGTCGCCTCGGTTCCACATGTGGAAATAGCCAACCGCACCGATTACATTGTGATCGGACCCGCAACCGCCGATCTCATCGCCCGTATCGCGCATGGCCGAGCAGATGATCTTCTGACGAATATTGTGTTGGCCAGCGGTGCCCCTGTATTGATTGTTCCCGCGATGCACCCGAAGATGTGGCTCAACCCTTCCACTGTTGCCAATGTAGAGATTCTCCGCGCGCGGGGCTTTGTCGTCATGGAACCAGAGGTTGGCCGACTTACGGGCTCCGACGTTGGCCAAGGACGATTTCCAGAGACCTCGAGAATCCTTGAGGAGTTTCAGGAAATAGTTGGTTGGAACGCCGACCTTCTTGGTCGCAAGATCTTGGTCACTGCAGGCGGTACGCGCGAACCAATCGATCCGGTCCGCTTTATCGGCAACCGATCCTCCGGAAAGCAAGGCTACGCAGTTGCCCGCGCCGCCGTAGTGAGAGGCGCTCAGGTTCAACTCATATCCGCCAATTGCGAGCTGCCGGATATCGAAGGCGTAGAGATCACGCGCGTCGAAACGACGGCAGATATGTCTCGAGCCCTCAATGAGAAATTTCCAGATTGTGATGCGCTGATCATGTGCGCCGCGGTTGCAGATGCAAGACCCGCGCGTCAGAGTATCGAGAAGATTAAAAAGTACGAGCTTGAGAGTATTGAATTGGAGCCGAATCCAGACCTCTTAGCTGAGCTATCGAAGAAGAAGAGACCGTCCCAGGTTCTCGTGGGATTCGCCGCTGAGACTGAGTCACATTTAGTGAATGCATCTAAGAAACTCCTGGAAAAGAACTTAGACGCGCTTTACGTCAACGATGTGTCAGGAGGGGCCATTTTCGGCAGCGACAGCACCCGAGGCACAATA
The DNA here is from genome assembly GCA_964387855.1 of uncultured Bifidobacterium sp. GTDB lineage: Bacteria > Actinomycetota > Actinomycetes > Nanopelagicales > Nanopelagicaceae > QYPT01. Next base: position 1,460 of record CAYLYA010000050.1, read on the forward strand.
ATCTCAAGAGACGGGGGCGAGATAGTCGTATCGCAGGGCTCCAAGGACACGCTCGCTAACGTATTACTTGATCAGGTCAATTTTCGGCTAAGTTTACCCAATGTCTAAGAGCCTATTTACCTCTGAATCCGTAACCGAAGGTCACCCAGATAAGATCGCAGATCAGATTTCCGATGCCATTCTGGATTCCCTCCTCAGTCAAGACCCAAAGAGCCGCGTAGCAGTCGAGACGCTGATTACAACGGGTCAAGTTCACGTTGCAGGAGAGGTAACCACCGACGGTTATGCCGATGTGATGGGTATTGTCCGCGACACCGTTCTTGGAATTGGCTACGACTCATCAGAAAAGGGTTTTGATGGGAACACTTGCGGCGTTTCGATTTCAATTGGACAACAGTCGCAAGATATCGCCCAAGGCGTCAATGACGCATATGAGAATCGAGTCGCATCTTCTGTTGATCCTCTAGATCTCCAAGGTGCTGGTGATCAAGGATTGATGTTCGGGTATGCCTGCGATGATACGAAGGAACTTATGCCGCTGCCGATTTCACTGGCACACAAACTCGCACAACGTCTCTCGTATGTGCGCAAGAGCGGAGATCTTTCTTTCCTCCGTCCAGATGGAAAGACACAAGTCACCATTGAGTACGATGGCAACCGCGCTGTTGCACTGAACACTGTTGTCATCTCCAGTCAGCACTCGCCGGACATTGATGTAGTAAAGCAACTCACACCCGACGTTATTTCCCAGGTGATTGACCCTGTTCTAGATGAGGTCGGACTGTTCCGCAAGGATCTGCGCGTGTTGATCAACCCCACAGGCCGCTTTGTCATTGGCGGTCCCATGGGAGATGCAGGACTCACAGGCCGCAAGATCATCGTCGACACGTATGGCGGAATGGCTCGCCATGGCGGTGGCGCTTTCAGTGGAAAAGATCCGTCAAAAGTGGATCGATCCGGTGCGTATGCCATGCGGTGGGTTGCTAAGAACGTCGTGGCGGCCGGCCTTGCACGCCGCTGCGAAGTTCAAGTTGCCTACGCGATCGGAAAGGCGCAGCCAGTTGGCGTGTTTGTCGAGACGTTCGGAACCGAGACTGTGCCGGTAGAGCACATTAAGAACGCTATCCATGCAACATTCGACCTCAGGCCAGCAGCGATCATTCGCGACTTGGATCTACTTCGACCAATCTACGCACTTACCAGTGCTTATGGTCATTTTGGCCGCGAGCTGCCTGAGTTCACGTGGGAAGCGACCAATCGCGTAGACGCTCTGCGCGCGGCGGCTCAGTAGCCGCTCTCAGTGGTCACACCAAGACCATTAAAACTCAAGGCACAAGTCGGTGGCCTCGGTAAGAAAAGGGTTGCGGCCGTCTTGCCGGTCGCGCGCGTCTGGGTCGACACCGGGGTATTCCATCTCGATACACCGTTTGACTACTGGGTGCCAGAGGATCTAACCGACACTGTTCAAGTAGGTATCAGGGTCGAAGTGGAATTTGGAAGTTCGCTGCAAGAAGGAATTGTCATCGAGCGCGTCGAGTCTTCATCAAATACCGGAAATCTGAAACAGATCTTGAAGGTGCTCTCATCGCTTCCTGTGGCAACGCCACAGACCCTTGAGCTCTTCCGACTTGTGGCAAGACGATGGGCGGGCTCTCCCTACGATGTCATTCGCAGTGCGATCCCTCCTCGAATAGCATCAGTTGATAAAGAGCGCATGAATGAGTACTCCAAGGCAGAACTTCTGAGTCGACCACCCGACGCATATTCAAAGGTATTGACTCAACACCGAGTCCGAACGTATTGCGCCCTTCCTCCAGGAATCCTTCGATCAAAAATGATCGCTGAACTTGTGGTGACAAGATCGAAACATGGGCAAGTTCTACTTATCGTGCCGGATGAGCGGGAACTCAGAAGCGTGGAAGAGGAATTGACTCTCTATTTTTCTGAGGTAAACATGGCACGACTCGATGGTGGTCTTACAAGAACCCAGCGTTACCGCAATTTTCGGCGCGTGATGATGGGTCAAGTCGACATCATCTTGGGCCTTCGCGGAGCAGTTTTTGCGCCCCTTAAGGATGAGGTGACAATTATCGTTGCAGGGGAGTCCTCAGAGTCTTTGCATGAACCTCGTACGCCAGGATGGAATGCAAGGGATGTTGCACTAATGAGGTCAAGTGAGATGAATGCCAGCATCATCCTTATGGGGTACTCGCCCTCGCTTGAGGTTGCTCGATTAATCGAATCGCGATGGCTCGGTCATATTTCTTCAAAGACGCGTAGAGAAGTTGTCGCCTTCCCACAATCAATGGGGGAGCTCATTCCCAGCGGCGCTTTTTCACTCATCAGAAATGCGATAAAGAAAGGTCCAGTTCTTTTCCTTGTTCCAAGAAAGGGATACGGAAATTCTGTTCTATGCAATAAGTGTAGAAATATCGCACTGTGCACTTGTGGAGGCCGGTTAGAGCTCGTGGGTGCGGGGGAGAGTCCGAGGTGCGCTCTGTGTCGCACGGCATACGACGACTGGAAGTGCAGATGGTGCCAGAGCAGTGAGATCTATCTCGCATCACGAGGAATTGATCGCTTCGCAGAAGAAATCGGCAGATCATTCCCTAATACTCCAATCATCAATTCATCTGGCGAGCACATTGTTGATTCAGTTCCATCCACGCCCTGTCTTGTTGTCTCCACTCCAGGGGCTCAACCGAGGAGTTACGATGGTTACGCGGCGGTCGCCCTTCTTGAGGGTCTGCGTTTTTTCGGGCACAGTGAATTGAGATCGACGGAAAGTTCGCGGGAGATCTTCTTCCAATCGGCGGCAATGGCCAAGTTGTCGGGTCCGATATTCGTTGCGATAGCGCCCACTCATCCAATTGTCACTGCTTTGACTCGTTGGGATTCGTCGCCGCTGGCACGCAAGGAACTTCGAGAAAGAGAGGAGATGAACTTTCCTCCGTATTATCGTTTCATTTGCATAGATCTTGAGACGCAAGAGGCTTCGAGATTTCATGCGGGAATAGTTCAGGCACAGACGGATGGACGGGTTGGACAAGAAGTCCACATCACTGGACCCTATGAGAAGTCAAAGGAGCTATCTCGAGTGATACTTTCTGCCCCGGTGGCAAATGCAGCTTCAGTGGTCGATTTCGTTCACGAATTGCAGCGTCGAAGATCAATTTCTCGCAAACCTCTCTTCATCATAAGAGTTGATCCGTACTCTCTGACCTAGTTGCTAGACTTCCCAGCATGCCCATTCAGCCCATCCGTCTTTTCGGCGATCCCGTGTTGGTCACCCCTTCGGTGCCAGTAGTTGATTTCGACAAAGAGTTGCGCACTTTGGTCGCCGACCTCACCGATACGATGTTGGACGCTCCAGGTGCTGGGTTAGCCGCTCCTCAAATCGGCGTTCCCTTGCGAGTTTTCGTCTGGGATATCGATCAGGTGCTGGGCCACCTGATAAATCCAAGTCTTGACCTGAGCGAGGATCTTCAAGAGGGCGAAGAAGGATGCCTGTCCTTTCCTGACCTGCGTTATGACACACCAAGGTCTATGCGTGTAGTCGCCAAAGGTTGGAATATGTACGGCGAGCCGGTCACAGTTGAGGGAAGTGAGTTGCTTGCAAGAGCACTCCAACATGAGACAGATCATCTGGATGGAATTCTCTTTATCGATCGGTTGTCGAAAGAGGATCGCAAGAGCGCGATGAAGGAGATAAGAGAGTCGGATTGGTTTGGTCTGGCAACTGATGCCGGATTGAATCCCCAGGTAAAGCTCTCACCGCATTACACATTCGGCCAAGGTCTTTAATGCGCATTGGCGTGGCAGCAACGCCAAGCGTGGCGATTCCGACCTTGGATTGGCTTAGCGGTTCGGAGCACGAACTCTCGCTCGTCATCACAAGGCCGGACAAGCCGGCAGGGCGCGGACGATCTTTGAAAGAATCGGTTGTTGGGCAATGGGCGTCGGCTCACCGTATCGAATGCCTTAAGCCTGTTACCTCCGATGAAATGGCGGAGTCCCTGGCATTTCTTGATCTCGTCGTGACGATTGGCTACGGGGTGATACTTCCCGTTGACGTGCTTTCACGGCCACGATTTGGATTTATCAACCTTCACTTCTCCCTCCTTCCTGCCTGGCGTGGCGCGGCTCCGGTTCAGAGATCAATCTTGAACGGCGATGATCGGCTGGGAATCACCGTATTTGCCCTTGATTCCGGAATGGACACGGGCCCGATCTACGTGCAGCGCGAGGTACACGTCGAGCCATACGAGAATGCCGGTGAAGTGCTTAACGCGATGGCATCTGCGGGCCCGGAAGCAGTTGCAGAAACGTTAAGGCTCATCGAGTCTGGAGTTTCTCCTATTCCTCAAAGCGATACGGGGGTGAGCTACGCCTCGAAAATTTCTAAAGATGAGGCGCGAATCAACTGGCATAAAAACGCAATAGAGGTAGACCGCTTAGTGCGAGCCTTCACGCCGGATCCCGGCGCATGGACGACTTTTCGAGATGCGACCATCCGAATTGATCGGGCACGCCTTTTCCCAGGCGGTCACGAACTTCCACCTGGTTCCATTGAGGTTAGCGGGGGCACCGTCACCGCGTCTTGCGCGGATGGAAATGCAATCGTCATTGAAGAGGTTACGCCGGCAGGGAAGAAGACCATGTCTGCCAAGAGTTGGGCCAACGGGGCTCGCATCACGGAAGGCGAGTTTTTTGTCTAACGCAAAAAGCACTTTTCGCAAGCCCCGCCCCGATGCCCCCCGCCTCCTTGCCTTCGAGATACTCACTCACGTCAATCGCAATGAGGCATACGCAAATCTGATTCTTCCTGATGCATTAGGCGAGAGTTCGTTGGAACGACGAGACAAGGGCTTTGTCACTGAATTGGTGTACGGAACACTTCGTATGCAGGGTCGCCACGATTGGATTCTTTCGCAGGTGAGCGAGAGGCCGTGGGAGAGCGTCGATGTAGGAATAGTCGATGTCGCCCGCCTTGGTGTTCATCAGCTTTTTGAAATGCGAGTCCCTGCCCATGCTGCAGTATCGGCGACAGTGGAATTGGCCCGCAAGGTTCTGGGCGAATCAAAAGCCACGTACGTCAACGCCTTACTTCGCAAAGCCAGCGCACGGGCGTTGGAGGAATGGCTCGGATTCATCGACGAGATTCACGACAAAATAGAGAGATTGGCAATTAGGTACTCGCATCCAGAGTGGATTGTTTCGGCCTACTTCGATCTACTGAGAGAAGAGCAAGAAGTAGTGAAAGCCCTTGAGGCAAATAACGTGCCGGCATCACCGACGTTGGTTTCTTGGCCGGGTCGTTCAACCCAGGCAGACCTCGTTAATCTCGGTGGAACTCCCACTATGTACTCACCGTTTGGCGCAACATCGGTGGAGATTCCGTCCGAGATCGAGATGATTCGAACACGACGTGCCGGTGTTCAAGACGAGGGTTCGCAATTGGTCGCACACGTTTTCTCTCAAGCTGCGATGGGTCAGTCCAGTTGGCTTGACCTGTGCGCCGGACCTGGCGGTAAGGCCGCCCTGATATCCAGCATCGCTTCGCAGAACGGGAAGGAATTCGTCGCTAACGAGATATCGCCCGCGCGTGCCCGACTTGTAGAGCAGGTAATCGCGGGAGGCGAAGTATGGGTTGAGGATGGAAGGACCCTTGGAGAAAAGGGCAGGACTTTCGGGGCAGTAATCGCTGACGTGCCATGTACCGGGATCGGTGCTCTGAGACGCAGGCCGGAAGTACGGTGGCGTCGAAAGCCTTCAGATCTATCGGGCCTGACAAAATTGCAAGGCGAATTGCTCGACAGCGCAATCTCTCTGATTCACGTAGGGGGCATTGTCGGATACGCGACTTGTTCCCCGCATTTGGCGGAGACGAAGGTTGCGGTTAATGCCGCATTGAAACGTCATCCGAACATCCGTCAGATATCCGTTGGGCCTTTTCTCCCATCGAACTTGAAAGACGCGGTAGTGAATGGGTCAATGCAGTTGTGGACCCATAGACACGGCACTGACGCTATGTTTCTCACCCTTTTTGAGCGCATCTTCTAGAGTCGGATAACATTCGTCCATGTCACGAGATGTACGCATCACGCCAAGTATTCTCAACGCGAATTTTGACGATCTCGCAAGCGAAATCAGAAGGATTGCGAAAGTCTCTGATCTGGTTCACCTCGACATTATGGATAATCAATTTGTCCCAAATTTCACCTTCGATTTTGATTCTGCGAGCAAGATCGTCCAAGAGAGCGTCTTGCCGGTGGATGCGCACCTGATGGTTCTTGATGCAGACAAGATCGCCCCTGAGTACGCGCAGATCGGGTGTTCGAGCGTGACCCTTCACGTGGAGGCGACCGAGGATATTGCTAAGACGCTCAAGAACATCCGTCACGAAGGTGCGAGGGCAGGGCTAGCAGTGAAGCCAAATACTGATATCTCTGAGTACGCGGAATTTACCGATTTGGTGGATATGTTTCTCATCATGACTGTTGAGCCGGGATTTGGCGGACAACGTTTCATGTTCGATATGGTCGAGAAAATTCAAAGGACCAGGAAGATAATCGGTGCACGTCCGATATGGTTGCAGGTTGACGGTGGCATTTCGGAGGAGACGATCGAAATCGCGGCTGCGGCAGGAGCCGATACCTTTGTAGCAGGTAGCGCGGTATTTCGGTCTGAGGACCCAGCCTTGATGGTCTCGAAATTGCGCGATTTGGCGCTGTCTGTGCCAGAATAGGTCCACGTTGTTCCGGGGGTCGGTGTAAATCCGAACCGGCGGTGAAAGTCCGCGACC
>CAYLYA010000051.1:0-7983 GCA_964387855.1 uncultured Bifidobacterium sp.
CTTGAGTCGGGTCGACTCAATCTTTTGACAAGATTCGACGCAAGGTTGAGAATTAGGGCATGGCCTCCTATGGGGCCCGGAGAACTAGATAAAAAAGGAGCAATAAAGATGGCCAGAGCAGTTGGAATCGACCTTGGCACCACCAATAGTTGCGTGTCCGTCCTTGAGGGAGGCGAACCTACTGTCATCGCCAACTCGGAGGGTGCCCGCACGACCCCCTCGATTGTGGCCTTCGCCAAGAACGGCGAGGTTCTCGTAGGCGAGGTCGCCAAGCGCCAGTCAGTCACCAACGTCGAGCGCACCGTCCGGTCGGTCAAGCGCCACATGGGCACTTCGTGGTCGATCGATATCGACGGCAAGAAGTACACCCCACAAGAAATCAGCGCTCGCGTACTTCAGAAGTTGAAGCGCGATGCGGAGTCCTACCTCGGCGAGACCGTTACCGATGCGGTTATCACTGTCCCCGCATACTTCAACGACGCACAGCGTCAGGCGACGAAGGAAGCCGGCGAGATTGCTGGCCTCAACGTGCTTCGCATTATCAACGAGCCAACCGCAGCAGCACTTGCCTACGGATTGGACAAAGCCGAAGAAGAGCACACCATCCTCGTGTTCGACCTTGGTGGCGGGACCTTTGACGTATCCCTGCTTGAAATCGGCGGCGGCGTTGTCGAGGTTAAGGCAACCAACGGCGACAACCACCTTGGAGGGGATGACTGGGATCAGGCACTGGTCGATCACCTTGTGAAGACCTTCGGTTCTCAGAACGGGATCGATCTGACCAAGGACAAGATGGCAATGCAGCGCATCCGTGAGGCTGCAGAAAAAGCAAAGATCGAGCTTTCCTCTTCACAGCAAGCATCGATCAACTTGCCGTACATCACGGTGGATGCTGACAAGAATCCGCTCTTCCTAGACGAGACCATCACACGCGCGCAGTTCCAGGCGCTAACTGCTGATCTGCTCGAGCGCTGCAAGAAGCCTTTCCAGTCAGTTCTGAAAGATGCAGGAATCCCAGTTTCAGAAATTCACAACGTTGTACTTGTTGGTGGTTCAACGCGTATGCCAGCCGTTGTCGATCTTGTACGTGATCTCACCGGAGGACGCGAGCCTAACAAGGGTGTAAACCCAGATGAGGTTGTTGCCGTCGGTGCATCGCTTCAGGCAGGTGTCCTCAAGGGCGAAGTCAAAGACGTTCTGCTTCTCGATGTAACCCCGTTGTCACTTGGTATCGAAACCAAGGGCGGCGTCATGACAAAATTGATCGAGCGCAACACGACGATCCCAACCAAGCGCAGCGAGATCTTCACAACGGCCGATGACAATCAGCCAGCAGTGCAGATCCAGGCCTACCAAGGTGAGCGGGAAATGGCGGCCTATAACAAGAAATTGGGCATGTTCGAGCTCACTGGTCTGCCACCTGCACCACGAGGAGTTCCACAGATCGAGGTCACATTCGACATCGACGCCAACGGAATCGTTCATGTATCGGCCAAAGACCTCGGCACCGGAAAAGAGCAGAGCATGACCATCACGGGTGGCTCTGCGCTTTCCAAGGATGAGATTGATCGAATGATGAAGGACGCTGATGCTCACGCTGAGGAAGATCGCAAGCGCAGAGAAGAAGCTGAAATTCGAAACACGGGCGACTCGCTGATGTACCAGACCGAGAAGTTCTTGGCCGAGAACGGCGACAAACTTAATGAGGGCGAAGCCGCTGTAAAGAAGGCAGAAACAGAAGCGGCTCTTGCCGAACTCAAGACTGCGCTCGGTGGTGCGAACTTCGAGATGATCAAGTCGGCGACAGAGAAGGTATCGACTCTGAGCCAGGCACTTGGTTCTGCCTTGTACGCAGCTAACGCTGCTGCTTCACAACCATCTGAGGGTCAACCAACTGATGAGGGCGTTGAAGACGCAGAGATCGTCGAAGAATAAAATGAACGAAAATAACGAGTCCCTCGCGGATGAAGTTATCGGAGATCTGCAGAGTGAGGCGGTCGAGGGAGACCTCGCCGTCCTCACTGCAGATCTGCAGAGACTTCAAGCCGAGTACGTTAATTATCGAAAACGCGTTGAACGCGACCGTGCCGTTGCGCACGAGTTAGCGGTCAGCGCTGTTCTTACCGAACTTCTTCCAATCCTTGACGACATTGACCGCGCCAGAGAGCATGGGGAATTGCAGGGTGGCTTCAAAGCAATTGCTGACCAGTTGATCAATGTGACCACGAGAATCGGTTTGCAGTCATTTGGAGATGCAGGCAGTTCCTTCGATCCCCAGATTCACGAAGCACTTATGCACTCGACGTCATCCGAGGTTACCGAGCCAACAGCGACGGCGATTCTGCAACCGGGTTACAAGTACAAAGAACGAATCCTGCGTCCTGCACGAGTTGCAGTAGCGGATCCGGAGTAAGTCGTGGCCGCCAAGGATTTGTACGAGAAGGATTTCTACAAGATTCTTGGTGTAGGTAAGGGTGCCACCCAGAAAGAGATCAAGAAGAAATATCGCGAATTAGCGCACAGGCTGCATCCGGATAGAAATGCGGGGAACAAGAAACTCGAAGAGGAATTTAAGGCAGTTTCCGAGGCCTATGAAATTCTTTCCGACGACAAATCCCGCGCCGAATACGACGAGGCGCGCTCGCTCTTTGAGCGCGGAGGATTCCGGCAACCCCAGGGCGGCGGGCAAGGTGGAAATCGCGACTACACCGATTTCTTCGGGAGCGGTGACACCCAAGATATTTTCGCTAACCTCTTCGGAGGAGGCCGTCGGACTCCTCGGAAAGGCCAGGACTTGCAGACCGAGTCCACCATTACTTTCCGCGAGTCCATATTCGGGACTAACCTCGATCTTCGCCTATCAAGTGACGGCGGTGCGCCGAGCCAAATCACTGTGCGCGTTCCAGCAGGAGTGAAGAACGGCGGGAAGATCCGCATCCGTGGCAAAGGCGCCCCCGGGGAGGCAGGTCCCGGTGACCTATTCATTCATCTGAATGTGAAGCCCCACCCTGTCTTCACCCACAAGGGTGAGAATCTTTTGATGACCCTGCCCGTGACTTTTGCTGAAGCGGCCCTTGGGGCAGATATCAAGGTCCCCACATTGAGCGGGGAGGAAGTCACAGTCCGACTTGCGCCAGGAACATCAAATGGGCGAGTCCTTCGCATCAAGGGGCACGGGGTCAAGGGCCCTAATGGAGTCGGAGACCTTCTGGTCAGCGTTGAGGTCCAAGTGCCACAGCGACTTAGCTCCAAAGCCCAGAAGGCGTTGCACGAGTTTGCCGAGGAAACTGCCGAGGAAGATGTTCGCGCAGAGTTCAAAGCGAGGGCAAAATCATGAGCGATGAAACAACGCCGATAAATCCCGAACACGATGATGACGCCGCGGTTTATGTCATCTCGATCGCTTCGCAGCTTTCTGGGCTGCACCCGCAGACCCTTCGCCAATACGACCGACTCGGGCTTGTCTCTCCTGGACGAGCAAGTGGGCGTGGCCGTCGGTATTCACTAAGAGATATTGCCTTACTGCGAAATGTTCAGCGGCTTATTGGCGAAGGCATCAACCATGCAGGAATAAAGAGAATCATCGAACTTGAATCGGCTGTGGCAAACATGGCATTGGAAGTGGCGAAATTGCGCGTGGACATGGACGCGTTGCTCGAATCGAATCCGCCAAAATCTCTGGCGAGACGCCAAGCAACACCGGTGGTTGTTTACAAGCAGGAGAACTAAGCCTTCGTAAAGAAATCGGTTCGACCCTTCCAATTCTTCATGATCGAATCGGCCGGGCTCTTCAAGACACCTTCGATAAGTGATGCATATATATCTCGGAAGTCGGTGGTAACGGTCAAGTCGCCTCCGATCAAATTGGTGAGCGATGGCTGGTCGCCATAGAAACCGCCTTTGATGCGGTCGCCAATAACAAAGACCGGTCCAGAGGTTCCATGGTCGGTTCCCTGGGAAGCATTTGCTTTGACCCGTCGACCAAATTCGCTGTAAGCCAGAATGACCACATCTTTTTCACGATTTGTGGTGCGCATCTGACTCATGAACCTTGCGATGGAAGAAGAAACATTTCCAAGAAGTGCAGATTGCGTCCCCTTCTCGTTGGCGTGCGTGTCGAAGCCACCGAGACTGACCGACCACACTCTGGTTGGAGATCCTGCAGCAATGAGTTTGGCGACGACGTCCAACTGTTGTTGCAAATCTGAATTTCCTCCCGCCGCTCCGCCATTGGCAGTTGGCAGATCAAGAGGTTGAGGAGCGGGTTGCTTAAGAACGGGGGTAATGGTGCTCGACAGGTCAAAAAGATTTCGAAGCGATGTGGCCGCCGTTGCCATCAGTCGGGAATCCGTGCGAGTTGCTGCTGATATTTTCTGACAATCCAGAGCCAAACTCCCAGTCGGAACCACGATGCCGCCCAGCGGAAGTGCCGAACCTGCGACGCTATTTCCTGCAAGCAATGGCGGAAGTACCGATCCCAAACTAATCGCAAGCATGGGATCTCTCTGCTGCGTATCGAGCCATCGGCCGAGCCATCCGGAACTGACATGGTGCACGGGCGAGCCGCTCTGCCATATTGCCATTGATGTGAAGTGAGAGAGGTCGGGATCGGGATAGCCAACACCTCGGATAATTGCGACTTTTTTCTGATCCCACAGAGATTTGATGCCTGTCATAGAGCCATTGAGTGCGAGGTCCGAACTCAGGGGCAGGACATCACCTTGCGCATACGAAATGTCCGGCCTAGCCGCAAAGTAAGTGGGATCTTTGTAAGGAATAAGTGTGTTTAGTCCGTCATTTCCCCCATACAGCGTGATGACTACAAGGATCGGTGTTCCGAGTGGCAACGGCCGCATTTGCGCGGCCTGGGCAATCTGTTCCAATGTGAGCATCGGCGTTGCAGCGGCAATGGCGGCAGCTCCGGTGAGTTGAAGAAATCTTCGCCGGCTGAGAGTGTCCATGATCCTCCTTAGGCGCTCACGATGTATTCGGGGCTCGATGCAGCAAGCAGGATAAGTCGAGTTGGATCATTTACTACGTCGCGCAGTGCACGTTCGGTCCGCAGGCTCCAATTTGCAACACCTAGTAGATCGCTTACGGCGGTAAATCTAAGTGATGAGGGCAACGAGGCAATGGGTGAAATACCACCGTTCGTCAACAAGTTTTGGCATAGCTGCAACCGATATTGGGCACTTGCGGCAGTAAGCCACGCTTCGCCCGCTGGCCACCCGCCAACATTCGGTGGCACAAACGGCACCTGGCCTAATCTGTCGAGAGAGCTGAGCACCTGTTCTGGCTTAGGCAATTTTGAGGGAGTGATATTCAATGCTCGGCATAGACCGATGAACCACTCGATCGGTGATTTGACGATTGAGTACTGCGGATCGGACATCACTCCGGATGTAGCCAAAGCATTGATAGCAATCGAGATGTCTCGTCCTTTGAATGCGGTTCCAATGGGATTCGAATCGGGTCTGGCGACAGTGCTCGATATGAAACGGAACCAGATGCGATCGGAGATGAATTGAGTGCAGTCGTCTCTGGCGGTTACCAAGTCGGAGACGTGAGTGGCGTCAAACGGGGCAGAGGTACCAAGAATGGTCAGCGTCGAAGCGTCATGGTTTTTCGGATTGAAAGAAACACTGCCATTTGACCGAGTGACTCGGTATCCAGTGAGTGCTCGAGCCACGGTTTGGACGTCGACCTCGAGGTAGCGGTCGACGCCGAGTGTGAGAAGCTCCATGAACTCACGCGCTAGATTTTCATTCGGTGCCTTAACCGTATTGGCGCCGCCGTCAAGCCAGTATTGCAAGGCGCCGTCGACGATCATGGCTCGAGCCTGTTCTGCAAAGTTGCCTAAGGCGTGCGTACGAAGGGTCTGGTTCTGCATATACATCGGCAGCGCGTATTCAACTTTGCCAATCGACGTCGCCCAATGACCGTGCCAGAACCAGGTCATTTTCTCTACTAATGCATTCTCTGCTAGCGCCATGCGATCCAGCCACCACAACATGAGTGCCTGTCGTTGAGATTTCATCTGGTGTTGAAATCCGCACGTGCAGGTGTTCCGGTAGGAGGGAAAATGCCCAAGTCTGTGAGTGGAGGATCAGAAATCGAATTTAGACCATGGTCGCTTGCAGGGGGATTCAGCAGACGAGTTCTCGTCGCATCCACGCCTTGCTTGAGGGCCGCGGCAAACTCTCCGGGTCTTGGTCCGAAACCAAACCTCTGAAAGAGTCGCGCGGTCTCTAAGCGCTGTAAATTCATTCTCGGATAGTAAGTGGATGCATCTTCGCAGGTAAGATCAAACTATGAATTCACACGAAACTCTAAAGGAACAAATCAAGAAGAAAGCTGTCGTTCATGGGAAGGTAATTCTCTCATCCGGCAAGGAAGCAGATTATTACGTTGATCTGCGTCGTGTGACATTAGATGCTGTGGCCGCGCCACTTGTTGGCGAAGTCATGCTCGATCTCCTTAAGGACTGGGATTACGATGCAGTAGGTGGACTCACCCTTGGTGCAGATCCAGTGGCCACCGCGATGATGCATGTTGCGGCACAACGGGGAAAGAGAATTGATTCTTTTGTTGTTCGCAAAGCCGAGAAGGCACATGGATTGCAACGACGCATTGAAGGACCGGACGTCAAGGGTCGTCGTGTCGTTGCGGTTGAAGACACTTCTACTACCGGCGGATCAGTGTTGACCGCAGTAGAGGCACTTCGTGAAGCTGGTGCAATTGTTGTAGGAGTCGCAGTCATTGTTGAACGCGGTGCAAAGCAGGCAATACTTGATGCAGGCTTGGAATATCGAAGCGCGTACACACTTAGCGATCTGGGTATCTAGACGTGGCACTGCCCCAGCGCACGCTCGGCCCGTGGGAAGTTTCTGCCATGGGGCTCGGGTGCATGCCACTCTCATCCATGTCTCCCAATCGACTGGAAATACTCAACGATCCTGAAGGGGCTGTTGCACTAATTCATGCAGCACTTGATGCAGGTGTCACCCTTATCGATACGGCAGATATTTACGCTCCTAGTTGGGATAGCTTCGGCCACAATGAGCGCCTTGTCGGCGCGGCATTCAATTCGTGGAACGGTACCTCCGAAGAGAAGAGCAAAGTTGTCATTGCAACCAAAGGCGGTATTACCCGCGGGCCTAAGGAGAGTTGGGGGCTCTCGTCCTCCCTCGACTATTTGCTCCGCGCTGTCGAAGCTTCGGCTTTGCGACTGGGTCTTGATCGCATCAAGTTGTGGCAGCACCATCGTCTAGATACCTCGATGACATTCGAAGATCAGTTCGAAAATGTTCTGGCACTTCTAGAGCGAGGGATTATTGAGCGCATCGGGGTGAGCAATTACAACGCCGAACAACTGCGCCGTGCGGTCAAGATGGGTGGAACACCGGACCAAGGCGGGGTCATCTCCGTGCAGAATGAATTCAGCCCCAGGTATCGCCACGAGCCGGATGTGATGGAGGTGTGCGAGGAATTTGGAATTGCCTACCTGCCGTGGTCGCCGATGGGCGGCATCAGCCGTGCCGAAGGATTGGGCGCCGGAGAATTCGGGGCATTTCGCGAAGTCGGCCTGACGCTGGGTGTAAGCGCGTATGCAACGACGATTGCGTGGCTACTTCAGACGTCTCCGACCGTTATTCCGATTCCTGGAGCCACAAGAATTACATCGGTTCGGGACAGTCTTCTGGGGCTTTCGATTTCCTTGACGGAGGAAGAGATGTCACTGCTCAATTCGAGCCTGCCGGAGAACGCCCCCGTTGACGAAGAGATGGTCGAGGTGCCGCGGTACCGAAATTAACTGAGGTGTCGTTTGGTGCGAACCTCTCGGATGATTTCCAGACCAAGGGGCAGCAAACTCACAACGATGATGACTCCGACGATCGGCAGAAGATAATGGTCGATCGATCCTTTGAGTCTCTCACCCAGCAAGTATCCAAGCAGGGCTATGCCATCACTCCAGAGAATTCC
>CAYLYA010000052.1:0-7562 GCA_964387855.1 uncultured Bifidobacterium sp.
CTATTGCCTGTGGCATCAGAGAAGCCTGCCTTGCAGGAATCAAGCAAAGGAATTGCGAAGGTTGAACCAGCGCCTGTTAAGTTAACTGCGGCAGATGCTGATTGAGTCGCGAAGAGAGTGATTGCAATTGCAGCCACTGCAATCTTCAAGGACTTTGTTATGTTCATGTATTTCCCCTCATAGGATTTGGATGACTTACAAGGCAGAATGTATGGATACCTTCTGAACAGTTAGACCCCAAACCCGAAACAGGGGCTGACGGCAAGATGAACAAATGGTGTCGGTTTAGCCGAATCGCCCAGTCACATAATTCTCTGTGCGGATGTCCTTTGGGCGGGAGAAGATCTCACCAGTGGGTCCGAATTCGACCATCTTGCCTGGGCCACCTTCCGAGAGCAGGAATGCTGTGTAATCAGAGACGCGCGCAGCTTGCTGCATATTGTGGGTGACGATGATGATCGTCATCGTGGAGGCCAGATGGGAGATCGTCTCCTCAATTCGAAGCGTCGAACCTGGGTCAAGTGCAGAGCAAGGCTCGTCCATCAAAAGCACCTCAGGACGCACAGCCAATGACCGGGCAATACACAGGCGCTGCTGTTGACCGCCAGAGAGAGAGCCTCCATAGGCACCCAAGCGATCCTTCACTTCGCTCCAGAGACCCGCTCGCTCGAGGCATTCCTCAAGGAGGTCGTCCTTGTTGTTGACTTTGAGTTGAGCAAGTTTCAAGCCGGCGAGAACATTTTCAGAAATTGTCATCGATGGGAAGGGATTAGGTTTCTGGAAGACCATGCCGATCTTCAAGCGGATCTTTGTGACATCGGTTCCGGGTGCATAAATATCTTCACCGTTCAACAGGACCTGGCCAGCCATCGCAGCACCGGGGATGAATTCGTGCATCCGGTTGAGAGTGCGGATAAATGTTGATTTTCCGCATCCTGACGGACCAATCAGAGCAGTCACAGTGCCAGACCAAAAATCCAACGACATGTCTTCCAAGACCATCCGGTCGCCAAACCATGCGTGGATGCCCCGTGCCTCAAGTCCGACGCCCTGCACTTGGGTGCTCACACTCTTGGATTCAAATCGTCGGCGAGCGACATCCCCAAGTGAAGACACTAAGCCTTGCGGGCGAGCCTCCAAACTCATATCTCTCTCATCACTCACTTGCTCGACCTTCTTTCACTCAACAAGCGGGCTGCTGCGAAAAGCACCAGAACTATTACTAACAAGACCAAAATTGCCGCCCATGCACGTGTGATCGACTCAGGAGTTCCGACGGCATAGGACTTCCAAATATAGAAAGGCAACGACCCCATTGGACCGTGGAATGGATCGCCATTCACTGTGTCTCCACCGCCCGTGAGAAGGAGAATCGGCGCGGTTTCACCAGCAATGCGGGCAACTCCAAGAATCATTGCTGTTACAAGCCCGCTTCGCGCCGCGGGAACAACGACCATTGCCACGGTGCGCCAATGCGTCCCGCCAAGTGCAACTCCTGCTTCGCGCAAATCATTGGGGATGAGAAGTAAGACTTCTTCGGATGTACGGGCAACAGTTGGAATCATCAAGATGGACAGAGCCAGCGAACCGACAAATCCTGAATAGCCCTTAGTTATTGGGTACACAACCGCAGAAAGAATGAAGAGTCCTGCGACGATGGACGGGACCCCACTCATCGCTTGCACCAGGAATTTGATCGGCCGCATAAATCGTCCGCGGATCTCAGTCATGTAGATCGCAGTGAGAATCCCAAGCGGAACACTAATGACGAGGGCGACAAGCACGAGTATTGCCGTGCCAGTGAGTGCGTGAAGAAGGCCACCCTGATTGATCGGGTCGGTGACACTGTTGAGCGCCATATCGTGCGTGAAGAGTCCAAGGTGTATGCCGTGATATCCGCGAATGAAGACGGTGGCCAGGATGCTGATAATGGGAAACACGGCAACCGAAATACCCACGGCCACTACTGCTCTGGCAATCGCATCCTTTGCCACAGAGAATCCGCGGGAAATGAAATTCAAGGTGAAATCAAAGGTCGTGAAAGCAACAAAGAAAACGAAGGCGTAAGCCAACTTCCCCTCCATGGGTGTGAGCACCACGACTAGGTAGGAGATCACGATTGCGGCAACAAACACGAGAGCAGAATTCATTCTCTGGCGGGGAGATGCCTGCCAAGGTTTCTGAGGCTTCATGGCTGTTTGGGAGGTCATCGGCCTTTGCCTCCTGAGCGACGGACCACGAGGTCCGCACCGAGATTGACCAGCAGCGTCAACAAGAACAAGACCAACCCTGCAGCCATCAGTGCTTTGATTTCCTGCGGCCCGGCTTCTCCGAACTTCAACAAGATCATCGATGCGACGTTGCCGCCCGCGCCCAAGAGCACATGCCAGTTGACCTGATAAACAATATTGAGCACTGTGTAAACCGCGACGGTTTCGCCCATCGCACGGCCAAGGCCCAACATTGCACCGCCGACAATTCCGCTGCGTCCGTACGGAAGCACCACCGCGCGGATCATGGACCAACGCGTCGCACCAAGCGCGTATGCGGCTTGGATTCGATCAAGTGGAGTCTGACTGAAAACTTCGCGGGCAATGGAGGTGATGATCGGGATGATCATGACGGCTAGCACAAGTCCTGCAACAAATGGAGAACGCGTAAATATCGGCGGGTCCACCTTGAAAATAGGAATGAATCCCAAGAAGTGATGAATCAATTTCGCCCAATACTCCGCCGTCGGCATCAGGATGAAGAATCCCCAGAGACCGAACAGAATTGATGGGAAGGCGGCCATGAGATCGACCACTGCCACCATGATCTTCTTCAGAAACGGTGGTGCATAAAAATTCAGAAAGAGTGCTGAGAGCACGGAGATCGGGACCGCAACAATGATGGCGATGAGCGCGCATAGAAGCGTGCCAACGAGCATCGCAGCGATGCCGAATTTCGTCGCCTTGGGATCAATGTTGCCCGCATCATCTTGAACAACTTGCCAGGTACTACTCGTGATGAAGTGGATTCCCTGCGAGCGCAGTACGGAATATCCTTGAAATGCCAGAAAGAAGAAGATCAGTCCGAGTATCAACAGCGAAGAAAGAGCCCCTGTCGAGACGACACCATGAAATACTCGATCCGAGAAGCGGGGCTTTGTCGTGATCTCCCTTTTTGCTGGAATTCCGTCTTCTGTTGCGGAAACCAGAGTCTGGGACACAAGATGATCCTGCTCGCTCCCAGGTGAAATTACGTGGAAGCCAGGTTAATAGAAGGTGAACGGAGGGTGAAAACCCTGAGTTGGCTTCGGTCATCTAAAGTAACGCCATGGCAAATGACTCTCCCCCGCTGGTCTGGATTGATTGCGAGATGACCGGCCTTTCGCTGGAGTTGGATGTCCTCGTTGAGATGGCGGTCCTGGTAACCGATGGCGATCTCAATCTCATCGGCGAGGGAATCGACGTCGTCATCCATGCCGACGCCACGAAGGTCTCGGGAATGAATGAATTCGTGACATCCATGCATACAAATTCAGGGCTGATCACGGAGATCGCAGACGGTATAGCCGTGTCGGAGGCCGAAGAGCAGATCCTGGCCTACCTTCTTAGCGCAGGCGTTCAACCTGGCAAGTCTCCATTGGCCGGCAACTCGGTGAGTGTGGATCGCAACTTCATCGCCCGCGACATGCCTCGCCTCAGCGAGTACCTCCACTACCGAACAGTGGATGTCTCATCCATCAAAGAACTGGCACGGCGCTGGCATCCACGGGTCTATTTCAACGCACCGGCCAAGAGTGGAAATCACAGGGCCCTTGGCGACATCAAGGACTCAATCAACGAATTGAAGTACTACCGGGAGGCGATATTCGTACCTGCCCCAGGGCCGGATGTAGACATGCTCCGTGAGCTCTCGGGCCAGTTCACAGCCGTCAAACCTCAAGTAATAGATTCGCAAGAAGGCTGATTAAAGAGGGGTAAATAGGCAGGTAGTATTGGCACCTCATGGTGGGCGTAGCTCAGCTGGTAGAGCACTCGGTTGTGGTCCGAGATGTCGCGGGTTCGAGCCCCGTCGCTCACCCCACTTTTATTGGTGACCTAAGGAGTTTCCCGTGTCCCAGATGACCTTTGATGTCATTGTCGAAATTCCCGCCGGCAGTCGAAACAAGTACGAAGTCGACCATGAGACGGGCAAGATCCGTCTAGACCGCATGCTCTTCACCTCCACCCGCTACCCATGGGACTACGGATTCGTCGATGACTCCCTCGGCCTAGATGGTGATCCCATCGACGCCCTTGTGATGCTCGATGAGCCCACCTTCCCAGGATGTGTCGTCAAATGTCGCGTCGTCGGAATGTTCCGCATGCGAGATGAAGCAGGCGGAGATGACAAATTGCTCTGTGTGCCGGCTGGAGATGTCCGCAAGGAGCACATCCGCGAGATCACCGACGTTCCAGAGTTTGACCGCCTTGAAATCAAACATTTCTTCGAGGTGTACAAGGACCTAGAACCTGGCAAGAGCGTAGAAGGCGCCATGTGGGTCGGGCGCGAGGAAGCAGAGAAGGAAATCCACGATTCCTACGATCGTTACCGTAACCAGCCTTAATATCTGACCGCTTTAACTCACTCGAACGGAGAGAAGAGATGATTAATAGCGGGGATACCGCATGGGTATTGGCAAGCGGCGCCTTAGTCCTGTTTATGACGCCAGGGCTCGCGATTTTTTATGGAGGAATGGTCCGCGCCAAAAGCGTGCTGAACATGATGATGATGTCATTTGCGGCCATCGGCGTCACGACGATCATCTGGGTTCTATATGGATACTCACTCGCATTCGGACCTGACTCCGGCCACGGATTAATCGGCAATTTCTCGCAAATAGGATTGACGAAAGCAATCAACGAAACCGTAGGCGCACCAGGCCATCACATTCCGGCACTTGCCTTCGCGATGTTCCAATTGACTTTCGCCATCGTCACCGTCGCACTAATTTCCGGTGCCATTGCCGACCGCGCGAAATACGGCTCGTGGGTACTTTTCGTTGCCGTCTGGGTAACTCTGGTTTACATCCCAGTCGCACACTGGTCATTCGCATCACAGAACGGTCACGGTGGCTGGATCGTCGATCGACTCGGTGCTCTTGATTTTGCCGGCGGAACCGTAGTTGAAATCAACTCAGGTGCCGCAGCATTAGCGCTCGCCATTGTTCTTGGAAAGCGTAACGGCTTCCGTCGCGATCCGATGCGTCCCCACAACATGCCACTGGTTCTTCTTGGCGCGGGAATGCTCTGGTTCGGATGGTTTGGTTTCAACGCCGGCAGCGCACTTTCGGCAGGAAGCCTTGCGGCCACCGCAATGATCAACACTCAAGTCGCAACCGCTGCAGCTGCTATGTCGTGGGTCGTGTATGAAAAAGTCCGTGAAGGCAAGGCGACAACACTTGGCGTTGCATCCGGTGCAATTGCAGGTGCAGTCGCGATCACTCCCGCCTGCGGTTTCGTAACTCCCCTCGGTGCATTGGTGATCGGTCTCATCGCCGGCCCGCTTGCGTCCTTTGCTGTCTCTCGAAAGTACAAACTCGGCTACGACGACTCCCTTGACGTGGTTGGCGTGCATGGCATCGGCGGAATCCTTGGAATGCTTTCCATCGGCTTCCTAGCGACGACTGCAGCGAACAAGGCTGGTGCGCATGGCTTACTTAATCACGGTTCATTTTCACTTCTAACCAAGCAGTTTGTAGCCATCGTTGTCACTGCAATCTTCTCCTTCACCATGACCTACATCATCGCCAAAGTTATTTCGAGAACCATTGGTTTCCGCGTCTACCACGAGGAAGAATTAACAGGTCTAGACACGACATTCCACGCTGAATCGGCATACGATTTAACCGGTTCCGGCAATCGCTAAAGAACGGACAACAGATATGAAGCTCATTACCGCGATCATCAAGCCAGCCAAGGTCGACGACATAAAAGCGGCCTTGCAAGCAGCGGGCGTGCAAGGCATGACTGTCTCTGAAACCAAGGGATTTGGCCGCCAGAAAGGCCACACAGAGATATATCGCGGTGCCGAGTACACCGTCGATCTAATTCCGAAAGTACGCATCGAGATTTTGGCCGAAGATAATGAAGTTGAAAACATCGTCGATGTCATCCTGGTCAATGCCAACACCGGATCCATCGGCGACGGAAAAGTCTGGGTAATGCCCGTCGACTCCGTGGTCAGGGTCCGCACCGGCGAGCGCGGAGGCGACGCTCTCTAATCATCCAACAGGTATCAACTCTTTCGGGCACTTAATCAGAATTTTTGAAATGGCTTCCTTCTCGGCTTTCGTCATCCATAGGTTGTATTTCGCTTTCACCGCCACTTGTCTTGCAACGAAGGCGCATCGATAACTCTTCAAGGGCGGCAGCCATGTGGCGGCATCTCCATCACTCTTTTGTGTATTGAGCGAGCCCTTAACCGCCAGGAGTTCCAGCGGATCGTTGGCCATCAAAGTTCGAGTTTCAAGAGATAGTTTGAAGGCGCCCGTCTGCCATGCATTCGACAGCGAGACGATGTGGTCGATCTGCACCAGTGAGCTTGTTGTCACTCCTCTGACAAATGAAATATCCGTACCCGAATATGGATCGTGCAGAATTCCACTCAAGACGACGCAATCGTGAGTACCCGCTCGGAAAATCACCTGCGTCAAGTCCCTTTTCAAAATATCGTTTCTTGTATCGCACCCGTTGTGATTTGTATCGGCCCATGCCTGCCCAAATTGGGTCCTGGAATAGCCTGTCTTTGGTGCTCTGCCTTTGACAGGAATTTGGGCTAGTACCTGGCTCACGGTGGCTTGACGGCGCAATTGAGCCGCGCCTGAGGGCGATATAGTTAGCCCCGCGATCAGGGCCCCTGCAAAAGTGAGCGCCAGGATTGTTCGGCCAACAGTTTTGGGCATGCCCTATGGTGCCCAGTGCTACGTGGCAGAGCAAACCCCGCCACGCTGATAGGGTCTGATCCGCACGAACGACACGCGTTGTTAGCTCAGTTGGTAGAGCAGGTGACTCTTAATCACCGGGTCGGGGGTTCGAGTCCCTCACAACGCACTCAAGTTTTGTGTATTCCCTCGCCTGATTCTCGACAGTGACTTCTGCTCATTAGCGAGGCTTGGCTTTAAAAGGGGCATTTATTTGAGGTAACTCGCTAAATGCCCTTGGATAAAAAACCCTTTGCGATTCTTCAATCATGCGAGGAAAGACCTTTGCCATAGCCCGAACGTCACCCAGCGCCGTGTGAGCATCATCGATTCGCTCGTTGTAACTCGCGATAACCGTCTCAAGTTTGTAATTCTCCAAATCCAAAATCTCCCGCGATAGCCACAACGTGTCGAGGGCGGGCAAAGATGGAAGCGAAATTCCCGCGATTCCAAATTCATTCGCCAAGAAATTCTCCTCGAACCTGGCGTTATGCGCTACCAAAATTGAATTCTGAATGATCTTCAAAATGGAACCGGTTGCCTCTGCGAAAGTGGGTGCATGCTTAAGCATTTTCAAGGTAATGCCATGAATATCTGTTCGCCCTACATCCAT
>CAYLYA010000053.1:0-7330 GCA_964387855.1 uncultured Bifidobacterium sp.
AACTAGGTGCGTGAAGTCATCACAGTTTTGTGATGCAGGGTGAATCCTACCTGACGCTCATGCGTGCAAACTCCGCATTAATTCGGGCGACTAGGCCCTTGGATGAGCCTGTTTGAAGGCTTTTTGAAGTCGTTCTGTTGAGACGTGGGTATAGATCTGGGTCGTCGCCAGGGAGGCATGGCCCAGGATTTCTTGAACGGTTCGAAGGTCGGCCCCACCTTCCAGTAGATGAGTCGCCGCCGAATGCCGCAATCCGTGAGGTCCCATCCGCTCCACTCCTTCTAGCGTAGAGAGAGCTTCATAGACAACGGTCCTCACGGTGCGCTGGTCAATGCGCTTGCCGCGCACTCCGATAAAGACGGCATTTGCGGACTCCTTGGTGACGAGATGCGGACGTCCATCGTTAAGCCAAGCTTTGAGGGCACTCATGGCCGGATTGCCTATGGGAATGGTCCTCTCTTTATTGCCCTTTCCAAGAACTCGAATCGTCTGTCTTTCGTAGTCGACATCCCCGAAATCCAATCCGCAAAGCTCGGCGACTCGCGCGCCACTGGCATACAGGACCTCGACCATCGCGCAATCGCGGAGGGCAACGGGAGTCTCTTCTTCGCCAACCCGGGTTGCCAACGCCTGCATGGCCAAAAGGGCATTTGGGATATCCAATACGTCTGGCAGGGTGCGATGAGCCTTGGGAATGGCCAGACCAAATCCCACATCCGAGGAAGTAAGTCCAGTCTTGAAAGCCCACTTGGTGAAAAGGCGTATTGAGACCGCGCGTCTAGATAGAGAGGTGCGAGCGCCTCCCTTCACCTGCATGGTTGCGAGCCAAGAGCGGATATACGAAAGCTCAAGTTTTGAAATTTCGGAAACGCCCAAAACCTGGAGATGGTGAACCAGACTTTTGAGATCACCCAGATATGCGCGAATGCTGTGGGTTGAAAGATTTAGATCCTCATGCAGATGCCGCTCAAAGGATGCGAAGACTTCATCGAGTTCAGTGGCGGACACGTATCTAGGCTACTCGGGCACTCGCCCTAACCTCAGCAATCCGAATGTAACGGCGTCCTCTAATGCCATGGCAGATGCAGCAATGACGTTCTCATGAACACCAACCGTGTTCCATTCGCCTTTGCCGTCGCTGGTCTCGACAAGTACTCGCGTGATAGCGCCGGTACCTAGGCGTCCTTCGAGAATGCGGACTTTGTAATCGGTAAGTTCGAGTTGAGCAAGTTCTGGGTAGAAACCCAGAAGTCCCGAGCGAAGCGCTTTATCAAAGGCGTTAACCGGGCCATTTCCTTCACCCGTGCACGAAATCTTCTCACCATGGGCAGTAAGGGTGATCTCAGCCTTGGTCACGATGTGCTGATCTGCTGATCTCTCAACAGTTGTCAGCCAGTGGTCTATCGAGAAGAAACTTGGTCGGACTCCTGTCGCCTCTTCGCGAAGCAGCAATTCAAATGACGCGTCCGCCGCCTCGAATGTGAAGCCGTGTGCTTCCATCTCTTTTACGCGCTCGACAACGCGGCCGATAAGTTCGCGGTCTCCCCCAAGATCAATGCCGAGTTCCTGGGACTTCAATTCAATAGAGGCACGGCCCGCCATCTCCGAGACAAGCATGCGCATGTCATTTCCGACCGAAGCTGGGTCTTCATGTTGATAAAGAGAAGGATCCACCTTAATGGCACTCGCATGCAGACCTGCTTTATGCGCAAATGCGGATACACCGACGTAGGGCTGACGCGCACTCGGGGCAACATTGGTGACCTCAGCGACCGCGTGTGAAATTCTAAAGGCTTCCTGGAGCGCTCCCTCAGGCAGAACTTGCTGGCCCTTCTTCAATTGAAGGTTCGCGATGATCGTCACAAGATCGGCATTGCCCGTGCGCTCTCCATACCCATTTAACGTGCCTTGCACGTGGGTTGCACCCGCTGCAACTGCCGCCATCGAGTTTGCGACAGCGCATCCGGTGTCATTGTGGCAGTGAATGCCCAGACGGGCTGAAGTGTTTTGCAAGATATCGTGGACAACATCGGCGAGTTCGTCGGGAAGCATCCCACCATTTGTGTCGCAGAGCGCGACGACGTCTGCCCCGGCTTCGGCAGCGACTCGGACAACTTCAAGCGCGTATGCACGATTGGATCGATAGCCGTCGAAGAAATGCTCCGCGTCAAGAAAGACTCTTTGGCCTTCACCGCGAAGGTGCTTGATCGAATCTGCGATCATTGCCAAGTTCTCTTCAAGGGTTGTGCGAAGAGCCAGATCCACATGACGGTCATAAGCCTTCGCCACCAGCGTTACGGCAGGTGCGCCTGAATTCCGCAGCGCACCAAGCAAAACATCATCGGCTGCGTTCACGTTAGGACGACGCGTCGCACCAAAGGCCACAAATGTCGCGTTCTTCAATTTCAATTCAGTCTTGGCTCGTTCAAAGAACTCAGTGTCTTTCGGATTTGCACCAGGCCATCCGCCTTCAATAAAACCGACACCTAGATCATCCAAGTGGCGAGCGATTGCCAACTTGTCGTGGACAGAGAGGTTCAACCCCTCCTGTTGGGCTCCGTCTCGTAGAGTGGTGTCGTAGATATGAAAGGCATCTGAAGTCATTACAGGACTTTTCGCATCCAATGATGTTTGTCGGCAATAGTGCCATGCTGAATACCAAGAAGCGTGTTGCGAATCTGCATAGTGATGGGACCAGGTGTTCCGTCCCCTGTAACCCACGTGCCCTTTGCGCTCTTGGCGCTGCCAACTGGAGAAACGACCGCCGCTGTTCCGCAGGCAAAAATCTCCGTGATCTCACCGCTCTTAACGCCGTCGCGCCAGTCATCAATGCTGATCATAACTTCTTCGGACTTGTAGCCAAGATCCTTTGCCAGCGTCAAAATCGAATCACGAGTGATTCCGGGCAATAGTGCACCAGTCAACTTCGGTGTCACGATTGTTGCGTCAGCGCCCTTCCCCTTTACGAAATAAAGGTTCATGCCGCCCATTTCCTCAACCCATTTGCGTTCCTTGGCATCAATCCAGACAACTTGATCGCAACCCTCTTGGGCCGCTTCTTTCTGCGCAACGAGGGAGGCCGCGTAGTTGCCTCCGCACTTTGCCTCACCAGTCCCGCCAGGAACGGCACGGACGTATTCCATAGAGATCCATACTGTGACTGCATTCTCTGGATTGAAATAAGCCGCAGCAGGAGTTGCGATCAGCATGTAGAGCGCACGATTGGTCGGTCGAACTCCGAGTCCGACTTCGGATGCAAACATAAACGGACGCAAGTACAAGGACTCGCCGACATTTCCTGGAACCCAAGCGGCATCTTGCTTTACAAGTGCATCCAAACTCTCAAGGAAAGTCTGCGTAGGCAACTCCGGTAGCGCCAAACGGTCCGCACTTCGCTGAAAACGAAGGGCATTCGCCTCTGGTCGAAATAGTGAGATGCCGCCATCTGGTTGGCGGTATGCCTTCAAGCCCTCAAAAATCTCTTGTCCGTAGTGAAAAACCATCGCAGCAGGGTCTAGAGAAATGGGCCCATAGGGCTTCAACTCGGCCTGACTCCAACCATCGACTTCTGACCACTCTGCAATAACCATGTGATCGGTGTAGTACTTACCGAATCCTGGTTTCGCCACTTTCGCGGCACGATCTTCTGCAGATACAGCATGAGTCGAAGGCGTGATCTTGACCGTCATAGTTCTATCCCTTCAGGGCCGTTGCTAAGTCGTTTCCAATGTCGCTTGTACTTCGATTGATTGTGCCACGTGTGAGCAAGTCTTGCGCTACGACTCTTTCAACATCAGCTGCCGCCTCATTCAATCCAAGATGACTGAGCATCATCGCAACCGACATGACTGTGGCAGTTGGATCGGCGAGACCCTTACCTGCGATGTCGGGTGCCGAACCATGGACTGGTTCGAACATGGATGGGAACTTGCCAGTTGGGTTGATGTTGCCGGATGCCGCAAGTCCGATGCCGCCGCAAATGGCGGCCGCGATATCGGTCAAAATGTCACCAAAGAGATTGTCCGTTACGACGACATCGAAACGGTCAGGGTGAGTGATGAAGAACATCGAGGCTGCATCGACGTGCAAGTAGTCGGTGGCGATTTCTGGAAACTCCTTGGCAACTTCGTTGAAAGTGCGCGTCCAGAGCCCACCAGAGTGAGTCAGAACATTGTTTTTATGAACCAAAGTGACTTTCTTTCGTGGACGAGCCATTGCGCGAGCAAATGCGTCGCGGATAACGCGTTCGGCGCCGCGACGAGTGTTCAAACTCTCCTCGGTTGCGATTTCGGCATCCGTACCTTGGGCAAGTACGCCGCCGGCTCCCACATATGGGCCTTCGGTGCCTTCGCGCACGACGATGAAATCAAGTGATTCCACTCCGGCCAGGGGCGAAGCGACACCTGGATACAAGCGCGCTGGACGCAAATTCACGTACTGATCGAATGCGAATCGCAATTTCAGTAGCAAACCACGCTCTAGAACACCGCTGGGCACGGTCGGGTGCCCAACAGCGCCAAGCAAGATGACATCGCTCTTGGCGAGTTCATCGACTACCGAGTCGGGAAGAACTTCCCCAGTGCGGTGCCAAAAAGTCGCTCCTAGATCGTAGGAAGTCTTCGAGAAAGTAACTCCGTATTTTTCACTGACCACATCGAGAACTTTCAGTCCCTCTGCGACGACCTCTATGCCTATTCCATCTCCCGGAATAACTGCAAGATTGAATGCCTTCTTTGTCATCTTCTTATGCACCTAACGTCACGGAGCGAACAAGATTTGCGCCAGTCTCTTTAGCAAGGGATTCAAGAACAGCGGGTACAACAGGTGAGTCGACGGTAATGGCCATCAGCGCTTCTCCACCCTCGTGGTTACGCGCAACCTGCATGCCACCGATATTGATAGAGGATTGACCGAGGATGTTTCCCACGGTTCCAACAACGCCTGGTCGATCTGCGTAGCGCATGAAAATCATGTTCTCGGAAGGCACGACATCTAGATCGTATGAATCGATAGCCACGATCTTCTGCACCTGACGGATCCCCATCAATGTTCCGCTAACCGTGATCTTGACGCCGCGAGAAAGAGCCGCGTTCAAGGTGACGATGTTGCGATGATCAGGTGAAACTTCATCGGCTGTAACGAGTGTTGCCAGTCCTCGCTCTTGAGCAAGACCGGGAGCATTGACATAGGTGACGTCCTCTGCACCAAGGCCCAGAAGTGCACCCTTGAGAGCGCTGATGGCCAACACTGAGCAGTCATGTTGTGCAATTTCTCCATGTACGGCTACCTCGATATTGACTGGTACTTCGCCTGCCAAACCGATCAACACACCAGCAAGTTTCTCGACGAGAGGAAGAGCAGGACGGACATCTTCATGGATGATTCCACCCTTGACGTTCACCGCATCTGGAACAAGCTCGCCAGCAAGGGCTTTCCGAACCGAAATGGCAACCGCGATACCCGCGCGCTCCTGCGCTTCATCAGTTGATGCACCAAGGTGAGGCGTGGCAACGACTTGGTCAAGGCCAAAGAGGGGCGAGTCAGTGCAGGGCTCGGTCGAAAAAACGTCCAGACCAGCACCACCCACATGACCTTCGGTAATTGCATTGAAGAGAGCAAGTTCATCGAGAACTCCACCTCGGGCTGCGTTGATGATGCGCACAGTCGGCTTGACCTTCTTGAGCGCTTCGACGCCGATGAGGTTCGCAGTCTCTTTGGTCTTTGGAAGGTGAATCGTGATGAAATCGCTGATGCCCAGAAGCTCGTCGAGATCTACAAGACGCACGCCCAATTGTGCTGCACGTGCAGGTTGCAAGTAGGGATCGTAAGCAACGACCTTCATGCCAAATGCCTGCATACGCGCCGCCACCAGCTGGCCGATTCGTCCGAATCCGACGATTCCAAGTGTCTTCTCAAATAGTTCGACACCGGTGTACTTAGAACGCGCCCACTTTCCACCACGCAATGCAGCGTGTGCCGGTGAAATGTGACGCGCCGAAGCAAGAAGGAGCGCGATGGCAAGTTCTGCTGCGCTTACGATGTTGGAGGTCGGTGCGTTGACAACCATGACGCCTGCGGCAGTTGCTGCAGGAATTTCGACGTTGTCGAGACCGACACCAGCACGGGCAATGACCTTCAAGCCCTTTGCTGCACCAATTGCTTCTGCGTCCATCTTTGTAGCAGATCGGATGATTACAGCATCTACTCCTTTTCCAAGAGCTTCCAGAAGTTCAGCGCGGTTTGCCCCATCGCAATGACGCACCTCAAAATCTGGACCCAGCGCCTCAAGGGTTGCTGGGCTCAACTCTTCTGCAATCAGTACGACAGGTTTAGCCACGTGCAGCACTGCCTTCTGTGTAATCGTCCTTGGCGTTCTTGACCCATGACATCATCTTGCGGAGCTCGCGACCGACCGCCTCGATTGGGTGCGCTGCACCCTTTGCGCGAAGTTCCTTGAATTCTGGAGCACCGGCATCTTGATCATCGATAAACCGCTTTGCGAATGCACCGCTTTGGATATCGGCCAAAACTGCCTTCATGTTCTCTTTGACGCGAGGATCAATAACGCGTGGACCAGAGACGTAGTCTCCGTATTCAGCGGTGTCAGAAACAGACCAGCGCTGCTTTGCGATTCCGCCTTCGTACATCAAGTCCACAATGAGCTTGAGTTCGTGCAAGCATTCGAAGTAGGCAACTTCTGGCTGATAGCCCGCCTCGACGAGGGTCTCAAATCCGTACATCACCAATTGTGATGCCCCACCGCAGAGAACTGCTTGCTCGCCGAATAGATCGGTCTCCGTCTCTTCGGTGAAGGTAGTGAGAATTCCACCGGCGCGAAGACCGCCAATTGCCTTTGCATAAGAAAGAGTCAAAGGCCAAGCTTTGCCGGTTGAATCCTGCTCAACAGCAACGATGACAGGGACGCCACGTCCAGCAGAGAACTCACGGCGTACAAGGTGGCCTGGGCCCTTTGGTGCCACCATCGCGACATCGACGTTGGCTGGCGGCTTGATGTAGCCATAGCGAATGTTGAATCCGTGACCGAAGAAGATCGCGTCGCCATCTTTGAGGTTTGGGAGAATTGATTCAGCGTAGATATGCCGCTGAACGGGGTCTG
Organism: uncultured Bifidobacterium sp.; assembly: GCA_964387855.1. Lineage (GTDB taxonomy): Bacteria > Actinomycetota > Actinomycetes > Nanopelagicales > Nanopelagicaceae > QYPT01. The sequence continues at coordinate 7,118 of CAYLYA010000053.1, forward strand.
GTGCAAGGATCATGATGACGGTGGCTTCCTTGACAGCCTCGGCAACAGAAACGACGCGAAGCCCTTCAGCCTCTGCCTTCTCGCGCGACTTCGAGCCATCAGCAAGACCGACGCGAACATCGACCCCACTGTCACGAAGGTTCAGCGCGTGAGCATGGCCCTGCGAGCCATAACCAATGACGGCGACCTTTCGACCTTGAATTACGGACAGGT
>CAYLYA010000054.1:0-6670 GCA_964387855.1 uncultured Bifidobacterium sp.
CTTGGGAAAAATCTGAAGTCTCAAAATATGGCGCTTTGTATTTGCGTATGCCAGGACCCATTCGAAAGATCTTGGAGTTGACGATAATTGCCTTACTCGGTCGATATCGAAATCGATTGACCGGAGTCGATTTTCACTGGTCCAATGGGAATCTCGTCATTAAGAATAGAATCCCACAATGAATCCACAAGTGCAGTCAATTCGACAGGTGACTACTTTTGCCTTGGATTTGATGGCTGCGAAAGAGCGGCGATATCTTGTTTTCGCGTTGATTTCCCAATTTGCTCTTGGTTTTGCCGACCTCCTTGGCGTTTTCGTCCTAGGAATTCTGTCCTCAAATATATTGAGCACTTACCTTGGTTTGCCACCGACAAAGAATGGCACTTTGTACGAAATCCAAAGGATGTTTCACCTTCAAAATCTGCATTTGATGCAGATGGCGAGTCTGGTCGTAGCGATATTCCTTCTAAAGTCGGTATTCAGCCTGATTTTTTCGTGGAAGTTGTACGTCGTTCTTTCCAAGAGGGCGAACACCATTTCTGACACACTTCTGGACAATTTCTTGAAGACGCCTTTCGTCTGGGTTAGGAAGATGGATGATCAAACGCTTCCGTTCGCTTTCATGGAAGGGATAAATGCTCTTGTAATTGGGGTTATTGCCAACATGATCCTTCTGATCTCCGACGTGACAATGATGCTGATTCTCCTAGCAGGACTCGTAAAGATGAACTTCCTCGCGACCCTGATATCCGGAGTGCTTTTTGGTTCCCTCACATATTTCCTCATTCGCTTTCTTGCACCAAAGATAAAAGGTATTGGGCACACTGGCGCGAGTCTGTCTATTGAGGGACGCAACGCCATTTTGGACATCAAGGAAATGTTTCAAGAATTTCCTAATCGGGAAAAGGCCGCCTTCTTTGAGCGTAAGGCGAGATTAATAAGAGTAAAGAGCTCTGATAACTATGCACGTGAGCAATGGCTCTCTGGTCTTCCAAAAAATATCCTTGAGACTGCCGCGATCATGGGAATTTTCATCATTTTGATCGCCGCCGGGCTGACTGGCTCTTCTCAATCCAATGTTGCCATGGTGACGGTCTTTTTGGGCGCAACTGCAAGAATCATGCCCGCCATTCTTCGCGTTCAGTCGAATTGGCTTTCGATCAATCGAAATGTGGGATATGTGAATGCGGCCATGCCTGTTCTCCTCAGAATTCGCGAGTCTGGTCTTGCGAACGAGAAGGCCGCAGAATCCAGTCAGCAGACGGTTCGAGGATTTCGAACTGGGGGTCTCTCCTTTAAGGGTGTGGGTTATACCTACCCCGATTCCACAGAACCAACAGTGACTGATTTAAACTTCGACGTAAAAGCCGGTGAGAAGATTGCAATCATCGGAGATTCAGGGGCAGGGAAGACAACGCTAGCCAATCTAATTTTGGGTCTTTTTGAACCTACGCAAGGCAGAATTCTTTTTGAGGAGCGCGAAGGTTCTCCGAATGAGACTCACTTCAGCGAAACGGGGTACTTGCCCCAGACTCCTTTCATTTTTTCCGGGAGCGTTCTCGAAAACGTGTGTCTCACCGACCACGAATCAGAGATTGATTTTGAGCGTTTTGAACGATCCCTTACAGACGCACAGATTGGTGATTTCGTCCGAGGGCTTTCTGAGAATTCTCAAACTGTTATCGGTCCAACGGGAACCACGCTCAGCGGAGGCGAGAAACAGAGGTTGGCTCTTGCGAGGGTCTTGTACCTGCGCCCCTCAGTGATCGTCCTTGATGAACCAACCAGCTCTTTGGACTCAGAGACTGACGAATTCGTATCGCGGACGCTTATGAGCGGGTTGCTGCAAAGTACTGTCTTCGTGATCGCACATAAGTACAGCACCGTGAAGGATGTCGATCGAATTGTCTATTTGGAAAACGGAAAGATGGTCGCTTGCGGAACCTGGGATCAGTTGATCGCCACTGTTCCGCGATTTGCCCTGCAGGCAAAACTTCAGGGATTGTCGTGACGCAATCTGTAAGTGTAATCATTCCAAATTACAACTATGGCAGATTTCTATATGCAACTATCGATAGTGTTCTAAATCAGTCGCACAGCAATCTAGAAGTGATAGTCATCGACAATGGTTCGACCGATAATTCGCGAGAAGTGCTCGAGTCCTATGGCAAGGAGATCAAGACAATCTTCCAGGAAAATTTGGGACAGTCGGCCGCTCGTAATGCCGGGTTAGCAAAGTCAAGTGGTTCTCTGATAGCGCTGCTTGATGCCGACGACAATTGGGCAAGATCTAAGATCGAGAAGCAACTTGAGATGCTCAACGACGAGACGGAATTTGTGTACACGGCAATGCGAAGATTTGATAGCGATACTGGGAAGACAATAAACGTGGTGGAACCCGTATTTCAAGGAGATTGTCAGGCTGCTTTCGTCGAGTATCCTTCACGAGCGATTGTGCCGGGAGGCGAAAGTTCGGCGCTTTTTTCGCGGCGCTTGGCTGAAAAGGTTGGGCTTTTCAATCCAGAATTGAACAGCGCCGCAGGTAGGGACTATTTCCGGCGGTGCTCGAGATACACGAAGTTCAATTTTGTTAAGGAACCACTGGCGAATATTCGCATTCATGGTTCGAACATGAGTAGAAATTCGCAACGAATGATGGAGGATACGGCCAAGGCCTACGAGGTACTTTTCACGGACCCCGAATGGATGAGTTTTGCGCCAGAACGAAAGAAATGTTTGAGGAAGCTCCAGTGGTCATTCCTCAAGACGAACATTAAGAATCGGGATCTAGGCGAGTCTCTTCGAAATCTTTCAAAGTTGGTAAATCCCTAGTTCTACTTTGTATCTCAGTGTCGATTCGGCAGGTCCTTGGTGACCAATTCATAGATGGCGTGGACGCTTGAATCAAGGTCAAATATGCGGCGGACTTCTTCCTTCCCTGCAGCGGCGATTTTTTTGACAGCATCGGGATTCTCAATACTCCAGATGATCTTCTCAGCAAGATCTTCTGCGTCAGCCTCCTTTGCAATCAAACCCGTGACGCCATCGGCAATGCTTATCTCGTGGCCGCGGAACGCAGTGGTCAGGACCGGCACCCCTGCAGCTTGAGCAAGGCAAAGCACCAGGGCAGGCCCGGCTTCGTTGTCACCCTCACTCGAAGTGGTACATGGAAGCGCAACCAAGTCGGAATCTTGCAAAATTTGAGAATAGATCTTGTCGAACTCACCTTTGATTGTCGCCTCAGTCGTGTCCACCCAGCGAATTTGGTCCATGATGTTGAGATCTTCCGCGATCTTTACATAGTCTTTCTTGTCTCCATAGCCGATCACCGTCAGCTCGACCGGAATGTGGCGGTCCTTAAGAAGTCGTATTGCTTGGAATATGTAAATGTGACCCTTTTTCTCTACAAGGCGTCCAGGAATCGTGATTCTCAATTTCTCTGACTTCGGGCTGCGTTGAACAGAGAGATATGGTCTTAGATCAAGTGGCCAGTTGTAGATCGATATTTTGGAATCGCGAACACCAAGGTCGAGAACCCTTCGCCTGACATCTTCAGCCAAAACCAGGTATCTACCATCTGTTTTAGCAAAGATTCGGTACTTGATTCGCCATCTCAATTTTCGAATTGCTACGCTAATGTCATGACCGTAAAGGGCAACAACGAATGGCTTCTTACTTTTCACCGCTAATTTGATATAGGTCGCAGCTGTCTGACCAAAATGGAAAAAAATAAGATCCGGATTGAAGCTCGCGATCTCGCGTCTTATCAAGTTGCGAAATTGCATTTTTGAGAATTGCCTAGCAAAAGGATTCTTCGGGAACGGTGAGATTATTTGGTCAAGTTGATGCTGGCAGGTTTGAGCAAGAGCCTTTTGATTCCCTTGACGTACTAGCACGCGTGAGATCGACTTCTGAATGACGGGTGCTCTCTCTAGGAGGTCGTCGATGTTGATACCTGAGTCAACACGAGTGTCCCAAATATGCAGTATTTTCTCGCGTGATTTGGGCTCCGTCATAGAGCGAAGGGTACACAGAGAATAAGGATTAATCGAAAGCCGATCCTGAAAATCTGGTAGTGTTTCGTGCCATCCTGGTCACAGTGCGCTGGGAGCCACCATAAAAGTCACGTGAAAAGTGGGGATGTCAATTGAAGGAAGTCGACTCTTGCGAAGTTTGCGATAACCAGTCTCTCATTCCAGTTCTTGATATCGGCAACAGCCCACTGTGCGATGATCTGATTCCCGTAGGGAGTGACGCAGTATCCAAAGAGTTCCCAATCGAGATACTCCTTTGCCCCAGATGTGGAACTGCGCATCAGAAGTACCAAGTCCCACGTGAAGATTTGTTCCTTCCTAGCTACCACTATCGCGCGCGTATGACCGGAAGCGTCTTGCAGGGCATGAGGGATTTGGTCGATCAGTGTGAGAAGCGTTTTGGCAATCTCCAGGGTCTCACCGTGCTTGATGTCGGATGCAACGACGGAAGCCTTTTGGATATCTTCGCCGAGCGAGGATGCAAGACCGTGGGCATTGAGCCAACCGATGCCGCGGATGACTCAAAGCACCCAACAATCAAGAAGTTCTTCGATACCGAGGCTTGCCAGGAGGTATTAGAGAAGTTCGGCAAGCCCGACATCATCACATTCACCAATGTTTTCGCCCATATCGATGATTTGAACTCATTACTCCAGAATCTGAAGTCACTTATTGGACCGAATACGCGACTTGTAATTGAAAATCACTATCTTGGGGCCGTTCTTAAGTACGGGCAATTTGATACTTTCTATCACGAACATCCACGTACTTATAGTGCGAAGTCTTTCCAGTACGTGGCTGAGAAATTGGGCTTGAAGCTACTTGCCGTCGAGTTTGTATCTCGATATGGCGGAAATATCAGAGCATTCATTGGCCAGGGCGATGCGAGCGTAGAAGTCGATGAAGGCATGGATTTCGAACTCGGATTTAGCAAGATGAATTCGTGGCTGGAAGCGTGGGTACCGCAGACCCAAGAGCGACTTCAAGGAATAGTCAGTGCTTCAGGCAAGTTGCCAGGCAAGGCATTCCCAGGTCGAGCCTCAATCATTCTCAAACTTCTTGGCATCGATGAGAACATCTTGTCGGCTGTTTATGAGATTCGCGGCTCTCAAAAAGTCGGTCACTATGTGCCCGGAACCCGGATTCCGATTTTGCCTGAAAAGGTCCTCTTTGAGACATTGCCTCATCCGAAGCAGATCCTCAACTTGGCATGGCATATCCCTACCGAAGTCCGTGCCAATTTGGATAAGAATCAATACCATGGGGAGATGTTGGACTTAAGGCCGTTCGAGCCAATTCTGTAGTCATATGAAAATACCTTTTTATGACCTGAAGGCAGTGAATTCTCGATACAGAGAGGAATTGCTCGGGTCATTAACAGAGGTCTTTGACTCCGGATACTTGATTCTTGGAGATCAAGTTGAAGCCTTCGAGCAGGAATTCGCGGAGTATTGCGGCACGAAATACGCAGTCGGCGTCGGCAATGGCTTGGACGCTATTTACTTCATCCTGTCAGCTCTCAATATTGGTGCTGGCGACGAAGTTATCGTTCCCTCGAACACGTACATAGCCACGTGGTTGGCTGTCTCCAGGACTGGCGCCACGATTGTTCCTGTAGAGCCAGATCCGATGACGTATTGTATTAATCCAGAACTTATTGAGGGAAGAATCACCAGCAAGACTCGAGCAATACTTCCAGTCCATCTCTACGGAAAAGTCGCGGACATGAACGCGATAAATGCTATTGCGGCAAAACACAATCTTTTTGTTGTCGAGGATTCGGCTCAGGCTCACGGTGGCGGGGTAGGTGACAAGAGAGTTGGCAACCTCAGCACAGCCTCGGCATTCAGTTTCTATCCGAGCAAGAATTTGGGGGCATTAGGCGACGGCGGAGCGGTGACCACAAACAATAAGGAGATTGCCGACAAGGTGAGACTTCTAAGAAATTATGGCTCAGAGAAGAAGTATTTCAACAAGGTTCTAGGGTGGAATTCAAGGCTAGATGAGTTGCAGGCTGGAATCCTCCGCATCAAACTCCAGAAATTGGATAGCGAAAATCAAGAAAGAATTGAAATCGCAAACACGTATGCGAGCCAACTCTCCTCAACTTTGCCGCAGGGTCTACCAGCCACATTTGCTGGGATCGAACATGTCTGGCATCTCTTTGTAGTACAACATCCCAAGCGCGATCGGCTTAGAGAAGAGCTGTTGAAGCGCGGGGTAGAGACGATGATCCATTACCCAGTGGCTCCGCACTTGCAGTTGTGTTACAGCGATCTGAATTTTGTAGAGGGATCATTTCCAATCAGCGAACAGATTCACAGGGATGTCCTTAGTCTTCCGCTCTGGCCTGGGATGAGCGATGTTCAAATAGAAAAAGTAATTGACTCAGTGAAGGAATCTGTTAGAAATCTTTAAGCTTTCTCGCCTCTGAGTTCACTTCGTGAGTTTTTGAAGGTAACTTGAGTAGTCGCTGTTCCCGTATTCCTTTGCGAGGGCCAGTAGATCATCAGATGAGATCCAGCCATTTCGCCAGGCGATTTCCTCTGGGCAGCTCACTTTCATGCCCTGACGCTCTTCAATTACTCGAATGTAGTTTGAAGCATCGTTCAAACTTCCAGATGTGCCGCAGTCAA
>CAYLYA010000055.1:0-6047 GCA_964387855.1 uncultured Bifidobacterium sp.
CGAGAATTCTTCATATCTCCACTCTAATATAGATGGAGAAGCGTGCGTGCTATTCTTTTTGAATGCGAGTAATCACGGTAGAACAACTAAAATCGATTCTCGCTAGCCTTCCCGCCAATCCCAGAATCGTCGCATCAGGAAATTTCGCAACACCAAAGACTCTCCTTGCATTGGCCGATGAATGCATCCCCGAATTTCGTTTGCACATGCTGAACGCCCAACCCGGTATTCCAGATCGCGAAGGTGTGACCTACGAGTCCGCTTTTGTGGGGACGGCAATGCGTCGACATCCCCGCCTTAATTACATCCCAACTCGCCTTAGCCTTCTTCCCGTTCTCTATCGCGATCATTACCGTCCCGATGTCGTGTTGCTTCACGCCTCGCCACAGCGCTTTGACACTGTGAGCCTTGGCACCGAAGTCAATGTTCTTCCGGCCGCAATCGATGCCGCCCGGGCGCGCGATGGCATTGTTATCGCGCAGGCCAACAAGCAGATGCCATATACATATGGCGATGCGCAGATTTATGAGAGTGAAATTGACTATCTTGTCGAAGTCGACGAGCCGCTTGCCCTCAAACCGACCACCGAATTGAACGACACGGCACGCGAGATCGGTTCGCGAATAGCAGCACTCATCGAAGACAACTCCACACTTCAACTAGGCATCGGTGCCGTTCCCGATGCGGTTCTTGCCGGCCTTAGCCAGCGTAAAGGTCTTCGAATATGGACGGAGATGTTCAGCGACGGAGTACTGGACCTCCATAAGGCCGGCGTGCTGGACGACGAGATCTTGCTGACAGCATCTTTTGTCTTTGGTTCGCAGGAGCTTTATGAATGGTTGCACCTCAATAGAAAGGTACGGATGATGCGCACCGAGCGCACCAACGACCCCAGCCAGATTGCTCGCCAGGCGAAGATGACGAGCATCAATGCAGCCCTTGAAGTAGACCTTTTCGACCAAGCCAATGCCAGCCATGTTCGCGGACAGATCTACTCCGGTTTCGGGGGCTCCACCGATTTCATTGTCGGCTCTCTGCATTCGCGCGGGGGCCAGTCCTTTATGGCACTGCCTTCGTGGCATCCTAAAGCCAATGTCTCAACGATCGTTCCAAGAATTGCGGGCAATGTCACAAGTTTTCAGCACAGTCATGTTGCCACTGAAAACGGTATCGCAAATTGTTTCGGTCATTCGCAGAACGATCAGGCACGCAACATCATTGAGAATGCCGCCCACCCCAGCGCCCGCGAAGAATTACGAGCGAAGGCAAGAGAGTTTGGCCTCCTGTAGGTAGTTCTATCTCTCATGCCTCATGTGAGCAAGCAGTCATCAATAAAGATTGAAACTCAATTTTGCCTTATTAAGATTGAAGCAACGATAAGAGGCAACATGAACGCTCTCGTAATTTATGATTCGAACTTCGGCAACACCAAAGCGGTGGCTGAAGAAATCGTCAACAATCTTGATGGCAACGCAAAGACCTTGTCGGTAAAGAATTTTCACACCACCGATCTAGAAGGTATTGACTTGGTGATCTGGGGGAGTCCTATCAACGCATGGAAGCCGAGTGCGGCGACCATGGCTGTGATGAATGAGCTTCCCGAAAAGACATTCCAAGGAATCAGATTCACCACCTTTGATACGCGGGTGAAAACCTTTCTCCACGGCGATGCCAAGGACCACATGGCAGAGAAGATCCGCCACTTGGGTGGCAGGCCGATCGCCAAACCAAAAGAGTTCTTTGTAAAAGGCAAGGGCGGCCCACTGTTCGACGGCGAAATCGAGAAAGCAGGGCAGTGGGCACGTCAGATTTCCGGCAAGGCCTAGCCCCATGAAGGAGAGCGAAATCAGGAAGAGCCGAAGCCTGGGCAAGCGAGGCGTCGTCGGCTCCATCGTTCTTATTTTGATCCTTACTTTTCTTGAACTTCCAGAGCCAATGGGATTTGAGACTCGTTCCCAGGACAATGTTTCTCGCGGCTGGCTTTTACTGTTTGTCGCGATACTAATTAGTGAGATCTGGGCGATGGTTGCAGTGTTCAGGCGCCCAAGGTCGGGGGCGTGGGCGGCGATCGCCGCGGCTGTTCTGAATATCTTTCAGATAATCGCCGACCAGACCCACATGATGCAGCCCGAGGTTGCCCCGTTTAAGTATTCGCTTTTGGAGTACGCCGTCGGGGTCGTTTCATTTGGCCTCATCTACTTTGCGTGGAAAGTACTTAGGCCCAAAGCAGTCCTCTAGCTTTTCGAAGATTTCCCTTCGCACATGTGTGTCAGTTCACAATTCTGTCCCTATTTCAGCGGATGATTAAGGGGTCATTCCCCAGTGCCAACTTCAGCGTTGAAAGGAACATCACGTGTCTGATCACAACGAATCCAATGCTCAGGAAGAGCAGAGACTCGGCGCCCTGGGTTACAAACAGGAGCTCTCCCGTGTCTTGAGCCCATTCCACAGTTTCAGCGTCGCCTTCACCTACCTGTCACCAATGGTGGGTATCTACTCACTCTTCGTTCTTGGCGCAGGTGCAGGCGGGCCTCGTTACATCTGGCTTATGTTCATACCCGTCATTGGTATGTACTTCGTCGCTCTCGTATTCGGCGAGTTGGGCAGCCACTATCCAATCTCAGGCGCCCTCTATCAATATTCGAAAAATACCATCGGTCGAAAGTACGGCTGGTGGGTCGGTTGGTTCTACATGATGGCCCTCCTGGTCACCATTGCCGCCGTTGATACCGGTGTCGTTCCCTACATCACCGACATTCTCAACAGCTGGTTCAAGCTCAACCTTGATCCTTCCAAGCACATGACCATCATGTGGTTGACGATCGCCCTTCTTGCCATCCAGACATTCTTGAACATCACCGGCGCCAAGATGATGGGCCGAGTCGCGAGCATCGGCTCCTATGTCGAGATCTTCGGAACTATCGGCATCGCCTTGATCCTTGCCGCTGCCGGCTTCAACCACGGCTTCGGCTTCTTGTTCACCACTCAAGGTGCCGAGAACATGAAGACCAACTCTCTCGGCGTCGACTTCGGAGCCAATTGGTGGACATCTGCGGCCTTGATCGCAGTTCTCGCGCACGTCTTCATCTTCTACGGCTTTGAGTCAGCCGGAGACGTAGCGGAGGAAACACGCGAAGCCTCGAAGCAGGTTCCAAAGGCGATGCGCAATGCGTTGCTCATCGGTGGAGGTACCTCCTTCGTTCTCGTCGCAGCGCTTCTGCTCTCGACACCAAAGGATCCAGCAGGCTACGCCAAGGCAACCTCCTTCGCAGGCGGCATCCCTTACATTCTGGGCAATGCAATCCACATGACATGGCTGCGAGATATCTTGCTATTGGCAGTTATTTTCGCCTTCTTCTCATGCGGTTCGTCGATCCTCGGAGCAAGCTCGAGAATGCTCTTCTCGTACGCACGTGACGGAGCAACCCCTGCTTACAAGTCGATCTCGAAGGTCTCCCCACGTTTCCACACACCTGTAAACGCCCTTCTCCTTGGTGCGGTGGTGCCGTTGATCTTCACCTTGATGGTCAACATCACGCCGTCCAAGGACATCAAGATCGGCTTCTTTACCTATCCAGCAAACGTGTCGGCGTTGGTATCACTGGTCTCCTTTGGAGTTAGCGGTATCTACCTCTCCTTCCTTCTCACCGCTATCGGTGCGCTGGTTGCACGTACCCGTGGATGGGTGCCAGCAGGTCACTTCACACTGGGTGCTAAAGGCATGCTTATCAACGTCATCGCCGTCGCTTACTTGGGCGTGATGTTGGTGAACATCATCCTTCCAACAGGGCTTGCAAGTCCGCGAGGTGCCCTCTTCAACCTCGACTGGGTGACTCTTGTCGTTATGGTGCTGATCGGTATTGTCGGATTGATTGTCTACTTGGTTGCTCAACCAGGAAAGCATGAGCAGCACGCACTGCAAAAAGACAGATAACTAACAAAGAATCCGCGTGGGCGCGTTCGCCTCCGTCTAGCATCGTTGCTAGATTTGGGAGGTGGGCGCGCTTCGTGGTGTAAGGATTGCCGATTTCTCGCGTGTCCTTGCCGGCCCTTACGCAACGATGTTGCTGGGGGATATGGGCGCACATGTTATAAAGATTGAGCGTCCCGTTGTCGGCGACGACACCCGTTCCTGGGGTCCGCCTTTTGATTCAGAAGGCCGCGCAACCTACTTTCAGTCGGTCAATCGCAACAAGGAAGGCGTCACCGCCGATCTTTCAACCGATGAAGGCCGCGGCAAAGCCCTGACGATTATTTCGGAATCCGATGTCCTGGTTGAGAATTTCGGTTTTGGCACGATGGAGAAATTCGGTCTCGGCTACGAGCAGATAAAAGATCAGTTTCCGCGCCTTATTTACTGCTCCATTTCAGGTTTTGGAGGAAGTGAAGAAGGCAAGCAACTTCCTGGTTATGACCTGCTGGTGCAGGCCATGAGCGGTCTGATGAGCATCACAGGCTCCGATCCTGACCACCCCACGAAGGTTGGCGTAGCCCTTGTCGATGTCGTTGCAGGTCTTCACACAGCGTTAGGCATTACCGCGGCCGTTGTCTCTCGCAATGACACAGGCCACGGGCAGAAGATCGAGATCAACCTTTTGAGTTCCATTCTCTCCGGCATGGTCAACCAGACTGGCGCATACGCAGGCGCGGGAGTCATTCCACAATCCATGGGCAACGCCCATCCCAGCATTTCTCCCTACGAGTCCTACAGGACCAAGGACAAGCAAATAGTTATTGCTGTCGGAAACGATGCCCAGTTTGCGAAACTCTGTACTGTAATGAGCGCGCCTTTTGCCACTAATCCCAAATTCTCGACCAATCCGCTCCGAGTAAAGAATCGTGTGGAACTCAACGAGTTGATGACTGCAATTCTTGTGACCAAGAGCGCGGATGAATGGGTTGCTGCCCTCACTAAAGTCGGAGTTCCAGCAGGGCCGATCAACAACATCGAGCGAGCGATTCAGTTAGCTGAGAGACTCGAGCTCGACCCAGTCGTGACGATCAAGGACTCGCGCGACGGAACAATCAGCAAGACCATCGCCAACCCGATCAAGTTCTCAGAGACTCCGATAATTTACCGATACGGCCCGCCGCCATTAGGTATTGACGATATTTAGCGGAAAGCCGCAATTCCTGTAAGTGCTTGCCCGATTGTCAACGCATGAATCTCATGCGTGCCTTCATATGTAAGCACGGATTCAAGGTTATTCATGTGACGGAAGATCGAATATTCGGTCGTGATTCCGGCCGCCCCGAGAATCGATCGCGCTTCTCGCGCAATTTCCAGTGCTGTGCTTACGTTATTGAACTTGCCCATGCTGATCTGAGCTGGCTCGATCTTGTGATCGTCCTTGATCTTGCCTAGGTGAAGGGCCAAAAGCATGGACGTATTCAAATTGGTAGCCATTCGCGCCAACTTCTCCTGCGTTAGTTGGTGGCGTGAGATCGGGCCATCAAATTGCAGGCGGGTTGAGGCGTAATTTAAAGCGGCCTCGAAACTATCTCGTGCTGCTCCGACGGCTCCAAAAATGATTCCGTAACGAGCCTCGGCAAGACACATCAGGGGAGCGCGAAGGCTTGTGACCTTCGGAAGTCGAGCACTATCTGGCACTCGCATATCGGTGAATACCAATTCTGATGTCACCGATGCACGAAGCGATAATTTGTGCTTGACTGTGTTGGCAGTAAATCCTGGCGTATTGGTAGGAACAACGAATCCTCGGATACCTTCTTCGGATTGTGTCCAAATAACGGCAACGTCCGCAACGGATCCATTGGTAATCCACATCTTGCTGCCGTTGATGACCCAATCGCCACCTTCTTTTCTTGCGGTGGTGAGCATTCCCGAAGGATTAGATCCAAAGTCGGCTTCGGTCAATCCGAAGCAACCTATTGCTTCACCGGCGGCCATCTTAGGTAGCCACTCATGTTTCTGTTCTTCACTTCCATAAGCGTGAATCGCAAACATCGCCAATGATCCCTGCACAGAAACCAAGGATCGAATTCCTGAATCACCCGCTTCCAGTTCTAAGCAAGCCATTCCGTAT
>CAYLYA010000056.1:0-5994 GCA_964387855.1 uncultured Bifidobacterium sp.
CTTGGGAAAAATCTGAAGTCTCAAAATATGGCGCTTTGTATTTGCGTATGCCAGGCCCGATTCGAAAGATCTTGGAATTGACCATAATTGCTCTCCTAGGTCGATACCGAAATCGATTAACAGGTGTAAATTTTCAGTGGTCAGGTGGGAATCTCGTCATTGGGAATAGAATCCCATAATGAATCCACAGGTGCAGTCAATTCGACAAGTGACTACTTTCGCACTGGATTTGATGGCTGCGAAAGAAAGGCGATACCTAGTTTTCGCTTTGATTTCCCAGTTTGCGCTCGGGTTCGCAGATCTACTTGGTGTCTTTGTCCTTGGAATTCTGTCCTCAAATATCTTGAGTACCTATCTTGGTTTGCCACCAACGAAGAATGGCACTTTGTATGAGATTCAAAGAATGTTTCATCTTCAGAATCTGCATTTGATGCAGATGGCTTCTCTGGTCGTTCTAATCTTCCTTGCGAAATCTGTGTTTAGTTTAATTTTCTCGTGGAAGCTTTATATGGTTTTGTCAAGACGAGCCAATACAATTTCGGATACTCTGCTCGACAATTTCCTAAAGACGCCCTTTGTCTGGGTTAGGAAAATGGACGATCAAACGCTTCCGTTTGCATTCATGGAAGGGATAAACGCCCTTGTAATTGGTGTAGTCGCCAACATGATCCTTCTCATTTCTGATGTGACGATGATGCTTATTCTCTTAGCCGGACTTGTGAAGATGAATTTCCTGGCGACGCTTATATCAGGTGTGCTTTTTGGATCGCTCACATATATATTGATTCGATTTCTTGCACCGAGGATTAAAGGCACTGGAAACTTAGGAGCGAGTCTTTCGATTGAAGGTCGTAATGCCATTCTCGACATTAAGGAAATGTTTCAGGAATTTCCAAACCGTGAGAAAGCCGCGTTTTTTGAACGCAAGGCGAGAATTATAAGAGTAAAGAGTTCTGACAATTACGCGCGCGAACAATGGCTCACCGGACTTCCAAAGAATATTCTTGAAACCGCAGCGATTTTGGGAATATTCGTGATATTGATAGCAGCGGGCTTAACTGGTTCGACGCAATCTAATGTTGCTATGGTGACAGTATTTTTGGGTGCAACCGCAAGAATTATGCCTGCCATTCTTCGAGTTCAATCTAATTGGCTTTCGATAAATCGAAATGTGGGATATGTGAATGCGGCAATGCCAGTACTACTCAGAATTCGGGAATCTGGTCTTACCAACGAAAAAGCCACGGCAACTGGCCAGACCGCAGCTCGAGGATTTCGAACTGGAGCCCTTTCTTTCAAGGGTGTGGGTTACACGTATCCAGACGCTGCCGAACCAACGATCGCTGATTTGAATTTTGACGTCAATGCCGGTGAGAAGGTCGCAATCATCGGAGATTCTGGGGCGGGAAAAACAACCCTTGCAAATCTGATTTTGGGCCTTTTTGAACCCACTCAAGGACAAATTATCTTCGAGGAACGCGAGAACGCGCCGATAGAGACTCACTCTAGCGAAACCGGGTACTTGCCTCAGACCCCGTTCATTTTCTCCGGGAGCGTTCTCGAAAACGTTTGCCTGACTGATCATGAGTCGGAGATTGACTTTGATCGTTTTGAACGATCCCTCACTGATGCGCAGATAGGTGATTTCGTCCGAGGGCTTTCCGAGAAATCTCAAACCGTCATCGGTCCCACCGGAACCACGCTGAGCGGAGGAGAGAAACAGAGGTTGGCTCTGGCGAGAGTCTTATACTTGCGCCCGTCAGTGATCGTCCTTGATGAACCAACCAGCTCTTTGGACTCAGAGACTGACGAATTCGTATCGCGGACGCTTATGAGCGGGTTGCTGCAAAGTACCGTCTTCGTGATTGCACACAAGTACAGCACCGTGAAGGATGTCGATCGAATTGTCTATTTGGAAACCGGAAAGATGGTCGCTTACGGAACTTGGGATCAGTTGATCGCCACGGTTCCGCGATTTGCCTTGCAGGCAAAACTTCAGGGATTGTCGTGACGCATTCTGTAAGTGTGATCATTCCAAATTACAACTACGGCAGATTTCTGCATGCAACTATCGATAGTGTTCTAAATCAGTCGCACAGCGATCTAGAAGTGATAGTTGTTGATAATGGTTCGACGGATAACTCGCGCGAAGTGCTCGAGTCGTATGACAAGGAAATCAAGACTATCTTCCAGGAGAATTTAGGGCAGTCGGCCGCTCGTAATGCCGGTCTAGCAAAGTCAAGTGGTTCACTTATAGCGTTGCTGGATGCCGACGACAATTGGGCAAGATCTAAGATCGAGAAGCAACTTGAAATGCTCAACGATGAAACCGAATTTGTGTATACGGCAATGCGAAGATTTGATAGCGAATCTGGGAACACTATAAACGTGGTGGAACCGGTATTTCGAGGAGATTGTCAGGCGGCTTTCGTCGAGTATCCCTCGCGAGCGATAGTGCCGGGAGGCGAAAGTTCGGCGCTTTTATCGCGGCGCTTGGCTGAAAAGGTGGGGCTTTTCAACCCAGAATTGAACAGCGCAGCAGGTAGAGACTATTTCCGGCGATGCTCGAGATACACGAAGTTCAATTTTGTTAACGAACCACTGGCGAATATTCGCATCCACGGCGCTAATATGAGTAGAAATTCGCAACGAATGATGGAGGACACCGCCAAGGCTTACGAGGTACTTTTCACCGATCCCGAATGGACGAGTTTTACTCCCGAACGAAGCAAGTGTTTAAGGAAGCTCCAGTGGTCATTCCTCAAGACCAACATTAAGAATAGGGATTTTGGCCAGTCACTTAGCAACCTTTCAAAGTTGGTGAATCCCTAGTTCTGATTGGTGGATCAGGATCGATTTGCCAAATCCTTGGTGACCAATTCATAGATGGCATGGACGCTTGAATCTAGGTCAAATATGTGGCGGACTTCTTCCTTGCCTGCATCGGCGATCTTTCTCACGGCATCGGGATTCTCGATACTCCAGATGATTTTCTCAGCAAGGTCTTCTGCGTCAGCCTCATTCGCAATCAAACCCGTGATGCCATCGGCAATGCTTATCTCATGGCCGCGGAACGCAGTGGTCAGGACCGGTACCCCTGCGGCTTGAGCAAGGCAAAGCACCAGAGCGGGGCCGGCTTCGTCGTCACCTTCACTCGAAGTGGTGCATGGAAGCACGACCAGATCAGAGTCCTGCAAGATTTGCGAATAAATTTTGTCGAATTCGCCTTTGATTGTTGCGTCAGTCGTGTCCACCCATCGAATTTGATCCATGATGTTGAGATCTTCGGCGATCTTCACATAGTCCTTCTTGTCTCCATAGCCGATTACCGTCAGTTCGACTGGGATGTGGCGGTCGTTAAGGAGTCGTAATGCCTGGAATAAGTAAATGTGTCCTTTTTTTTCTACAAGACGTCCAGGAATCGTGATTCTCAATTTCTCTGACTTCGGGCTGCGTTGAACAGATAGATATGGTCCTATATCCAGTGGCCAGTTGTAGATCGATATTTTGGAATCACGAACACCGAGATCGAGAACCCTCTGCCTCACATCCTCGGCCAATACCAAATATCTACCTTCGGTTTTAGCGAAGATTCGGTACTTGATCCGCCATCTCAATTTTCGGATTGCAACGCTTATGTCGTGACCGTACAGGGCGACAACGAATGGCTTCTTACTTTTCATTGCCAACTTGATGTATGTCGCTGCAGTCTGGCCAAAGTGGAAGAAGATTAGGTCTGGGTTGAAAGTCGCAATTTCTTGTTTTATGAGGTTGCGAAATCGCATCTTCGAGAATTGCCGTGCAAAGGGATTCGTTGGAAATGGTGAAATTATCTGGTCGAGTTGGTGCTGACAGGTTTGCACAAGTGACTTTTGATTCCCCTGACGTACTAGGACTCGAGAGACTGCCTTTTGAACGACCGGCGCTTTTTCAAGGAGATCGTCAATGTTGATTCCAGAATCAACACGGGTATCCCATATGTGAAGAATCCTCGCGGGATCAGCGCCTGAATGAGACATGAGTGGAAGGGTACACCAGAGGAAATATCTGATTTTGGAATCCAGCTGCAGACTGCATGGCACGATGCAACGAGGGTGGCCGATGATGTCAAGATTGGCTCCGGACCTTGAATCGCGAGCATTTGTTGTGAATTTTGTGATTGTGAAGTGTAATCTGGGTGACTCGGACCGAATTTCAAGCAAGGACGCAAATTGATGGATTTCGTTTTTCATGGGGTAGGTAAATGAAGATTCCATTCAATGATTTAGCTCGATCCAAGACTCTGAGTGACGAGTTTCTCGTGCGCCTTGGTAACGTAATTCGTACCGGCCATTATCTGAATGGTCCATATTCAATGGAATTTGAACGCCAGTTTGCCGACTATCTAGGCGTAGCGCATGTCAAGGCGCTTTCAAGCGGGACTTCGGCATTAACTTTGGCATTGAAGTCTTTCAATCTTCCGAAAAACTCCCTAGTTCTCCTCTCAGCAAACGCGGGTGCTTACGCACGCGTGGCCGTGGAGGCTGCCAATCTGCGCGCTTCGTATCTTGATGTTGGAATGGATGGACTCATTCGTCCGGAAGATATTGAATCTGAACATCTGCAGAATGCCCAAGTTCTGGTGGTCACCCATCTCTATGGACAGATGTGTGAAATGGAGAGAATCCAGGCAATATGCAAGAGAAGAGGTCTGCTCCTAATCGAGGATTGCGCGCAATCAGCGGGCGCCCTCAGCGAAGGAAGACGCGCAGGAAGCTGGGGGGACATGAGCACCTTCAGTTTCTATCCGACTAAGAATTTGGCAGGCATAGGGGACGGCGGCGCTGTCGCGACAAACTCTCCCGAACTGAATGATCGTGTTCGGAAACTTAGTCAGTATGGATGGGGAAGAAAGTATTCGATAGATATTCTTGGCGGCGAGAACAGCAGGATGGATGAGATTCAGGCTTTTGTCCTCTTGGAGAGATTGCCTCACCTTGAGGAGATGAATGAACGGCGTCGCGAAATATGGTTGAAATACGAGACTGCCCTGGCGAATTCGACTTTCCGTTTGCTCGGCAACCCTAGTGAGTCGTTTGTTGGCCACTTGGCAGTTATTGACGCCGGAGTCGAACGTGATCGATTTCGAGAATTTCTTTTTGAAAGAGGAATTGAGACAGCTATCCATTATCCAATTCCCGATCACCTCCAAACAGCAATGCGGGATGAATCATGTGAGTTGCCAAATACGGAGTATCTGGCGCAGTCGATTTTTTCTATCCCACTATTCCCAGAACTCCAAGATATGGAAGTGGATTACGTTTGTATGATGTTGGCAGAATTCTCACCAATTCTGTTTGGAGGGTAGCGTAATGGAGGCACGTGAAAATGAAGTTTATTGGATCGATTTCGAAGTCTTTAATGACCCGCGAGGAGACTTAACTGTCGTCGAGTCTCGTAGACTGCCATTTGCACCTGCACGTTTCTTTTTTTCCTCAGTGCATGAAGATTCTACGGAGCGAGGGGCTCATGCGCATAAAGAGTGTTGGCAAATATTGTTTTGCATCTCGGGAGAAATTGACGTTTACAGAACTTGGAAGAGTGGCTCTGAGGTTTATCACCTTAGATCTGATGGCAAGGCCCTCGTAGTTCCACCAGGTAACTGGTGCAAACAAGTCTTTCACTCAAGTAAATCCATATTGGGAGTGATTGCAAGCCATTCCTATAACCCTGATGACTATATCTATGGTCTTGAAGAGTTTGATTCCTAAGTCTGGTCGCATTACTAGACTAGATTTTGACCACGCTGGAAAATCTATTTGCTGAGTTTTTGCAGGTAACTTGAATAGTCGCTGTTTCCGTATTCCTTTGCGAGGGTCAGTAGATCATCGGATGAGATCCATCCATTTCGCCAGGCAATTTCCTCAGGACAGCTCACCTTCATTCCTTGACGCTCTTCGATTACTCGAATGTAGTTTGAAGCATCGTTCAAACTTCCAGATGTGCCGCAGTCAA
>CAYLYA010000057.1:0-5831 GCA_964387855.1 uncultured Bifidobacterium sp.
CAGAGCAGTTTGCTCTGATCGCTTCACGGGAGGCGTGGAAGGATGCGGGCGCACCAGAGGTTGATTTAGAACGTCTGGGCGTGGTGATTGCGTCCGGCATCGGCGGAGTGACAACGCTGCTTGATCAGTACGACATCTTGAAAAGCAAGGGTGCACGCTTTGTCAGCCCCCACACCGTGCCGATGTTGATGCCCAACGGTCCAGCCGCAAACGTTGGGCTGGAACTCAAAGCACGAGCCGGCGTTCACACTCCTGTGAGCGCCTGTGCATCTGGTGCTGAAGCAATTGGCTACGCCATGGAGATGATCCGTTCGAACCGTGCGGAGATCATCGTTGCAGGCGGAGTGGAAGCAGCCGTTCATGCGTTGCCCATGGCGGCTTTTGCAGCGATGAAGGCACTCTCTAATCGCAACGACGAACCTGCTCGAGCATCTCGCCCCTACGACAAAGATCGCGATGGGTTCGTGTTGGGTGAAGGCGGCGGAATGCTCGTTCTTGAAGAACTTGAGCACGCCAAGGCACGTGGTGCAAAGATTTACGCAGAATTAGCAGGACAAGGCCTTACCTCAGATGGCTACCACATTGCAGCCCCTGACCCAGATGGAAGCGGTGTCCAGCGCGCAATTGCTTTTGCACTTCAAGATTCTGGTCTTAGCACTCGAGACATTGTCCATTTGAATGCACATGCGACGTCCACTCCAGTCGGTGATATTGCCGAAGCCAATGCGCTTCGATTGGCACTCGGATCAGATGTCGATCATGTCGCCGTCTCAGCAACCAAGTCAATGACAGGTCACTTGCTTGGCGGCGCCGGTGCAATCGAGTCCGTTTTCATTGTGAAAGCACTGCAAGAGCGGATGGCTCCTCCGACGATCAACATCGACAACATGGATCCTGAAATCACGATCAATGTAGTCCGCGACAAACCCCAGGCATTGCCTGCAGGAGACATCGCAGCGCTCAACGACTCCTTTGGTTTCGGCGGACACAACGTCGTCCTCGCATTCCGCTCTTACTAAGCACCCCACACGACATGACAGAATCAATTGACGCACGCGATCCGCAAGTGCGTATGGCGCGATTGGCCGATGCCGATTCACTGACGCTCATCACCCCCCGTGACAAATCGGGAATGCTCGCAGCGACTGCAAGGATCGGCGGAAATGCCCTAATCATCTTCGCCTCTGATGCGACGATCCAAGGCGGCGCCCTAGGACCAGAAGGCTCACGCGTAATTGTTGAGGCATACAACGCAGCGTTGGCGGCGCGAATTCCGATCATCGGCATATGGCACTCAGGTGGCGCCAGGCTTCGCGATGGGGTGCTCTCGCTCAATGCATTCGGAGAAGTCTTTCAATCCATCATCACGGCAAGTGGAAAGATCCCGCAGCTCTCTCTTGTCCTTGGACCAACCGCAGGTGGCGGAGCCTACGGACCTGCACTTACTGATGTCGTCGTGTTGGCGCCAGAGGGCCGGATCTTCGTAACGGGTCCTGACGTTGTTAAGAGCGTTACTGGTGAGCACATCGACATGGCCAAACTCGGCGGACCCGACGCCCACCGTCGCAATAGCGGCGTTGCACATGTCATCGCGCATACAGAGGATGAGGCATTCGAGGAAATTCGAAACCTCACCACGCTCTTTGCCGATCAAGGCGAGGTGACTCTGCCAATCGCAGATTACGATCTTTCGCCACTTGTGCCTGCGGCAAACAAGCGAACCTACGATGTGCTTCCTCTTGTCGATGCGTTGTTGGATGCCGACCGAGAAAGACTCGAACTTCTCCCGATGTGGGCGCCTAACATCGTCACAACACTTGGGCGCATTGGAGGCCGCACCGTCGGGGTCGTAGCCAACAATCCGGCACACTTGGGTGCTGCCCTTGATTCCTCGGCCGCAGAGAAAGCCGCACGGTTCGTCCGCACCTGCGATTCATTCGGAATTCCGCTGGTTGTCGTCGTGGACGTGCCAGGATTCCTTCCCGGTGCAGGACAGGAGTGGGAAGGCGCAGTACGGCGTGGTGCGAAGTTGCTTCATGCCTTTGGCGAAGCAGTTGTGCCCCGAATCACCTTGATCACACGAAAGGCATACGGCGGCGCCTACGTCGCTATGAATTCACGCTCACTTGGTGCCACGAAAGTCTTTGCTTGGCCTGATGCCGAAGTCTCGGTCATGGGTGCGGTTGCAGCGGTAAGAGTTCTGCATCGCAGACTTCTTGCGGACTTGCCAGAAGAACAGCGCGAAATGATGGAGCTAGAACTTGCAGCCGAGCACGATCAAATATCGGGCGGCGTTGCTCGCGCTGTCGAGATTGGGGTCGTCGATGAGATCATCGAACCCGCAAAGACCCGTCACATCATTGCTCGCGCGATTAAGACGGCACCGCAACGCCGTGGAATCCACAGCAACATCCCACTGTAAATAAGACTACTTCTTGGTCTTGAAGGTCACCGATACAGTCGCAGTTACAGTTTTTGCAATCGTCGTTGTGTCATAAGCCCCGGCATCAGATGTCATTGTCGAGTCCGGAGTAGTGACCTGGAACGGACCGCTTCTCACACTTAGCACCGGTCCGATGGTGCCGCCAACCGCCTTAGTAAGTGCGATGGCGCGAACTTGGGCATCCTGCATCGCATCCTGCAACAACTGTGGACGCAGCGTCGGAAGAGTGGAGATGTAGTACTGAGGTCCGTAGTTGTTGACGTTAACTCCTGTTTGTAGGAGAGCACCAATTCCTTGGCTCAATTTCGCAACGAGATGCACATCTTTGGATCGGACAATCACATCGCGACTTGCGTTATACGACAGGATTCGACCTGTTGGATTTCCATTGATGTACTCGGCATTCGAGTAAGTGGAAACTGCTCCAAGTTGGATTCCGTCGCTGGGTACTCCACCTTTAGTCAAGTAATTTGTCAACGCGATGACACTCAACCCAACTCGCTGCACCGCATCTGCGACCTTAGAGGACGTTTCCTGAACGGAGAGTGTCCACACCACGTTGTCAGCAGTAGCCGAAACCTTCGCCGAGCCAGTCACTGTGATTCCATCAGTCGTGCGCGCCGCAAAACCGGAGCCGACTTTCATAAGACCGCCAGCAAGTGCAACCGCCATGATCAACGTTGCAACGATCACTGTTATCGCTTTTCGTCGTTCGATTGTGATAATCGGACTTTCTTTTAACTCGCTCATACTTAAGATGCTACTCCTGCAGACTTTCGCATCAGATGGCCTGGCTCTGTGATACGCCTTCCAGTTCGACGCGACGGAACTGCTCTAGTTCACAATCCCATTCCTTACCGAGCGAGCGCGCAAGGGAGGCGCGGAGTTCATCGTCATTGAGAGTCAGCGCGCTGGTGATCTGATTTTCTGTGACCATGACAGCCCCTGATCGATCAAGCACGGCGCGATGTATCCCAAGCTCGGGTGTGAATCGATAGAGCACAGTTGCCTCTGCCTCTTCTTCACGGATTTCAAAACGCAGGTAATGCCAACCGCGAAGCACGCTTGCCAGCTCCGCCCCTGTGCCCGTGCGGTCACGCCACTCGCACGTGGCTCGGTAGGTGCCAGCCAAGAGGGGTTGCGGCTTCCACATGAGGAGAACCGAGCGGCCGAGCAGATTGGCCACAGCCCACTGGATATGCCGCGTCAGGGCAGATGGCGCAGAGTGAATGGCGAGATAACCCCTTGAAAAGGGTTCATGGCGCGCAGAAGGCGTCGCCGTTGATGGATCGTGGTGCATATATCTCCTCGTTAGACGTTGGCGCGACCTTCCCCAGCCCACCTGCGTACGAGTAGATGTCTATTTTTACCGCATTTGGACCCATTCGCGCTAGTACCTTCTAGGGAAACTCTTTAGGTAAACCGACCCCCTACTAGTACCCTTATCTCAGTCGGACGCTTAATCAGTACCCGTTTCATGGCCCAAAGCTTTGCTCGGTATCGCTGGCGCAAGAGGAAGACTGGTGAACGAGGATTTCTCGCTCACCCCACATATATCGAAGGAAAAGCAAAACATGGCAACAGGCACAGTTAAGTGGTTCAACTCTGAAAAGGGTTTCGGTTTCATTGCAGTTGATGGTGGCGGACAAGACGTATTTGTTCACTACTCAGCAATTCAGGGAAATGGTTACAAGTCCCTTGAAGAGGGTCAGTCAGTATCGTTCGAGGTCGTACAGGGTCCAAAGGGTCCTCAGGCCGACGCCGTAACTGCTAACTAATACTCCACTTTAAGTAGAAAGGCCCCTGCATAACTAGCAGGGGCCTTTCTCAATTCCTCACCTAGTAGCCAACACGTTTTGGAATCTCCCCAAGTTTTGCTTTGAGCGCACTCACTGCCTTAGCCGGTGACACATCTTTTCCTGCCTTCCACGCGTCCAAGTATCTCCATGGGTAGAGCTCCCCACGTCGTACCCACCAGATATTTGCGGGAGTTGGCCAGGAAATTCCGTAATGAACGTGGGAGGCAGTTCCGCGTGCATCACCTGATGTTCCGACGTATCCGAGAACATCGCCAGCAGCAACACGCACGCCAGGCTCGATTCCCTTTGCAATTTTGCCCAGATGGGATCCGTAATAACGCACACCATCGTCGCCAATTATCGAAACGAATAATCCCCCGCGATCGGCACCCAGATTAGTTTTCCAATTGAATTTGTCCACGCGATTGACCTCATCAACGACCCCAGATGTCGTAGCAACGAATTTGCAGTCGGTCTTTGTCAAAATATCGGTCGCAGGATAGTTGTGATGTGAATGCGCATATTTCACTGAGCACCCAACAATTGGAAATGCGTACACAGGTGCCGCTGAAGCCGGCAATAGCGGGAGAACAGTTACCGCGATTGCGATAGCGGCCAAGAATTTTTTCACTGAGCAGTCCAACCGCCATCAATCGGAATAGATGTACCTGTGATGTTGTGCGCTGCCTTGCTGCACAACCAGAGTGCAAGTTCGCCGATCTCATCGGGAGAGGACATTCTCCTGCTTGGTTCCTTCTCGCTGAGTAGATCGGAAATGCCGGCGACGCGATCTCCATTGAATTGATCGACTCTTGCTTGGATCTGAGGTTCAATCAATGCAGTCTCGACCCAACCGGGACAGATCGCGTTGACAGTCACTCCCCCGCTCTCCTTTGAACCGACGCTGGCATATTCGAGCGCGGCAACCTTCGTCAGACCCACAACGCCGTGCTTTGCTGCCACATACGGACCCTTTGTCGCAGATGCCACGAGGCCATGGACGGAGGCGATATTGATTACCCGCCCAAATCCCGACGATGCCATCTGCGGGAGAAGCAATCTCATCGTGTCGAAATACGAAGAAAGGTTGATGGCGATGATGTCGTTCCATTTCTCACGAGACATTTCTGCAAGGCTCGCAGTGTGCTGAATTCCGGCGTTATTGACCAAGATGTCTACCCGGCCGCCGGCGAGAATTCGCTCAACCAATTTCTCCGTAGCATCGGAGTCACGCAAATCCGTTGTATGGCTTTCAACCGTTCCGGCACCTGCGCGAATCACTTTGGCCTCAGCAGAGGCAACCAGGGTTGCATCGCCTAGTCCATGCAGAACAAGATCGGCACCGTGTCGGGCAAAGACTGTGGCAATCCCGAGGCCTATGCCTTGAAGAGAGCCGGTGATGAATACACGTTGACCACGTAGCGAATCAGTCATTTTGCGACTCCTTTACTGAACCAGAGACGAGGTTAGCGTAGAGATCAGGCGTCCTAGATTGCCCCTCACGTACCCTAAACTTCTCCGCGGGGGCGGTAGCTCAGTTGGTTAGAGCCCGGAACTCATAATTCCGTCGTCGTCGGTTCGAGCCCGAC
>CAYLYA010000058.1:0-5530 GCA_964387855.1 uncultured Bifidobacterium sp.
AACGGTAAAGGAAGCGAAGCCGACTTGGAAAAACTATTGGATCTTTGTGACAATATTCTTGGTCGTGCATTCTGTGCCCTCGGTGATGGCGCCACAAGCCCGATCACTTCGTCCATTAAGCACTTCCGCGACGAGTACATCGCCCACTTCACCCACGGCGGTTGCCCCTTTGATCCACATGCATCCACGCTCTTTGCCAGCGCGAAGGCGGGTGCATAGTCGTGACGACTCAAGAGCAGACTGCGCCAGTTGTCGAACTGATTACCGTCGTTATTGATGGATTTGAAGTCAGTGTTCCCAAAGGCACGCTTGTTATCCGTGCGGCTGAGAAACTTGGAATTCAGATTCCTCGCTTCTGCGATCACCCTTTGCTGGACCCAGTAGGTGCATGCCGCCAATGCTTGGTCGACATTGAGATCAACGGCCGTGCATTCCCGAAGCCACAGGCCTCATGCACGATCCCCGTCGAGCCAAACATGATCGTGAAGACCCAACTCACCTCACCTGTTGCCGAGAAGGCACAGAAGGGCGTGATGGAGCTTCTTCTTATCAACCACCCGCTTGACTGTCCTGTCTGCGACAAGGGCGGGGAATGTCCATTGCAGAATCAGGCGATGAGCACGGGCAGATCAGAGACGCGATTCGAGGGAACAAAGCGCACATTTGAAAAGCCAGTCAACATTTCCTCGCAGGTCCTTCTCGATCGCGAGCGCTGCATTCTCTGCGCACGTTGCACGCGTTTCTCTGATCAGATCGCTGCCGATCCTTTCATCACTTTGAACGAGCGCGGTGCTTTGCAGCAGGTCGGCATCTACGAGAACCAACCATTCGAGTCCTACTTCTCAGGCAATACTGTGCAGATCTGCCCAGTAGGTGCATTGACGGGTGCCTCGTACCGATTCCGCGCACGTCCCTTTGATTTGGTTTCAACCCCTTCTGCTTGTGAGCACTGCGCATCTGGTTGCTCCCTTCGCACAGATGTTCGTCGCGGAAAGACATTGCGTCGCCTTGCAGGGGATGACCCCGAGGTCAATGAAGAGTGGAACTGCGACAAGGGTCGTTGGGCTTTCAAGTACGTGACCGCAGCGGATCGTTTGACTCAACCAATGGTTCGCGATGCATCAGGTGAATTGCAGGTGGCATCTTGGCCGGAGGCAATTGCAGCAGCTGCAAACGGACTTCGTGGCAAGCGTGCAGCAGTTCTTGTCGGCGGACGTACAACTGTTGAAGATGCGTACGGCTACAGCAAGTTCGCTCGTGTTGCCCTCGGTACCAACGACATCGATTTCCGTGCACGTCTCACTAGCGATGAGGAGCGGGATTTCTTGGCGTCGAAGATCGTGGGATCCAAGATTTCAAACGCAGATATTGATCGTGCAGATTCCATTTTGTTAGTTGGATTCGAGACCGAGGAAGAGTCACCGATCGTCTTCTTGCGCGTGCACAAGCAAGTCCGAAAGCGCGGCCTGAAAGTCACCGCTATTGCCAGCAAACTCTCCATCGGCAATGAGAAGCTCAAGGCGAATTTTGTTTCTGTCGCACCGGGTGCTGAAGCAGAGGCAATCGCCAAACAGGAACTCACATCCCAGTCAGTGATTCTCGTTGGCGAGCGCGCCAGCGAGAGCGCAGGTGCGCTGTCGGCCGTGGTTGCCCTTGCCGACCGAACCGGGGCGAAGGTCGCTTGGATTCCGCGTCGCGCAGGTGAGCGCGGTGCACTTGAGGCCGGGGCCATCGGAAATCTATTGCCAGGTGGACGACCTGTGACAGACGCTGCAGCCCGTGCAGATGTTGCCACCGTGTGGGGAGTCGAGCGAGTTCCAAGTGAGATTGGCCTAAATAGCGACGGGATTTTCGCGGCAGTTGGTGCAGATCAGATTCACGCCCTCGTTGTTGGAGGCGTTGATCCCCATGACGCAGGCAATATTCATGCAGCAATTGCAGCCCTCAAGGGTGCATTTGTCGTAAGTCTTGAAATTCGTGACAGCGAGGTCACAAAGATTGCAGACGTCGTGCTTCCAGTCGCGGCCGTTCCGGAGAAATCTGGGTCGTTCATGAACTGGGAAGGTCGCGCTCGCGCATTCGAGGTTGCAGTTCCAGATTCATTGAATCGATCTGATGTACGCATACTGAACATGATCTCGGAAGAACTGGGACGTCCAATCGAGTTGCCAACGGTGAAGGCTTCGGCAAAGGAATTTGCTTCCTTCGGCGAATGGGATGGGGCAAGATCCAGCTTCGCAGCAGTTGCGCTTTCGAAATCACAGAAGATCGGCTCAAACCAGGCTCTCCTCACATCTTGGCGACGCTTGCTTGATGAGAGCTCGTTGCAAGAAGGCGAAGACAATCTGGCAGGAACCGCACGCAAGAGCGTCGTGGTTATCTCGCCGAAGCGCGCGACCTCCCTCGGAGTAGTCGATGGAGATGCTGTGCGTGTTTCCAACGAGCACGGAGCAGTTGTGCTGCCGGTTCTTGTGGAAGCAATTCACGATGATGCAGTTTGGTTGCCGCGCAATTCACGTGGCTCGCATCTGCTTGCCACTCTGGGAGTTGCAAGCGGATCACTCGTAACGGTGGTGAAGGACTAATGACAACTGCAGAGATTCTCGGCTTTGACCCAGGTTGGTTGATCCTTGTTAAAGGCGTGCTCGTCTTCGCAATCTGCGTGCTTGCGACGCTTCTAGCTATTTGGGCAGAGCGCCGAATAGTCGCGCGTATGCAGATGCGCATAGGCCCGAACCGCGTTGGCCCGTTTGGTTTGCTTCAGAGTCTCTCCGATGGCGTGAAGTTGGCGCTCAAAGAAGACCTCATTCCTGCCGCTGCCGACAAGATCGTTTTTATTGTGGCACCGATTATCAGCGCAACAACATGCTTCATGTCATTCGCGGTGATTCCAATGAGCGGTCCGGTCTCGCTTTTCGGTCATAAAACGGCAATGCAGCTGACTGATATCCCAGTTGGAGTTCTGTATGTTCTTGCCATTGCATCTGTCGGCGTCTACGGCATCATCCTTGCCGGTTGGTCGTCCGGATCCACCTACCCGCTTCTTGGAGGATTGCGCTCGAGCGCGCAGGTGATTTCCTATGAAGTTGCAATGGGGCTCTCGCTTGTTGCCGTCTTCATTTATTCAGGTTCCATGTCGACCTCAGAGATCGTCGCTGCACAGCAAAAGTGGTGGTACTCGGTTGTTCTCTTCCCATCTTTCGTCATCTATGCGATCTCCATGGTTGGCGAGACCAATAGAGCCCCGTTTGACTTGGCTGAGGCCGAGGGCGAACTCGTAGGTGGATTCCATACCGAGTATTCGTCGTTGAAGTTCGCGCTCTTCTTCCTTGCCGAATATGTGAACATCGTCGCGGTCTCCGCACTGGCGACGACGCTATTCCTTGGCGGTTACCACGCGCTTCCAGGGCTGACATTTACCGAAAGTTGGCTGGGCGGATGGTTCACCCTCGTCTGGTTCTTTGCAAAGGTCATCTTCTTCTTCTTTATCTTTGTATGGCTACGTGGCACTCTGCCCAGGCTTCGATACGACCAATTCATGAAATTCGGCTGGAAGGTACTTATTCCAGCCAGCCTCTTCTGGATTTTGATCGTGGCCACGATGCGCGTTATGTCACTTCGTGGCACCGGACGTGCAGGTGTTCTTGGCTTTGCCGTGGGAGTCGTCTTGATCGTCTTGCTGGGAAGTTTCCTGTATGACTCGTCGAAGAAACGTGGCGAACCAGAATCTGAGTTCGAAATACCAGCCCCCACTTTCCCTGTTCCAGAAATACCAGTTCAAAATGGAGCAGCGTCACAATCGGAGGTCACGCGTGGCTGAGAACCATGAAGTAGAGCGCATTTACCGCGACCTTGGACTTGAAGCTGTGTCGTCCGAGCCTGTCAGCGACGAGGGCACCCGCAGTTTTGCCAAGCAGTTGTTGGGCTTCTGGGTCACCTTCAAGACCATGTTCAAGAAGGTGAACACCGTTGAGTATCCAGATGTGAAAGAGCCGACTGCGCCACGTTTCCATGGCCGCCATCAGCTCAATCGCCATCCAGATGGATTGGAGAAGTGCATCGGGTGCGAGCTCTGCGCATGGGCCTGCCCTGCCGATGCAATCTATGTTGAGGGTGAATCAAATACTGAAGAGCATCGCATGTCTCCCGGTGAGCGCTACGGCAAGGTCTATCAGATCAACTACCTCCGTTGTATTTTCTGCGGATTGTGCATCGAGGCTTGCCCAACAAGAGCGCTCACGATGACCAACGAGTATGAACTTGCCGATGATTCTCGGAGCAGTTTGATCTACGAAAAGGCCGACTTGCTTGCGCCTTTGCGCGAGGGAATGTTGATGCCGCCTCACCCGATGTATCCGGATATGACTGACACGAATTACTACAAGGGTGATGTCCTTGGATTCCATCCTTCTCAGGAGGTGCAGAAGTGATAAATCTTGCACTCGAAGTTGGAAAGACGGCAGCACCTGAAGCGACGATGTTCTGGATTCTTGCGCCATTGGCGGTCATCGCGGCACTCGGGATGCTTCTTGTAAAGAAGGCGGTCCACTCTGCGATCTTGATGGCGTGGGTAATGATTACCTTGGCAATCTTCTACATTGCACAAGGTGCGCTCTTTCTAGGAATTGTCCAAGTCGTTGTCTATACGGGCGCGGTCATGATGCTCTTCCTCTTTATCCTCATGCTCGTGGGTGTCGATTCGGCAGATTCGCTCAAAGAGACGATTACAGGTCTTAGACCGATTGCGATACTCGCCTTCGTCGGATTCGGCGGGTTGATCGTCTCCCTCATCGGACGGGCAACACTCGGTCACGATGCGGTTGGTTTGGATGCGGCAAACGCCAACGGAAATGTTCCGGCTTTGGCCGAACTCCTGTTCTCAAAGTATGTGTGGGCCTTTGAAGTTGTCTCCGCCCTGTTGATCACCGCAGCCCTCGGCGCGATGGTCTTGGCGCATAACCACCGAGTCACTGCGAAGCCGACCCAGCGCGACCTTTCGATTCTTCGATTCCGCACAGGCTCACTTGCCAGTGCCGCCGGTCTGCCTAACCCAGGTGTTTACGCTTTGCACAACGCAGTCGACGTGCCTGCCCTGCTTCCCGATGGAAGCGCAGCACCAACGTCGATTTCAGCGATGCTCGAAGCCCGTGGCGACGTCATCGATTCCAGCCCATTCCAATTGGGTCAAGCCGCAGATGTAGAGGGGGAGGACAAGTGAACTCAGCCAACTACTTGTATGTAGCAGCACTTCTCTTCACGATCGGTTCAATCGGAGTAGTCGTTCGACGCAATGCCATCGTCGTCTTCATGTGCATTGAGCTCATGCTCAACGCAGCAAACCTTGCTTTCGTAACCTTCGCTCGAATCAACGGCAACCTCGATGGTCAGGTGATGGCCTTCTTCACCATGGTGGTTGCTGCGTGTGAAGTCGTTGTTGGTCTTGCCATTATCGTGACGATTTATCGTTCACGTCGTTCGGCATCAGTTGATGATGCCAGTCTGCTGAAGCGGTGATTTGATGACAAGTAAT
>CAYLYA010000059.1:0-5488 GCA_964387855.1 uncultured Bifidobacterium sp.
TTCGTCGCGAAACTCTTGCTGATCTTCTCAGCCTTGATGTGTGAAAGACTGAGCCTATGAATGCGCCATTGCCGACGATCAGAATTGGCATTTTGGGGTGCGGTGTCGTTGGCTCCCAAGTCGCGACGCAACTTCTCCGCCACCAGAAGGAATTGTCTACTCGCTCGGGTGCGGATCTTCTCCTGACCAAGATCGCGGTGAGAGATGACAAGCTTGAACGCGAAGGAATCGACTCGTCGCTCTTCACCACCGACGCCAAGTCGGTTGTTATGGATCCTGAAATCGACCTCGTTGTCGAGGTCATGGGAGGCATAGAGCCAGCTCGCGAACTCATTCTTCTTGCAATTGAAAACGGAAAGTCAGTTGTCACTGCAAACAAGGCGCTTCTTGCAACTCACGGTGCCGATTTATATAGCGCGGCCGATTCACGAGGTGTCGATCTGTATTACGAGGCGGCAGTTGCAGGCGCGATCCCGATTCTTAGGCCTCTTCGCGAATCCCTCGTGGGCGATCACGTCACGCGCATCATGGGCATCGTGAATGGCACGACCAATTACATTTTGACGAAGATGGATGAGGATGGATTGGCCTTTGAAGAGGCCCTTGAAGGTGCTCAGAACCTTGGTTATGCCGAAGCCGATCCGACCGCAGACATTGAAGGTTATGACGCGGCGGCAAAGGCGGCCATTCTTGCCGGCCTTGCATTCCACACTCGGGTCAGTTCAGCAGATGTCTACCGTGAGGGAATCTCTGGGATTACCGCAGCCGATGTTGCTGTTGCCCAATCCATGAACCATGTGATCAAGTTGCTGGCCATTGCAGAACTCACCCCAAACGACGAGATCTCCGTGCGAGTTCATCCGGCGCTTTTGCCGAGAACTCATCCACTGGCCTCCGTGCGAAATGCCTACAATGCCGTTTTCGTGGAAGCAGAAGCTGCTGGCGAGTTGATGTTCTACGGTCGAGGAGCCGGTGGAGCCCCCACTGCCAGCGCAGTTCTCGGTGATGTCGTTGCAGTTGCCCGCCATCTCACTAGCGGCGCGCTTGGCCCGCGCGAGAGCGATTATGCCGACAGAGCGATCGCGCCCATTGATGAGATTAAGACCCAATATCTGATCCGCCTTGATGTCGCGGATAAACCAGGTGTTCTGGCGGCTGTTGCTCAAGCCTTTGCCACAGAAAACGTTTCTATACAGACTGTTCGCCAAACCGGGCGAGGCCTAGATGCCGAACTGATTGTCGTGACCCATGGTGCAAGCGAGCACGCCCTTGCGTTCACCGTGAAACGACTTTCGCAGATGGATACTGTCCGCACTGTTGAAAGCGTTATTCGAGTCGAAGGAGTTGTTCAACAATGACCAAGCCTGGAGTTCATCAATGGCGGGGAGTGATTGAGGAATACCGCGATCGGCTTCCTGTTGACTCGACAACTCCAATTATTACTTTGCGCGAGGGCGGTACTCCGCTCGTTCATGCCACGCACTTGTCTAAGATTTTGAACAATGATGTCTGGTTGAAATTCGAAGGTGCCAATCCAACTGGTTCTTTTAAGGACCGAGGCATGACAATGGCGATTTCCAAGGCCGCTCAAGATGGTGCAAAGGCAGTGATTTGTGCGTCCACTGGAAACACCAGTGCAAGTGCTGCAGCGTATGCCGCAAAAGCTGGCATGACTCCAGCGGTGCTTATTCCGCAAGGCAAAATCGCGATGGGTAAGATGGCCCAAGCGATCATTCACGGTTCCACACTCCTGCAGGTGGATGGAAATTTCGATGATTGCTTAGTCCTTGCACGCGAATTGTCGGAAAAATATCCAGTGGCGCTCGTCAACTCGGTAAACCCGTACCGAATCGAAGGACAGAAGACGGCAAGTTTTGAAGTGATTGATTTTCTAGGAGACGCACCAGATATTCATGCATTGCCAGTTGGCAATGCCGGAAACATCACGGCCTACTGGAAGGGCTACAACGAATATCGCGCAGATGGCATGAGCACGAAGTTGCCAGCGATGTGGGGATTTCAAGCCGAAGGCTCGGCACCTATCGTTCGCGGAGAAATCGTCACGAACCCCGAAACCATTGCCACGGCGATTCGTATTGGCAATCCAGCATCGTGGGAGCAGGCAGTTGCTGCCCGCGACGAATCCGGCGGACTGATCGATTCTGTGACCGATGAGGAGATCCTTAGCGCTTACAGGCTGGTTGCCTCTAAGGAAGGCGTCTTCGTTGAACCCTCAAGCGCAGCAGGGCTAGCCGGGTTGATCAAGTACGAGCGTCTCGGACGCCTTGCCCACGGCAAGCGAATAGTCATTACCGTGACTGGCCATGGTTTGAAAGACGTCCACTGGGCCCTTGAAGGGGCAGCCGATCCTGTTGTAATTCCTCCGATCGCATCGCGTGCGGCAGAAGCATTGGGATTAAGTTAGAACCATGGCAAAGCCAACTTTCAGGGCGAATCCGATTCAGGTTCAAGTCCCGGCAACGAGTGCGAATATCGGCCCTGGTTTTGATGCATTTGGATTAGCCCTTGGCTTGCATGACCGATACGTCGCTCAGATTATGGACGATCCAGGTTTGGATATTGATGTCACCGGAGAAGGCGCAGACAGTGTTCGTCGCGATGAGAAGAACCTCGTTGTAAAGGCGATGTATGAGGGCTTTCATTTCATGGGTGGCAAGCCACGCGGGCTTGCACTGCGTGCTCTCAACGTCATACCTCACGGCAAAGGTCTTGGATCCTCCGCAAGTGCAATCGTTGGGGGATTGGTTCTTGCCAGAGCGCTCATTCTGTCTGGAGAAGAGCGGATGAATGACGAAGCGCTATTGACTATTGCTTCAAGAATTGAAGGTCATCCGGACAACGTTGCAGCGGCATTGTGCGGCGGTGCAACCATTGCGTGGCAAGAGGATCGTCATGGCCAACGCGTTGCCCGCTGTGTGGGGATATCCGTTGATCCACGAATAAAGGCTTTGGCCTTTATTCCTTCCAACTCTGTTGCAACGACAAAGGCACGCAGGCTATTGCCCGATTCGGTTCCGCATTCCGAAGCAGTCGCTAATTCCATGCACTCTGCCCTCTTGGTACAGGCGCTGACGAGTCGGCCAGATTTGCTCTTTATTGCCACCGAAGATTTTCTACATCAGAAATATCGGCAAGAGGCAATGCCAAAATCTTTCGCACTGGTTAATAAGTTGCGATCGGCCGGAGTAGCGGCCTTTATCTCTGGGGCAGGACCTACGGTATTGGTATTGCATACAGGTGATCCCAGCGAGGTCGCCGAGTTGCAACGGGCTGCGGGCGATTCCTTCTCCTTGCAAGCATTAGAGATCTCGGCCAGTGGTGCAGGAGTCGTCTTAACCTGATCTGGCTGTCATTTTGCGGGGTTTGGCAGAATTGCTGGCAAGGTGATATGGTTTTGGCATCTGATCCGCCTTATGGCGTGTGACTTTCAGAGAATCTAGAAAAATAATCACGGGAGTATTCCCATAACTGAAATGAAGCTCAATGACTGAAAAAGGCACCGTACGCTCGAGCAGCCCCGAACTATCCTCCATGCTCCTTCCGCAACTCCAAGAAGTGGCTAATCAATTAGGAGTCGAGGGCGCCGGCAAATTGAAGAAAGCCGCACTCGTGCAGGCAATTAGTGATTTACAAGCAGCAAACCGCGAAGCCGCGAAGCTAGAGCGCGAAGCGCGTCGCGCAGAACGCAATGCTGCCCGCAATAAGAAGAAGGAAGCCGCTGAAGAAGCCGAGCCAGCCGCCGAGGAGCGCGGATCCGATACCGGCTCCGAGCGCAATTTTGATAGCGATAGAGACTCAGGCTCGCGGCGTGGACGCGATAGAGGTCGCGATAGAGGTCGCGACCGTGGTCGCGGCGATCGAGACCGTGCGCCGCGTGAAGAACGTGAGCCGGTCCTATCCGAAGACGATGTTCTGGTCCCGGTTGGCGGCCTCATCGACATCATGGAGAGCTACGCGTTTATCCGAACCGCCGGTTATCTTCCTGGTCCAAACGATGTTTATGTCTCATTGCAGCAGGTCCGCAAGTACGCACTTCGCAAGGGCGATGTTGTAACCGGAGCTGTTCGCCAGCCTCACGAGGGAGAGCGCCGCGAGAAGTTCAACGCATTGATGCGTTTGGACACGATCAATGGAATGCAGCCGGAAGAGGCACGCAACCGTGTCGAATTCTCCAAGCTTGTCCCGCTTTATCCTCAGGAGCGTTTGCGCCTTGAGACCATGCCCAATGTTCTTACAACTCGTGTTATCGATCTGATCTCACCGATCGGAAAAGGTCAGCGCGGTCTTATTGTTTCCCCACCGAAGGCAGGAAAAACGATGGTCTTGCAGGCCATCGCAAACGCGATCACCACAAACAACCCTGAATGCCACTTGATGGTCGTGCTTGTAGATGAGCGCCCAGAGGAAGTTACCGATATGCAGCGCTCGGTTAAAGGTGAGGTAATTGCCTCAACATTCGATCGTCCTGCCGACGACCACACAACTGTTGCCGAACTCGCGATCGAGCGCGCAAAGCGCCTCGTGGAACTTGGTCACGACGTGGTTGTGTTGCTTGACTCGATCACTCGTCTTGGACGCGCGTACAACATCGCAGCCCCTGCAAGCGGGCGAATCCTTTCAGGTGGTGTCGACTCTGCAGCTCTCTACCCACCTAAGAAGTTCTTCGGTGCGGCCCGAAACATTGAAGACGGCGGCTCGCTGACCATTTTGGCAACAGCTCTTGTCGAAACCGGATCTCGCATGGACGAAGTTATCTTCGAAGAGTTCAAGGGAACTGGAAACATGGAACTCAAACTTGATCGACGTATGGCTGACAAGAGAATTTTCCCAGCCGTCGATGTTGATGCCTCTGGTACCCGTAAAGAAGAAATTCTTATGGGAAGTGAAGAACTCAATATTGTCTGGAAATTGCGCCGCGTTCTGCATGCACTCGATGCTCAACAGGCACTGGAACTTCTTCTCGACAAGATGAAGGGCACTAAATCCAACGTGGAATTCTTGATGCAGATCCAGAAGACCACTGTAGGAAACGGTCTCGAGGGTTAGCCAGCCCTGAAAAGGCTACAAAGGGCTTAGAAATAGGCGTCAATATCCATCGATTTCCTGGGTGAGCCATCCGGCGCTACCCTTGCTCAGTAACGAGCTGGTTCACGACTTCTTCGGGAGCGACCCAGCCCTATCAAAGGGGAAAGAAATGAAGAAAGAAATTCATCCGCAATATGGTGAAACAACTGTCACCTGCGGCTGTGGCGAGAGTTTTGTTACCCGCTCAACCGTTGCTAGCGGATCCATCTACGTGGAAGTTTGTTCAGTTTGCCACCCGTTCTACACCGGCAAGCAGCGCATTCTTGACACTGGTGGACGCGTCGCGAAGTTCGAAGAGCGCTTTGGAAAAGCAGGCGCTAAGTAGCTTTCAATTAGACCGCATCCGTTACCTCAGTAACGGCTGCGGTCTTTTTATTTCTCA
>CAYLYA010000060.1:0-5429 GCA_964387855.1 uncultured Bifidobacterium sp.
GCGCTTGCATCCCCAGGATTACCAAGAGGAGTAGCTGCAAGGGTCAAAGTCATAGCCAAATCCTCTCAGTTATCTTTCTATTCTCGCTTAGGCTAACCCTGTGGGCCCAATTCTGATCGCGCTACTCTCCTTCGGACTCCGGCTCTTTCATCTGGGACTTCCCAAAGGTTTGGTTTTCGACGAGATTTATTACGTCGACGGAGCTCGTGACTACCTCGCGCACGGCGTGGAAGTCACGGGAAATGCCCACGAATTCATCGTCCATCCACCAGTCGGCAAATGGTGCATCGCACTTGGAATCAAACTCTTCGGAAACCACGAATTCGGCTGGAGAATTAGCGTCGCCGTTGCTGGCGCTCTGACCATTTATCTCGTGGGAAGAATCGCACAACGTCTCTTCATCACGCCGTGGTTGAGCACCCTCGCCTCACTGCTTATGGCCCTTGATGGATTGAACCTTGTTCATTCGCGCACCGCATTGCTCGATCTCTTCCTCACGCTCTTCGTCCTCCTTGCAGTTCTTTCTTGGCTCAAAGGCCACTACTGGCGAACAGGAATCTGGTTCGGCCTCGCATGCGGAACGAAATGGAGTGGCATCTACTTACTCGTCGCATTCGCACTTCTCACCGTCTACAGAGACTGGGGACGAATACAGCCCTTCCTCAAATTGCTCGGCATCAGATTCACACAATTCTTTATCGTTCCGGTCATTACCTACGTCGCAACATGGACAGGATGGTTCAGGAGCCCGCTCGGGTGGGACAGGCATTGGGCAGATGATCGTTCGAGCTCTTTTGGATTCATCCCGTCACCTCTTCGATCTCTCTGGCATTACCACGCGGAGATTCTGAACTTCCACCGATCCCTAACCCAGCACCACTCCTATCAAGCAAATCCGTGGAGTTGGATGGTCATGGGCAGGCCGACATCCTTCTACTACGGAACGCCAGCAGCGTGCGGGGGATCCAAAGACTGCTCGCAGGAAGTCCTCGCTCTTGGAACGCCTCTTCTTTGGTGGCTAGGAACGCTCGCCGTAGCAGTCGTCCTCGGTTTCTGGATTAGAAGCCTTATCCAGGATAAGAGACCCGACTTCGTCACCGGCTTCATCTTGCTCGGAATCGGCGCCGGATATCTACCGTGGTTCTTCTTCCAGCGCCGGACGGTATTCACTTTCTATGCAATCGTCTTTGAGCCTTTCGTGATTCTGGCTCTCGTGTATTGCGCAAAGAAATTCCTAGGGGTCCCACCGTGGCCTAGAAATAAGAAGATCGTTGTCGGAATCTTCGTCTTGTTGATCGCGGTGAATTTCCTCTACTTCCTGCCGCTGTTCAACGGATCGGTGCTCTCATACGACCAGTGGCACTACAGGATGTGGCTTCCCTCTTGGATCTAGGACGCTGAGAGTGCACGCACCATCTTGTCCATGCACTGATTGAGGCCCATTTCGGCGAACTGGCCCATCTGCGAATCTGCACTCGGCATTCCATATTCGGTGATCGTCATCTCGGTCCTGCCATCTGCCAACTCCTTAAACGTGACCACGGTTCGCGTCTCCAGAGGAAAATCTTCGGGCATTCCGATTGAAGCCGGGTCAATGACTTTCCCATTCTCATCGGTCAGATCTTGGACATACTCGATGAGCTCCTTCGGCACGATTCTTGTATAGCGCCACGTGCAGTAGGAATCCTGTCCTCCAAATGCCTCAGGGGCGCGCATGCAAACAAGCGACGTTCCGCCTTCTCGAAAATCAATTTTCGCAAGCGGAGAGGTGAAGTGATCTGGCCCCCACCACTGCATCACCAATTCTGGATCGACCCAACAATTCCAAACATCTTCAACGGGAGCGTTGAATACCCGAGTAACGACGAGATCTCTACTTTCTGGAACGCCCATGCTATTTACCTTTCTTCTTCTGATTCTGGAGTACCTTCTCCAACGCATCAAAACGTTTGTTCCACAATCGAGTCATCTTCTGACTCCACTGGTCGATTTCTTCAATTCCCTGAGGGTCAATTCTGTACAGACGTTGCTGTCCGTGAACTTCAACCTCCACCAATTTGGCTTCGCGAAGTACTTTGAGATGTTGGGAGATCGCCGGAGGGCTCGCCTCAAACTGCGCGTAGATCGCGGTCGCGGACAGTTGCCCCTTGCTTGCGAGCATTTCAATGATTTCGCGCCGAGTAGGGGCTGCGAGCGCCTCAAATACATCCATGCGGAGATATTAAATGGGTGGCTTAATTAAGTCAAGACTTAAATAGTAACTTTCTTGCACGTACCTGCCCTTGCAATGACGTGCAGCCACTTCCCCTGCTCTGCGTGAGAGAGAACAAGAATTTCAAATGAGAGAC
This sequence comes from uncultured Bifidobacterium sp., assembly GCA_964387855.1. Lineage (GTDB taxonomy): Bacteria > Actinomycetota > Actinomycetes > Nanopelagicales > Nanopelagicaceae > QYPT01. The sequence continues at coordinate 2,349 of CAYLYA010000060.1, forward strand.
TCGTCATGATTTCTCGAATTTCGGACTCGGAGTGGTATCTGAAATATCTAGGCGCATCCATTTTCTCGAGGGTGATTTCCTCGCCCTCACCAGCTTTCAATGAGAAAGCTACAACGCCGTCTTGCCTCAACATAAGAGCGATATTTTTCAAAGCATTTTCGAAGACGTCTTGTGGTGCATGAAGAAGCGATGCGTTTGCGAAGATCCCGTCGAAACCTCCGATCCACTCGGGGTTTGGATCATTTCGAAAGTCATACTCCGCGGTCTTGAAACCTTGCCCTGAGAGTCGCTTTAAAGCTTCGGGGATGACGTCGGTACAAACCACCGTGAATCCCTTAGAGGCAAGGTACCGAGCATCGCGACCTGAGGCGGATCCAATTTCAAATATCGACCCCAAGTTCGGTAAGTAGGAAGCGAACGAGTCGAGTAGTTCCTTGAACTCCCCGCGTGGTTCCGTACCAGTACGCGCGACATATCTATCGAAGTTGCTCCGATAAGTCTCAATCGTCTCATCGGACGGATTTTTCACGTGGAGCTGAGGGGAATCGAACCCCTGACCTTCTCATTGCGAACGAGACGCGCTACCAACTGCGCTACAGCCCCTGACCAGACCTTCTGGAAGGTACAGGCGAGGTTAGCACCCGAGCCCAGATCTTGGAATTACTCGTTGGCTGCGCGGTTTTGGCGAAGGCGCTCAACGGCCTCTTCTGCCAGTTGCTGATCGAAGACCTCGTCACGCGTTGGGGCGACGGCCGAAAGTGCCTCGGTGGCAAGGCGCTCCTGCTCCTCGGACCAGGCGCCCGGAATAGTCAGATCGATCACTCGCTTGGGAACAACGGCCTTCGGGGCACTCACATACGTCGGCAGCGGCACGCTATTTGGCTGCCATGAATTACGAAGTTCGGCTGTGCCCTTAGGAAGAATGACAACACCACTGATTTCGCGATCGGCAAGTGGAACCCAGTGTTCGCGAGATTCCTTTGGTGTGAAAACTTGAGAAAGATTCGTAGGCGATACACCAGCGGTCGAACGGTGCAATTGTGTAACTCGTCGACGTTGCAGTCGATCAGCGACGCTCTGCCTGCGAACGTGTGCGACATAGCCGGCTAGGCCGATCACCGGAATCGCTGAATAGATAGGTGAAATTGAATTAAATGCGGTTTCAAGAATGGTTGCGAGCAAGCCGAGAATTAAAAGCGCGAAAACAATTCGACGTCTCATCAGCACCTGCGCAATTTTTGATTCACGATCAAGTTCTGTATGCACTGGTCCCGAACTCATAGAATCCTCACCCGTCGTACTAGTAACAATTCTCATAGCGCTCTTATAGCGCTCCACAGACTTTCCGGAAAACTCATCATGACTATGCACCCATCGGGGAACGAAATAGGCAACCCACATCCCGACAATGGAGAGATAGATGATTCCTGACGCCATGATGCTTAAAGATAGAGGCAGGAGTATCAGCTTTCGGGTATTTACGTGGGCAATTTGCCCCATTTTTCTGAATTGATACGGCTAAATAATTTTTGGATTTTCTCGGACGAAACAAAGATGGTCTCGCCAATGCCCGTCGATGTGAAGGAATCTGGGTCTCTCGCCCTCAAAGTGATAGCCCGCCTTCTCGGCAACGCGACGGGAGGCGGCATTCTCGGGTCGAAGATTTATCTCAATTCTGTGAAGACCCAATACGTCGAATCCATACTCGGTCATCATCACAACGGCTCGAGTGGTGATTCCCCGATTGGCAAATCTCTTATCGACCCAATATCCGATATGGGCTCCTCGAAGTGCCCCCAAGACAATTCCGCCCATTGTTATCTGTCCCACCAGCGAGCCCTCGTACCAAATCGCCAAACTCAGCGAACGTTGTGCGCGGCCTTCGCGATTATGCAAGGCAACCATCTGAAAAAACGAGGGAAGGTCTGCCTCCTGGCTCTCACCGGGAACGATCGGCCGTGTCGCCTCCCATGGAGTCAGCCAATCGCGATTGACTGCACGGACTTCGTCCCATCTCCCGCGATCGCGAAGACGAAGTGGCCGGAGAGTTATGCCGTGTGATGTGAGTACGACCGGCCACTTTCCGTATGTCATTGTCCTACCTAAAAATATCGACGCCGAAGTACGACAACCGTAACCTCTGCGCCAGCCTCTAAACCAACATCTGATTCGGGGACAGCGATGAGGGCATTTGAATCTGACAAAGTAGCCATGTCCTCTTGATCTGAAAGAGCGCGCACCGAGCGAGCATCTTCAGATAAAAAGGCCCGAAGATAGGTTCGAGCGCCATGCGCCGAGGCAATCGGCCGCTCAAGGCGAGCTTTCACGGACGGTCGATGGATGTTGGATGAGCCCAACATCGTGCGGATCATGGGTCTTACGAATAGTTCAAGGGAGATGTAGGCCGCGATCGGATCTCCTGGAAGTGTGACCACAGGGATTCGATCTGGCCCAATGAGGCCGTAATTGTGCCGACCGCTTGCCTCAATGGCCAGGTCCACCGTCGTTATTTCGCCAAGGGAACTCAGTGCCCGAGTGATGAGGTCGAAGGAATCGTCGTGGCGCTCACCGCTCACAACAACCAGGTCTGCTCGGACAAGTTGGTCTTCAACAACGTCTTTAAGTTGGTTCTCGTCATCCGGGATCGAGAAGACCCGATAACCCACTGCGCCGGCCTCGCGAACCGACGTTGTAAGCAGCCACGAATTGGTCTCGTACTCCTCACCGAAGGAGAGATGCTCACCAGGCTCGACAAGATCTGGACCGGCCGAAATCACGACGACACGGGGGTGCGGTCGGGTTGGAAGGGACTTGAGGCCAATGGAGGCGGCCAACCCAATCTGCGTGGAGCGGATCCTTGAACCGGCCTTCATCACCAATCGATCGCCGGAGTAGACATCCTCGGCCAATGTGGCGCCATGGGCATCCAGCAGCGGCATCGCAAAGGGCTCAAGCGGGCGACAAATTGATAGTAGGGAGGTCAGAAACTCATCGACCTTTATTTGCTCTGACATACTCCCACCATACTTGTACTTCGATTATTTCTAGGTATTTATAGGGGATTTAGGTGAATACGGCAGA
>CAYLYA010000061.1:0-5327 GCA_964387855.1 uncultured Bifidobacterium sp.
TGTAAATTTTGCTTCGAAGTCTAACCAGTGCCGCAATGGTCTGTGCCGCGGGATGGCCGTACGTATTGTCCGCACCCACGCTGATCACGGATACCATGGGCGAGAGCCGTTGCATGAGAGCCTCATCTTGATAAACCGAGCCGTGATGGCTGACTTTGTAGATATCGACATGTCCCACCGAACCCAGAATCTCGGCCTGGGCACTGGGCTCCAGGTCGCCGGCGGCAAATAGTGAGAAGTCAGCCGAAGTGATTTCAACTGCCACGCTGGAATTGTTGATCGCCGAGCCATCCCCCGGCAGGACATCAAAGGAATGCGAGCCATCATCTGGCCAGAGAGACCTGACGGATACCCAGCCTCGCGTCCCCATCAATTTCGCTGACGTCCCTCGAACTGCAACGACCTTCGGCACATTAGCCAGCCACGTAAGCACACGAGCGCTCTCAAAGGTCGGCTCATTGTTGTTGCTCACCCACACCTGCCCAACCCTGCGATTGCGAATCAACCCCTCAACGCCTTCAACGTGGTCGGCATGGAAATGCGTCAAGACAAGAAGGGGCACTGATGAGATTCCCAAACGGGAAAGACAGCGGTCTTCCAGTTGAGCATCAGGACCGGCATCAACAACGATCGCACGATGGTTTCCGAGATTCACGACCAGTGAATCCCCCTGTTCCACGTCGCAATTGGCGACCTGCCAATCCCCCGCTGGCCATTGGCCAAGCCATGTGAACGCAAGAACAACTGCGACCAAAATAAAAATCATTGATTTGTGAAATCTCCAGATTGCAAACATGCCGAAGGCGGCCAGGCCTAAAACACCAACTCCGATGAAACCGCCCAATCCCTTTGTCATCTGAATAACAGGAAAATTCGCCGACCAATGTGCAACACCGGCGATCCATCCCGCAGGCCATCTGATGATGAAGATCAATATCGAACTCACCGTCGACGAAAACGGCGAGATGAGCGCAGCAACAAAACCGATGATGGTGATCGGTGCGACCATCGGAGCCGCCAACAAATTCGCAACAACGGTCATCAACCCCAGATATCCGGAGAGCGCTACAAGAATGGGAGCGCACATGACGACTGCGGCAATCGGCGGGGCCACCGCGTTCGCAAGAACTTTAGGTACAAACTTTGCGAACCATCTGCCAATTCGCGGTGACAGCAACAGAAGTCCAGCGGTTGCCAACACTGAGAGTGCAAAGCCCGGATCTCGCGCCTGCCACGGATCTCCGATGACAACAGCAGCAATTGCAAAACCCAATGCCGGCAGAGGGTCGCTTCGCTTTCCTATTCCCCTCGCAAGGAGAACGACGCTGGCCATGGCAGCAGCACGCAACACCGAAGGCGATGGCCGAACCAGTGCGATGAAACTAGAAAGAGCAACGGCCGTGAAGATCAGCCGAACGCGAAGGGATTTGAATATCCATTGCATGCACCACAGAACAAAGAAGGAGATGATGGCGAAATTCGCCCCGCTAACGGCCACTAAATGGGTTAGACCCGAACGACGCATGGAGTTCTTGAACTCCGGACTCTGCAGGGAAGTGTCCCCCAGAACCATCCCGGGAATCAGCGCCCCAGCATCTCCTTGCCCGCAAAGCGCGCGCAGGTGTGTCCTTATCGAGCCCAAGGCGCCCGCCCAGCGCGACGCTTTCGTATCGACAGCGACCGCACCGTGGACCAGAAACATCGCAGCAACTCGGACTTCTTTGCTAATGCGGAGAACTCCATGTGCCGTGAGGGTTTGTCCCGGCAGGAGTCCATTAACTCGGCGATCTTGAGTGATGACCCGTATCGGCACACGAAGCCTGTACTGCTTCTCCCCCTCTGAAACTCGAAGGGCTGTAGCGAGAAAGGAATAGCTAGCCGGTGCAAGGGTCGAGCCGAATACTTTTGCCTGGGTCTTAGTCGGATCGGTTGAAATCTGAAATTGGATTGTCGCCGTCCTGCCGAGGAATTTATGGACAGCAGAATTCTGAATTCCCATCTGCCGAAGGGACATCACCCCTGATCCCAGCACCATCGCGCAGACAATTACGACGACAATCTTCTTTCGCTGTTGAGTCGCAATCAACGCCACTCCAATGCAAAAGAATGCAGACCTCCAAGGAGTTAACCAACTTTGAGTAAGAGCTCCCGCCCAGATCGCCGCGCCGAGAACGACGGCGCGGTAATCCCTTACACGCGGACTTTGCTCTTGAACTGGGCGAATTTCGCACTACCGATGCCGGAGACCTTTTGTAGATCATCAACCGAAAGAAATGGCCCGTTTGTTTTTCGGTAGTCGATGATCCTTGATGCAAGAACAGGTCCGATTCCTGGAAGAGAATCCAGTTCGCCAGCAGTGGCACGGTTGATATTGATTGGACCTGTTCTTTTTCTTGCAACGCGTGTTGGAGTTTGCGTCGTCAGATTTCTCGAGGTTTCAATCTCCACATAGATCTGCTCTCCGTCCTTTACGATCCGTGCCAGATTTATATCGCTCGTGTCCGTGCCAGGTCGCGTTCCACCCGCGGCGACAATCGCATCCATCACACGAGAGTTCGCAGACAATTCATAAAGGCCAGGTGTCTTAACGCCGCCAGCGACATCAACCATCACCTTAGGCGGCGCAATCACAATAGGCGCGGCTTCAATGACAGGTTGCGAATGCCCTCGCGCGACGACGGCGACCGAAATGACGCAGACGATGGCGAAGACGGCCAGCAGTGCCCGCTTATGAAGGGAGGTGAACTGAAGGCCGTCTACCCACTCCTGCAAACGCTCACGAAGTTCCTCTACGAAATCGCCCATGTGCCCATTGAAAAGGGCAAGCGTGCGAAATCCGTTAGAGAAAAGGCCTCTTGTTTAGCGCGCTCAGTTGTTGATAACGATGTTGACGATCTTCGGCGCGCGAGTAACCACCTTGGTGACAGTCGCGCCCTTGAGCGCCTCAACAATGGTCGGATGTTCCAGAGCAGAAATCTCCAACTGGGCATCGGTAATCAACGGTGAAACCTCAATGCGTTCCTTGATCTTGCCGTTGATCTGGATGACCGCGACGACCGCATCTGCAATAAGCAACGACTCGTCCACCTTTGGCCAGCCCACAAGGGCAACGGAAGGCTTGTGTCCCAATCGCTCCCACATTTCCTCCGCGGTAAACGGTGCCACAAGCGAGAGCATGATGGCGATAGCCTCCACGGCTTCGCGTGCAGCCGGATCTGCCGGACCGCATCCCGAATCGATCGCCTTACGGGCGGCATTCACCAACTCCATGATGCGCGCAATCGCAACGTTGAATCGCAGTGACTCAACCGCAAAGCCTGCATCGTGCACTGCCTTGTGCGTCGCCTTGCGTAATGCAACATCACCCTTGGAGAAATCAACTCCCGGCGCGCCAGAAATATCTCCTGAGAGTCTCCATGCACGGTTCAGAAACTTCACCGAACCCGATGGTGATACGTCTGCCCAGTCAATGTCGTCCTCTGGCGGACCAGCAAAGACAAGCGAGAGACGAACAGCGTCAACACCATGTGTAAGCAATTCGTCTGAAAGCTTCACGAGGTTGCCCCGGCTCTTGCTCATTGCAGAACCATCCATGAGGACCATTCCCTGGTTGAGCAACCTAGAGAAAGGCTCGTTGAACGAGAGCATGTCCATGTCGTTCAGCACCTTAGTGATGAAGCGCGCATACAACAGGTGCAAGATCGCGTGCGTTACGCCGCCGACGTATTGATCCACTGGCAGCCACGTGTCCACGGCCTCACGACTAAAAGCCTGCGTGTGATCAGTCGAGCTTGGGAAGCGCAGGAAATACCAGGATGAATCCACGAAGGTGTCCATTGTGTCGGTGTCGCGCTTTGCAGGCTTGCCGCACTTGGGGCAATCCACGTTGACCCAGTCGGTTGCACCGCCAAGAGGAGAAGTTCCCTTTGGCTTCAAATCCAATCCTTCTGCATCTGGCAGTTTCACCGGCAGTTGATCAAGCGGGACGGCAACTTCACCACAGGATTCGCAATGAATAATAGGTATGGGAGTACCCCAATAGCGCTGGCGCGAGATCAGCCAATCACGAAGACGGTAGTTGCGTCCGGCTTTTCCAAGGCCATCGCGCTCCAATTGAACATTAATAAAAGCAATAGCTTCATCTTTCGGCATGCCGTTCAACGGTCCCGAATTAACGAGTTGGCCATCCCCCGACGTCGCAATACCACTGACGGCAGGATCTTCCTCGCCCGTGTCAACGACGACCCGAACATTCAAATTCATCGCACGTGCGAAATCTAAGTCGCGTTGGTCGTGCGCGGGCACTGCCATGATCGCGCCGGTTCCGTAGTCAGACAGAACGTAGTCACTTGCCCAGATCGGCAACTTCTCCCCGTTTACGGGGTTGATCGCATAGCACTCAAGGAAGACGCCAGTCTTGGGTCGGTCTGTCGCAAGACGGTCGATGTCGCTGGCCAACTTCGTCTTCTCAACGTAATCGGCAAACTGCTTCTCAGCAGCAGATCCCTTCGCAAGTTCGACAGCAAGATCACTATCGGCTGCAACCACAAAGAACGTTGCGCCATACAAAGTGTCAGGACGGGTGGTGTAAATGGTGACGGGCTCTTCGCGCCCTTCAATCTGGAAGAGAACATTCGCACCGGTTGAGCGGCCGATCCAGTTGCGCTGCATCGTCAGAACTTTGTCGGGCCACTGGCCTTCCAATTGCGACATGTCATCTAGCAAGCGATCTGCATAGTCAGTGATCTTGAAATACCACTGGGTCAATTTCTTCTTCGTGACCGGCGTATCGCAACGCTCGCAAAGCCCGGCTACTACCTGCTCGTTCGCAAGCACGGTCTGACACGAAGGACACCAGTTAACGTTCGAAGCTTTGCGATAGGCAAGGCCCCGTTCGAACATCTTGATGAACAGCCACTGATTCCATCGGTAGAACTCAGGGTCGCATGTATTGAAGGTGCGATCCCAATCGAATGAACACGCGTAACGTCGCATGGACGCCTTCTGCACGGCGATGTTCTCGTAGGTCCATGAGGCCGGACCGATTCCCCGCTTGATCGCGGCATTCTCAGCCGGCAATCCGAAGGCGTCCCAGCCCATCGGGTGCATGACGTTGAAACCTCGCTGAACCCAGTAACGGGCAATCACATCGCCAAACGCATAGGCCTCGGCATGGCCCATATGAAGGTCCCCCGACGGGTACGGAAACATGTCCAATACGTACTTCTTGGGGCGGTCATCATCTGGACGACCCGACTTGAATGGCTCCAGCTTGTCCCAGACGGGGAGCCACTTCTCTTGAACATAGGCAACGTCATAGCCCTCGT
>CAYLYA010000062.1:0-2767 GCA_964387855.1 uncultured Bifidobacterium sp.
CCAGCAGCGCCTTGGTCGAGCACATCTCGGCGCACAGCGGCAGCTTGCCTTCGGCCAGGCGGTTGCGCCCGTACTTCTGGTTCTCCTCCGCCGAGCCGTCCTGCTCGGGGCCACCGGCGCAGAAGGTGCATTTGTCCATCTTGCCGCGGATGCCGAAATTGCCGGCCTGCGGGAACTGCGGCGCGCCGAAGGGACAGGCGTAGAAGCAATAGCCGCAGCCGATGCACTGGTCCTTGTCGTGCAGCACCACGCCTTCGTCGGTGCGATAGAAGCAGTCGGTCGGGCACACCGCCATGCAGGGCGCATCGGAGCAGTGCATGCAGGCCACCGAGACGCTCTTCTCGCCGGGCAGGCCGTCGCCGAGCGTGACCACGCGCCGGCGCTGGATGCCCCACGGGACTTCATGCTCGTTCTTGCAGGCGGTTACGCAGCCGTTGCATTCGATGCAGCGTTCCGCATCACAGAGAAATTTCATGCGTGCCATGTGAGTTCTCCTTGACCTTTAAACCCGGACGACCTGGCAGACGGTCGTCTTGGTTTCCTGCATCATCGTCACGCTGTCGTAGCCGTAGGTGGTCGCGGTGTTGGCCGCCTCGCCGCGCACGATCGGGTGCGCGCCCTCCGGGTAGTACTTGAGCATGTCCTCGCCCATCCAGCGTCCCGAGAAGTGGTATGGCATGAAGCAGGTGTTGGCATCGACGCGTTCGGTGACCATGGCCTTGACCTTGAGCTGGGCGCCGGTCGGCGTCTTGACCCAGACGTCTTCGCCGTTCCTGATGCCGCGGTCGTTGGCGGCCTTGGGGTTGATCTCGATGAACATGTCCTGCTGCAGCTCGGCCAGCCACGGGTTGGAGCGGGTCTCCTCGCCGCCGCCCTCGTACTCGACCAGGCGGCCCGAGGTCAGCACCAGCGGGAACTCCTTGCCGATGTCCTTGTTCTTCTGCTGCACGCTCTTGTACAGCGTCGGCAGGCGCCAGAAGGCCTTCTTGTCGTCGTGGGTCGGATACTTTTCGACCATGTCGGCGCGCGGCGAATACAGCGGCTCGCGATGCAGCGGCACGCCGTCGGGGAAGTTCCACACCAGCGCGCGCGCCTTGGCGTTGCCGAAGGGGTGGCAGCCGTGGTTCTTCATCACGACGCGGATGATGCCGCCCGAACGGTCGGTCTTCCAGTTCTTGCCCTCGGCGAGTTTCTTCTCGTCCTCGGTCAGTTCGTCCCACCAGCCGAGCTTCTTCATCAGCACGTGGTCGAATTCCGGGTAGCCCATCTGCAGGTCGGCGCCCTTGGAGGCCGAACCGTCCTCGGCGAGCAGCGAGACGCCGTCCTTCTCGACGCCGAAGTTGGCGCGGAAGTTGCCGCCGCCCTCCATCACGTGCTTCGAGGTGTCGTACAGGTTGGGCGTGCCCGGATGCTTGAGTTCGGGCGAGCCGTAGCAGGGCCACGGCAGGCCGAAGTAGTCGCCGTCGCACGGGCCGCCCTTGGCGCGCAGCGTCTTCACGTCGAAGGTGTGCATGTTCTTCATGTGCAGCTTCAGACGCTCGGGCGACTGGCCCGTGTAGCCGATGGTCCACGTCCCGCGGTTGATTTCGCGCAGGATGTCCTCGACGTTCGGCTCGTCCCAGCCCTGCTTGTCCTTCTCGACCTTGATGTTCTTGCACAGCTCCTGCTCGAAGCCGAACTTCCTGGCGAAGGCGTACATCAGCGTGTGGTCGGTCTTCGACTCGAACAAAGGCTCGATGACTTTCTCGCGCCACTGCAGCGAGCGGTTGGAGGCGGTCGCCGAACCGCTCGTCTCGAACTGCGTGCAGGCCGGCAGCAGATAGACGCCTTCCTTGCGCACCATCGCCGACATCGCCGCCGTCGCCGACGGGTAGGGGTCGATCACGACCAGCGTGTCGAGCGCCTTCATCGCCTCGACCATGTCGAGGCCGCGCGTCTGACTGTTCGGCGCGTGGCCCCAGTACACGACGGCCTTGATGTTGGAATCCTGGTCGATCGCCTCGTTCTTCTCCAGCACGCCGTCGATCCAGCGCGAGACCGTGATGCCGGACTTTTCCATCATCGCCTGCGAGGCGTAGCGGCCCTTGACCCACTCGTAATCGACGCCCCACACCGCGCACCAGTGCTTCCAGGAGCCGGCGGCCAGGCCGTAGTAGCCGGGCAGCGAATCCGGGTTGGGGCCGACGTCGGTGGCGCCCTGCACGTTGTCGTGGCCGCGGAAGATGTTGGTGCCGCCGCCGGCGACGCCCATGTTGCCGAGCGCGAGCTGCAGGATGCAGTAGGCGCGCACGTTGGCGTTGCCAACCGTGTGCTGGGTGCCGCCCATGCACCAGATCACGGTGCCGGGCTTGTTGGTGGCGAGCGTCTTGGCCACGCGGCGCAGCTGTGCGCCGGGCACGCCCGTGACCTTCTCGGTCTCCTCGGGCGTCCACTTCTTCACTTCCTCGCGAACGAAGTCCATGCCCCAGACGCGCTTGCGGATGAACTCCTTGTCCTCCCAGCCGTTTTCCAGAATGTGCCAGAGGATGCCCCAGATGAGGGCAATGTCGGTGCCCGAGCGGAAGCGCACGTACTCGGTGGCGTGCGCCGCGGTCCGCGTGAAGCGCGGATCGCACACGATCATCGCCGCGTTGTTCTGCTCCTTGGCCTTGAGCAGGTGCTGAAGCGATACGGGGTGCGCCTCGGCCGGGTTGCCGCCGATGATGAACATCGCCTTCGACTTCATGATGTCGTTGTACGAGTTCGTCATCGCACCGTAGCCCCACGT
>CAYLYA010000062.1:2867-5309 GCA_964387855.1 uncultured Bifidobacterium sp.
TGCTCGCGCGCGGCCGCACCCTTCGCGCAATGGGCGCCCAGGTTCAACGGACTGTCGAAGCCCGGCTCCTGACCCACCCACACGCCGTTGCTCACCTCGGCCATGATGGTGCAGCCGACCGAGCAGTGAGTGCACACGGTCTTCTTGATGTCGACCTTGCCGCCGGCCGTCGGTGCCGCGGCCTCCGCCTTCTGCACTCTGCCGCCGGCCGCCGCCGACACGGCGGCGAGCCCGCCGATGGCGAGACCCGAGTTCCGCAAGAATGCGCGGCGATCCAATGTGCCGGGCGCCTGCTCCTGCAGGGCCGACGACAAACGGGCGCTTTTCGCGACGCCGTCCATCTTCTTCCTGAGCATGCCTCTCTCCCTTGTCTGGTCAGGCCGGTGGGCGTCGAGCCGCGACCGGCATTGGGCGTTGCCGTTAGCGTGCGAGCTCGTAGTAGCGCCTGATGTGATCCGTCTCGCGATAGAGCGCGGGCTTCTTGTCCCCCGCCTCGCCAGCCTCGGCCTTCTTCTCGCCCGACACCAGGGCGGCCCCGCCGGCTGCAGCGCTGGCGCCGGCCAGTTTCAGGAAGCTGCGGCGATCTGCGACCGCCAATGTCTTGCTCTGCTTCATGAACGTGTGCCTCCGTTCCCAACTTCTCTCTTACCTGCGTCCCGCAGAGCGGGCAGTCCGTACGAATACCGGGTCAAACCATGGCAAAAGCGCCCTCCTCGATCTCGAGAAAAGCGCGTCCGACCGATCCGAGTGTGGCGTAGATCACCGACGCCTTGGCCACTTCCATGTCACGGAAGAGCACGGGCGCCCAAGAGCCGATATGCGTGTTGAAAAAGGCCTTCTGCTCCTCGAGCGAGAGCGTGCGCCCCAGCGATCCGTCGATCAGCCCAGCCATCATCTCGCATAGGGAGGCGATATGGTCCTCGGGTTCCGCAACGTCCGCCTCGCGTGCAATGCCGAGCCGCTCCATGTCGCGGCGCAACTTCGCGAGCGGCTTTTCGTGTAGGAAACCCGTCAGATAGTAGGATCCGTAGGGAACCAGCTCGCCCCGCGCAAGACCGATGAAGAGATCGTGGTATTCGCTGGCCACTCCACCTGCATCCGAGCCCGCGCATACGCGAGCGAATGCGGCGATGGCGCGGCCGAGCGCGGTGTCGTCCCCGGAAAGCGCGGCGGCGCGCTCGAGATCGGCGGCCGACGGCGGAGAGGACAGGAAGCGCGCAATCATTCGGTAGCACTGCGCCCGGAGCAAATCCTCCGGTGCGATGGGCTCCGTAAAGCTAGGCATGTGCGCAGTCTGCGCTTGAGACAACCGAATCCTCCCCGCCGGGCGCCGTCTTGTTCTTTGTCTTTGCTACCCTCGTCGATCCAGGGATGTTGCCTAGTTCGAATGCACGGCGCAACAGAATTTGGATTGTGCGCCGCGCAATACTGAGCGTTCCGCACCGCCGGCTTCCGCAGTGGGGTAGGCATTGATTGTTTTCTGTAAATAATGCACCATTCTGCAGGCAAGATGCGGCCGCAGCCAGCTTGCACTTCCGCTCTCTGTCGCTAGTTTGCAGGTGCCGCATTGGCCTACGGAATGCCCTCCGGTGAGGCAGACGTATCGCCGATCACAAGAGCGCACCATGGCCGAACCGACAGCGATACGCGCACAGCAGCCTATGATGATCGATCCCTTCGGGCGTCACGTCAGCTATTTGCGCGTGTCGGTCACCGATCGCTGCGATTTCCGCTGCTCCTACTGCATGTCGGAGCACATGACCTTCCTGCCCAAGAAAGACCTGCTGACGCTCGAGGAGCTCGACCGGCTGTGCTCGGCCTTCGTGACCAAAGGCGTGCGCAAGCTCAGGATCACCGGCGGCGAGCCGCTCGTGCGCAAGAACATCCTGTGGCTGTTTCGTGCGCTTTCGCGCCATCTTCGCGCCGGCACGCTCGATGAGCTGACATTGACCACCAATGGCAGCCAGCTGCCGAAGTTCGCCCACGAGCTGAAGGCCGCCGGCGTCGAGCGCATCAATATCTCGCTCGATACGCTCGATCCCGATCGCTTCAAGGCCATCACCCGCTGGGGCGATTTCGGCCAGGTGATGGCCGGCATCGATGCCGCCGAGAAGGCGGGGCTCGCGATCAAGGTCAACGCGGTGGCCTTGAAAGGCATCAATGAGGACGAGATCGACGACCTGATCCGATTCGCGCACGGCCGCGGCTTCGACCTGACGCTGATTGAAACCATGCCGATGGGCGACATCGACGGCGACCGCACGGATCAATATCTGCCCCTGTCCATCGTTCGCGCGAGGCTCATGGACCGCTGGACGCTGGAGGATATCCCGCTGCGCACGGGCGGTCCCGCGCGGTATGTGCGCATCAAGGAAACCGGCGGGCGGCTCGGCTTCATCACGCCGATGACGCACAACTTCTGCGAAAGCTGCAACCGCGTGC
>CAYLYA010000063.1:0-4897 GCA_964387855.1 uncultured Bifidobacterium sp.
CGAATTCACGCTAGTCGTCTAGAAGTTCGGCTATCTGTCCTCGGATTATTCCGGCGTCATCCACGTCGGTCTCCTTATTCAATTCGGCAAGAGCCAGCGAGACATATTCATCTCGCTGTTTGTGGTTCGATGCGGATGCATAGGCTCTTGCAACTCCTTCATTCAGGCTCGCCTTGAGCCAAGCAGGGAATTCTTCGAAGCCGTGATTCAGTGAGACAAGCGCGTACTCAAGTGCGAGAGTTGGTTGCCCTACGGCGGCGTACACCCGGCTTGCCATCCAATCAGCAATTGCCAGTTCTTGCGGACCTCCAACCCGCTGCCAGTGATAACGAGACGTAAGGGCGTAGCCGACAAGGTCTCGCTTTTCATAATCGCGCAGCGTACGCCCGAGCAATTCCCAGCAGAGGTTGTAGGTTTGGCGAGCCTGCCTCTTATGTTCTTCATCAGACATACATTTGAGCCTATCTCGTGCTGATTCCAATTCACCGAATCTAGCCCAATCAAAGGACTTAGCAATAGCCTTCTCGGATGAGCAAATTTGCTGACCGCAATGGCAAGGCACTTCTTGTTATCGATGTGCAGAACGATGTTGTAGGAGATGCATGGCATCGCGAAGAGGTCATAAGCAACATCAATGTTCTCGTGGCTAAAGCCCGCGAAGCCGAGACTCCAGTCATCTGGGTTCAGCATTCTGATCCTTACATGGAGATCGGAAGCGATGGCTGGAAGATTGTTTCTGAATTGGAACCGCTCTCAAGCGAGACAAATATTCAAAAGAGGTTTCGCAGTTCATTTGAAGACACCACACTCGATGAGACCCTCGCTGCACTAGGGGTTGGACATCTCTATATCAGTGGCGCTCAGACGGATTTCTGCGTTCGGCACACCTTGCACGCAGCTCTGGAACGTGGCTACGACGTAACTCTTGTTGAAGATGCCCACACCACGGATGATGCTCAATGGAAATTGGGACTCCTACCTGCGTCCGCGATCATCGATGAAATGAATCGCTCATTCTATGAATACACGGTGCCGGGGAGATCAGTGGAGATAACCACCACGGCAGAAACGGTCTTCTAGGAAATACGAGTTATCCTTGATGTAGATACATCGATAAATGTCGATATAACAGGTTATGATTTCTCATGCTCTTTCCGCCGCGCACTGAGATTTTGAATTGTCTCGCGTGATGGCCCGCAACACTAACCCGACTAAATCTCGTCGGCGCGACTTTCACGGCTGGCGCATGGTGTGGTCTCTTGGGATTACCGAAACCGTGAGTTACGGGGTTCTCTACTATGCAGTCGCTGTTTTTCTTACTCCGATGCGGACCGATCTGCATGCCTCGCTGGGAGCATTGAGCGGAGCGGTCAGTCTCTCGCTTGCGATGAATGGGCTTGCTGCTCCATTGGTAGGGCGGTGGCTGGATCGACATGGTGCCCGCATACTGATGACAGTTGGATCAATTCTTGGCGCATTATCGGTTGTCGGCTGGTCTCTCTCACGCAATCTTGTCGAGCTCTATCTTTCCTTTGTTGGCATTGGGTTGGCAGGTGCTGCGGTCTTCTACGAGGCGGCATTTGCGACGATTAACAGATGGTTTGATCGTGACCGACGGTCTGCGTTGCTGACTTTGACAGTGATCGCAGGGTTCGCATCGACAGTTTTTCTTCCCGGTGCGCAATTCCTGATTGATCAGTTCGGTTGGCGGCCCGCACTGCTAATTCTTGCGGCGATGGTTGCACTCTGCGCCATTCCTCATGCGGTTCTCCTTCGCAAGACCCCAGAAGACCACGGCTTGTCTCGCGACGGTCATCACGATGAACTCGTCGGGCAATTGCTTGAGCCGAATGGGCTTGGTGTATCCGCAGGTACGCGCGCCGAGGTTCGAAAGGCACTAGCCCAATCCGAAGTCCGTTGGCTGACGATCGCCTACGTAGCCTCCAATCTCGCGACAACGGCAATTAGTGTTCTATTGGTGACCTACTTGCACACGCACGGCTATTCCACGCATGCAGCAGCACTGGGCGCCGGTGCGATCGGCGTGATGTCGGTGGCAGGACGCGTTCTTTTAACCTCGATTGCTAGGCGGATTCGCTTGGCCAAGCTCTCCGCGATCATCGTTGCAGGTCAGGCGATTGGTGTCGCAATGCTCGTTTGGCTGCCTCGACCGCTGGGTTTGATCTTGTTCGTTCTTACCTTCGGCGCAGGATTTGGAGTCATGACAATTTCTCGTGTCGCCCTTCTTGGCGAGTATGTGTCGCCTGCAGTTTTTGCACGAGTATCTGGCAGGCAGGTACTCGCAGTGAATATCGGTCGCGTTCTAGCTCCGGTAACGGCAGGACTTCTTGTTACTGCGACGGCGAGTTACGGACTGACACTTGTTGGAGTTGCGGCGTGCAGCATTCTTTCAGCAATCGCTCTTCTTGTAGGCGACAAGGCAGCACAGGCTAATAAATAGGAACAGTCACTGTGCATCGCAATTTGGTTGCTCGGAAGTCTCGACGACACGAGTACTTGAGTGCGGGAGGCGGGACTTGAACCCGCACGTCCGAAGACACAGGTTCCTAAGACCTGCGTGTCTGCCATTTCACCACTCCCGCAAGAGCGTTGATCCCAGAGTGGGATCGGCAAAGCCAAGGTTAAGGGCAAAGCCCATATATGCCAAAACCAGGACTTATTTCGCTAGTTTGCTGTCGCTCCCCGTCGAGATACGGCATCTACACCGGCGGATACAAGGAGGACGAGGCCAGTCACTATGAACTTGATGCCTGCGGCATAACCCAGAAGACCCATGCCGTTGTCGATTACAGCAACGACAAGTCCACCAAGGATTGCATCCCGCATCTTTCCTTTTCCTCCGAAGAGGCTGGTTCCGCCAATGACTGCGGCACCAACTGCATAGAGCAGTGTTGAGCTGCCGCCGGTAGTAGGAGAGATGGAGTTTTGGCGAGAGGCGAAGAGCATGCCAGCGATGGCCGATAGTGCGGAACAGATGACGAATGCCGCAATGCGTACGTTCTTCACGTTAATACCGGCGCGACGAGCCGCTTCGGCATTTCCTCCGACCGCGTAGATGTGTCGGCCGAAAGCGGTGCGTCCGAGAACGAAAGTTCCCATAACGAGGAGAACGAGAATTACCGGTACGACAACGGGGATCCCTTTGAGGCTCACGAGTTGAGGGTTATTGCTGCGCTCGCGATTCAGTGCGAAAACCGCAACTCCTGTGACACCAAGAAGACCAACGGTCTTTAAAATCCAGAGTTTGAGTAGTTCGGCCTTAAGCCCGACCTTACGACGCGAGTTAATCCGATTGAGACCGCTTAATACGTATAGAACGGATACAGCAATATAGAAGATCCAACTCCATGCTGGAGAGAGGTTGTTGTTTTCCACCGCCAAGATTGCTGGGTCTGAAATTTGGATGGTTCCGCCCTCACCCGCGAGTAGGAGCAATAAACCCTGGAAACCAAGAAAGGCCGCCAGAGTCACTACGAAGGAGGGGATGCCAAGCCGTGCAACGAGAGTGCCAAGAACATAGCCCAGTACTACTCCGACAAGAATGCTTACGGGAAGTGCGAGAAACCAAGCCCAGCCGTGGTTGGTGATAAGGATGACCAGTACTGCGCCACAAACACCAGAGGCATATCCAGCTGAAAGATCGATTTCGCCAAGCAGAAGTACAAAAACGAGCCCCATTGCAATGACAGTCACTGCCGCGGCTTGTGTGATGAGGTTGGCAAAGTTGCTCGAGGTCAAGAAAACATCGGACATGACGCCAAAAACGGCGCAAAGGACTACGAGACCAAGGACCGCAGGGAGGGCTCCTATGTCGCCGGACTTTATCCGACTCCAGTAGTCACCCAATGCGTCTTTTAGCGATGGGCCATTTTCGAGAGTGTCGGTGCTCATATTTTTGCTCCCTGGTCGACCCCAGCAGATTTGCCCGTGGTGATTAATTCGATGACTTGATTTGTAGAGACTTCTGATTTATTAACTTGCGCCGCCATCGTTCCAAGATAAAGGGCAGCGATGTTGTCGGCTACTTCAAAGACGTCCACAAGATTGTGGCTGATGAGAATAACGGCGAGCCCGTTGTCGGCGAGGCGGCGAACAAGGTGAAGAACTTGTTCGGTCTGTGCTACGCCAAGTGCTGCGGTTGGCTCGTCCAGGATGACTACCTTGCTGTTCCAGAGAACTGCGCGGGCGATGGCGACCGTTTGACGTTGACCACCAGATAGCGATGAAACCGTTTGGCGAATTGACTTAACCGTGCGGACGCTCAAACTGTCTAGTGTTTTGCGAGCAAGGGATTCCATAGTGCTCTCATTGAGAACGTAGCCCTTTTTGACTTCACGTCCCAAGAACATGTTGTGCACTATGTCGAGGTTGTCGCACAAGGCAAGGTCTTGGTAGACGACTTCGATGCCTAGCGCGGTTGCTTCACGCGGGCCGTCGATGTCAACCTTGCTGCCTTCGAAAAGGAAATCTCCGCCGTCAGGGGAGTAGATGCCTGCGATGCACTTGATCAGGGTGCTCTTGCCAGCGCCGTTATCTCCTACAAGTGCGGTGACTTGGCCGGAGTACACGTCAAGATCCACATTCTTAAGTACATGCACTGGCCCAAAAGATTTATTTACACCTCTGAGCGAAAGTATTGGAGTGCTCACGCCGTGCTCCTTTATTGAAATCTCTATCGAAATCGTGTGGGACCGCAGTGTCCGAAGTCTATTCCTGAGTTCTTATTTGTTAAGGGGTGCTACATGAAATAGTTTCGGCTCGGGGCCTAGGCCCCGAGCCGAAACCGACTATTTCATTGCTGGAGAGCAGCAATCGGTCTAGTTATCAGACCTTGTAACGCTTGCAGAGTGTTTCGAGGCCCTTGCAGACATCTGCA
>CAYLYA010000064.1:0-2289 GCA_964387855.1 uncultured Bifidobacterium sp.
ACCTGCGACCTCGTCGTCCCGAACGACGCGCGCTACCAAACTGCGCCACACCCCGCTTCGCCAATCCTATAACTCAGGCAGGTTTGCGCACCACAAAAGTCCAGAACGGTTCGGCTTCCGAAAACTTCAAACTGTCAACATCGAAGCCCGCTTTATCAACCATCTCTGAAATTTCCTTCTTCGTAAAACGTTGCTCTAGCGAGGTTCCAAATCGGTCGTATGCGTCGTTGCGCATCACATAGAAGTTCATATCCTTGTAATGATGCAGAGGGATATTCCCTGAACTCAATCCGATCTTCTCAACAAACTTCGACAATCTAGCCAGTGGCCAGTACACCAGCGCTGCAATGATCTCGCAGACAATTCTTCTTTGTCTATACGGCAGCTTTGAAATTCCAATTCGGAATCTGTTGGTAACGCTCCAAATAAAGCGATATATAAAAGGCTTGTTTTCGAGGGCATAGTACAAGTAGCAGAGGAAATACCCCCCTGGTTTGATCTTCGTGAAGATGTCTTGAATACCCAGTCCAGTGTCAGGCATGTGGTGCAAGACGCCAAGTGAAACCGCTAGATCGAGAGAATCGTTGGGGACTCTATTTTCTGAAACCGTCTCGTTTAGTAAATGTACTTTCTCATTCTTGCCGAATCGTTGCTGAAGAATTTCAAAAGATTCTTTGCCGGGTTCGACTAGCCATAGTTGGCTGGCATGCTCAAGAAGAAAATGTGCCCAACGGCCACTTCCCGCACCGAAATCTGCAATTGCAAGATCGCCTTCCGTCAGGAATTGCGTTGGGAGAGGGCGTACGTAGGCCGCAAACTGCTCGCGAACCTCCTCTAGTTGATCAGAGTCCAAATAGTTGAAGGCCTTCCATTCTCCACCGAAGTGAGAAATCACGTGATCGTCGCGGTTCTTATCTTGTTCCATATCGCCCGATCTCGATGTACGTGTAAGCCTGCCAGCAGAGTCTAGCCAATCACCCTCCCAATACTGGGGCAAGCAGCCAAGAAGTAGCAGGAGTGCTTAGGATCTACTCATGCTAAGGATCGCGGTTTGCCAACTTCCTCTCGATATTGAGAATCCCGGGAAAAATATCACGATGGCGAACTCGGCCATTCTTCAGGCATCATCACAAGGTGCGAAGTTGGTGGTTCTGCCTGAGCTTACAAACTCCGGCTACGTGTTTCGCAGCCTCTCCGAACTTGAAGATCGCGCCACGACAATAAATGGCGCCATCATCAAGGAATGGATATCGCTGGCTGAGAAGTTGAATCTAGTACTCGTGGCAGGTCTAGCTATCAAAGACAATGGCCATTTCTTCAATGTCTCCGTCATCATAGATTCGAGCGGACTTCGCGGATGGTACAAAAAGGTTCATCTCTGGAATGACGAAGTAGATTTCTTCACGCCAGGGGATACCGAACCTCTTGTCGTCGATACTTCCATTGGAAGGATCGCGACGATGGTGTGTTACGACGTTGAATTTACGGAATGGGTACGACTTGCCATGCTCGCAGATGCGACCATCTTGGCCTTGCCGACCAACTGGCCCGACGGTGGTCTACCGACTGAGCCAACGCCACTGGAGGCAGTCCGAGTTCAAGCTGCGGCCTCCCAAAACAAAATGGTGGTTGCTGCCGCCGATCGCACTCGCATCGAACGGGGCGTGGCTTGGAGCAGTTCTAGCGTCATTGCCGACAGCGACGGAGTAATAAAGGCAATTGCTGACCGATCCAAGATCAATCAACTGCAAATACTTGTCACAGATGTCGAAGTTCCCACCGATCGAAAAATCAGTCCGAGAAACGATGTCAGGTCGGACAGAAGACCCGAACTGTATAACGGGGTACTGCGCAAGTAATCCTCTACTTCGCAAATGTGGGATCCAAACTCAGGTGTTCGTGCACACCAAGCCATTTCCCGTTAAACAATTGAAAAACTATTGTCTCTCTTTCGCCTGTTTTGATGATCCCGTCAGCCGTGTTCAATGTGGTCCGCACCTGATGAGTGAATACTGCGACCTCTGGAGTCAAAATTGTGACGTGTGAGTTCAGTGAGGAGCAGGCAAGGACCTTGAATCCTGTGGCTTCCCATTCTTTCCACTCATCTTCATACTCGGCACGGCTCCGAAAGACTCGATCTGAGTTATAGAAGATGAAAGAGGCATTCGGGGCAAAGGAATCAAAATAGCGCCCTTGATCATGAGTTGCGAACGCAGCGACGAGGTCTCTCGCCGCCGCATTCACATCTTCGGAAGTAGTTATCGCAGTGCCTCTTTGTTCTTCAGCGCC
>CAYLYA010000064.1:2389-4849 GCA_964387855.1 uncultured Bifidobacterium sp.
CCGCATTCACATCTTCGGAAGTAGTTATCGCAGTGCCTCTTTGTTCTTCAGCGCCGATTCACTTGCCTCAACGGCCACCTTCTCAGCCTTCAGATCAAGTGAACGGGTAAGGAAGTAATACAGTCCACCAGCGACTACCAATCCAATCGCCCACGAAATATCGACGTCCTTCAACCATTTTGCGCCGACGCTCTCGTAGAAGCTTGGGATGAACATGAATGGAATCTCAACTGCGATGCCGACAAGATAAGCAAAAATACCCTTCGCACCCCATCGGCCGTAAATACCGCTTGGCTTGAAAAAGTCTGTAATTGCGAACTTACCGTGACGGACCGCGTAGAAGTCGATCAGGTTGACCGATGTCCAAGGAGCCAGAAGGTAGAGCATCACAATAAGCGAGTTGTTCAGGGCGGCCGATGCCGATGAAATTCCGATTCCAAATGCTAACCAGAGAATCCCGAGACCAATGATCGTGTAGATACGAGCTTTGGCTCCGGCAGGTACCGGGCGGAATGAATCGACCGCAGTAACTACTGAAAGCATTCCGCTGTATGCATTGAGGCCCATTGTGGCCACAAGGGCAAGAACGGAGAGAATGGCCAGGATATTGCCCACGTTTCCAATCGTGTTATTGCCTGCATCATGAATACCTTTGAGTGCATCTGTTGCGCCGAAATGAATGGCCAACCACGATCCCAACGGCATAAGCCAAATAGGTGCACCAGCAGCGCCAAAAAAGACGGCCCGAATGATTGAGCTTGGTCGAGTGTCTTTGGGGAGATAGCGCGTGTAGTCCGATACATATGGTGCGTAGGTAATGTTGTACGACGCTGCAATTGCGAACATGGAGAAGAAACCTGCGTAGGAGAAGACTCCCTTATCAACTGTAGTGCCACCGGCGTTACCGGTCATGATTCCGATTGTGAGTATCACCCAAAATGGAAGGGATGCCCAGAAGAGGACCTGGAAAACTTTATGCAGCCAGTCGTGCCCATAGATCGCGAGGAAGACTGCCGCTATTGATATCACGACAGCAACCGCGGTCATATTCCACTTGAAAATATCCTTGAGACCGATTTTTATGATGACAACGTCGACAACGTTGAAGGCGACGAAGGTGAAGATCGTCGCGATGAGTGGGAATATCACCCCCACGTAGCCAAATTGAGCGCGCGACTGAATCATCTGAGGAAGCCCCAACTGCGGCCCCTGCGCGGCGTGAGCTGCCATGAACAGTGTTCCAAACAGAATTCCAGTGATGGCAGCAATAGCCGACCACAATAGATTCAAACCAAAGACTGGTCCCAACAAACCGATGGCAACCGTAAAGGGTTGAAAGTTGCCGAGAAACCAGAATGGTCCTTGACGCCAGACCTTTCCATGGCGTTCATCAGTTGGTACATAATCAATGTGGTGACTTTCAATTGCTCCGGATTTTTCCGACATGAAATTCCCTCCCAGATACTCGTTGAGTGAGCCTATACCTCACTCATTAAGAATCTAATAGGTGCTTTCACTATACGGAAAATTCGGTCGCCAACAATTCCGCTATTTGGGCGGTGTTGAGTGCTGCTCCCTTTCGAAGGTTGTCGCCACAAACAAACAAGTCCAGTGCCATCGGATTGTCGATGCTCTTACGAACGCGACCAACCCATGTCGGATCGGTGCCGACGACATCGGCAGGAGTTGGGAACTTGTGGTTCTCCGGGTCGTCCACCAATTTCACTCCTGCGGCATCTTGCAAAATGTCCTGCGCTGCTTTACGAGATGGCTCTTTGGCGAATACAGCATGCACCGTGAGCGAGTGAGTCGTTATCACTGGCACTCGTACGCAGGTCGCTGCGACCTTGAGGTGCGGCAGTCCAAGAATCTTTCTCGATTCGTTCCGGACTTTAAGTTCCTCGGACGAGTAGCCGTCCTGTTTGAGAGAGCCCGCCCAGGGGACCACGTTAAGTGCCAAAGGTGCAGGGAATGGTCCAAAATCTGAGACGTGCGTACGAACATCTCCGGGGTTGGTGCCGGCATCTGTCCCCGCCACTGACTTGATCTGGGCGCGCAACGTGTCGATACCTGCCTGACCTGCCCCCGATGCTGCTTGATATGACGAGACGACCAGTTCCTGCAATTCATACTCGCGATGCAGGGCGCCCATCGCAACAATCATCGAAAGCGTTGTGCAGTTGGGGTTGGAGATGATTCCGCGCGGCCGATTCCTTGCTTCCTCTGGATTTACCTCAGGAACAACGAGTGGCACATCCTCATCCATGCGGAAGGCACCGGAGTTGTCTACGACCACGGCACCCTGAGAAACGGCGATTGGCGCCCATACTTCCGAGATCTCGTCCGGTACATCGAACATTGCAACGTCGATGCCTTGGAATGCCTCTGGTGACAAAGCAACAACGGTGAGTTCTTCGCCTCGGCACATCAACTTCTTACCGGCACTACGTGCCGATGCGA
>CAYLYA010000065.1:0-4487 GCA_964387855.1 uncultured Bifidobacterium sp.
TTGTCCCAGACGGGGAGCCACTTCTCTTGAACATAGGCAACGTCATAGCCCTCGTGGACGAAATCACGCGCGTTATTGGTTGTCATGGGCCAAGGTTACAGGGAAGTCGGCTTTCAAGACTCCAAGATCAAATACTCATGAAAGCCACCATGATCAAGTTCTGCCGCTAGATGGGTCCTCCTTGCCAACTCGCTTCCTCCGATGACCCAACGCAGGGCAACATTGTCTGCGTTCACGAAATCGATAAACACCCCATATTTATAGCCAAAATAGTGATGGTCGGCGGTGGCCCTCCTAGTAAGACCTTCCAGTTTCAAGATGTCTTTGGCATCATCCGAAGACCCCTCACTGCGCTTCTTCACTTCGATGACTAGTAGGTTTCTATCGTCACTTCCTCGCTGATGAACGATGATGTCGGGCCTCGCCACATCATCCTCTTCAAAATAACCGTAACGCTTCTCGTCTTCATAATGCTTGTTGTATTCGGCATCCACGTTGTGGTCGGGAAATTCGTGTTGCAAATAATAGGAAAGCCTTCCAGTTAGAGTCTGTTCATGAACTCGATCCTTCAACAACCTGTAATCTCGATTTCGGACCTGCCTCAGCCCAGAATTTAGTCGCGCAAAAATTGAATTTGGAACACCTTGAGGCAACATTTTTCCCTTTCAGACGGCAAGAATTCTATTCCACAAACTTCGCCAAAGGAGTGCGCTCATTTGAGTTCTAGGGCTCTGATAAGTTGCCCGTAAACATCCAAAAGTTCCTGGATAAAATCCTCGCTAGGCATTGCGCTTCCGTCCTCGATGATGCGACACGCAACGGCAACTTTTGAAGGCATCGATAATTTATTTTCCCGACACCACCCATGAAGTTGCTTCGCCCAGGATAATCCCTTCGGAGCGACAAGTTGGGGCAGAACCAGTTCCCCCATTCTGGGATTTGACTCATGCAACAAAACCGAAACCGTGTTGCGGTAGACATCTGAGGGAAGCATATTTTCCAATCCTGGAACCGAAGTCATAACTATGCGACTCCTAGGTACCCCGCTCTCAACGAGGGCTTGCGCCATGTTCTTCCCACTTACATCTCCATCAACGAGATAAGCAACCTTTGCGCCCTCAAAATCCAATTTTGGATAGAAATCCTTATGCACCGACGCTAGACCTGGTGCCACTTGGAAATCCAAACTACTCCGCCCAGTTACGCTCCGAAGTAAGGAAGGTAAGAGAATCATTTCTGTCGCGCCTTCTCCAAGAACCACAAAGCGCGCCAAGGCGAAAGCCGCCGCGGCTGCTCCCATCGCGGTGATCAGTGGCGAATACCCAGGGCCGTCGGTCCAGAAGCTATTTCGAATATCGCTCACTTGAAGATTCGTTGTAGATGGCGCTACGGATCGAACACCGACGCCGAGATCTGGCGGAAGACATGCAGGAGAATGCGTGGTGTAGATAACTCTGTCCGCCTTGTCTTGTGACATGAACATATTCACTAAATCGGCTTGAGCATCGATATGGAGATGATTTTCCGCTTCATCGATAAGGAGAATTGGTGGGATGGTGGACTCGCGTGCTGCGAGAAAAGCAATCAGTGCAATAAACATGCGTAGGCCTGCGCTTCGCTCGCTAAATGGCGTCACAGTCTCGCCATTTTCAAGTATGGACACCTTCAATTCAATGCCATCAATGCTGAGCCTTACGCTCAAACGAGATTGTTTCCAGGCATTCGCAAATAATTCAGTAAGCCGTTTATTAACGCGAATCAGTTCGGTTTCACGGCGCGCGATGTCTCCAGCTCGGGATAGCGATTCCAAAGCTCCAAGATTTAGTCCGGACATGCGCAGCAAGTTTGCTAAGGCGCTCGGAGCGTTTGCAACCAGACTTTCATCGAATAAGTAGGATGATTCCAAGGTGCGATCACTCTCTCCGAATAAGAGGAATTTGGGTGTTCTTTCCCACAGGATCGACCTAACCGATTCTTCCGGGTCTGGCATCTCGGCCCATGATTTCACTTGATTAAGCGCCTCTACCATTTCATCGGCAAAGGGGTCTTCCTCAAGCAGGGCAATTAGATCAACTGTCCTCTCAACAATCTTGAGCGAATCCTCGGGTTTTTCGTCGACATTCCCAATAATTGATTGAATATCGAAGATGAGTCCCTTCAGATCATCAAGTGCGTTTCCTGGCAATGGTTCGTCGGTACCATCGCTTTCCGGATTCTCATACTGATACTTATCTAGATCCAAAATATTGTGATCGGCTTCGTGAGTGAAAACCTCTAGTGCTTCTTGCAACAAACGCTTAGAGTTCTTCGGGTGCGGGAAGATTTCGAGCTCAACATTTGCGCCAGATGCTCGTCGACTTGCGAAAATCGTCAAAGGAGTTTCTCGTAGTTCGAACTTCTCGATAGAAATTCTGTCTTCCTCCTCGAGAGCAAATTTCACCTTAATAATTGAAATGTCGTCGCCTATATCCTTAAAGCGCGATCTTTCAATGGTAGAGAGAACGCTGCCACCATTTAGATATGCAAGTGCCTTGAGAAGTGTCGTCTTTCCTGCCTCATTTGGCCCAACGATGGCTATCACCTTGCTATCCAGATTTACTTTTGAAGAAAATAAACGACCATAACCATTAATTTCGGCGCTAATCAATCGCATCTAGTTAGCGTCCAATCGTGCATGGAACTCAGCATCCGAAAAATCACAAGCAACCCTTTCATTCCAGTGCCAAAGCGACTGCACAAGTGTCCGCTAGATATTAATGATTGTCTACCGAAAATTGGTCAATTACCCAACCATCAATTTTGGTCGGCGCCGATGATCTTCTGACCACCGCGAGGTTTGCATCATGCCCAAATCCATATTCAATGCTTTTAAGCCGACGATAGATCACTGCTCTTTCAAGGCAAAAAAGAGGACCGAACCCGAAGGCCCGATCCTCTTTCCTTACTACTTAAGCAGAAATCGCTTAAGCGGTGTCCCCGTTACGAACAGCTGAGATTTCGAATTCGAGGGTGACCTTCTCGCCGACGAGAACTCCGCCTGCTTCCAAGGCTGCGTTCCAGTTGACGCCCCAGTCCTTGCGGTTGACGGTCGTCTTGCCTTCGAATCCAACGCGGGTGTTGCCCCATGGATCGACTGCTGTGCCGGTGAAATCAAGGTCGAAGGTGATCGACTTGGTCACGTCTTTGATGGTGAGGTCACCAGTCACTGAATAAGTCTCGGCATCAACCTTGGAGAAGGAGGTTGAGGCGAACTTGATCTCTGGATAGGTGTCCATGTCGAAGAAGTCGTTACCGCGAAGGTGGGCATCGCGGTCGGCATTGCGGGTATCAATGCTCTTGGCCTGGATGACAACCTGAAGGTTTGAATTTGCTGGGTTCTCGGCATCGAATAATCCTGTGCCGGTGAACTCGTTGAATTGGCCTCGTACCTTGGTGACCATTGCGTGACGGGCGCCGAAGCCGATCTGGCTGTGGCTGGCATCGATTGAATAGGTACCGGTGAGGCTGGTGGTTGTTGCTGTAGTCATTTGTGGAACTCCTTAGGTGGAACTCGGGGACGTTTGTTTTAGTTGAATATTCAACTACTTGATGACTATAACATAGTTGAAACTTCAATTATTCCCAGGAATGGCAAAAAGACTTAGAAAGCACTGTGAGATTGGCTATAAGGGATTCACCTGCGAGTCATTCGCAGATCGAAGCACGTGCTAGGAAAGAACCAACTTCGCGATGGCAACAAGCCCGACGAGGACGATAAACCCCCGATAGATACCGCTCGGGAGACGACGACCGATGTGGGCACCTAGGACACCACCGATAAAGGACCCAACGGAAATGACCCCCGCTGCCTTCCACGCTATTCCCCCATGAAAAATGAAGACAATCGCTGCAGCCGTGTTGGCAGATACGGCGAGCATGATCTTCACCGAGTTGAGTTTCTGAATGGTCTCATCGAACATCGCACCAAGAATGGACATCAGAAGGATTCCTTGTGCCGCTCCGAAATAGCCCCCATATATCCCAGTGAGAAAGATGCTGATGTCTCCGGCGATCTTGCCGCGACGTGTATTTACTTCGCGTTTTACCGCTCTCACCTTGAGGCGAGGCTGAATGATAATGAGCACGAGTGCCAGAGCGATCAGCACCGGAACAATCCTCTTGAAGGCCACCGCAGGAAGAACCAGCAACAACAGAGCTCCGGCCAGTCCACCGATGAAGGTCATCGCCGAAAGGCGGAGGATTCTCGGCCATTGGCCCTTCATCTCATGGCGGAAGACAAAGGCTCCACTTAGCGCCCCTGGCATAGCACCCATGTTGTTGGTCATGTTTGCAACCAGCGGGGAATATCCAAAAGCAAGAAGTGTTGGAAAGGTAACGAGGCCACCGGATCCGACGACACTATTCATCGTGCCAGCTGCGATGCCGGCGAGGAAAAGCATCGCAACCTCGAAAAGGCTCATGGTCAATTATGTCTTGAAATCAAGATG
>CAYLYA010000066.1:0-4451 GCA_964387855.1 uncultured Bifidobacterium sp.
ACGTGCCCCACGCCACAATGCCGGCCCAAACGGGAAGTGCCGCAGGGCCGAGGGCGACGTAAGTCCAACCGGCAATCAGAACGCCAATGCTGAGGCCAAGCGCGAGGAGCATATCCATACGAGTCTCCGGGCAGGGGGGCGTTAAACGGAGAACGAGGACACCGCCCGGTAGGTAGGGTGGACGGCGGCGATAGGGTACCGCGTAGGCCGGGTGACGTCAAGAGTTGGTGCAGGGGGATGGTCAGTGGCTGCCGCCTAACGCCCGCGCATGACCAGCGTGGCGCGGCTAGATGTGGAGAACTTACCCCCGCAGGGCGGTCGTGCCAGCCTATGCCGATCGCCCGGCCGCGCCACGACTGGTGCATGCGCTTGTTAGGTGGCGGCCCGACCAGCTTCGTGCGCACCGGGCGGGGCAGCACATGATAGCTAGGGGCGCTCCGATGCCCGTCGCAAGTCCGTGAGGGTCGAGACCCCAACGATGTTGTTGACCGCTGGCTCAATCCGACTGAGAGCGAATTCCGTCGCTTCATCGCGCCAACGCCATGTAGAGCGCGTGGCGCCCGCTAGCGACTCAACGCTCGAGTCCGCCGGGGCCCCGAGTTCGACCCGGTAACTGGCCAGCACAACCGCCATGTCGCGCCCCTTCCCCCAACCGAACATGATGCTCGTGACAACGCCGCCTGAGTCGCGCTGTATCACCAGAAGATCGGCGCGATTGTACTCCGACGACGGAATCGTGACGGCGGCCTCGCTCGGCGACGTGGCGAAGCGCGCGGCCCGCCCGAGTGCGGCGCCAAGGTAAATAGTATCCTGACTGATCCTCACAAAGCGGAACACCGGAACGGGGGACGTCGCGATCTGGGCGGCGGCTCCGGTGCTTGTAAGCACGAACAGAAGCACGATCCACGACGGCTTCAGCGTACTCATCAGTGCGCTCCCTCTAGTGGCGACAAACTCACCCGAGGCGAGTGAGAGTCCGCCACCTAACGCAATGCGCCTGAGCTGCAGGCGCCGGCTAGACCTCGCGAATTCTACGTTCCCTAGCGCGGCGGCGCAACGCGGCGTCGCAGGATGCCCGGCGAGCTCGCCCCTGACTGCTCCAGGCGCCAGTTAGCTAACGCCCGCGGTCTGTCGACGGAGGCGTGCCTCGAGGTGCGGGGTCATCGGTTCTACAGCGGTGGTTGACATTGACACCCGATAGATCAGGACGTCGCCAGCGACCCCAAAGATACGACGGGTCGCCTTCATGCGGGGGTCGTTGAAGAGGCCCACGGAAGTCCCGGATAGGCTGAGGCCTTCCGGTTCGGGGACCAGGTCGAGACGCATCACCTCAAGGCGGCCACTATCCTGCGCGTTGGTGAGCTCGACGACGGACGGTGCGATGACCCTCAAGAAGCCCGCCTCCCAGTGGGAGGCGGTCCAAAGCTCGGTGCCTTCGGGCGCCTGTTGTGCTCGCTGGGTGTAGTACACCAGGGGGCGCTCTGGATCCGGGATGAAGGTCAGGATCTCCCGGTACCGGTTGGGGGGAATGGTAGGAAAGCGGGCGGTGCCAGTCCCCTCCCAAGTGCCGAGGAGAGGGCGTAGGGCCTCGAGCTGGTGGTGCACGAAATAGGGACCGTGGTGAGGGTGTGAGGGCGGCCAGCTAACGCCCGCGCATGACCAGCGTGGCGCGGCTAGACACGGAGAACTTACCTTGCCAGGGGCGGTCGTGCCAGCTGGCAACACTCGGTCGGCCGCGCCACGACTGGTCCATGCGCTTGTTAGGCTGCCATTATGGTAGGCGGCGTAGGCAGAAGTGGCCGCCGGCCGGTCCCTGGATGGGAGCCCCCTCCGACCACCAACCCCTGAATACCGGCGGGGTCACCTCAACGATCGTGAAACGGGGCGGGCCGTCTTCGGAGTGCAAGCCAGGGCCCAGGGAAAATGTGAGCATGCTATCGCGCCCAAAGGCGGCCTCGATACCTGGATGTCGCTGGTCCGTGGACTCTACGCCCTCGATGGCAACGAGTGGCCAGGCGGCCACAGCTCCATCGCCATGCCCGGTGAGAGCGAAATACGAGGTGTCAATCCAAACCGTGTCAGTGCAGAGCGAAGCGGTGCACATCCTGCCCAAAGACGAATCAATGAAGCCCGCGGGGGAGGGTGTCAACGTAATAACGCCGACGAGCGTATCGCCGGTGCCGTGCCCATTGGTGATGACAGCTTGGACCGCGAAGTGCCCAGCGTAGTCGCGGGCTGATAGGCTGCTGAGGGTAAGGCCATTTGGCGATGGGGATTCAAATGTTACAATGCCGGATGTCAGCACCTGCTTCCAAGTAGTGCCGGGCACGAGGTAATTGGGCCGAGTCGTGAGTGCTGGAGGCACGCAGGGCTCGACCGCCGAGACCGGGTGGTCATGGCGGAGCAACGAACTGGCCATAATGCCAGAGAGGAGTATCAGTCGCATGGTTGTGGCAGCCTAACGCCCGCGCATGACCAGCGTGGCGCGGCGAGATGTGGAGAACTTACCTTGGCAGGGCAGGCCGTGCCAGCCTGTCGCCACCGGTCGGCCGCGCCACGACTGGTCCATGCGCTTGTTAGGCGTCAGAAAAGGCACGTAAGCCTAAGTGCGGCAGTCGAGAGGTGTGGGGCTGTCTGTCCGGAGACCGAGCACACCTTGAACCGATCCCGGACCGACCGAGGGAAGCGACAACGCGCGGCCTATCAGCGACTCACCATGGATGCTTAGCTCCACTCTAACCGAGTAGTCGACGCCACGGACTGCCTGGAACACAATGGAGTCGGTGGCCACTCGCTGCCAATGCACAAGGTGCGTCGCGGTAGCCAAGGATAAGAGGCCCAGCCCTGGCGAGCGGTCAGGCAAGGCGAAACAGCCATTCGGGGTGCCCCCATACCGAGCCATTTGCTGCTGGGCCGTGAGGGAACTGAGCCTGGAGGGGGCTACGGGGGTGAGGCCCAGGATAAGCCAGCCGCGGCCAGCGGGCTCCGCAGTGTCAGCGACGGTGCATGCTTGCGGGCACACGAATAGACGATAGGTGCCAGGAACTTGACCTGCGGAGCTCGTGGTCGCGCCGCAGGCGAGCATAGCAGCAACGGCGAAGCTGGTGGCCCCTCTGGCCGGCAAGATCACAGTATTGCCATTGGTGAGTACATGTGTGACGCCTAACGCCCGCGCATGACCAGCGTGGCGCGGCGAGATGTGGAGAACTTACCCGGGCAGGGGCGGTCGTGCCAGTCTGTAACGGACTGTCGGCCGCGCCACGGCTGGTCCATGCGCTTGTTAGGTGGCATTCGTCAGGACCAAGGAGACACCTGCAAACAGCCCCGTGCCAAAGATCACCGTCCCCACAATGAGCCCAATGAGGAACTGTGTGCTCAGCCGTGAGCCCTGCCGATTGGCCTCCCACACGACGTGAGTGCATAGAAGGGTGGGGAGGGCGAGCCCGAGCGCCCAGAGACCCAGAAGGCTGACATCCTCGGGCCTGGGTGACGGGCGGGGTGCAGAGCCCCACGGTCCGTAGGTGAATGCAGCGAATGCGAGCGTAAATAGGCTGAGGAGCGAAAGCGAAGCCTGGCGCCAGCGGCGTGAGGAGGCATCGCGCGTCGCGGCAACCGCAGCTGTGGCAGCCGTAATGGCAGCGAGGCCGACTGGTGTGCCAATGACTATCGCGAGTTCGTTCATGTCAGTGGAGATGAGCGGAGCCGATGCCACCTAACGCCCGCGCATGACCAGCGTGGCGCGGCGAGACGTGGAGAACCTATCCAATCGGGGGCGCCCGTGCCAGCCTGCCACAACCGCCCGGCCGCGCCACGACTGGTCCATGCGCTTGTTAGGTGGCATTCTCTCGGAGTAGACTATGTGGCGGCGCCATCAGGCTGCCCCTTCCTCATGGCTCGAGTCCTGTCCGCGAGGTGGCGGCTCCTGGAGGTCAAGGGTTGCGGCGGAAGCCCCGAAGTCCACAAGGAGGAAGGGTCGGTCCGGCGGCCGGCCCGCCCGTCGGCCCTCATCCCAGAGCTCCAATCGGATTGGCTCCAGGTGCCCGCCTTGGGCGGTCCTGAGTGACAGCTGCGCCGTGAGGGCCGCAAGCTCTGCCTCGGAGTCCGGTTGGGCCCGGAAGCCCGCGTGCGCGATCCGGCGGCACAGCTTCTGAAGCTGGTCAGCGAGGAGCCGCGTGTAGGCGAGGTTTGGAGTGAGCCAGCCCGCGCTGAGGGGCTCGGGACGAAGGCGGACGGTGCCGACCACGCTATTGGCGAGGAGGAGGATGCAGTCCATCGGCAACCTCAACGTCCGGTAGGAAAGGATGCCACCTAACGCCCGCGCATGACCAGCGTGGCGCGGCTAGATGTGCAGAACTTACCCCCGCAGGGCCGGTCGTGCCAGCCTGTAGCCGTCGGTCGGCCGCGCCACGACTGGTCCATGCGCTTGTTAGGTGGCAACAGGTGAGGTGAGC
>CAYLYA010000067.1:0-1821 GCA_964387855.1 uncultured Bifidobacterium sp.
TTGATTTCCACCCTTAGGCCAGAGGATTTTGGGGAATTCTCGCGGGTCTGAAACCGACGGACGAGGTGACTGCCAAAGATTCCAGTCTTATGTATTTCAACGGTCAGAGTGACTCGTTGCTGAGGTACGTTGCATATGGATCTAGCATTTATTTTTACATTTCTAGTCTTGCGATGTTTGAGTATTGAAGAGGATATATGTGCGTTATCGATTTCTATGCGACAGGATGCTTTAGGTGCTTTAGGACGGGCCGTCGCTGCGTTGGAGGGAGCTGAGGAAATTAGAGGAATGATTGCTAATAATGCAGCGGCTAGTGTCATTGGGTTTCTGAGTAGCTTTACGTTCGTAGTCATGCGTCAGGGTGGCAAAATCTCAAGGCTCCTCGAGAAAGTTATCCACATGGAGCCAAAAATGGCGGAGGATAGGGGATTTGAACCCCTGAAAGGTTGCCCTTTACACGCTTTCCAAGCGTGCGCACTCGGCCGCTATGCGAATCCTCCGTGGAGAACTCTAGCGGTGCGCTAACTATGATTAGCGCCAGATCCCTCGTGCGGCATTATCGGGCTGAACTCCCCCAGGGCTGGAAGGCAGCAAGGGTAGGCCCGCTCTAATGGGTGCACGAGGGGTCCTGTAATAGAAAGGGGTGGGCAACGTGTCTTTAGCGCTCTATCGCAAGTACCGTCCATCCCTGTTCGCCGATGTCATCGGCCAGGAGCATGTGACTATTCCTCTTTCTAATGCCCTCTCGTCTGGGCGAACGCACCACGCATACCTGTTCTCCGGACCTCGAGGCTGCGGAAAGACATCCAGCGCTCGCATCATGGCTCGAAGCCTTAATTGCGAAAAGGGACCGACACCAAATCCTTGTGGCGAGTGCCAATCATGCAAGGATTTGGTTGCGAATGGTCCGGGGTCGTTGGATGTCATCGAGCTTGATGCAGCGACGCACGGCCTTGTAGATGACGCACGCGATCTTCGCGACAAAGCTTTTTTCGCCCCAGTGCAGAGTCGCTACAAGATTTACATCATCGATGAGGCGCACCAACTCGGACCAGGTGCGGCGAATGCGCTTTTGAAAGTCGTCGAAGAACCGCCGCCTCATGTGATTTTCATCTTTGCAACGACCGAGCCTGAAAAATTGATTTCTACGATTCGCTCGCGTACCCATCACTATCCATTCCGATTGGTGCCTCCCGGAATTTTGGCTGCAAACCTCGAGAAGATTTGCAATTCCGAAGGTGTGAAGGTTGCAAAGGGAGTCATTCCATTGGTTGTCCGCGCAAGCGGAGGTTCAGTGCGCGATGCGCAGTCGGTGCTTGGCCAACTTCTTGCTGGTGCTGGAAAAGATGGCGTCAGCTACGACATCGCGATTCAACTTCTGGGCTTCACCGATAGTGCGCTGTTAGACGACGCAATTGATGCGCTAGCCGCAAGAGACAGTGCGACGCTGTTCAAGAGCGTCGATCGAATTATTGAATCAGGGCACGATCCACGTCGTTTTGCGGCTGATTTACTTGAACGCCTTCGCGATTTGATGATTGTCGATGCCTTGCCAGCTGGTGGCGCGAGCGCAATTCTTCGTGAAGTTTCCGATGACCAACTAGAGCGGATGACGAACCAAGCACAGCGCATCGGCTCCGCCGGGTTGTCACGCGCTGCCGACATCGCCGCAGAAGGTCTGACGCAAATGCGAGGTGCGACAGCGCCGCGATTGATGCTTGAGCTGATTTGTGCGCGAATGTTATTGCCAGTCGGTGATAATTCAGACCGCGGACTCCTAGCTCGAATCGAAAGACTCGAGCGCGCAGAGAACCTAGCGCC
>CAYLYA010000067.1:1921-4217 GCA_964387855.1 uncultured Bifidobacterium sp.
GTAGGCGTTGATCGGAAGATCGAAGTTGTTGTGGATCCCTCAATCCATCCCAATACTCCGGCCACACGCGCCGTGCGAGTGGATGAGTCCCCAACGGACGCTGATCAACTTTCTGGCCAAGCCCTTCTTGCAAAGGAACTTGGCGCACAATTCATCAGTGAGAAGCCGCGCTGATGAGCGGAATGTATGAAGGTGCAATCCAAGACTTGATCGATGCCTTGGGTCGCCTGCCCGGTATCGGACCAAAGAGCGCCCAGCGCATCGCATTCCATATTCTTCAGTCCGAGAGCGAGAGCGCGGCGGCGCTGGTAGATGCGATCCGAACCGTGAAAGAGCGGGTGAAGTTCTGCACCGAGTGCGGCAACGTCTCCGAGGAAAGCCAATGCCGAATCTGCCGTGACCCACGCCGGGATAACACCTCCATTTGCGTGGTTGAAGAGAGCAAGGACGTCATCGCCATCGAGAGAACGCGCGAGTTCCGGGGCAAGTACCACGTACTTGGTGGAGCGATCAGCCCGATTGACGGCGTAGGACCCGACCAGTTGCGCATTCGCGAGCTTATGGCCCGCCTTGCCGATTCTGCGGTGACCGAAATTATCCTGGCCACAGATCCCAACCTCGAAGGAGAGGCGACGGCCACCTACCTTGCCCGCCTGATCAAGCCACTGGGCTTGAAGGTCTCCCGGCTTGCCAGCGGTCTGCCTGTCGGAGGGGATCTCGAATATGCCGACGAAGTCACCCTTGGGCGGGCATTTGAAGGTCGAAGGACTGTTGAGAACTAAAAGTCTCACTATCTGAACGTTTGTCCGTCTCGTTATTTGATATTAACTACCAAAACCTACGACGATAGTTCAGACTAGGGCCATGGCACTGATTGTTCAGAAATATGGTGGTTCCTCCGTAGCCGATGCCGAGGGCATGAAGCGCGTGGCCGCCCGAATCGTGGCTACCAAGCGGGCGGGGAATCAGGTTGTTGTCGTGGTCAGCGCCATGGGAGACACGACGGACGAATTGATCGATCTGGCCAACCAGGTCACCCCGATCCCGACCGGACGAGAGCTCGACATGCTTCTCACCGCTGGTGAGCGGATCTCCATGGCACTGCTGGCGATGGCCATTTCGAACCTGGGCCACGAGGCGCGCTCGTTCACCGGCAGCCAAGCAGGAGTCATCACCGACTCAGCTCACGGCCGAGCCCGCATCATCGACGTAGCCCCCGGGCGAATTCGTGAGGCAATCGAAGAAGGTGCCATCGCGATCGTCGCGGGATTCCAAGGGGTAAGCCAGGACACCAAAGACATCACGACCCTTGGTCGCGGCGGCTCTGACACCACAGCCGTCGCATTGGCTGCTGCTCTGGATGCAGATGTCTGCGAGATCTACACGGATGTCGATGGGGTATTCAGTGCTGATCCCAGGGTTGTTCCAACTGCCCGGAAATTGAAATCTGTTACTTATGAAGAAATGTTGGAGCTGGCAGCGAGTGGTGCGAAAGTCCTTCATCTTCGATGTGTCGAGTACGCACGTCGCTACGAACTTCCGATTCATGTCCGCTCATCATTTTCTGCCAACGAAGGAACGTGGGTGGTTAAGAACCAACCCGAAGGAGACATCATGGAGCAAGCAATCATCTCTGGCATTGCACACGATAAGAGCGAAGCCAAGATCACAATCGTCGGCGTTCCGGACCGCACAGGCGTTGCCGCGCGCATCTTCCAAGCGATCGCCGATGCAGACATCAACATCGACATGATTGTCCAGAACGTTTCGGCCGCGTCGACTGGACTTACCGATATCTCCTTCACCCTTCCAAAGAGCGAAGGCGCTAATGCAACGTCGACTTTGCAGAGAATCCAAGGAGAAGTTGGTTTTGCATCAATTCAATACGATGATCAGATCGGCAAGCTCTCCCTCGTCGGCGCAGGAATGCGCTCGCATCCCGGTGTTACTGCCAATTTCTTCGCGGCGATGTCTGAGGCCGGCGTGAACATCGAAATGATTTCAACATCAGAAATTAGAATCTCCATTGTCTGCCGAGCAGCAGATTTGGAGCGTGGAGTACGGGCGGCACATACAGCCTTTGAACTCGATGGCGAACTCGGCGATGCGGTCGTATACGGGGGAACAGGCCGATGACCCGCAAGCCATCTCTAGCCGTAGTGGGCGCCACGGGCGCGGTGGGCACAGTTATGTTGTCGATTCTTTCCGAACGCACGGACGTGTGGGGCGAAATTCGTTTGATCGCATCGGCACGTAGTGCCGGTAAGAAGTTGATGTGCCGAGGCGAAGAACTCAC
>CAYLYA010000068.1:0-4180 GCA_964387855.1 uncultured Bifidobacterium sp.
AGCCCCGGCTAACTGGACGGCAACCCTCCATCGCGGCGGGGTGCTCCGGGTGAAGACCAGGTCGGTAGTTTCTTTACTGACAAGCGCGGAAGGCTTTTGATGACGACTTTGGGGACCACTGGGGCATGGCTTGAATTTCACGAGCCTGGAGAACGGCAATTTCTCTCCATTGGTTCTCTCACCTTGGAGAACGGTGAGGTCCTTCCAGATGTGACGATCGCTTATCAAAGTTGGGGAGAGCTCAACGCCGAACGCGACAATGCGATCTTGGTCAATCATGCTCTTACCGGCTGGTCGGATGTACCAGGCTGGTGGCCGTCCATGGTTGGCCCGGGTCTGCCCTTTGACACTGACAAATATTTTGTGGTCTGCCCTAATGTCATCGGCGGATGCCAGGGGAGCACGGGGCCATCCAGCCTTGCACCGGATGGAAAACGCTACGGTTCTCGTTTCCCTACTCTGACTATTCGAGACATGGTCGAGGCGGAGGTCGCGTTTTCCGATGTGTTAGGGATAAAGAGGTATCGGCTATCGGTTGGTCCGTCCTTGGGTGGAATGAGATCTCTTGAGTGGGCTATTCAGTACCCGGATCGAGTCGGAGCCATCTGCACAATCGGATCCTCTGCAGTTGCAACAGGGGATCAAATTGGGACTGCTTCGATCCAAATTCGCGCCATTAAGGCCGACCCGCATTTTCACGGTGGAGACTATTACGACAAGAAGCAAGGCCCCAACGAGGGTATGGGCATCGCGCGCCGAATTGCCCATCTGACCTACCGGACTGAGGCTGAGATGGATGTGCGCTTTGGACGAGAGCTCCAAGGAGATGACACTGGGCGCTATGCGGTGGAGTCCTATCTGGATCATCAGGCAGAGAAGTTGGCCCATCGCTTTGATGCCAATACTTACATTTGCCTGACTGAGGCTATGAATTCTCATGACATCGGACGGGATCGCGGTGGAGTCCAAGCCGCCCTTGCCAGCATCACGGTACCTGTCATCGTGGTCTCCATTGATACCGACCGGCTCTTTCCGCCTCGCCTGCAGGCCGAGATTGCCGATCTGGTGCCTAATGCCCACGCGTTGGTCACGATTTCCTCGCCTTTTGGCCATGATGGCTTCTTGGTTGAGGTCGAGGCCGTCGGGGACGTCATTAGACGAGCTCTCACGCTTGGGTAGAGACTTTGGTCCTTGAAAAGAGCCTGTGGATGTGCATTTATACCTGTGGATAATTTATAATATAGCTATCACTTCTTCGCGGTTGATCGCAGATCAATTGCCGCGAAGTCAAAACAAAGGACTGATGTGGCTTCTCTTAGTGCGCTCAAAAACAAGGCGAAGACGTCAAAAAAGACGGCAGCACCAGTAAAGAAAGCCGCCGCAAAGAAAGTGGCCGTGAAGAAAGCACCGGCGAAGAAAGCGGCGAAAATTCCCCTGAAGAAAGATCTCACCGTTAACGATGTGCGACTGATCATCAGTGCCAAAGAAGCGATCCATCGCCAGAAGGAAGTTGAAGAAGAACTTGCCGCACGTGGTGTCACGAGTCTGAATCGCATTCCTAAAAAGGAAGACAAACATTTGGTTGAGGAAGCACGTGAACTTGCGGCGAGCATTCCAGTGCTGACTGAAAAGTTACGCAAGCACGGCTTAGGTTCACCGAACCGAATTTTGAAGAAAGCTGAGTACGCACTTGTTGCTCCGAAGTTGGTGGATTCACCAGCGGCAAAGACAGACAAGAACGCTGCACCCGCGGTCGCAAAGATCGACGGCGAAGAAGTTGAACTAGAAGAAGTTGAACTAGAAGATCTTGACGCACTTGTCGCAGAGGTTGCGCCTGAGGAAGTTGCCGAAGATAAAGCCAATGCGCCTCGCGTCGTAAACCTTGCAGAAGAAAGTACGGGCAACGAAGAAAACGCCTTCACGCTCAAGGCTTCCGAAGAAGATGATGCACCCGCGCAGACTGTTATGACAGCAGGTGCGACCGCAGACCCAGTCAAGGATTACCTCAAGCAGATTGGTCGAGTCGCACTTCTCAATGCAGAGCTCGAAGTAGAACTTGCAACACGTATTGAAGCGGGTCTTTTTGCCGAGGAGAAGATCTCCACTGATAAGAAATTGGATAAGAAACTCAAGCGCGAACTCGAATGGATCGCTGAAGACGGCCGCCGTGCCAAAAACCACCTGCTAGAGGCTAACTTGCGCCTTGTTGTCTCACTCGCAAAGCGTTATACCGGTCGTGGCATGTTGTTCTTGGATCTCATTCAAGAAGGAAACCTCGGTCTTATCCGTGCAGTCGAGAAGTTCGACTACACAAAGGGTTACAAGTTCTCAACGTACGCGACATGGTGGATTCGCCAGGCGATCACCCGTGCGATGGCGGACCAGGCACGCACGATCCGTATTCCGGTTCACATGGTTGAAGTCATAAACAAACTTGCACGTGTGCAGCGTCAGATGCTGCAGGATTTGGGCCGCGAACCAACCCCAGAGGAGTTGGCAAAAGAACTTGATATGACACCTGAGAAGGTCGTCGAAGTACAGAAGTACGGTCGCGAGCCGATCTCCCTCCACACTCCTCTTGGGGAAGAAGGGGATTCTGAATTCGGCGACCTCATAGAGGACTCCGAGGCAGTAGTACCGGCCGACGCTGTCTCCTTCACCCTGTTGCAGGAACAGTTGCACGCGGTTCTGGATACATTGTCCGAGCGCGAAGCAGGAGTGGTAGCCATGCGCTTTGGCCTCACAGATGGGCAGCCCAAAACACTGGATGAAATAGGAAAAGTTTACGGGGTCACTCGTGAGCGCATCCGCCAGATTGAGTCCAAGACCATGTCGAAGTTGCGCCACCCATCGCGTTCGCAGGTCCTTCGCGACTATCTAGATTAAGGATATGAGCGAAGATTCAGGCATGGAGAGAGTGAAGATCCAAGTCCGTCCCAATGGTTCGCTTCGAGTCACTGGGACGGTGGATTTTGTGGATGCAGAGGGGAAAGTGATTCGTACAGATACGAACTTTTCACTGTGCAGGTGCGGTCATTCACAAGACAAACCTTTTTGTGACGGATCGCATAGAGCAGCGGGATTTCAAGCCCCGGCTCTGTAATTAACGAGCGGGTGCCTGCTCTAACTTCTGGGTTTCATCTTGAATGTGCGCGACGACGGGCTTGAGGCCAGCGGCATATTCCTTGGCGTGGTGACCACAGAAGAGGAGTTCGCCGCCTGATAGAAGGACGGCACGGACGTAGGCCTGTGCTCCGCAGCGGTCGCAGCGGTCAACAGCATTGAGCGGTGTGGCTTCAAGAATCATTTGCTCAGTCATTTCGCTCTCCTAACGTTTGACCTGGGGTGGCCATCTGTAGAACATCAAACCATGGGTTGGTTATTCCCCGCTTACAAATATAGGGCAAATCATGTAAAACTTTCATTACAGAGTGATCTATTTGGCTTTCTCCCTGGATTCCCAGCGTATATTCAATGTATATACATGAAAGGCGGCAGAATGCGGCGCGCTTACTGTGATGCATCAGTTCTCCTCGCTAGCCTTTGCGCCCGTGAGCATCAAAGATAAAAACCTAGAGTCGAGTTACACCGCGAAGGATTTGGCGGTCCTCGAAGGCTTGGACGCTGTCCGAAAACGCCCCGGTATGTACATCGGATCCACTGATTCGAGAGGTCTGATGCACTGCCTCTGGGAGATCATCGACAATTCCGTGGACGAGGCCCTTGCCGGCTATTGCAAGAAGATCGAAATCAATCTTGAGTCTGACGGCTCAGTCGAAGTCCATGACGATGGCCGAGGAATACCCGTAGACAAGGAACCAAAGACTGGTCTCACCGGTGTCGAGGTGGTTCTCACAAAATTGCACGCAGGCGGAAAATTCGGCGGTGGATCTTATGCAGCATCTGGTGGTCTGCATGGCGTCGGCGCATCGGTTGTCAACGCCTTGGCATCGCGTCTTGATGTTGAAGTCGACCGCGACGGGAAAATTTAC
The DNA here is from genome assembly GCA_964387855.1 of uncultured Bifidobacterium sp. Lineage (GTDB taxonomy): Bacteria > Actinomycetota > Actinomycetes > Nanopelagicales > Nanopelagicaceae > QYPT01. The sequence continues at coordinate 3,993 of CAYLYA010000068.1, forward strand.
TGGATGTCCTTCAAACGAGGCGTTGCAGGTATTTTCGACGGAGACGGAACGAGAGCACCCTTCACGCCAGCTTCGGGTCTGCGTGTAGTTGGAAAAGTGCCCCATAAGGTAACTGGCACACGTATCAAGTGGTGGAGCGATAAGGAGATCTTCCTCAAGGACGCCGAACTCGAACTTGAAGAGATCTA
>CAYLYA010000069.1:0-4176 GCA_964387855.1 uncultured Bifidobacterium sp.
GCATCGCGATGTTGTTGCGGATCCAATCGCGAGTCAAACATTACGCTCTCCACTTCGGTTGCCTCTTAGGAGGAGTGTAATGTATCCGCAAAGTGAGGTGTTTGATGTCTTATATAGGCAGTTTGGACCAAGGCACAAGTAGCACTCGTTTCATGATCTTCGATCATGAAGGCTTGGTTATCGGGCAACACCAACTAGAGCATCGACAGATACTTCCCAAACCAGGTTGGGTTGAGCATGACCCAGCCGAGATTTGGCTGCGGACTCAAGAAGTTATTACCGGAGCGTTGGCAAAGGCCAACCTAAACGGTAGGGATCTGAAGGCAATCGGCATAACGAACCAGCGCGAAACAACGCTTTTCTGGGATCGGCTGACTGGCAAACCATTCGGCAATGCCATCGTATGGCAGGACACTCGTACAAGCGACCTTATTTCAAAACTGTCAGAGGCAGATTGCACAACCATTCAAACTCGAACTGGTCTTACTGTGGCCCCTTACTTTTCGGCGAGCAAGATGACCTGGCTGATAGAGAACAACCCCGGGATAAAGGAAGGCATTGCCACTGGGACAACGCTGGCAGGAACCATTGACTCGTGGTTACTCTGGAATTTATCTGGCGGCCCAAAAGGGGGAGTTCATTTAACCGACGTAACCAACGCGAGCAGAACACTTCTTATGGATCTGGAAAGCCTGCAATGGGATGAAGAGTTGCTCTCGATTTTTAATGTGCCCCCGACGTGCCTTCCGGAGATTCGCTCCTCATCGCAAATTTATGCGATGACAGATCCTGAGGGCCCCTTCGGTTGCGCGATCCCAATCGCCTCTATTTTGGGTGACCAGCAGGCTGCGATGGTGGGCCAAGCATGTTTTGATCAAGGACAGTCCAAAACGACATATGGAACGGGGAATTTCGCCCTGCTAAACACCGGCACAAAGATTGTAAGGTCTCACAACGGTCTTCTTACAACGGTTCTCTTCCAATTCGGCAAAGAGCCCGCCCACTATGCCCTTGAAGGATCAGTGGCCGTTACAGGCTCGGCAATTCAATGGCTGCGGGATCAACTTGGCATTATCAGCACGACCAGTGAAATTGAAACACTTGCAAAATCTGTCGAAGACAACGGCGGCGTTTATTTTGTCCCGGCATTTTCCGGACTCTTCGCACCCCACTGGCGCAGCGATGCGCGAGGGGTCATAGTCGGACTCACGCGTGCGGCGACAAGAGCGCACTTGGCACGTGCGACCCTTGAAGCAATCTGCTATCAGACAAAGGAAATACTAGATGCGATGTCCGCTGATAGCGACATAGATCTTCGCGAGATGAGAGTAGACGGCGGTATCACCTCAAACGAACTCTGCATGCAACTGCAGGCCGATATTATGGGAATTGATATTGTCCGACCACAAGTGCAGGAGACCACGGCACTTGGATGTGCATACGCAGCTGGTTTGGCTGTGGGTTATTGGACAGGAATCGATGAAATTCGCAAGCAATGGAAGCAGTCTCGAAAGTGGATTCCCGGCACCAGTGCACAAGTTCGCGAAGTGGGCTTCAAGCAATGGAGAAAGGCCATAGAGAAATCGGTTGATTGGGTCGACTGACTTATTGAACTGGCACTACACGCAGTACTTCGACTCCCCCGATATCCCCAAGGATGCTAAGCAGGTCTGTGGGATCACTTCCCGGTATTGCCACGGTTATGTCGTCATAACCACGACCCTCTTCGCTTTTCATGACTACAAGCCCACGAATATCGCCACCAGCAAAGCCGATGGCTGATGCGACTGCGCCCAACGAGCCAGGCCGATCAGGAAGTGAGATATGTAATCGGAAAATTGCCATGCCTCACCTTATCCTGACCGATCTGCTTACGCGTGTACTGCATGTAAATTTCCTATTTCAAGGTGATTATCTGCTCGGGCCCTCACTGTGAAGGAGCAGAGCCAAGCACCACCTTGAACGTCTTGGAACCACCCGCTGGAAGATCGACGGTTACCGAAACCGCAGATCCCGGTGCATACGACCGGATACGAACGATGCAGGCGACTTGATCGGTGATTCTGAATCCGTCAATGGAGCGAACAACCGATCCTGCAGGTATCCCTGCGACATCAGCGGCTTCGCCCGGACTCAACCGTGCGATTTTTGCTCCGGCTCCGGTAAAACTGCCATCAAAGAACACGCCAAGAACTGGCCGTGTTGATGTTCCCGTATCGATGATCTCATTTGCGACACGTTTGGCTTCATTGAAGGGAATTGAAAAACCGAGCCCAATACTTCCGCTTGTACTGCCGGAAGACAAAGATGCAATTGCAGAATTAACGCCCACAATTCGTCCAAGCGAATCCAAAAGCGCGCCTCCGGAGTTGCCTGGGTTGATTGCCGCATCCGTTTGAATTGCGTCGATATATGACTCTGCTCCAACATTTCCAGTTGTCACGGGTCGATTGAGTGCCGAGACGATTCCGCTTGTGACCGTGCTTGCCAGTCCTAAGGGAGAACCGATCGCCACCACCGGGTCGCCAATGCTCAACTTGGAGGAATCGCCGAAGGCAATGACAGGGAGATTTCCTTTTTGCACCTTAATGACCGCGAGATCGTAAATCGTGTCTCGTCCAACGATTGTCGCGGCAATAGTGTCGCCATTGTTGAACTCCACGCTGATTGTCCCAGCGCCGCCAACTGCCGCGTTAACAACATGGTTGTTGGTGAGTATGTAACTGGCGGTTGCGCTGGTGCGGATGATGGAACCAGATCCAGTATTGCCACCTGTTGCGGTGGTGACATCTATCGAGACCACGCTTGGAGTCGCAGCTGCAGCAACCGCCTTGACACTCATGCTGCCCGCACCAAGATCCACAAGAGTTCTAGTCTTCGAGCACACCCCGTCAGCTGAGTAGTACATGGCCGAGGTCTTATTGTCCACACACGCCTTCAAAGCAGGAGAAGTGGGTGTGACCGCTGTTGCCACGCCTCCAACGATTGTGGCTCCCAACAGGAATCCGACTCCGACTTTCACGGGAGTGGATCGGACCAAGGAGGACTTCACATCTTTAATAATCAGAGGCATGTCTTAACCTTTCAGATAAAAGCGATCTCGACCAACCTAGCCATCCAAAGTAGATCAAGACCAATGATTGGCTGAAAGTTTGATTAGAGTTTACTCGGGAGCCGAATTACGGCTACGCCTCAACAATCCAACCGCCGTTGACCGCCACTTTAATGGGGGGTAGAGGAGCCGGTGCTGGCCCTGCAAGGACTGCAGCGCCGTTGAACGGGTCATACACCGCACCATGGCATGGGCAGACAAGGGTTTTGTCGGGGGCTGAATAGGACACCGTGCACCCTTGATGGGTGCAGATTTCGGTGTAGGCAAAGACTCCATTCTTAGTCCTGAAAACTATTGCTGGTTGTCCATCTGCGGTTGTGAATTCATGCGAGCTGCCCACTGCGAGATCGGCCAACGTGATGATCTGGTTGGCTGATGTTGCACCCGTGCTTCTGAGAGTCGCTACATCCGCGGGCTTGAATATAAACCGACCGACGAGCATGGCTGCCACCGAAGTAATTCCTAGAGCGCCGATTCGCATCACTCCCCTACGGTCCAATAAGACGTCAACTTTTCGCCGTTTGCCAACAAGGGAGAGGAAATACGACAGCCACAAAATTGCATATGCAGTGTCGCTGCCGAGGAAATAAGGTTTCACATGCCACGTTGCTGCGATCCATAGGCCAACCGACATCGAGAATCCGATAAAGGCAGTAAACGTAGGGGCGATCCAGAAGAGCGTGGCGATGCCGATTGCGAATTCGAGAAGCATCACACCTACTCCAACGATCGTCGCGTGCTCGATCATGCGACGGAAGAGGAATCCCATCGGTGAGTTGCTTGCATACCCAGTGAGTTGTTTACCGATGTAGGTCGAGCCGGTTCTGCTCAGAAAGCCAGGATCGGTGGCCTTATCCCAACCACCGTAGATCCAGGTGACGCCCAACCAGAGTCGAATCACTCGGACAGCCGGGGATTGGGCCTGCCAGGACGAGACGACGGATCGAAGGAATGAGCGCAAAGAGGGGGAGGCCATAGTCAGCAGAATATATGTTGAATCGGAGAAATTGCTCCCTGACTTGGACTCGAACCAAGAACCTGCCGGTTAACAGCCGGCTGCTCTG
>CAYLYA010000070.1:0-3965 GCA_964387855.1 uncultured Bifidobacterium sp.
GCTCCCTCAAGTAGCGACTGGCTGACGGTGATGAGCATTTCGGCAAGCAGGGCGCTCTTCGTGCGGAAGTGCCGATACATCGAAGGACCGGTGAGCCCCACTGATTCGCCTAGTTCTTCGACGCCAACCCCATGGAAGCCCTTTGCGGCAAAAAGTGCAGCGCCGTTTTCAAGAAGACGCTCACGAGTCCCCATCTTTCCTCCGTATCAAAACACGCCCAAGGGTCTTCCAATTTCGGTGACCATGAGACTATCCTAATAATGTTAATGATCACTAACAATAGGAGAGGGTCATGAGCCTGCCACGGATAGCAACAACGGTAGATATTCGTGATCCCTCTTTCCGTCAGAGAGACGATGCCTTTCGCAAACTTATCGCCGACTTCACGGCACATATGAGCCGTGCGGCACTTGGCGGCCCAGAGAGCACCCGCACCCGGCATAAAGAGCGCGGAAGATTGTTGCCTCGTGACCGGGTGACTCATCTTCTCGATCCGGGTTCGCCTTTCCTTGAACTATCGCCATTGGCCGCAAACGGCATGTACAACGACGAGGCGCCAGGGGCAGGACTCATCGTCGGTATTGGGATTGTCAGCGACCGCCCTTCAATGATCATCGCGAATGACGCGACGGTCAAAGGTGGGACGTATTACCCCATGACCGTGAAGAAACATCTCCGTGCTCAAGACATCGCCCTTGCAAACAATCTCCCCTGCATTTACCTCGTCGATTCGGGTGGGGCGTTTCTGCCCCTTCAGCATGAAGTCTTCCCGGATAGAGATCACTTTGGGCGAATATTTTTCAATCAAGCCAAACTCAGTGCCGCTGGCATTCCGCAAATCTCTGCAGTGCTCGGCGCTTGCACTGCAGGGGGCGCATACGTTCCAGCAATGAGTGATGAGAATGTCATCGTCGCGGGGCAAGGCCATATCTTTTTAGGCGGCCCTCCCCTAGTTAAGGCAGCAACCGGCGAAGAGGTGACCGCTGAGGATTTAGGTGGCGGCGCGATGCATTCTCACGTTTCCGGTGTCACCGATCACCTTGCTGAGAGCGAAGGTGAAGCACTCAAGGTTGTCCGATCAATCGTTTCAACTCTCCCCCGCAGTGAAAGTTGGTTGATACCCGAGGAAGAAATTGAACCGCCTCTCTACAGCGATGAGGAACTCCTTGGCATCGTGCCAACCGATACGCGAACGACATACGACGTGCGTGAAGTCATCGCAAGGATCGTCGATGGAAGCCGGTTCCTCGAATTCAAGGCCGAATACGGTGAAACCCTTGTTACAGGCTTCGCGCACATCGACGGATACCCAGTTGGAATCATCGCCAACAACGGTGTTCTGTTCAGCGAATCTGCTCTCAAGGGAGCACATTTCATAGAGATCTGCGACCAACGCAAGATCCCTCTTGTCTTCCTTCAGAACATCTCGGGCTTCATGGTCGGGCGCGAATACGAGGAGGGCGGAATTGCAAAACACGGCGCGAAGATGGTGACTGCTGTGGCCTGCACTCGGGTTCCCAAATTCACCGTGATCATCGGCGGCTCATTTGGCGCCGGCAATTACTCGATGTGCGGGAGGTCCTACGATCCGCGCTTCCTTTGGATGTGGCCCAACGCCCGCATTTCAGTGATGGGCGGCGAGCAAGCGGCTTCTGTTCTTGCGACCGTCAAGACTGATCAGTTGGCAGCACGCGGTGAGGAATGGACTGCGGAGGATATTGAGGAGTTCAAAGCACCGATCCTGGCTAAGTACGAGGAAGAAGGCAGCGCGTACTTCTCAACCGCACGTCTCTGGGACGACGGGATCATCGATCCGCGTGACACGAGGAGAGTCTTGTCGCTGGCGCTCTCTGTCTCTGGTCTTTCGCCTTTGCCTGCAAGCTCTTTCGGAATCTTTCGGATGTAATGGTGTTCTCAAAAGTACTCATCGCAAATCGCGGAGAAGTCGCGATACGGATAGCGTCAACACTCGAACGGCTTGGTATCAAGGCAGTTGGCGTGTATACCCACAACGATCGAAATGCACTTCACGTCCAACATCTTTCTGAGAATTGCCTACTTGAAGATGGCGAGCAAACTGGCTACCTAGACTTCTCGCAGATAATTGCGGCAGCACAGGCAAGTGGCGCACAAGCAATCCATCCGGGATATGGATTCCTCGCCGAGAACCCCGAGTTCGCGAAGGCGTGCAAGGACGCAGGATTGGTCTTCATCGGCCCCTCAGCCCACGCGATGACTGCAATGGGCGGAAAGATCTCGGCACGCGAGTACGCAATACAGGCAGGAGTTCCCGTAGTGCCCGGAGTCGGTGACGCTCAGATGTCTAACGACGACCTGCTCGACGCGTGTGCAGGTCTGCAGTTTCCGCTGTTGGTCAAACCTGCGGCCGGCGGCGGAGGCAAAGGGCTCCACGTTGCACAGAACCTCCAAGAATTGCGAGATGTGCTCCCGAGAGCACGGCGTGAGTCGTTGGCGTCCTTCGGCGACGATACCTTGCTCGTGGAGAAGTACCTTCTGCGCGCCCGCCATATCGAGTTCCAGGTCGTTGCCGACAACCACGGAGACAGCATGCATCTCGGAGAACGAGAATGCTCTCTACAGAGACGGCATCAGAAAGTCGTCGAAGAAGCACCTGCACCGCAACTCTCGCAGGCCAACCGCGACATCATGGGCGCTGCCGCTCTTGCGTTGACTACGGCCATCAATTACCAGAATTTGGGCACAATTGAATTCATCGTTGACGCAGATGCTCCCGAGACTTTCTACTTCATGGAGATGAATACCCGGCTTCAAGTTGAACACCGCGTCACCGAAATGATTACGGGGCTAGATCTTGTCGAATGCCAACTCCGTCTTGCCGCGGGTGAACGTCTCACAGAGGTCATTCCAACGCGCAAGTTCACCGGACACGCCATGGAAGCACGCATCTACGCTGAGGATGCCTTCAACGACTTTCTTCCAACAGGCGGCGTGATCGGCAGATTCAAGTCAACCAGTGCTCCCCATACCGTGACAGATTCGGCAATTGCCGACGGCACACTCGTCTCCTCTTCCTTTGACCCGATGTTGGCCAAGATCGCCTGTTGGGGCGAGGATCGCACTTTCGCACTCGCGCGTTTGCGGGATGCGATCTCTGAGACTGTCTTGCTCGGAGTTACCAGCAACATTGATTTCCTGCTCGCGCTTTTAGATCTGCCTGATGTCCGAGAATCCAAGTACGACACAAAGTTTCTCGAAGCACAGAAGATCAGCCGAGCGGAGCCATCATCGGCGATCCTGTCTGCTTTCGCGTCAATTGTCACAACATCCTCGAAGGATGGATCGTGGCGTGCCGACGGTTGGCGCCTCACTGGAATGCCCCCTGCCACCATTGCCGCGTATATCCATGGTTGCCGGTATGACGTCTCAACCGACAGTGAATCAACCCTCACCGTCGAATCTTGGCGGGATGACGATGACTACTGGCTGCACCATCCAACTTTCGGCACCTGGCAAATAAAGGAGACCGCCAACCGGATCTCTTCGGCCGATCAACTCAGCAATGAGATTGTGAGTCCGATGCCAGGAGTAGTGATCGCCGTGAACGTTGCCATCGGGGATCTGGTAGATGTGGGTGACCCTCTCGTCGTCATCGAGGCGATGAAGATGGAGCATGTTGTACGGGCCAGACGTCCAGGCCATGTCCTTCAATGCAATGTCGTTTTTGGTGCCAACGTGCGAGTCGGGCAACTTCTATTGGAGGTGGTTGAAGATGTTTGATCGCAACGGGTTACCCAAGTCAGTCACGGTTTACGAAGTTGGGCCGCGCGATGGATTGCAGAATGAAGCCGAAATAATTCCCACCGCGGTGAAGGCAGAATTGATTCGGCGACTGGCCAGTGCCGGAATACCTGCAATCGAAGTCGCAAGCTTCGTCCGACCCGATCTCATCCCGGCGCTGGCCGATGCAGAGGAATTGGTGGCCG
>CAYLYA010000071.1:0-3873 GCA_964387855.1 uncultured Bifidobacterium sp.
TCATCGGCGCACTTATTCATAACCGTCGCAAGTCGACGATGATTGAATACTAAGAACCGAATAACCCCTAGGCGGCTATGGCAAAGGATTTAAAGAAGCTGGTGATTGTTGAATCCCCAGCGAAGGCTCGAAAGATTGGCGGCTACCTCGGCGATGGGTTCATCGTCGAGGCTAGCGTTGGTCATATTCGGGATTTGCCGCAGCGGGCTGCTGATATTCCCAAGGAATACAAGGGAATTGCATGGGCCAAAGAGGGCGTAAATATCGAAGAAGATTTCGCGCCCCTCTACGTCATTAACCCTGACAAGAAGGCGAAGGTTGCCGAGCTCAAAGAGTTGATGAAGGGGGCGGACGAACTCATTCTTGCAACTGATGAAGACCGCGAAGGCGAAGCAATTGCTTGGCATTTGGTGGAAGTTCTGAAGCCGAAGATCCCCATCAAACGGATGGTCTTCAACGAGATCACCAAGGATGCGATTCAAAAGGCGGTCCACGAGACGCGCGACTTGGACTATCACCTCATCGACGCACAAGAGACCCGGCGCGTACTTGACCGGCTATTCGGTTATCGATTGTCTCCAGTGCTCTGGAAGAAAGTCATGCCGCGCATTTCTGCAGGGCGCGTTCAATCTGTCGCCACGCGTTTGATTGTCGAGAAAGAGCGCGAGCGAATGGCGTTCATTTCATCCTCGTGGTGGGATCTCACCGCAAAGTGCGAGCTCGGATTCAATGCCCGACTCATTGGGGTTGATGGCAAGAAGGTCGCCGCAACGAGCGACTTCGGTGCAGACGGCGCGGTGAAAGAGAAGTCTCTTGCGAACATTCTTCTTCTTGATGAGAAGTCAGCGAAAGGTCTTGCAGATTCCCTGAAATCGACACCGCTCACGGTGAAGTCAATTGAGGACTCGCCGCGAACCGAGCGTCCTAAGCCTCCTTTCACCACTTCCACCCTGCAACAAGATGCCGGTGGACGATTGGGATGGGGCGCGCAGATCACGATGCGAATTGCCCAACGCCTGTATGAAAACGGCTACATCACCTACATGCGAACCGACTCAGTCAATCTCTCCGAGCAGGCGATCACCGCAGCCCGCAGTGCGGCGAGAGCTTTGTACGGTGCCGATCATGTTTCAGAATCACCACGCGTTTACGTGGGCAAGAGCAAGAACGCACAAGAAGCGCACGAGGCGATCCGGCCAGCCGGCGATGTATTCCGTACCCCTGGTGAGCTCGCACCCGAACTCTCCCGTGATGAATTCGCCCTCTATGATCTGATCTGGAAGCGTACGGTTGCATCGCAGATGGCCGATGCCAAGAAGATGCAGATGCGCGTTGACTTCGAAGCGACCACAAATGACAAAAAAGAGGCGTTATTCAGGGCTAATGGCTCTGTTATCACCTTCCATGGTTTTTTGGCCGCTTACGATGACACAACCGATGAGAAGAGCGATGAAGAGAGCGAAGACCGTCGTCTTCCCGCGATGAGCGTTGGCCAGGCGATCAAGGTTGCCGAGTACAATTGCGAGGGGCATGACACCAAACCTCCCGCTCGCTACACCGAGCCGACATTGGTCAAGAAACTAGAAGAGCTTGGGATCGGCCGCCCTTCAACTTTCGCGTCGATCATCCAGACGATCCAAGACCGCGGGTACGTGTACAAGCGAGGTCGCGCGTTAGTTCCCGCGTTCCTTGCATTTTCAGTCACAGGCTTGCTTGAGCAGCACTTCGCAAAGTTGGTGGATTACGAATTCACCGCGAGCATGGAAGAGGATCTCGACAAGATCGCAAACGGGGAAGCGCAGCGCATTGATTGGCTTCGCGATTTCTTCTACGGTCATGATGGTCAACCTGGCCTCAACGAATTGTCCGCGGACCTCGGCGCAATTGACGCGCGCGAAGTCAACACGATGCGACTTGGTGATGACATTCAGATTCGTGTTGGCCGCTATGGTGCCTATTTGCAGCAAGGCGAAGGCGATGATCGAAAGCTTGCAAATATCCCCGAGACGATGGCACCTGATGAGTTGACCTTGGAAGTCGCGAGGGAGATCCTTGCCAAGCCATCTGGCGAGCGCGATCTCGGCGTTGATCCAAAGACCGGCCTGGAAGTTATTGCCAAATCCGGGCGTTTTGGTCCCTACGTCACTGAAGTTCTTCCTGAGGATGCCAAGAAGGGCGAGAAGCCGAAGACGGCTTCATTGCTTTCTACGATGACGTTGGACACCATCACATTTGATGATGCGATGAAGTTGCTTTCCCTGCCTCGCGTTCTCGGGACCGATTCGCAAACGGGCGAGGAGATCACTGTTCAAAACGGACGCTACGGTCCTTATTTGAAGCGTGGTGCAGATTCGCGCACCCTCACCAGCGAGGAGCAACTCTTCTCGCTCTCCTTGGATGAAGCCGAAGCAATCTATAAAGAGCCCAAGGTTCGTCGCAGGGGCGTGGCAAAGCCGCCGCTCAAGGAATTGGGCTTGGATCCCGCGACTTCGAAGCCGCTTCTGGTGAAGGACGGTCGCTTTGGAATGTATGTCACCGATGGTGAGACCAATGCGACCCTTCGCCGAGGTGACACCCTTGAGGGGCTAACTTTGGAGCGCGGCCTTGAATTATTAGCTGGAAGGCGTGCTTGGGAGGCCGAAAATGGGCCATCGCCGAAGAAGAGTCGAAAAAAGGCAGTTTCCAAGAAGAGCGCCGAGAAGAAGAGCGCCCCAACTCTGACCAAGAATGTGGTCAAGAAAGCTGCTGCCAAGAGGGTGGCGAAAAAGGCCGCAACAGGCAAAGCAAAAACTTCGACTGTCGCCAAGTAAAAGAGGTTGTGTCGGCGCCCCTCAATAAAATCATTGGTTGTGTTAGGCAATATAAGGGGTCTGCCGCCAGATCCGGGCCCCAGTGGCTGGAGACTAGAAGTTTACGATCGCCCTGACGGGTCAATTCCGTATGACGTATTTCTGAGGAGTCTTGATCCTTACAGTCAGGTCATTTTGGGGATTTCAGTTGAAGAGGTTTTGGCACGACAAGGACACAACGTCTGTAACACTTCTTGGGGTAAGGCCTTACGAGATGGTCTCTATGAGTTTCGTGTCCAGAAATCCTTAAACGCTTTGTGTAAGGAAGCCTCTATTCCAGTCCCAGAGGGGCTTCATGGAGCTGAGGGAGTTTTACTGCGTGTTTTTTTCACAGTTGAAGGGCCTCGGATTGTTCTGCTTCTTAGCGGTTATGACAAAGGTAAGGATCCAAATGAAAAACGACAGGGTCGCGAGATTAAGATGGCCCGAAAACTTCTTAGGGAACATAGAGCCGGCGAAAGAAAGAAAGCCCAACGCAGGTAGATACGGATGGTTGACTACTCTGTCCTCTCTGCCGTAGTATGTGATAAAACACATAATTTCATTCAAAGCGAGATCCATGAAAGGGGTTCGCATGGTCCGTCCATATGAAGAAGTAGTGGACTCATCACACCTCGTGGCAGATTCTGATCTTGAGAGATTTGCTGAGGTCGTACGGAGCCAGATTCAATCTGAGTACCAGGAGACCTTTGGACTTGGGGAAACTGTCGCAAAAAGACGCGAAGAGTTGCATCTGTCGCAAATGGATCTTGCCGAAAAGACCGGGATCTCCCAAGCAGATATCAGCCGTATCGAGCGTGGTAGAGGCAATCCGACCTTCAATACATTGAGAAAGATTTTTGCGGTACTACAGCTTCGGATGACGTTTCAGGCAGATACGTCGGGCGATACTGTTCGTCCGATTCTCTAGACGATTCTTTTAGCGGTTCCGACTAGCCTTACCCCGTGGCACGCTCAATCCCAATCCCGGCACCTCCCGCACAGGATCAAACCCGTGGGGTGATGGCTATACCTGCCTTCCGCA
>CAYLYA010000072.1:0-3854 GCA_964387855.1 uncultured Bifidobacterium sp.
GGATCCAGAGCCTCGACATCCAGACGTTGGCCTCGTGCCACAGCCCGGTCCTCCGCGGTGCCAAGATCGACGAGGCGTTCGCGATCGTGCGCACGCTGGCGACGGCCGACCCGCCGCCGCTCCCCGACCAAGCTGTGCTCGAGCAGATCGTCGCCGCGATCTCGCAAGCTCCCGAGTGACGCTCACGCAATTGCCCGCGATCGTCACGGTCGCGTCCGAGCGACCCGAGGTGGGCGGGCCCGACCATCCGATGCGGCGGGTCACCGCCGACACCGCGTTCGCGCCCGAGACGTGGACGCCCGAACGCGCGGCCAAGGTGAGCGAGTTGTTCGACTCGCTCGCACCGACGTGGAAGGAACGGGACGGTCCCGAACGGCACGCGTCGGTGCTCGACGCTGCGACGCGCGACCACCGCGGATTAAGCCGCGAAGCCCCTTGACCGCACCGGTCCTGGTCTTCGGCTGGGGCAATCCCAGCCGCGGCGACGACGCGCTGGGGCCGCTGTTCGTCGAGCATTTCACCGCCCTTGCGGCACGCCATCCGGAATGGGGCGAGGTCGAGTGCCTGACCGATTTCCAGTTGCAGGTGGAACATGCGCTGGATCTGCAGGGGCGCAGCCGCGTGCTGTTCGTCGATGCCAGCGTCGACGCCGCGCCGCCCTGCACGCTCTCCCGAGTCGAAGCCGCGCGCGACGCCAGCTTCACCACCCACGCCATGAGCCCGCAGGCGGTGCTCAAAGTCTTCGCCGACATCGACGACGGCGAGCCGCCACCCTGCTGGCTGCTGGCAATACGCGGCGAGCGCTTCGAACTGGGCGAGGACCTCAGCGAATCCGCGCGGCAATCGCTGCAGGCGGCATTGCAACTTGCCGCTGACTGGATCGCCGCCGGCTAAGCGGCGCGGCGCTCAGTGCTCGCCCCTCAATCTCAGGGGCGCCGCCGTGCGATCCTGGCGAGTGGCTGGAATGTGGATTTCTGCTGAACTCACACAATCGGCCAGAAAGAGCCTTTCGATTGCGATCTTCATAGCAGTCATGTGGCATGGAGTAGTATGCGAACTGGTACTTTCTCCATGCAGGGTTTGCGGGAGATTTTAGTGAGCGCAATAACCAGTCAGCTTGCCTACCCGTTGATAATAAGGAACTTTGCTTGACGCGTGTTCAAGGTTATGCAGCAAGCTGTCTGCGAAACCCTGCAGATTTTTGTGCGCATTTGACGTTAGAACTTCTATGACAGACCCTCTCTCCATACTTGCCGCAGCAATTCCTGGCCTTGCTAAAGCAGGCGCCGACATTGCCTCTGCATCCGACGAAGCAAAGCGCAACGCCCAACTCATAGAGTTTCAGCGTGTCATTATTCAGCTTCAGTCCAGCATCGCGTCCATACAGATACAAAATGCGTCGCTGTTGCGCGAAAGAGACCAACTTGAAAAGCAACTTATGCAGCTTGAAAACTGGTCAAGCGAGCGCGAGCGCTACACGATGGTTACTGTCTTTGAAACAGCAACTGTGTTCTCGTTAAAGGAAAGCATGAGCAATGGCGAGCCACCCCATTACATTTGTCCGAAGTGTTATCAGCATGGTCAGAAAATGATCCTTCAGCCGAGTAATCCAAATGGCTGGGTTCATTTCACATGCCCATCGTGCAACTTCGACATTCCCACTGGCTATCGCGGTCTTGGCCCAATCGCCTATGCGTAGTAGTTTCCGCAGATCTAACATGGTGCTCTACCTCGCTCCCTTCGGTCGCTGGACGCTGAGCAATGAAGCCGCGCAGAGCCGGTCACCTCTACGTAAGCGGCACCCCTGCATGCGGGAAAATTGACCTGATGAGTAAGCCGAGCGTCCGCGATAACGAATCTTTTGATTTCGACGTTTGCCTGTCTTTCGCGGGAGAGGATCGGCCCTATGTGTCCCAAGTAGCCGATTTGCTCCGCGGACGTGGCGTTCGAGTTTTTTATGATGAATACGAGCAGGTCGATCTTTGGGGTAAGGACCTGTACGTTCATCTTGACGACGTGTACCGGAATGCGGCCCGTTACTGCATTCTCTTTGCGTCTGATGCATATGCCAAGAAGCTCTGGACAAACCACGAGCGCCAAAGTGCTCAGGCTCGTGCGTTCGAGGAGCATGCCGAGTACTTGCTACCAGCACGCTTCGACGACACAGCAGTTCCGGGCCTACGACCCACGATCGGCTATATCGATCTGCGTAAGCTGCCAGCAGAAGAATTTGCAGAACTAGTGATAAAGAAGGTTGGGTATTGGGTGAAGAAGGACTACTTCCCGCCGGTCCCTGACAGGCTGTATGCCGCGTTGGGGCTACGGGGTAAGAGGCAAAAGGAAAAGGCACTTGGTGATGCGCATCGGTTCTTCTCGGTATTGCGCAGGATGAGCGTGGATGAACGACGCGCGATTACAGCAGCCTTTGTTTACGGCTGCCCTGCTGAGCTACCGGACAACATCCATATCAACATCGACCTACTTCGGCGTTACACGGGGCTTGCACCGAGCAAGTTGAAAAGGCTTCTTGGAGGACTTCAATCGCTCGGCTTCTATTGTTCGCTACGTCAAGATGACGAAACGGAAGGTCACTTAGGCAAATACGAGATGCTAGTAATCGAGTGGAACAACATGTCAGATCCCAACAATGCGACCACTCTTGCGGTTGAAATGCTGGTGACTGCCACGTCAGATTACTGCGAAGACTGTGCGGCAAAGGTGATCGAGCGGCTCGATTTTTCTAATCTCTCAACAGCCACTGCCGACGGCCATGTTAGTTCGGAGCCAAGCGCTACTTAACAAGCGCTTCGAGAGGACCGTGCGCCAGCGGCGCTTCGCGCCCCTTCACCAAGCCGCTCAAGCTAGACGTTCCTGAGCGTCCGCTTTCTCAACCGGGCTAAGTCCGCAACGGGCACAGAGGATGAGTCCAGGATTTTTGGGCGCAGCCGCTCAGCAATCCAGCAATGGCGTTAAGCGCCAACGTCCGTTCAGGTCGAGTTGTGTGAGTCGGCTCTAAAACGACTTGCCGGCCGGACAGATGAAGGTCTCCGCGACAGCGTCATGAGTGAAGTTGGCGGGCTTGTTGCTCTTGGCGGGTTTCTTCGGATTCGCCATTTCGTAAAGCGGGTCGGGCCTAGCTTTGTTGTGTGCCAGATTTTTGAAACCTTCGTCGCCGCTGTGCATGCTGTTGCCGGCGCCGGCGCCCGGAGCCGCGAAAGCTGAAAAGCACGGGCTTTCCTTTGGGAAAACCCGATAATGGTGGCCAATTCGTTTTGAACGCTGGGAATCCCGCATGGAAATCAAGGTCAAATTTCTCGACAAGCTTCGACTTGAAGCCAAGTTCGATGACTTCACGGTGGTGGCGGATCAGCCTGTCCGCTACAAGGGCGATGGCTCGGCGCCTGGTCCGTTCGATTACTTTCTGGCTTCATCGGCTTTGTGTGCGGCTTACTTTGTGAAGTTGTACTGCGAAACTCGCAACATCCCTACCGATAACATCCGCCTGTCGCAGAACAACATCGTCGATCCGGAAAATCGCTACCAGCAGATTTTCAAGATTCAGGTCGAACTGCCGGCGGATATTTCCGCCAAGGACCGCCAGGGTATTTTGCGTTCCATCGACCGTTGTACGGTGAAGAAGGTGGTGCAAACCGGGCCGGAGTTTGTGATCGAGGAAGTTGAAAATCTGGATGCCGATGCTCAGGCCTTGCTGACGCTGGGTCGGGGTACGAGTGCGGATTCGGCAGCGAGCACCTATATCGCCGGCAAGGATCTGCCGCTGGAGCAAACCATCGCCACTATGTCGGCGATTTTGGCGGGCTTGGGCATGAAGATCGAAATCGCTTCGTGGCGCA
>CAYLYA010000073.1:0-3736 GCA_964387855.1 uncultured Bifidobacterium sp.
CTCTGCCCGCGCGGGCGATGCTTCGGATCCGCTCGAGCGGTTCGCGTTCGCGATGGGTCCCGCGCGTGAGCTTGCTCAAGAGGCGCGGTCCACCGTTCTTCACACCCAGACGACGGGGTCGTCGGGTCGCGTCACCTCGATGGATGGAGACCCGTACGCGACGGACGCGATGGGCAACCGCCGGTCGGACGAGCGCCACGACTACACCTGGAGCTACCGCGGCGAGCTCCTGAGTGTCACCGTCAAGCCCGGGGCCCCGAACGCCGGCGCGAAAGTCTCGTACGACTACGACGTCATGGGGCGGCTCATCGAGAGAACGCACCTCGGACCATTGCCCCAGGGTCAGACAGGCGACGCGCAGAGGCCCTTCCTCGATCGGCGGCGCTATCAGTGGATGGGTGATCACCTCCTGGCGGAGATCCGTGAGAATCAGTCTGGCGACATGACATGGCGGCGTGTCATGACTCCCGGCCCCGAGGGCAACCGGGACACGAGCCAGCTCCTCCTCCAGACCTTCGACCCGCCCGAGCAGAAGACCTACTCCTTCGTAAGGGACGAGCAGGGCAACGTCGTGGCTCTCGTCGACGACGCGGCCCCCTCCGGCATCGCCATTCCCGCACGCTATCTCTACACTCCCTATGGCGAAAGCCACCTCGAGAGAGGGCCGGAGCTGAGAGCGATCGTTTACGCGGCGAGCCTGACGAATGTCGCGGGCGTCGCCCAGAACATCGTCCCGAACGAGACGGTGCCGGGCACACTCGTCGTGACCACCAGCATCGCGCTGACCCAGAACAGCCTCTCGGGCGTTGACATCCAGTGGCGGCCCACGGGCTCCACGAGCTGGAGCGCGGCTCCGCAAACCGACTTCGTGATCGTCCATGACGAGACTCAGGCAACCCGGCTCCTCCTGATGAGGAGGGACGGCTGGCCCAAGGCCACGCATTGGCGTATCCGTCTCACCGCTGCGCTGCGTGACGAGCTCGGCAGATCCCTCCAGCTTCCAGCACCGGCGGCAGGAAGCTACGACGTCGATTTCGATGTGGACGCGGGAGGCGTCACGCCCCCGGCTTACAGGCGCAGCTTCCCCTTCGTCTACGACACCGCGGCCGCATCGGCGAGCACACTCGACGGCCGCATTCCCGGAGGTATGAACTACCTTTTCCGGGGTGCGTGGACCGACCCGGTGACCGGCCTCGCTTACCTGGACGGAGCGTGGCTGGATGCCGAGAGCGCGGCGTACCTGAGCGAGCAGGGAGCCTCCGACAATCTCTACGCCTTCGAAGGGCGGATGCCGAACGAGGTCACTTGGGCGGCGGGAGGGTGGAACCCGGTCGAACGACCGCCCATGGGGGAGCCTGAGTTTGCGTACGACGGCGGAGTCGTGGAACATCAGAGCCTGGAGATGCGAGTCGCGAAGACCCTGGCAATCGCCGTTGCGACCGTGGTGGTCGGAGTACTGCTGGCGCCCGTGGCCCCCGCGGTCATCGCGGCGATGGTGACGATGTCCGTCATGAGCAGCCTGACCGAGCGGATTGGCGAGGGCCAGGGAATCGGCGAGGCGCTGATCGGAAGCGGCAAGGATCTTCTGCCGGGAAGAGGAATCTACGAAGCCGCTACGGGCAGGGGCTTCGAAACCGGAGAAGAGCTGTCGGTGGAGGACCGTATCGCGAGCGCGGTGGAAGGACTGACGGACTTCTTCTGCGTCGCGGAGGGCACGAAGGTCCGGACGGCCAATGGCGATTTCGCCATCGAAAGCCTGAACGTGGGAGACAGGGTCCTGAGCCACCGCGACGTCTTGGGGAGTGATGGCAAAACCAAGAATGGTGTCGGTGAAGCATCGACGATCGAGCTCTCCGAGCCTTGGTATGTCATCTCCCTCCAAACCCGCCACGCCGACCACTATGGAACTGCAGAGAGCGAAGTGAAGCTCCTGCGGCCGCAGAGCTGGCTGACGTCGTTGAACGCCCGGATAGGAACCAGGCTGCCCATCTCCGAGAGCGAAGCCAAGGAGGGCCAGGTCGCTCCCGTCGTCGGGGAAGCGGAGATCACGGCCATAGATCCGGCGCCGAGCAAGAGCGATGGAGCGGGACGCCGGATCCTGATGACATCGAAGAGGATCGCGAACGAGGTCTACCGTATCTATACGAAGGAGGGTCGAGGTTCACCTCTGGAGGTGACGGCAGAGCACCCGCTCTTGGTGGCTGGCAAGGGATGGACGAGAGCGCAGGACCTTCAGAGCGGCGATCAGCTCGTGACGGGCGATCTTCAGGTCCTTCCGGTCGAGCGGATCGAGACAAGGGCGGGACCTGTCGTAGTCTACAACGTTGAGGTAGAGGCTGATCACACCTTCCTCGTCGTTGCAGACGACCAGGGCCCGGCCGTCTGGGTCCACAACGGCAAGGTAGGGCTGACGGGGAAGAAACTGGTGGGCACGCAAAAGCCGTGGACAGCGTGGGCTGCCAAGACAGGTCGTGCCTACGATCGTCGTGTGCGAAGACTCTGGCGCAGGTTTGAAGGATCAAAGATTGGCGATTGGACTATTCACTCTGTCAATCGGCGCTTGGCGAAGGGAATTCAACCAGACCTCGTTTTGCTGAACGACGTTGAGAAACGCATCGTGATTCACGATGTCACTTCACGAAAGACGGCCAGTCACTTTGCAAAGGGTGGACGATACGAACGACATCTGAGGGAGCTTTATCCTGGCTACGATGTGAAGTACATGGAGGGATATTGGGACGGGTTGGAAAACAACTGGGAAGCCCTCAGTAGTAAGAAGAAGTTGTATTTTCCCGCCGATACAATGCCAAAGAGGTAAGAATGTGGCTGTAGATGTGGCTGTCTGTTTTTCTCGGAACTGTCCCGACGAGACTAGTATTCTGCACGCGGCTAGGAAGGCCACGGTCCGCTCAAAGAGAATCTACCTGCTGCTCGGCGATCCCACGCCGGAAACGGTAGGTGTCGGCTTCTTCTCCTTGTGGGCGGATGATCATGTCGACCTGCATGATGTTGCGCGTCAGCTGAGTGAAGCGGCTGCGCCCTTCTGTATTTCGTGGAAAGCCGAGCATGGTGGCGTTGCTGGCTTTGTCATCTATGACGAGAGAGGTAAAGTCAAGGAAGATACCCTTGAGGGGGATGAGTATCTCTACCTGCCGAGCAGAGGTTTCGCGCAAGCCTTTGGTAGCGCCGTAAAGCTGCCCGAAGAGGACTTGGTGCTTTTCCCGGAGTTGCTTCTCGATGAGGAGATGCGGGGCTACCGGATTGACTGTAAGACTGGTGAGGTTCGAAAGCTGAAGAAACAGCAGATTCTGTCCATTCTCGAAGGTGACACGACTGCGGAGCCAGTGCTTCCGGTCGAATTGTAGGAACTGTAGACCGGCAATGGGCTTCCGGAGGGCTTCGAGCCGGGGGAACGGGGGGTCGGAGGGCGCGAGCGCATGGGGCTCCGCTGCCTCCCTCGTTCCGCGGAAGTCGGTCCAGGCAACGCCGCCGGTCAGGTGCCGCGAGGTGGAGCCCGTCGGCGGGCTCCGAGCGCTACGCGGCCTTGCGTCGGAATACGGGGAGTCCTGGACCGAGCAACTCCACCTCGTATTCCGGGAACGGTAGGACCTGGCCGGGTCTACCGCGAGGTGGCGGGACTGCGGCGAGGTGGGCGGGCGGGAGCCTCAGAAACATGTAGACTGTAGACCGGCAATGGGCTTCCGGAGGGCCTGGAACCACGGGAGAACGGAGCCCG
>CAYLYA010000074.1:0-3706 GCA_964387855.1 uncultured Bifidobacterium sp.
GTCCATATGGATGGGAGTCATCATCTAGGAAAAAAGCCAGCCTGCATCTATGTGTATTGAAAAACGGATTTTCTGGACACACTATTGCTTCACGTTGCATAAACCAAATACGGTGATGAATCCTACGTGTTTTTCTTTTCTTATAGTTTTTGAAGTTTGTCCAAACTTGAAGAGATGGGCCACAAGTTTCGGGCATAAACCCAATGCCAAATATCGAGAGCCTCATATTTGCGCGCCTTTTCTTATAACCCTGATTTGGTATTTTCTTATAGTGTTTAATTTTAGCTTTCAGTGTTGAGTGGATTAGGTAGGATCTGATTTTGATTTTTGCAACCACCTTTCTATTGCTTAAATACGGATCATCGTTGTGGTCAAATTCGTGTTTTGTTTAGCGGAGCCAAGCACAACAATCAGGTATCGCCATTGACTGTTCCTGATACTCTTCGATGGAAACGATATCATTTCCAATCTTTACCAATCCATCAGCATTAAATAAACAGCGCTCTTCCTCATCCATTACAGGGCAAATTTCATCAGGATCATTGTCAAAGATAATTGTTTCTGGATTTTGAGTTGATAACCATTGGTTACTCTGGGCTTCAACAATTGAGCGCAAGGAAACAAATGACTTTTGACTCTCAAATTGTACCAACGGCTGCCATTCATTGAAGCCGTTCAGATCATCCAACGAATCCAATTGCGCGGCAGTTGTTTCAACTGGATATTGGGCTTCATAAGCATCATTATAATCTTCGACCTCTTGTTCTAAGCATTCTATACAATCCTCAAAGTGTTGCCGGTCTGTAAAAACCAGCTTGCCATCAGTTTTGACAACAGTACTTTTAATAAGCGGGCAATTAACAGTTCGCTCAGATGCAGATTCCTGTTCTTTTTCACTGTTTACCACCTTCTCTTTTTGACAAGAAGCAAATGAGCATATGGCAACCAAAGAAAAGACAACTGACAGCGTACTAAAAATTCGTAACATAGTTTATGAATGCCGTACATTAACGCTTTTCGGCATTTTGCGTAGCCTACTTTTTCGCAGATTGCAGGGTTTTCGGCTTTAACACCCTCGTGACGATTAACGTAAGCCACCGGCCAACCCCGTCTTGCCAACCCCGCCTGCCCGCCTGAACTTTGCCGAAAATTACAACATATGGCAAAACGTTACAGCGAATCAGAGAAACGAATTATAGTATCGTCGTATTTGGAAAGCGGTCAGAGTTGTGCGGCTTATTCCCGGGTTTGCGGGGTATCAGCGATCACGTTAAAGTCGTGGCAGGAGCGATACAGTGAAAATAATCCGATGGGCTTTGTGGCGATTTCGGCTCCATTGGCGGGGTCTGAATATGGTTTTCGGTTGAGCATTGGCCCTGCGGTATTGGATTTTGACCGGCTTCCCCCAGTTGACTGGGTAAGCGGTTTTCTTAAATCGATGTCCAGGTGACGGGTTTTGGCTCTCAACACCGGTACTATTTGTATCGTCGGAGCGCGGATATGCGTAAGAGTTTCGACGGGTTGAGCGGTTTGGTACGCAACGAGCTGGGCCGGGACCCGATGAACGGAGAGGTTTACGTTTTTTTAAACCGTCAGCGGAGCCTGATCAAGTTGTTGGTGTGGGACAGGAGCGGTTGGGCGCTGTGGTCGAAGCGGCTGGAGCGCGGCAGTTACGAACTTCCACGCGGAGAGGGAGATGGCGCCCGGTTGAGTTGGTCGGAATTGATGCTGATTCTGGAAGGTATATCGCTTCGGAGTGTGCGTCATCGTCGTAGGTATGCGGTTGGCGATAAAATTGAAAAAAGGGCGTAGTTATCCACAAAAAGAGTTGGTTTTGGGTGGATAAAAAGAGTTGGTTTTCAGCGATTTGCAAAGTTGTTCTGCCCTATTTTTGTGGCATGCCATCAGAAGAAACGGTCACGATCCTGCGGTCAGAAAACGAACAACTGCGAGCGCAAAACTTGCAACTGATGCACCGGTTGTCCCAGTTGGAACGCCTGGTCTTCGGTCGCAAGAGCGAGCGATTTGTGGCAGACAGTCCGATGCTGAGTCAGCCGACGTTGTTTTCAGACTTAAATGCGCCGGTGGTAGAAGTCGCAGACGAAAAAGAGCAGATCGCCTACGAGCGTTCAAAGCGCAAAGGGGTGGAGAAATTGCACCCGGGCCGCAACGAGTTGCCCGCCTCACTGCCCCGCCAGGAAGTAGTCATCGAGCCGGAAGAAGACGTCACCGGAATGGTTTGCATTGGTCAGGATGTGACCGAAGAGTTGGAATACACGCCTGGGAAGCTGTTTGTCCGCCGTTATGTGCGCCCCCGCTACGCCCGACCGGGCGGCGAGGGCGTGGTTCAGGCAAA
This sequence comes from uncultured Bifidobacterium sp., assembly GCA_964387855.1. Taxonomy (GTDB): domain Bacteria; phylum Actinomycetota; class Actinomycetes; order Nanopelagicales; family Nanopelagicaceae; genus QYPT01. The sequence continues at coordinate 2,357 of CAYLYA010000074.1, forward strand.
ACTCCCAGCACGGCCGATAGACAAAGGCATCCCCGGCCCGCATTTGCTGGCACAAATCCTGAGCGATAAATACATAGACCACCTGCCGTTGTACCGCCAGGCCAAAAGATATGAGCGGGAAGGGATGCGCATCCCGGATGCCACTTTGGGCGATTGGTTGCGGCAAAGCGTTCAACTTCTGGAAGTTATCTACTCGAAAATCAAAGAAAAAGTGCTTCAAAGCGGCTACTTGATGGGAGATGAAACGACAATCAAGGTTTTGGAAAGTGATAAAAAAGGAAGCACACATTTGGGTTACTACTGGGTCTATTACGATCCGGCGGACAAACTGCCTTTATTTATCTATCAACAAGGCAGGGCAGGGGTGTACCCGAAGGAACACCTGAGCTCCTTTAGCGGCTATTTGCAGACAGACGGCTACGAAGCCTATGAACGGCTCGTGCTGGAACGCACGGATATCGTACATCTGTCCTGCTGGGCGCATGCGCGCCGGAAATTTGAAGAAGCATTGCAAGTTGATCGGGAAAATGCCACAACGGTACTCTCGTTTATCCAAAAACTATATGCCATCGAGCGTCACTGCCGGGAACATGGCTTGTCAAATGAACAGCGTCTTGAGCAACGCCAGCAGCAGGCCGTTCCAGTACTGGAAAAAATAAAAGAACTGCTCGACCACTTCAGCCTCACCCTTACCCCCAAAAACCCGTTGGCGATTGCAACGGCCTACAGCCTCAAAAGATGGAATAAATTGATGTTGTATGCCCAAAACGGCCAACTGGAAATAGACAATAACCCCATTGAAAATTCTATCCGACCCGTGGCCGTAGGTCGAAAAAATTACCTCTTCGCTGGCTCTCACGACAGCGCTCAGAGAGCCGCAGTGGCATACACCATCCTGGCCGCCTGCAAAACAGCAGATATCAACCCAACGGAATATCTGGCGGATGTTTTGCAAAAACTGCCAACCCGAAAGGTCAATGATGTTGCCGACCTGCTGCCAGTTCAGTGGGCTGTGATTAATAGATGCCCGGAAGTCGAGGGATAGATGGGGTTGCTCGGAGGCTTACCGGCAAACAGTGATGAAGCACATTCCGGACAACTTCAAATTGTTGGATCTGATGGCCAGTTGGAAATCACCATGCCAATTGCCCTTTCCGTTGGTGCCAATACTTTAGAATTGCCGACAGAATCCTTGCGGAATGGGGTTCATTTTATCAAGATTAAAATTAACGGCAAGGCCCACCTTCTTAGGTTTGTAAAACTCTGAACCTTTATTAGTTGTGTACCCAATCCACAAGTTGATAGCCTTCTGGCTTACTCAGCTCCCTACCATCATTTGCTCAAACTTTC
>CAYLYA010000075.1:0-3294 GCA_964387855.1 uncultured Bifidobacterium sp.
AATCGTGGGCAGTGCCGGTAGCGAATGCCTCCTTCGACAGTTCCAGATACCAGTCACAGAGATCGTCCCAAGCAAAGTGATAGATGAGTTCACACGCGCGAGCGAACTCGTATGACTCAAAGAGGACATCCACCTCAGTGATAGTCGAGTTAAGCCGGCTCAGAATCCATCGATCAATAGCGTTAAGCGATTCGAACTCAGGCATCTCCCCTGACACCGTCGCACCGTTCATCATGGCGAATCGCGTGGCATTCCAGAGCTTGGTCGCGAAGTTGCGCGATCCTGCAATCCATTCCTCCGCTAGTGCTTGATCGCTTCCGGGGTTGGCACCGCGCGCTAGGGTGAATCGGACCGCGTCTGCGCCGTACATGTCCATGAATTCCAACGGGTCGATGCTGTTTCCGCGGCTCTTGCTCATCTTCTTGCCGAATTTGTCGCGGACCAGCCCATGCAACATGATCGTGTGAAATGGCGGGACACCGTCGGTAGCAAAAAGTCCGAAGATCATCATGCGCGCGACCCAGAAGAAAAGGATGTCGTATCCGGTGACCAGAACACTTGTTGGGTAGAACTTCTTCAAGTCCTCAGTCTGCTCAGGCCAACCCAGTGTAGAAAATGGCCATAGCGCTGAAGAAAACCATGTATCCAAGACATCTGGATCTTGGGTGTAACCGGCAGGCGCATCCTCGTCTGGTCCCGTTACGACAACTTCTCCATTTGGCCCGTACCAAACAGGGATCCGATGGCCCCACCAAAGTTGGCGAGAGATGCACCAATCGTGCATATTGTCCACCCACTCGAAATATCGAGGAGACAGCGTTTCAGGTTCGATCTTTACTCTTCCATCACGGACGGCATCGCCCGCAGCTTTCGCAAGTGATTCAACTTTCACAAACCACTGCTTGGACAAAAGAGGTTCAACAGTTGTATCGCAACGTTGGCAGTGTCCGACCGAGTGAATGTAGGGACGCTTCTCCGCAACAATCCGACCTTGAACACGAAGTGCCTCGACAACTGCTTTCCTTGCTTCGAAGCGATCTAGACCGTCAAATTCAGTACCAGTGCCAGTGACAACGGCCTCAGGGCTGAGGATGACGATGTTTGGCAGGGAATGACGCTGTCCGATTTCAAAGTCGTTTGGGTCATGAGCTGGCGTGACCTTGACTGCGCCAGTTCCGAACTCGGGGTCGACATGCTCGTCTGCCACGATGGGTATCTGACGGTTTACAAGAGGAAGCGTGATCGTCTTGCCAATCAAATGTGAATAGCGTGCGTCATCTGGATGCACTGCCACTGCGGCATCGCCAAGCATTGTCTCGACGCGAGTTGTCGCTACGACGATCGAGTCTTCACCATCGCCATAACGTATAGAAACTAATTCGCCTTCGTCATCGTTATGGTCTACTTCAATATCGGAAATTGCAGTCATGCAACGCGGGCACCAGTTGATAATGCGCTCTGCGCGGTAGATCAGACCAGCGTCATAGAGACGTTTGAAGATGGTAAGGACAGCGCGCGATAGTCCCTCATCCATAGTGAACCGCTCGCGAGTCCAGTCAACGCTGTCGCCAAGGCGACGCATCTGTCCGAGAATTGCCCCACCGGATTCGCTCTTCCACTCCCAAACTTTCTTGACGAACTCTTCCCGCCCCAAGTCGTGGCGTGACAGGCCCTGCGTCGCCAGCTGCTTCTCCACAACATTCTGAGTTGCAATGCCTGCATGATCCATACCCGGCAGCCAGAGCACCGCAAAGCCTTTCATTCGCTTCATGCGAATCAGGATGTCCTGCAACGTGTGATCGAGGGCGTGACCGATGTGCAGACTGCCTGTTACATTCGGCGGCGGAATAACGATGGTGAAGGGCGGCTTGTCAGATTTTGCATCAGGGGTGAAGTAACCAGCGGCCACCCACTTTTCGTACAGTGGGGCTTCAACCTCCGCGCTTGAGAAATTCGGAGGTAATTCGCGCTGACTCATGGAGGAGAGTCTAGATTATGCGCTCTTCTCCTCTGGACCCTTTTGTCCTCGGACGATCCTCTTTGGAATATCGCCAGTCCGCGTCACGAAAGTAGGAGGGGCGCCATCGGCGATGCATTCCTTGGTGACAATCACCTTGGCCACATCAGTACGGCTCGGAACGTCATACATGACCGATAGCAGTACTGATTCCATGATTGCCCGAAGCCCACGTGCTCCAGTGCCCCTTTGGAGGGCAAGTTCTGCGATGGCATCAAGGGATTCGGTGGTGAATTCGAGTTCCACGTCGTCCAAATCGAAAAGGCGAACATATTGCTTGACGAGGGCGTTCTTCGGTTCGGTGAGAATCTGCATCAGGGCGGTCCTATCAAGCTTCTCGACGCTGGTCACGATAGGAAGACGACCGATGAATTCGGGAATCATTCCAAATTTCAATAGATCCTCAGGCATGACGTCTGCAAAAACATCCTGCTTGTCACGTTCGGCCTCAGTCTGCAGGACGGCATTGAAGCCGACGCCGGCAGAGCCCTTGCGGCCTTCGATGATCTTCTCAAGACCGGCAAATGCTCCCCCAACGATAAAGAGCACATTTGTCGTGTCGATTTGAATGAATTCTTGATGAGGGTGCTTGCGGCCACCTTGGGGCGGTACTGAGGCAACTGTTCCTTCTAGAATCTTCAGAAGCGCCTGCTGAACACCCTCGCCGGAAACGTCACGAGTGATCGATGGGTTTTCGGACTTGCGAGCTACCTTGTCGATCTCATCGATGTAGATGATTCCAGTCTCGGCTTTTTTCACATCATAATCGGCGGCCTGAATGAGCTTGAGAAGAATATTCTCAACATCTTCACCGACATAACCCGCTTCGGTTAGTGCGGTTGCATCCGCGATTGCGAAAGGAACATTGAGCATCCGTGCCAAAGTCTGTGCAAGCAAAGTCTTACCGCAACCAGTTGGGCCAAGAAGAAGGATGTTGCTCTTGGACAACTCAACTGAATCTTCACGTTTTGTGTCACCACTCTGAACGCGCTTGTAATGGTTGTACACCGCGACGGATAGCGACTTCTTTGCTCGATCTTGACCGATCACATACTGATCAAGAAACTCGTAGATCTCTGTCGGCTTTGGCAACTCTTGCAGGCCAAGTGAGTTCGCCTCAGTAAGTTCCTCAACGATGATTTCGTTGCACAAATCGATGCACTCATCGCAGATGTACACACCGGGGCCCGCGATCAGTTTCTTAACTTGTTTCTGAGTCTTTCCGCAGAAAGAACACTTCAGCAGATCGCTTGTCTCGCCAATGCGGGTCATGACAC
>CAYLYA010000076.1:0-3116 GCA_964387855.1 uncultured Bifidobacterium sp.
CGGACATATCGGATATTGCATCTAACGATTGCATAACTATTTTGTCGAAAGAAACCACATATCCCCCTAGGAATCTGGCGCCTAAGAAGTAGGTGAGAACGGTAGCCTTGCTCAGGTGTCGTCCAATAGTGATCTCCTCGCAGCGCACATTCGGGCTGCTCTGACTTCTTTGGTGGCACAGGGTGCGCTAATCGGGGCGATTCCAGGCGAGATTCGCCTGGAAAGGCCGAAAAACCGCGATCACGGCGACTATGCCTCTTCTATTGCTCTCCAAATGGCCAAGGGATCTGGGCGTCCTCCACGTGAGATCGCAGAGCTCCTCAAGAAGAGCCTGGAGGCCTTGGATGAGGTCGCCTCAGTCGAGGTCGCTGGTCCTGGGTTCATCAACGTCACGCTCAATCGGGCAAGTGCAGCCGCAGTTGTGCCTCAGATAATCACGGCCGGAGAGAAATACGGCTCAAGCAGCGCCTTGAGTGGCGTGAACATCAACTTGGAATTTATTAGCGCCAACCCAACGGGGCCTTTGCACCTTGGCCACACCCGTTGGGCAGCCGTCGGGGACGCACTCGGGCGCGTTCTCCGTGCGGCAGGGGCATCGGTCACCCGAGAGTTCTACATCAACGATCGTGGCAATCAAATGGATCTTTTCGGTGCTTCGGTGAGAGCCGCTGCACTTGGTCGTGCGATTCCTGAAAACGGTTATCAAGGCGGGTACATCAACGACTTGGCGCAGATGATTCTCAGTGAAGATCCCGGAATTGTGTCCCTGTCAGAGGACGACCAGTTAGTCGAGTTTCGCGAACGCGCCTACAAAGCCCAGCTTTCACAACAGCAGCAGGTCCTTGATGATTTCGGAACGCACTTTGACGTCTGGTTCTCCGAGCGAAGCCTTCACAACAGCGGGGCCGTCGAGCATGGCCTAGAGAAATTGCGTGGCCAAGGCCACGTCTTCGAATTAGATGGTGCCACATGGTTACGCACTAGCGATTTCGGCGATGACAAAGATCGTGTGCTGGTCAAGAGCGGCGGCGAACTCACATATTTCGCCTCCGATACCGCGTATTACATCAACAAGCGCGAACGTGGATTCGACGTGTGCATTTACATGTTGGGCGCAGACCATCACGGTTACGTCAATCGACTTCGGACAGTAGCTGCATGTGCCGGCGATGACCCCGAGTACAACATCCACGTGCTCATCGGCCAGCTCGTGAAGATCATCGAAGGCGGTGAGGAAGTAAAACTATCCAAGCGTGCAGGGACGATCATCACCCTTGAGGATCTGGTCGAAAAAGTAGGCGTTGACGCGGCACGTTATACCTTGACACGTTATCCAGTTGATACGCCGATGGTTCTGGACGTCGACGTGCTGAAAAAGCGCACGAATGACAACCCCGTCTACTACGTGCAATATGCGCACGCACGGATTTCCGGCGTATTAAGAAACGCCCAGGAACTCAACGTTCCCTACGAACTCGCCGACTTCGATCCATCGCTGTTGACTCATGATCGCGAGAATGAACTGCTAGGCGCTCTCGCCGAGTTCCCGAGAGTTGTGCAGGGCGCAGCCGAACTTCGCGAGCCACACAGGGTCGCGCGGTATTTGGAGGAATTAGCAGGTGTTTATCACCGTTTTTACGCGGATTGTCGTGTCCTTCCCATGGGAGAGGAACCCGCCGCTGCTATTCATTCTGCACGGGCGAATTTGTGCGCCGCAACCCGACAGGTCATTAGCAATGGGCTGCAACTCCTTGGCGTGAGTGCGCCAGAGAGGATGTAACCGCGATGGCAAACGTCTGGTCCTCTGGGGTCTCTTTCGAGAACGGCCAACTCCACTTAGGCGGCATCTCGGCAAAAACATTGGCAAGTGAATTCGGAACCCCGACGTTCTTCTTGGATGAAGCCGATTTCCGAAATCGCGCCACCGCCTGGGGCCGCGCACTTCACGATACATTTGGAGAGAATGCTGGGACCGTGTACTACGCGGCCAAAGCCTTTATCTGTGTTGAGGTTGCGCGATGGATTGCACAGTCAGGAATCGGCCTTGATGTCTGTACCGGTGGAGAATTAGCGGTGGCTCTGGCTGCAGGTTTTCCGCCGAGCAAGATGGAGCTTCACGGCAATAACAAGTCTGTTGCGGAAATCGAGACTGCCATTGAGAACGGCGTGCGGACAATCGTCATTGATTCTCTCGTCGAGATCGAGCGCGTGGCAGCTGCCGCAAAGGGGCGAGGAAAACGCCAACGCGTTCTGCTTCGCCTGACACCAGGCATTGAGGCCCATACCCATGAATCGATCGCAACGGCGCATGAAGATGTGAAGTTCGGTTTCTCGATTGCAAGCGGTGCCGCTTGGGATGCAATCATCGCGACTAGACGCCACCCTGAGATCGAATTGTGCGGATTCCATAGCCACATCGGTTCACAGATTCTCAGCATGGACGCCTTCGGCATTGCGGCGGATCGTCTAATCGGACTGCTCGCAAGATACAGAGATGAATTCGATCAAGAACTCCCAGAATTGGATCTTGGGGGAGGGTACGGAATCTCCTACCTTCCAGAAGACGATGCTCTTTCTCCTAGCGAAGTTCTGCCGGCTTTATACCGGGCAGTGAGTTCAGCTTGTGCTGTTCGAGAATTGAAGATTCCTCGTGTCTCCATCGAACCAGGCCGGGCGATCGTTGGTCCGGCAATGTTCACCTTGTATGAAGTTGGCACGACAAAAGAAGTTGTTTTAGAGGACGAGAGCACTCGCAATTACGTTTCCGTCGACGGGGGCATGAGCGACAACATCCGCACCTCTCTGTACGGTGCCGAATACACCGCGGTCATTGCCGATCGCGCCTCGACTGCCGACGCAGTTCAGACAAGGGTCGTCGGAAAGCATTGTGAGACTGGAGATATCGTCATTCGTGATATCAAATTGCCCAGCGATATCGCCCCTGGAGATCTGCTTGCAGTCCCGGCAACGGGTGCATATGGAAGAAGTATGGCCAGCAATTACAACCATGTCCCAAGACCGCCCGTGGTGGCTGTTGTTGACGGCAAAGCCCGTGTCATTCTTCGTCGCGAAACTCTTGCTGATCTTCTCAGCCTTGATGTGTGAAAGACTGAGCC
>CAYLYA010000077.1:0-2917 GCA_964387855.1 uncultured Bifidobacterium sp.
TGCGTGTTTCGGACGAGCGTGAACACCCGTTTCGGCGGAACGTGAACGCTGATTCCGGAGGGCGTGAACAGCCGTTTCGGTGAACGTGAACACTCGTTTCGCTGAACGTGAACACGCGTTACGCCGAACGTGAACACGGATTCCGGGGGCGTGAACGGGGGGATCGGCCAGGGTGAACGAGACTCGGCCCCGGGGAGGGGGCCGGGCGGCCAAGGCGGCGCTCAGCGGCTCGAAAGCAACCGTCCTCGAAGGAGGCGGCTTGCGAAACGGGAGGCTGACGATGCGAAAGATCCGGGAAATCCTGCGGCTGAAGCACGAGGTGAAACTGAGCCATCGGGAGGTGGCCGAGAGCGCGGGGGTGTCGATCGGGGCCGTGAGCAAGATCGTGAGCCGCGCGAAGGTCGCGGGGCTCACGTGGGCAGCGGCGGCCGTCATGGGCGAGGACGAGGCCGAGGAGCGGCTTTACGGGGCGCGAGGGACGCCTGGAGGTGTCCGGCCGAGGCCGGACCCGGAGTGGATCCACACGGAGCTGATGAAGCCTGGGGTGACGCTCCAGCTGCTGCACATGGAATACCTGAAGGAGCACCCGGGCGGCTACCAGTACACGCAGTTCTGCCAGATCTACCGCCGGTGGCTCGGAAGCCAGCGAAAGACGATGAGGCAGGAGCACCGCGGCGGAGATCGGGCGTGCGTTGACTACTCGGGCAAGAAGGCCAAGCTCGTTTCCCGCGAGACGGGCGACGTCACCGAGGTCGAGCTATTCGTCGGGGTCCTCGCAGCGTCGAGCTACACGTACGCCGAGGCGACGATGAGCCAGAAGGTCGGGGACTTCATCGCGAGCCACGTGGGGATGCTGGAGTACTTCGGGGGAGCGCCGTCGATCCTGACGCCGGACCAGCTGAAGTCGGGGGTCACGACCGCGTGTTGGTACGACCCAGCGATCCAGCGTACGTACGAGGAGATGGCCGGCCACTACGGGTGCGCCGTGGTGCCTGCGCGGCCGCGGAAACCGCGGGACAAGGCCAAGGTCGAGGTGGCCGTGCAAGTGGTGCAGCGGTGGATCCTGGCGCGGATCAGGAATGAGACGTTCTTCACGCTGGGCCAGCTGAATGAGCGGATCCGGGAGCTGCTGAAGGACCTCAACGCGCGGCCGATGCGGGGCCATGGGGGCAAGAGCCGCCGGATGCTCTACGAAGAGGTGGATCTGCCGGCGCTCACGGCGCTGCCCGCGGAGCGCTTCGTCTTGGGCGAGTGGAAGACCGCGCGTGTTGGGAATGACTACCACCTCGGCTTTGACGAGAGCTTCTACTCGGTGCCGCACACGCTCGTCGGCGAGAAGGTGGACGTGAGAGCGACGTCGACGACAGTGGAGGTCCTGTACAAGAACGAGCGGGTCGCATCGCACGAAAGGTCACACGAACCCGGGTCGGTGTCGACCCACAAAGAGCATCGGCCGCGGGCTCACCAGGACGTGCGGTCCGTGCTTCCCGAGGAACTCGTGGCACTGGCCGAGAAAGCCGGTCCCAACGCGGGTGCGCTGGTTCGCGCGATTCTCACGGCCAAGCCGCACCCTGAGCAGGGCTACCGCCCGTGCCTCGGGATCCTGCGGCTCGCCCGCGTGCACGGCAACGAGAGGCTCGACCGGGCGTGCAAGAGAGCGCACGAGGCCGGAGCCCGCAGCTTCCGGCACGTGGCCGCGATTCTGAAGAACGGCCTGGCCGAGGCACCGCTTCACGGCGAGGAAGAGCAGACCGCAAGCGCCATGGTCGCCCACGAAAACGTGCGCGGCCCGAGCTACTTCCACTGAAGCAAAGGACGACGATGAGAAAGAAGGGCAACGACACCATGCTCACCGAACCCACACTCGACAAGCTCAAGGAGCTCTCGCTCTACGGGATGGCCGACACCTACACCGAGCAGCTGCGCAAGCCGTCGGGCGGCGGTCTGAGCTTCGAGGATCGCTTCGGTCTCCTCGTGGACGCCGAGTGGATGCTCCGCCAGAACAAGCGGCTCACGCGCCGCCTCAGCGAGGCCAAGCTGCGCCTCTCGACCGCGGCTGTGGAAGACGTCGAGACCTCGGCTGCGCGGGGCCTCGAGAAGGCCGTGTTGCTGCGGCTCGCCTCGTGCGTCTACATCGAGAACAAGCTCAACGTCCTCGTGACCGGCCCAACCGGCACCGGCAAGACCTTCCTCGCGTGCGCGCTCGCACAGCAAGCCTGCCGCAAGGGCTACCGCGTCCTCTACCGGCGCGCCTCGCGCCTCTACGAGGAGCTCGCGCTCGGGCGCGCCGACGGCACGTACGCCAAGGTCCTCGCCAAGCTCATGAGGACCGAGGTCCTGGTCCTCGACGACTTCGGTCTCTCCGCCATGCGGGATGCCGACCGGCAGGCGCTCCTGGACGTGCTCGAGGACCGCTACGGCAACGCTTCGACCATCGTCACGAGCCAGCTTCCGTCGCGGACGTGGCACGAGTACCTCGGCGAGCCAACCGTCGCCGACTCGATCTGCGACCGCCTCTTGCACAACGCTCACCGCGTCGAGCTCAAGGGCGGATCCCGGCGCCGCGAAGGAGCGCGGGGAGGCTCGACCTCGAAATCCACAGCCGGCACCGATGATGAGATCTCCGGCGCGGAGGCCTGACCGAAAGCGTCCGAGAACGGTACCCGGCGCCAACTCCGCATGAACAGAGGGTCCTGGCCCACCTCATCACCTCACCGCGGAACGGCCGGACTCGAGTAATGCACAATTGCAGAGGAATCCACAGAAAGAAAAAGGAGCAAAAAGAAAGACTGCTACGACTACGAGGCTCTTCCTAGTAACCGGCCAGGGAAGAGCACCAGAGAAACCAGCCGGGGAGCGTTGCCTCGCTCTGATCACGATCACCGGAATGGGTGTTCACGATCGCCGGAATCCGCAG
>CAYLYA010000078.1:0-2872 GCA_964387855.1 uncultured Bifidobacterium sp.
GAGCAACGCACTCGTAATGCGTAGGTCCCGGGTTCAAATCCCGGAGGCGGCTCCAACTACGTGTATTACTTCGGTTGACCCTTGACATAAGAGTTTCGGCTGATGCTTGACAGGTATTCGCCTGATGCTTGACACCATATCCGGCTGGTCCTTGACACTTCATTCATGTTAATGGAGCTAAGTGTTATGGAGCAGAGATATCAAGCAGTACTAGCTGTCATCCGCGATGGAGTCTCCGTCGTGGAAGTTGCGCGCCGATTCGGCGTCTCGCGCCAGTCAGTCCACTCATGGCTGTTGCGCTATGAAAAATCCGGAATGCCAGGGCTGATGAATCGCTCCCACCGACCTGACGGCTGCGAGCACCAGATGAGCCCTGAAGTAGATGTGAAGATCGTGGAACTTCGAAGGCGCAATATCTTCTGGGGACCCAAGCGCCTCCAGCACGAGTTGGCCCGTTTAGGTGTTGAACCGGTGCCATCACTTTCCGGTATCTATCGCTGCCTCAAGCGAGCCAACCTCATTGAGCCTCATGCGAGAAGGGAGCGCGATAAGAAGTTCAAGAGATGGGAGCGGGGCGGTCCCATGGAGCTCTGGCAGATGGATGTCGTTGGTGGCATCTTGCTCTCCGACGGCAAAGAGTTGAAGTGCCTGACCGGAGTCGATGACCACTCACGACTCTGCGTTGTTGCAGGGTTGATGGTTCGTGCGACATCGAGATCGGTCTGTGACCACTTCGCCACCGCGATGCGCATCCACGGAGTTCCCCAGGAGATCCTCACCGACAACGGCAAGGTCTTCACGGGGCGCTTTGGCTATAAAGATACTGAGGTGCTCTTTGACCGCATCTGCCGCGAGAACGGCATCGATCACCTGTTGACCGCTCCCCGCTCTCCCACGACGACAGGAAAGATCGAGCGTTTCCATCGCAGCCTTCGCACCGAGTTCCTGCAATCTCGCACCTTTGAATCTCAAGAAGTTGCTCAAGCGGAACTCGATGCGTGGGTCATTGAATACAACACCATCCGCCCGCACCAAGGCATCGGCATGGTGACACCGATGACGAGGTTCACTCACCCTGGGATCAGCCTTGTTGGACCGGTAGTGGATACCAAGGCCTTAAGCGACGTCCGAAGCGGCCCGGATTGGGTGAGTCGGCGAGTAGGGGCAAATGGAGTTGTGGGCGTTGCCTGGCAGCAGATATCTGTTGGAAGACATCGAGCCGGACGCAACGTCGATGTTCAGATCTCCAAGGAAATCTTGCAGATCTGGGATGGAAGCGAACTTCTCAAGACTGCACTCAGAGAGCGACCCGGGGAGGTGATACGCAAGAAGAACGTCTCAATCTTGAAGGCGCAATGATGTATAAATGACCCCAGAAGTGTCAAGGATCAGGCGAATATCAAACGTCAAGGATCAGGCGAAGTCTTACAGCGGCTCCATCTACGTGTCCCGATTCGTCAGGATCTCGAGCCGACGAAGTTGACGAAGCAGGTACGTTACTCCCATGCGGAATTCTGTCCCCAATTGGATGAAGCGGGTTGGAAGACCTTTGAGAACCTCTTGGGAGTTCCTAGCACTGTTGAGCGCCTTATCGCGTTTGGGGCCAAAAAAGTTATCGGGCTTTAGGAATTGGCTTCGAAGAGGCTTCGCTTCTCCTGCTCCACAAATTGTGAAATGGTCTGTGCTAAGGAGATGGGGAGGGGATGGTACCTGGATCGAGAGCGGTACGTACAAGGGCGAAACGACTCGATTTCTTTCAACTTTTTCACATTGCGTATATTCGATTGAGCCCAGCCCGATATTGGCAAAAAACGCAACTAGAAATTTCTCTGCTAATGAAAGTGTAAACATTATCGAGGGTTTATCTGAAGTTGAACTCCCCCGACTGCTCCAGGAACTTTCCCAGCTTGAAAAGGAAGATGTCTCTTTTTGGCTGGATGGTCATTATTCAGCGGGAATAACTTTTCAAGGTCCATCCGACACTCCAATTGTCGAAGAACTCCATGCAATATCTGAATATTTGCGCACTTTCACGAATGTGACCGTCTTTATTGACGACGTCCGATGTTTCAACCCATCAATACCTGAATATGCTTCATACCCACCGCTCAATTACCTTTCTAGTTGGGCAAACTCCCATGAGTTGGTCTGGACTATTGAGCACGACATATTTATCGCGACTAACCGAAGGCATCCCGTTACTTGATGGTAAATGACTAGTTTTTGTGACGCCGTATTGCACGAGCAGTTAGGGTTCTCTTAGCGGTACGTGCCATGAGTTTGGCTCCCCAACCAAATCCATTTTGCCGCATTCTAAAGATCAAGAAGTACAAACGCTGTGTTTTTGTGTAATTAGCGGGAAATGTGCGGATTCGTTTTGGAAAATATTGTAAAGAGGTTTCATCAAGTTCGATTCCATGCCAAGGCAAGGTCAGATTCCCCGATAAGTGGATAGTTCCGTCGTATCCGGAAAACACATAAGTATCCGCATAGGATTTTTGAATTACGTCTTCTAACTTGGGCTCCTCTCCAGTCCCCAGTACCTCATTTCGATATTTTGAGTCCACAAAAAATAAGTTGGTGTGAGTTGCCGCGACGAGCGTGTAATCCTTTTCCTCTGCCAACTCCCTAATTGCCCTCGCACTCGACCCTTGGTTAATGCCAAAGTCTTTAGGTTGAATAAATGAGATGTGAGAAGGGACGGTGGGATTGAACTCGATACAAACGAGCTTCGGCCGGTACTCTAGAAGTGATTGCCAAATAAAATAGTCCATACCGTCTATATCAATTGACAAGAAATCGAAACATTTAGGGATTTCTGTACCCTTCAACAGGACTTCTAGTCTGTTGTTTGGATCTAGTCCGACGTAAG
>CAYLYA010000079.1:0-2713 GCA_964387855.1 uncultured Bifidobacterium sp.
GCAACGTGGGCTGCTCAGCCACTTCGGCCAAGAGGGTCTTCGCATCTTCACCGTTTGGCTCGGCTCCTCTCCAACGGTCGGCCTAACAACGCGTTGCAGCGGACTCGCTGCGCTCGCCGCTGAACTTGGTATCGTTAGGCTCGCTACGCGGTACGGCGCTCGTGGGACGTCGGCCGTTTTTGCGCCGATGATGAGCGACTTCGACCTCGACCTCGATCTGCCAGCCGACCCTCCCGCCCGAGATGCGTCGTGCGAGCGGTGCTCGGATCTCCTGGCCTTTACCCAGCGCGAGTCGCCGATTCGCCGCGTCGACCATGAGGTCCTCATCTTTCGTTGCCCTGCTTGCGGCGGTTTGGTGCTCGATGACTACGTTGGGTTCAAGGGTCATGGCACGATCTTCCAAGGCACCGCTGCGGAGATCCTGGCGTACATCAGGGATCCGCCCGCCAGGCCATGGCCCATTCTCGTCCGGTCGGATAGTCACGAGGTCTAATGCAGCAGCGTCCGGCTTCGCGGGTCGTCGTCACGGAGCACTGTGGTGACCCAGCGATAGGTCACTCCCCTAAAGGTGGTGGGCACATTCGGTCGGGCGAGCCTAACAACGCGTTGCAGCGGACTCGCTTCGCTCGCCGCTGAACTTGGTATCGTTGGGCCGCCGGCCTCGAAGCCAAAGTCGAAGTCACAGCAACTTGCATACTTTGGCGTCAGCAGTCGTCTCGGCGCCTATGATCATCGGTTCGGCATGCTCACTGCAGGAGGCCTGCTTGCTAGGCGGCGTAGCGTTCCGCTCCCGATCTTGGCGGCTGGTCATCCGACACCTCCGACGTCCGTCATAGGGCACAGCGCCACTCGCCGATGCCCGCGGCTTCCTCGGCAAAGTCTCCCGAGCCGACCCGCGGCCGGTCACGTCTCGTTGCGATGTCGCGGCCCAGAACTGGTGCCCTGGGTTCGTCATAGTGGACGGTCAGCGTCCAGCGCAAACGAGCCCCTTCGGCAAGGTCGCGAAAGCCGACATGCGGCAAGTCGAGGCTCGCAGCGCGGGCAAACCCAGGCTTTCAACGCCTCGGTCCGTGCACGTGGCTCGCCCACCCACTTCGGCCAAGAGGGTCCTCGCAGCATCACTGCTCGGTTTGGCTTCTCTCCAAAGGTCGGCCCAACAACGGGTTGCAGCGGACTCGCTTCGCTCGCCGCTGAACCCTGTATCGTTAGGCGGGCCTTAGCAAGTTGCGGGAGTCGGCGAGAGTCGCGGCCTGATCCCGAAGAGGCACTATCGTGAGGTGAGGGACTCGATGCATCGATACGGCAGCGCCTCCATCGTCGCCGGTCAACTCCATCATCAAGCGGGTCCCATCTGCGGCGCAGTTCCTGCACGTGACTGGACCATTGACCTCTCCGATCTTCACCTGATCGCCGAACTCACCACACCCGGCGGACCTGCCTTCGACTTCTTCTACGTCTTTGTCGTGGGCTCGGCTCCGCTCGCCTACCTGCTACCGGCGGAGTCGTTGGAATCCACAGGGCATCAGGCATTCCTAGGCGCCCTAGAGGATTCGGTCGGTGGCGCGCTCTACCAGAGCCTGGCCTGTTCACTTGAGTACCGCAGCAGCGTCATGTGGCCGCCAGATTTGGCGGGGCAGCCAGTGATCGAGTTCGCAACCACACCCCTTCCGGGGCCGGTCAATCGCGTGCTTGGGTTGACTCGCACCAGTTTTCTCTTTGGCGCTCATGCGTCGAGCGCGGTTGGCGGCACCGCCATCGTCTGGGCCGCCTAACAACGCGTTGCAGCGGACTCGCTGCGCTCGCCGCTGAACTTGGTATCGTTAGGCGTCCCTCGGCAGGGTTGAGCGCGAAGGCCTCGCTGCATCCTACAATCCGTCCACAACTTGGAACCGCTCGACCTCAAGCGCATCCGTGCGGCGGCCCACATTTCGTGGCTCCTACCATTCCTCACAGCGATCCTGGTCTTCGTCGTCAGGGCCCTCGGGCCTCGACCCCCTGACCCCCTCGCTCTCGTGCTCATGATCGTTTGTCTTCTCGTGCTCGGTCTCTCCTCCGGCGTCTACGCTTTCATCAGTGGTTCTCGTCTCGGTTCAAAGGCTGTCCGCATCCCGGCCGTTCTCGGCATCCTCATCAACGGTTTGCTGCTGTTTCTGGGCCTTGCAATCGTGGCTGTCGCCCTTCATGCAATCCGCACGAGCGCGTTCCGGTCCGGCCTTTCCCCCTCGGGCCACGATCAGCTACTCATTGCGTCGCACCATGTCACCTGCAGCCTGGCAACCTCTCACCTTGCGCGGTCCAAGGGCGCCTCATCATCGGGGCCGCCTAACAACGCGTTGCAGCGGACTCGCTTCGCTCGCCGCTGAACTTGGTATCGTTAGGCCGCCTTGCTTTGAGGCCAAACTTCGAAGTCACAGCAACTTGCACACTCAGTTGCGTGAACCTTGGCCTCGGCGCCTACGATCAATGGTTCGGCATGTTCCGTGCCGAGGGTTGGTTTGGCGGGGCGGCATGGCGCACCGCTCCCGTAACGTCTCGGTATGCGCCACACTCTCCGATGTCCGTCATCGGGCACGGCGCTACTCGCCGATGTCCGCGGCTTCTTCGGCAGAGTCCCCCGAGCCGAACCGCGGCTCGTCACGTCTAGTGGCGCTGTCGCGGCCCAAATCTGGTGTCCTGGGTTCGTCATGGTGGACCGTCCGTCCCAAGCGCAAAC
>CAYLYA010000080.1:0-2669 GCA_964387855.1 uncultured Bifidobacterium sp.
ATTACTCGAATGTAGTTTGAAGCATCGTTCAAACTTCCAGATGTGCCGCAGTCAAGCCACGCGGTGCCACGAGGGAGAATCTCGAGCTTCAATGATCCTTCGTCTTGGTACATCTCAAGAATGGAAGTGATCTCTAGTTCTCCTCGAGCACTCTTTTTTACTCTTTCGGCTTTCTGGACCACCGAATTATCGAAAAAGTAAAGCCCTGGAATTGCGATGTTGGACTTGGGGTTCTCCGGCTTCTCCTCTATGGAGAGGACGTTTCCGAATTTATCTATTTCGGCAACCCCGTAGCGACGAGGATCCGTCACCGTGTATCCGAAAATGAGAGCACCATCAGGGTTCGTATAGTCAGCGAGATCAACACCGAGCCCCGTACCTTGGAAGATATTGTCCCCAAGAATCAGCGCCACATTATCGTTGCCGATGAAATCTCTGCCGATGGTGAAGGCTTGAGCCAACCCTTCAGGCTTGGGTTGGATTTGGTAGTCAATCTTCATACCGAATCGCTCACCTGTTCCCAGGAGTTTTTGGAAAAGAGGCTGATCCTCCAGGGTCGAAATAATCAGAATTTCGCGAATACCCGCAAGCATGAGGGTGGCAATGGGGTAGAAAATCAAGGGTTTATCGTAAATTGGAAAGAGGTGCTTGCTGATAGCGCGGGTAGATGGCCAAAGCCTGGTGCCTGATCCTCCAGCTAGAACAATACCTCTCATATGAGGCATGATACTTGGCATGACCCCAAGGTCAAAGATGCGAAGAGGATGATGCTCGGATGAAAGTTCTGGTAACTGGCGGGGCAGGATTCATTGGATCTAACTACGTCAAACATGTGGTCAGCGGCGCTTTGGGCGATGTCACCCGCGTGACGGTGTTGGACAAGTTGACTTACGCCGGAACGATGACCAACCTTTCTAGTCTGTCTTCTGATGATTATGAATTTATCCAAGGCGATATTTGCGATGAAGGGCTAGTCAATAAACTCGTGCAGCAACACGATGCAGTTGTGAATTTTGCAGCTGAATCTCACGTGGATCGCTCGATTTCAGGGTCTAGAGACTTCGTTCTTACCAATGTGTTGGGCACTCACACACTACTGGAAGCCGCCCGTCGAAGTGGCGATGTCACTTTCGTCCAGGTATCTACCGACGAGGTTTACGGTTCGGTTGATTCAAATTCCTCGCTGGAATCTGATCCACTACTGCCGAACTCTCCATATTCGGCCTCGAAGGCATCCGGTGACTTGCTGGCTCGTTCGTATTACAGGACGCACGGACTTGATGTCCGGGTAACTCGTTGCAGCAATAATTACGGGCCAAATCAATTTCCAGAAAAACTGATTCCACTTTTTATTACTAATCTCATGGAGGATAAGAAGGTCCCCGTTTACGGTGAAGGAAAGAATGTTCGCGATTGGCTGCATGTCGATGATCACTGTCGTGGCATCCACTTGGCGCTTACAAAGGGCGAGGCCGGAAATATCTACAACATTGGCGGCGGGACTGAGATAACCAATATTGAATTGACCCGAGAGTTGCTGCGCTTAATGGACAAAGATGAGTCATATCTGGAATTTGTGGAGGATCGCTTAGGCCATGATTTCCGATATTCCGTTAACCACGAAAAGATTTCAAGAGACCTGGGCTATGCCCCAAAAGTAGCCTTTTCTGAGGGCTTAGCAGCGACTCTCAACTGGTACCAAGCAAATGAAGCATGGTGGCGTCCTCTCAAATACGGGTGATATCCGGACCTGTACTATGATCTGCCTAGTCAATTTGAGGCGGAAATGTCCCGATTAACTCCACAAGGAGAGGATTTTGAATGGCAAAGGTACTAATAACAGGAGGCAGCGGCTTTCTTGGTCAGCACCTTGCTAAAAATCTTCTGGGTGAGCATGAAGTCTTTCTAAGCTCACGCAACCAGAAGCAACTCCTTGCAGCCGCTCATAAATTGGGTGTCCAATCTATGCCGTTGGATGTCTCTAATTACGCGGCGACGATTGAAGTTTTCCAACGAATCAAGCCTGACATTGTCCTTCATGCCGCAGCCACGAAATTTGTGGATCTCGCTGAGAAGTACCCTAATGAGTGCATCGATATCAATATTGTCGGAAGCCAGAATGTCGCCCGTGCAGCCATGCAAGTTGGGGTCGACTATGTGATTGGCATTTCAACCGATAAGGCGGCTGCGCCAATCGCGAATATCTACGGCATGACAAAAGCAATTATGGAGAAGTTGTTCACCTCTCTAGATGGTGTGACAGACACACGTTTCTCGTGTGTTCGATATGGAAACGTCGCCTGGTCGACCGGTTCGGTCTTCCCAATCTGGAGCAAGATGATTCAAGAGAAGAATCACGTAATGACCACCGGCCCGGATATGAGCAGGTTCTTCTTCCCAATTCAAGATGCTGTCGACCTCATCTTGGCCTCAATGCGAAACCAATCGGTGACTGCCGGAAAAATCCTCTCCATTCCGATGAAGGGAACCGAGATGCGCCGCATCCTCGAGGTGTGGACAGAGGCCGTAGGCGCAACGTGGAACATTGGCGAGCGTCGCACGGGGGATAGAGATCTGGAGTACTTGATTTCTGCAACCGAAATTGGTGCGACAAGCGCGATCAAGCTAGACGGGGCAGACTACTTCTTGCTCAACTCGAACAATCAACC
>CAYLYA010000081.1:0-2537 GCA_964387855.1 uncultured Bifidobacterium sp.
CGACCGAAAGAGGTGCGTTGGCAGCAATTTGTTGAGCGAGATCTCGACTTGCAGCTCCGAGTTCATCAGAGGGCACGACGATGTTGACCAATCCAACATTCTGAGCTCTGAATGCGTTGATGGGTTGCGCTGTAAGCAGGAGCTCCATGGCGATCCGAGGCGGAATCATCAAGGGGAGGGGAGCCGCCCATGGTGCACCACGACCGTGGCGTGCTTCGGTGATGCCAAAAGTTGCATGGCTGGCTGCAATGACGAGATCGGCTTGCTGTGCGAGAAAGAAGCCACCCCCGAGAGCGACTCCATTTACAGCGGCGATTACGGGTTTGTGAGTGACCAAATCGGGAATGAAATCATCTGGCGGAATCGTGAGGTGCTGCTCTGACATTTCTTTCAGATCAGCACCTGCGCTAAAAGCAGCCTTACCTGTCGCAGTGATTATTAATACCTTTGCCTTGTCATCGTTTGTGAAGGAGTGAAGTGATTCGCGTATTCCTTCGCGGACTTTCGCGTTCAGCGCATTGCGCGAATCCGGGCGATTGATCGTGATGGTGGCGATGCCGCCCGTGACCTCGTAGAGCAATTCGTTGTTAGTAGTCATTATGCATTCATTCCTAGACTGCGGGCGATCAGCATCTTCTGCACCTCACTTGTTCCCTCACCTATCTCCAGGATCTTGGAATCGCGATAATGACGAGCGACTGAGTATTCGTCCATGAACCCGTAACCACCGAAGATCTGTGTCGCTGCGCGTGCGTTGTCCATTGCTGCATCACTCGCCACGAGTTTGGCAATCGATGCCTCCGTTTTGAAATCCTTGCCGGCAGCTTTCAGTGCTGCAGCGTGGTAGTAGGCGAGACGTGCCACATGTGTACGTGCCTGCATTTCAGCAATCTTGAACGCAATCACCTGATGATCGCCGATCGATTTTCCGAACGCTCTGCGCTCTTTGGCATAGCGCACTGACTCATCGATACATCCCTGCGCTGCTCCCACGGAAAGCGCCGCTATTGCGATGCGGCCATCATCGAGTGCGTGGAGAAAATTGGCGTAACCGCGTCCCCGCTCACCTAGGAGATTGCCGACAGGGACTCGAACGTTGCTAAAGGAGAGTGGGTGCGTGTCGGAGGCATGCCAGCCGACCTTGAAGTACGAGGGCTCGACGACAAAGCCCGGCGTTCCGTTTGGCACGATGATCGTGCTGAGTTCCTTTGATCCATCGGCCTTCGTCCCTGTTATGCACGCGATGATGACCAAGGATGTGATGTTCGTGCCTGAATTTGTGATGAAGGTCTTGGCACCGTTGATGACCCACTCATCGCCTTCAAGTCGCGCGTTCGTACGCAGACTGCCGGCGTCGCTTCCTCCATCAGGTTCTGTAAGGCCGAACCCGGCGAGTGCTTCGCCGCTTATGAGCGCTGGAAGATATTTCTTTTTCTGTTCATCGCTGCCGGTTTGGAAGATCAGCATCGAGCCCAACCCGACTCCGGCCTCGACGGTAACGGCCACGCTCTGGTCAACACGAGCTAATTCTTCAATCGCAAGACAGAGAGAAAGGAAGTCCCCGCCCATCCCGCCTACCTCTTCGGGAAAAGGCAGACCGAAGATCCCCATTGCTCCCATCTTCTTGATCACGTCGTACGGGAAGCTCTGTTCTCGATCATGTTTGGCCGCGACGGGTGCGATGACTTGGGTGGCAAACTCCCGGACCGTTTCGGCAAGGGTCTGATGCTCTTCGGATAATTGCATTAGCGCTGAGTTCATTTCTTTTCCGCCATTTCGTTGTCATGAGATAAAGCGATCGCAGTCTTCGAACGGATCTTCAATCCGGTCTTACTCGCAAGCCACCAGCTTGTGTTGAGTAGTGCCTCCATGTTTATGCCCGTGGCAATACCGAGCCCGTGAAGCTGCCAGACGAGGTCTTCGGTGGAAAGGTTTCCAGTGGCGCTCTTAGCAAACGGGCATCCACCCAACCCGCCGATGGAAGAGTCGACTGTTGTGATTCCTTCAAGGAGGGCAGTGAGAGTGTTCGAGAGGGCTTGCCCGTAGGTGTCGTGGAAGTGAACTGCAAGTTGTGATCGAGCAATGCCACGAGCATCTAATACATTTATGAGATCTATGACATTACCTGGTGTCGCAACTCCTATGGTGTCGCCAAGTGAGAGTTCGGTGATTCCGTCTGCAAGCAATCTTTCTGCAACATCGGCTACTTGCTTAGTCGAGACCTTTCCCTCCCAGGGATCACCAAAGCACATGGAGATGTAGCCGCGCACTTGCAAGCCCGCATCCCGCGCCTGCTTGATGACAGGGGTGAATATATCCAGCGAGCCAGCGACAGTGTTGTTGAGGTTGGCTTTGGCAAAAGATTCAGTGGCGCTGGCAAACACCGCCACCTCACGCACTCCTGTTTTTAGGGCGCGATCTAGGCCCCTTTGATTCGGAACCAGCGCGCTCATCCGGTGACTTCCTAGAAGGGGAGCCAAATCGGCCACCAATTCCTCTGCATCGGCCAGCGCCGGGATGAGATCGGGTCGGACGAA
>CAYLYA010000082.1:0-2485 GCA_964387855.1 uncultured Bifidobacterium sp.
CGCTACCTTAGGACCGTTATAGTTACGGCCGCCGTTTACCGGGGCTTCGGTTCGTCGCTTCGCCTTGCGGCTGACGACTTGCCTTAACCTTCCGGCACCGGGCAGGCGTCAGTGTCTATACGTCGCCTTGGAAAATGGCTTAGCAGACACCTGTGTTTTTGTTAAACAGTCGCTTGACACGATTCTCTGCGGCCCACTTGCGTGGGCACCCCTTATCCCGAAGTTACGGGGTCATTTTGCCGAGTTCCTTCTCCGTAAATCACTCGAGCACCTTAGGCTGCTCGCCTCGCCTACCTGTGTCGGATTACGGTACGGTCAACAATTGTCCTGGTCCGCGAAGCTTTTCTTGGCAGCATGCGTCGATCGCCCTTTGCGGAACCTTGCGGTCCCTTCGGCATCGCCACTCGACTATCCCCGTGGATTTTCCTGCGGGGAAACGTCTACCTGGCTTACAGCGGATAATCCACCCACCCGCCGGCGGTCTTGCTCCTGCGTCCCTCCTCGGACTCGTAACGGCCAACTGTTGGTACGGGAATGTTGACCCGTTTCCCATCGTCTACGCCTCTCGGCCTCGACTTAGGGGACCGACTGACCCTGAGCTGATTGCCATGGCTCAGGAACCCTTAGGCTTACGGTGACCATGGTTTTCACATGGTTTCTCGCGTACTTAATCCGGCATCCTCACTTCTGATCGCTCCACCGGAAGGCTTCCGCCCCGGCTTCATCGCTCTCAGAACGCTCCGCTACCCCTCTGCACTGAGTGCAGAAGACGAGGCTTCGGCGGGGGGCTTAAGTCCCGACCATTATCGGCGCGACCTCGCTTGACTGGTGAGCTATTACGCACTCTTTAAAGGAATGGCTGCTTCTAAGCCAACCTCCCAGCTGTCACAGCAAGATCACATCCTTTGCTACACTGAGCCCCCACTCCGGGGCCTTAGCCGTCGTTCTGGGTTCTTTCCCTCTCGCCGCTGTACATTAGCGCACAGCGACTGCCTCCCGGGCAGCATTCCATGGGCATTCGGAGTTTGGTTGGGGGAGGTAACGTTATTCACGTCCCGGACCCATCCAGTGCTCTACCTCCCAGGAACTCATTTCCCGAGGCTATACCAAAATATATTTCGCGGAGAACCAGCTATCCCCGAGCTTGATTGGCCTTTCACCCCTACCCACAAGTCATCCGAGCGGTTTTCAACCCACATCAGTTCGGTCCTCCACCGCCTGTTACGGCGGCTTCAACCTGCTCAAGGGTAGATCGCCACGGCTTCGGGTCTACCCCCACGTACGAAATCGCCCTATTCAGACTCGCTTTCGCTATGGCTCCGGCCCTGAAGGCCTTAACCTGCACGTGAGGAGTAACTCGCCGGATCATAATGCAAAAGGCACGCAGTCAGGGCCCCGAAGGACCCCTCCTACAGCTTGTCAGCACACGGTTTCAGGTTCTGTTTCACTCGCCACCAGGCGTACTTTTCACCTTTCCCTCACGGTACTAGTGCACTATCGGTCATCGAGGAGTATTTAGGCTTGGAGGGTGGTCCCCCCAGATTCGCGCAACATTCCACGTGCGCCGCGCTACTCGGGATACCACTAGGGGCCGTACGCAACCGGTTACAGGGCTGTCACCTTTTCTAGCGGGCCTTTCCAGGCCGCTTCACCCTCGCGTCGTGCATCCCACGTTGTGGTCCCACAACCCCGAAGGTGCAAGCACCTTCGGTTTGGCCTCTTCCCCGTTCGCTCACCGCTACTAGGAGAATCTCGGTTGATTTCTGTTCCTCCGGGTACTGAGATGTTTCACTTCCCCGGGTTGGCTCCCTTTCGGGTGACGGGACTCGCGCCCCGCCGGGTTTCCCCATTCGGACATCCTGAGATCATAGCTCGTGTGCAGCTCCCCCAGGCTTTTCGCAGCTTACCACGTCCTTCATCGCCTCTCGATGCCAAGGCATCCACCGTGTGCCTTATTGCGTTTGATCTCGATCTTGTTGGCACTACTCATACTACGGTTTGGATTCCCTTGCTACTCATCATCCAGCCTTCAGTTGTCAAAGAGCAGAATCAATGTGCGCTATGGGATGGGCAGTGCGGGCGACACCGAAGGACTTTCGCCGCGGCCCCGAGGGACCGCGCTTACTCGTCGCTCCAGAAAGGAGGTGATCCAGCCGCAGGTTCCCCTACGGCTACCTTGTTACGACTTCGCCCCAGTCACTGAATTGACCTTTGACGGCTGCCTCCTTGCGGTTGGCCCACCGGCTTCAGGTCCCCCCAGCTTCCATGGCGTGACGGGCGGTGTGTACAAGGCCCGGGAACGTATTCACCGCGGCGTGGCTGATCCGCGATTACTAGCGATTCCAGCTTCATGTGGGCGGGTTGCAGCCCACAATCCGAACTTAGACCGGCTTTTCGCGATTAGCGCACCCTTGCGGGTTGGCGACGCGTTGTACCGGCCATTGTAGCACGTGTGTCGCCCTGGACGTAAGGGCCATGATGACTT
>CAYLYA010000083.1:0-2462 GCA_964387855.1 uncultured Bifidobacterium sp.
TGTCTGGCGTCAATTAGATTTGCGGGTTGGCGACAATTAGATCTGCGGGTCGGGTCGCCGTTCCCGGTACCGCGGGCCGAGTGGCCCACGCGCTGTTGACACGGTCGTTTTCGGCTTCGGTTCTCCTTCAGGCGGCCGCGGTGGCCGCGGGGCGGTGCCGCTCGCGAGCCTTCTCGGCGCGGTAGCTCTCCATGTTGAGTTCCAGGATGACGGCGTGGTGGACGACGCGGTCGATCGCGGCGGCGGTCGTCATCGGGTCCTTGAAGATCTGGTCCCATTTGCTGAAGACGAGGTTGGTTGTGATGAGGACGGACTTCCTCTCGTAGCGCTCGGCCAGAAAGGTGAAGAGGACCTCCATTTCCTCTCGGCTCTGCTGGACGTATCCGATGTCGTCGAGGAGTACCGCATCGAAGCGGTCGAGGCGGCGGAGCTCGCCTGGAAGCTTGAGATCCCGCTTGGCTGCGAGGAGCTTCTGGACGAGATGGAAGGCTTTGACGTAGAGCACGGGACGGCCCTGGCGGGCGAGCTCTTGGCCGAGAGCACAGAGCAGGTGCGTCTTCCCGGTGCCGGGGTTGCCGAATGCCAGGACGTTCTCGGCCCGATCCAGAAACGCGCCGTCTTTGAGGGCGTTGAAGCTCGACCGGGTCTTGGGCGAGAGACGGCTGAGGTCGAAAGTGGCGAGGTTCTTCTCGGAGGGCAGCTGAGAGTCGTCCAGCAGACGCCGGACGCGCCTCTCCGAGCGCTCCTGAGCCTCGAGCTTGGCCAGAGCGAGCAGGTAGGCGGGGTGCGTCAGGCCTTCGCGCGCGGCCTGCTCGCCGACCGCGGCGTAGTCCCTGGCAAACGTCGGCAGCTTGAAGGACTTGAGAAGCATCGCGAGGGTCTCTTCACTCGCCGGCTTCACGCAGCCACCCCCTCGATGCAAAGGTCGTAGGCGGAGAGGTCGACCTCTCGGACCTCGCACTCGGGCACCACGATCGCAACGGCCTTCGTGGCCTTGAGCACGGCGTCGTAGCCCGTCAGCTCGCTCTTCTCCAAAAGCAAGCTCAAGACCTCTTCGACGCCGCTCTCGGTCGTCGTGGCGGCCAGATACAGGATCCTCACGTATTCGGCGTCGGCCCTCTCGCCGAGGGCGCTGTCGAGTGCGTCGTAGGCTCGTCGGTAGGTCACCGTCGGGAAGAGCGCTTCGCGGTAGCGGTACCTTCGGAAAGCTCCGGGCTTCCTCACGAGCGAGAAGGCAACATGCCGATAGTCCACCCGCGCGTTGCCCGTCCCGCGCAGCCGCTCCATCCGGCACACACTCTCGCCCGCGTAGAAGACCTCCACGGTCTCGGCGTAAAGCCTCGCCTCGACGTCCTCGCCCATCAGGCGAGACGGCACCGAGTACGTGTTCTTGCCGGCGCGCATCGTCGCGAACGGACCCACGTGCACCCGCTCCGCGCGGTACTCGGCGAGACGCACCCCCGGCAGATCGCTCATCAAGGCCAGCTCCTCGGCGAGCTTCCCGTGCCTCCCGCGGTTGCGCCCCGCGACCACCTTCGCGATGAAGCCTTCGTACTCCGGCCGCTCCCCGAATTCGCGACTTCCACGCAGCAAGAGAGCCTGCTCCAGGGCCCTCTTGAGCCGGTGATGGGATTGCTCGACGTCTCCATTCTCGTGTCCGCGCCCAGGTGTGTTCCGGTCGCCTTTCATTCCCAAGTGACGCAGTACCGCTCCGTACCTTTCGTTGAAGCTCCTGCCCCCGTCTTTCAGCTCGTGGGTCGCCGCCGACAGGTTGTCGGTCCGATGCTTCTGCGGCACTCCTCCAAGCTCCCACAACGCTCCCTGTAGCCCCGATACGAGCGACTCGAAGGTCTCGCTGAAGCAGATCCTCGCCGTCTCCCAGTTCGAGTACGGGAGTACAAAGTGGTACAGCAAATGATCAAACCTCTCTCTCCCGATCACGATCCCGAGATCGCGCATGTCGGTGAAGTCGCTCTGCCCGGCTTCTCCAGGCCGGTGCTCCTGCGGAAACATCACTTCCTTCTCCGGTCCATGGCTCGCTCGCCACCGCCGGATTCGCCGCTGCAGCGTCCGCAGCTGCCCGTCGCTGAAAGTCACGTCGCTCCGCTCGCGCAGCACCTCGAACACGCTCAACGCCTCGAGCCCCGGGGCCTCCTTCAGGAGCGCCTCAACCTCCGGCCACACCGTCTCGAACGGGTCTCGCCGCGTCCGGTACGTCCTCGGCTCCTTCGGCTGGGCACCGCCCTGCTCGCGGTACTTCCGAGCCGTGTTCTCGCTCATCCCGGCCCGCTTCGCCGACACGCTCAGCGGTCGGCCTTCGCCTAGATCCTTCATCAAGCTACTCACTTGCTGAGCCGTTACCAAGTCGTCCTCCCAAGTCGGGAGACCGCGTTGGCTCAGCTGGTTGCGAGGCGCCCGACCCCGCAAATCTAGTTGTCGTTACCCCGCAGTTCTAATTGTCG
>CAYLYA010000084.1:0-2206 GCA_964387855.1 uncultured Bifidobacterium sp.
CCAAGTTCAGCGGCGAGCGAAGCGAGTCCGCTGCAACGCGTTGTTAGGCGGCGCCTGCTAGAGAGCGAGGCGGCCTGGACGCCCATGATCGGTAAGCTTCAAAGGAACTCGCCAGAATGACGGTGAGGGGAAGGAGCCAGAGGAGGGTCTCTCCGACGAGCGGCGGAACGTTGGGCCGGAAGAGCGCGAGACCAGCAACGACGATTACTGGACCGGCGAAGAACCACGCGACTGGATCGGTGAGGTTGCGCCTTGACTTGAAGATCGACGCGGCCGCCACGAGACAGAGGACCCCGGAGGCTATCAGGAGAGGCCGCTCAGTTGCTCGATAGATGCTCTCTGCCCTTGCCCTCTCAAGGGTCACGCCGAAGACACGCTCCTCCGTGGGGCCCCTCATGAGAAATGAGTCGAACCGTGCATCCACGAACCACAGCAGGCTGACCGCTCCCGCCGCAAGGATCACGAGTATCGTGCGAAGGCGTGCCGTGTGGGACTGCGTGATCAAATCGCCCCCTTCATCTAGCGGTTGCCGATCACCGGCGCCCGCCTAACGATACCAAGTTCAGCGGCGAGCGAAGCGAGTCCGCTGCAACGCGTTGTTAGGCGGCTAAGGGGCGGACCGCCCCTCTGAACGGACAAGAAACGATGCCGCAGGAGGAGAATGGAGGGGGGTCTTGGCAGCCATGACTGATTCGCCATTGGTGTGGAAAGCACCCGATTGTTAGGAAAGTCCCGGGGGATTGCGGCTGAAGCATTGGTGAGGTTCACCAGGAACCTCCCGTTTAGGAGCATCTCGCATTTTCCGCCCCCCGGGCCAAGACCCCCCAGGAGGTTTTATGTCACGTTCACGGGGGCGTCGGCAACACCTGAGTATCGTCAACCCCAACGCGGCCGGTATCGACATCGGCTCGGCGGAGCACTGGGTCGCCGTGCGACCGGACCGCGACCCCAAGCCCGTACGAAGGTTCGGGGCTTTCACCGGGGATCTCGTGGCCATCGCCGATTGGCTCAAGCAGTCCGGTGTAGACACCGTTGCCATGGAAGCCACCGGTGTCTACTGGATCTCGCTCTTTCAGATCCTCGAGACCCGCGGCTTCAAGGTCATGGTCGTTAACGCTCGGCACCTCCGCCGCGTCTCAGGCCGCAAGACGGACTACAACGACTGTCAATGGCTTCAGGAGCTCCACACGCTCGGCCTTCTCAACGCTTCCTTTCGCCCAGAGGACGACGTTTGCGCTCTCCGTTCCCTCGTTCGCCATCGCGAGAACCTCGTCCACTCCGCCGCTCAGCAGGTCCAGCTCATGCAGAAGTCACTCATTCAGATGAACCTCCTGCTCCAAAAGGTGGTTACTGATATCACCGGCGTGACCGGACGCAAGATCATCGACGACATCCTTGCTGGCCAGCGTGACCCCAAGCTTCTGGCTCAGCACCGCAACCCTCACATCAAGGCTTCCGAGGAGGACATCGCACGTCACCTTGAAGGTGACTACCGCGAAGAGCACCTCTTCACCCTCAGGCAAGCCGTCGACGCCTACGACTTCTTTATGCGCCAGCTCGACGATTGCCACCAGAACGCCCTCCGGATCCTCGGGCGCTTCAAGACCAAGCTCCCTCCCCAGGCTCTCGCCCTTGATTCCCCCGCCCCCACCCGCCGTAAGCGCTCCAAGAACGCACCTCCCAAGGAGTTCCACGATCTCCTCTTCCAGTGCGCGGGCAGCGACCTCACCAAAGTACCCGGTATCGAGGTCTCCACCGCCCTCACCGTCGTCTCCGAGATCGGCCTGGACATGTCCCGCTTCCCTACCGAGAAGCGCTTCTCCTCCTGGATCGGTCTCGCCCCCTCACCCAAGGTCAGCGGCGGCAAGACCATTGGCCATGACCGCCCCAACATCCGCAACCGCGCTGCGCAGGCCTTACGCATGGCCGCCAGCACCCTCCGCAAAAGCCCCACCGCTCTCGGAGCTCAGTTCCGACGCTTCAACGCCCGCCTCGGCCCCGCCAAGGCGATCAAGGCCATGGCCCACAAGCTCGCCAAGATCGTCTACCGCCTGCTGAAATACGGCACCGCATACGTCGACGCCGGCGAGCAGGCCTACCAAGAGCAGTTCCGAGAACGGAGGGTCCGAGCCCTCAAACGCAACGCCGCAGACCTCGGTCTAGCCCTCGTTCCGATGCCCACAGGAGAACCAGTTTCTTAGGAGGC
>CAYLYA010000085.1:0-2114 GCA_964387855.1 uncultured Bifidobacterium sp.
TGACCGGCCAGTATCCGGTTCATCACGGCATCCGATTGCCGCTATTCAGCAAAGTGCCGAACAAAGAATTAAGTTCAAGCGCGTTAACCAATCTTCGGGGGAACTTTCGTCGCGTTGCGGAGGGTGTAGAGTGATTTCCATGGTTAACGTGCCGACTTGATACGGAATCGTGGTTAAGAGCCGACGGTCAATGCCAGGCAAAGTTAACATTTGGTCACCGGCCCGCCGAATCGCGGCGGCAATTCACGAAAGTGCAATGTGTCATGCGTTAAGGGCTTTCATCGGGCATGGGGTCGGTTTAGGCGCAGCCTTGCTTGTGATGCCCGGGCGGCATGGCTATAGGCCGCGTTCGGGATAGGACGGCGGCTTGAGGTGCATCCGCACTGAGCAGCCGGCGGGAGAGTGGGGATGGCGACGGTCTTGAATCGATTGGACGAATCCGAAAAATTTACGCCGCCTCCGGGCGATGTGGGCGATGGCTATCGACCGAATGCCGATGAGCCGTTCATGAATCCGCGGCAACTCGCTTATTTCCGCGACAAGCTGCAGGCCTGGAAGGAAGCCATTCTGCGCGAGGCGCAGGGTACACTTTCGCAACTTCAGGTCGATTCGTTACGCGAGGCGGACCTTACCGATCGTGCGTCGAGCGAGACCGACTGGTCGATCGAGCTGCGCACGCGCGACCGGCAGCGCAAGCTGATCTCCAAGATCGATGCAGCACTGCGGCGGATCGAGGAAGGCGAGTATGGCTATTGCGAGGTGACCGGCGAGCCGATCTCGCTCGCCCGACTTGAAGCCCGGCCGATCGCGACGATGACCGTCGAGGCGCAGGAGCGCCATGAGCGCCATGAGAAAGTTTCGCGCGAAGACTGACCCTCGGGCAGTCCTTAAGCGATTCCTTACTCTTGGTGGGCTATGCGACTTCGAACGGAGGTCGCTCGAGCGTCACGATGGACCAATTTTCTCAAGATCCCTTCAGCGGTGCCGCTGGCGAAGACGGCGCACACAACCGGAATGAGTCGCGCGACAGCCTCTTCCTGATGGCGGACATGCGCCTCCCGGGCTCAGTCGACGTCCAGCAGGTAAGGGTCCGCAATCTCTCCGCGGGTGGCCTCATGGCAGAATTCCCGAGCGGGCTCGATCAGGGGCTGGTCGTGGAATTCGACGTGCGCGGTATCGGCTGGGTGCCTGGAAAGGTGGCTTGGTCCGCCGCGGGCCGAATCGGGGTCGCATTCGATCGGCAGATCGATCCGATGCTGGCGCGCAAGCCAGTCGGTCATGGCACGAAAACACCGGTCTTCGTCAAACCCGTGTTTCCGCGTCGCTGACCCCGCGCGGGGTGGACCGCACGGGGTTCGCGGGTGCTCCCTTAGAGCTCGGTCATTTCCTCTTTGAGGCGCAATTTCTGTTTCTTGAGCGCCGCCAGTGTCGCAAAATCGGGTAGTGGTCGCTGCGACTCTGCGCTGATCTTGCGATCGAGCACTGCATGCTTGGCTTCAAGGGCCGAAAAATGCGCGGTCTGCATGGAAGAACTCCTCCTACATTGCTTGGCGGGCGTAGGAGTAGAACATGCCTGTCGTTAATTGTCTTCCCCCCATTTTCGTCATAATCGACGTCCCGAACCGATTCGTGCGACGGCCTGTTTTTGCAGGTCGCGGCGGTCACGCAATTTGCTAAGGCGGACGCGTTAACGGGGACACAATGGACGACTCACAGACCGCCAAGCGACTAGAATTGCTGCGTGTCGAGCATCGCGATCTCGATTCCGCGATCGCCGCGCTGGTCGAGGCGGGGTCGACGGATCAGCTTCAACTCGCCCGGCTGAAAAAACGTAAACTGCGGCTTCGCGATGAAATCTCGATGCTCGAAGATCAGATGATCCCGGATATCATCGCCTGACCGGAGCCGATTCGGCCCTGAGCCGGATTGGGACGCCTGTATCCTCCGGCGGGTGCACGCGGGCTATACCGTTAATGCCCGGTTTATGTCACCTATGCTCGCCAGACCCGGGGGAACCATGAGCGAACCGCGAATCCATCGCCGACTGATCGACACCCTGTATATCGATGCGATGGTGCTTGCCGACGAGGCGCGCGGCTAGTTCGACCAGGGCG
>CAYLYA010000086.1:0-2055 GCA_964387855.1 uncultured Bifidobacterium sp.
GAATGCTGGAAGACCATGTTTGGCGCGAAGGTTTGAGGGCGGGGAGACACTCTCATAGACGCTTGTGGCGCGGTGGCTGCCCATCGGGTCGGCTTACGACGGAAACGCTAGAGATGTGGTCACGACTGAGAGCAGTTGGGAATCGGCATCGAGATGCCAATAAGGGACCATATCAGGATGTTGATGACGATCGATCGTGTGCAGATCGCGACGCGGGACGCCAAGGGCGTCGCGGAGGCTTGGCGCCGCAGATTGGGCGCTGAGGAGATCTCATCCGACTCTATCAAGGCGCTTCGAGCCAGAAGGACGACGCTGCGCGTAGGGACCGGCGAAGTCGAACTTCTGGAACCGGACGGCACCGGGATTGTGGAGCATGAGTTGGCCCGGCGCGGCCGGTCTCATGTCTTCGGCGCTGGTGCGACGTCGTTGGATATTCCGGCTCTCGTGAGCAATGCCACCCGGGCAGGTGCTCAGCATATCCAAGAAGGTGGCCAGGACTTCATCCGCATCGAGATCGAAGGTAGCCCTGTGCACTTTGTGATCTCGCCTCCACGGGAGGTGAAACCGGCAGGAAAACTGGATTTTCTTTATGAAGTCACATTGCTGGCAGCGCATCAGGCCACCGCGGTGAACTACATTGCGCGGGTCTTCGGACTGAATACGGATAACTTCGTGACAATTGCGTCGGAGCTCTTTGGATACACAGGCGTTCTCACCCTCTTTTCCCCCGATCGTCTCGATAGATTTGAAGTCATCACCCCCACCGACATGACCAAGACTCTCGGTCGATATTATGCGCGAGAGGGTGCGTCATTCTATATGGCATACGCCGAGAGCCGTGAAGTCGGCAGCATTGAAAGGGCAGCAAAGGCGGATGGCGCCGGCCTGACGCTGGATCCGAGGGAAAAGCAGCAGGAAGGCCGGGATCCCGAACAGATCTGGCTCCATCCCGGCGCACTCAATGGAATGATGCTGGGAATCTCCAGGCCAACGCTCGCATGGCGTTGGTCCGGACACCCGGAACGCGTCGGAACTCTTGGTTAGAGATTGGGGCGGGCGAAGAAATCGTGAGCCTTGTGTCGCATGAGGTCGATGGTTCGATGCCGGACCTGCGGGCACCGGAAGCGTTTCGATGTAGGAGGTGAGCTTGAGCGCGAACATATTCTCCGAACCAGACAAAGAAATTCTCGATCGTCGCGGTACGATCGTGGAGCACCTGGCATGCCTGGTTTCGTCCGATGGCCTTATCACGGATAGAGACGAATGCAGGGCATACGAGACCGATGCGCTGGCCGTCTATCGCAGGATACCGCTGGCGGTTGTGTTGCCGACATCGACGGATGAAGTAAGTGCTGTTCTCAAGTTTTGCCATGACAATGGCGTGAAGGTAGTGCCGCGCGGCGCGGGCACCTCACTAGCGGGAGGAGCAATTCCGACCGAGGACGCTATTGTTCTTGGACTTTCAAGAATGAGCCGCGTGCTTGAGATCAACTACGATGATCGTTTCATTCGGGTCGAAGCGGGCGTTACCAACCTAAGCATAACGTCCGCAGTGGCGGACAGAGGCTTTTTCTACGCGCCAGACCCGTCATCCCAGCTTGCTTGTACCATTGGCGGCAATATCGCCAATAACTCGGGCGGTGCGCATTGCCTGAAATACGGCGTTACGACAAACAATCTTCTCAGCGTCAGAATGGTTCTGATCGATGGAACGATCATCGATCTAGGTGGAAATGGTCTCGATAGCGGTGGCCTGGATCTACTGGGTGTTGTGGTGGGGTCTGAAGGTCAACTCGGGATCGTGACCGAGGCTACCGTCCGGATACTGAGATCGGCCGAAGCCGCACGTCCCGTTCTGTTTGGATTCCCCTCATGCGAGGGAGCCGCCAACACAGTTGCAGAAATTATCGCCGCCGGAATCATTCCGGTTGCAATCGAATACATGGACAGAGCTGCGATCGAGATATGCGAGGCTTTTTCCAAGACCGGGTATCCTCTCGACGCGGAAGCTCTTCTGATCATCGAAGTGGAGGGCTCGAAAGCAGAAATGGACGC
>CAYLYA010000087.1:0-2019 GCA_964387855.1 uncultured Bifidobacterium sp.
AAGAGGATGCCTAAAACCCCCGCAAGTCCCAGGTCGGCGATTATTGATTTGGCGTCAAGCAAGTTCATAGGAGGCAGACCCTACCCTCTAATAGATAGGTACAGCGAGGGCAGATTTGGGGTTAGGGGGAGGTCTGTGCGTACACTCTGGACATCTTTGCACCCGATTAGGGGCCCCGATCTCCAATGGAGGAGAAATGCGAGCTGCAAGCTCTCTCGTGCATGTCACCGGAACAAACCTCACATATGTATACATAGTCCTAGCGATCTCTCTGATTGCGCTGGGTATTGCCTGGGCACTTCGCGCCCAAGTCCTAGCCGCCGACGAAGGCACAGAGAAGATGCGCGAAATCGCAGGCGCGGTTCAAGAAGGTGCGGCTGCATACCTGGCTCGCCAGTTCCGAACCCTGTCGTACTTCGTGGCAATCGTTTTCGTTCTCCTCTTCGCCCTTCCGGGTACTGGCGACATTCGAATTGGTCGCTCGATCTTCTTCCTCGTCGGTGCCGCCTTTAGCGCACTGGTCGGGTACAACGGCATGTGGTTGGCAGTGCGCGCAAACGTACGCGTGGCAGAAGCCGCTCGTCAGAAGTCATCGGAGAAGGCTGTTCGAATCGCTTTCCGTACCGGCGGGGTTGTCGGCATGACCACTGTGGGTCTTGGACTTGTGGGTGCATCACTTGTCGTGATCATCTACCGTGAGAATGCTCCATCGGTTCTTGAAGGATTTGGTTTCGGCGCAGCGATGCTCGCAATGTTCATGCGTGTTGGCGGAGGAATCTTCACGAAGGCCGCAGACGTTGGAGCCGACCTTGTAGGAAAAGTCGAGAAGAACATTCCAGAAGATGACCCTCGTAACGCTGCAACCATCGCAGACAACGTCGGCGACAACGTCGGCGACTGTGCCGGTATGGCAGCCGACCTCTTCGAATCCTATGCAGTGACACTTGTTGCAGCATTGATTCTCGGCAAGGCAGCATTTGGAGATGCCGGTCTCATCTATCCGCTGATTGTTCCTGCAATCGGAACCGTGACCGCTGTGATTGGTATCTTCCTTACGCGAATGCGCAAGACGGACAAGACGGCAATGAGCGCCATCAACCGCTCGTTCTTCATGTCGGCGATCATCAGCGCTGTTCTCACAGGCCTTGCGACATTTATCTACCTTCCAGGTTCATTCAATTTGATGACTGGCTTGTCGGCACAGGCAGTATCTGATGCTGGCTCAACCAACCCACGCATTCTTGCTTTGGGCGCAGTCCTCATCGGTATCGCGCTCGCTGCTTCCATTCAGATGCTCACTGGCTTCTTCACTGCGGTTGGCAAGCGTCCCGTAAACGATGTCGCGGCTTCTTCACAAACTGGTGCCGCAACTGTTCTTCTTTCGGGAATCTCTGTCGGATTTGAGTCAGCGGTTTACTCTGCGATTCTCATTGCAGCAGCCGTATTTGGCGCCTTCTTGCTGGGTGGCGGCAGCATCGTGCTTTCGTTGCTTGCCATTGCACTTGCTGGAACAGGCCTTTTGACCACTGTCGGCGTCATCGTCGCAATGGATACTTTCGGTCCGATTTCTGACAACGCACAAGGCATTGCAGAGATGTCCGGCGACGTTGTTGGCGAAGGCTCAGTCATCCTCTCCTCACTTGATGCGGTTGGTAACACAACAAAGGCAATCACCAAGGGGATTGCGATCGCGACCGCTGTACTCGCGGCGACCGCGCTCTTTGGCGCATTCACGGATGCGATCAAGAAGGCAGTTGAAGATGCCGGTCAGAACGCGGCGAACCTTGCTTCGCAGTTCCAGGGCGTTCTCGACGTAGCCAACCCGCGTAACCTCGTCGGTCTGATCATCGGGGCAGCTGTCGTGTTCCTCTTCTCGGGCCTTGCCATCAACGCCGTATCTCGCGCAGCGGGAGCAGTTGTTGTCGAAGTGCGCAAGCAGTTCATTGAGCACCCTGGAATCATGGAAGGAACCGAGAAGCCAGAATACGGCCGCGTTGTAGATATCTGCACACGCGATTC
>CAYLYA010000088.1:0-1912 GCA_964387855.1 uncultured Bifidobacterium sp.
TCTCGTTTGGCGCATTAATACGGAAATCTACTACAGGCTGAGAAGAAGCATCCTCTCAAATTGAGGAAAAAGCGGATCTAGATGATCAGACATGCAGGTTTGGGGTCCTGTTCAGATAGAAACCTGCCCCATAGGGTAGCGAGATGAAACTCCAACCCCGAATTCATCGAGCCGCTTACCATTACTCAGCGGCAGGGTTCAGAGGTTCGCAATTCGTCTGGAAGATAGCCCTCGCCTTGAAGGATATGCCCGAGGCAGTGTGGATTGATTTGCCAAACGGCTTTTCAGTTCATACGAAGAAGAGCGACTGGAACAAGATTTCCATATACAAAGGTCAGTACGAGAGACCGCTGCTTCAATTTCTTGAGCATGTCAGACCCAATGGCCTGGTGATCGATATCGGTGCGAATATTGGAATTACCCTCTGGTCGAGCGCGGTGTCGGCAGGTATCGATTCACATTTCTTGGCCTTCGAGCCTTCGCCGAAGTGTTTCAACCAACTGACCAAATTTGTCTCCGAACGCAACATCACCTGTGATCCCTTCCCAATCGCGCTAGGAGCTAAAGAAACGGTGCTCGAGATGTACGGGACGGCAAACGAGAGCAACTCAGGTGGTGCAACCTTTTCGCCACATGGATTTGATGAATCGGATCGAGTCACCATTAATGTGTCCACTTTAGACAAGATACTTGAAGCCGAAGATTTCGCTGGTAGGAAGATCGCCTTAATCAAAATAGACACCGAGGGCTTCGAGGGAGAAGTTCTTGCCGGAGCGAAAGGGACTCTTGAGCAAAATCCTCCCGATGTCCTTGTTCTTGAGGTCAGTCCAATGTTTGGGGACATTTCCTACCTGCGATATCTCTGGGACACGCTTTCTTCCAATTTTGATTTCTATGAAATAGGCGAGTCAGGATCGCCAAGAAGGACTACTCATTTGAAGAAGATTGACCTGCAGGCGGCTCTGGCGACTCAGGTTCAAATCAATCTGGCCGCCATCAAACGAACTCTAGTTCCAGAATTTAGGGCAATTAAAGCACTGAAATTCATTTAGTTTTTCAAAAAAGCTAGGGCGTCAATCCTCGTCGGGACTCAGTCCAGAGCGCCAAATCAGCTGGGGTGTCTATCGCCGCCCAGGAACTCGGCCTTACCCGAGACAGATTAAGTTCTTTATGACTGATGAGGTCAGCCCAAACCTCCGAAAAATCTTCAACTGCCTTCCGCCTCGTTCGCACGATGCTAGGAATCATTACCTGTAAACCAGAAGCCAACAATGACGAGTTATGTTGTGGACCCATGGCGGCAATCTTGTTTTCAATAACTTCCAGGCGATCACCGGGGAATGTGCTATCCCTCTCAATCGGGACAATAAAGGCATCTCCCGGACTCTCTTCAATTTCTTGCTCTAGCTTTCCGAGATCAACGCTCATAATGTTGTCGCAAGTGATTATGAGTGTCGGCTTGTCAATAAGTCCCAGATCTGAGGAATGAATCCAACTGGCGTTTCCACCGGCGCCTATGTCAACTACAGCATCCGCACCAAAACTCAATGCCGCCGATTTCACGGCTTCACCCATGTATCCAACAGTTACCGAAAGTCTCTTCACATGATCTCGCATGAATCTCACTTGCTCCAATAGCAAACAGTCATCGAGACGTGGAAGCAGGGGTTTTGGAATCGACTCCGACAGTGGAAGCATTCGAACACCGCGACCTGCTGCGAGGATGACCCCGTTTTCGAACATTGGGACTAAAGAAGGTCCACGGATGGCGGATCCAGGATAAGCGCGCGCAATTCATCATCAGTAAATTGCTGAGCGCTTCTCGAAGAGAATGGCTCAGAAAGTGGCGTCTCCACCGGTTGATTGTTCGAGTTGAGCAAGAAGTAGTCTGCCCCGTCTAGCTTGATCGCGC
>CAYLYA010000089.1:0-1848 GCA_964387855.1 uncultured Bifidobacterium sp.
ATTCGAGGCCGCCGGAGGCGCCCCAGTACTCGGGCTTGTTCACCACGCTGAAGTGAGTTTCGTCGATCTTCGAGATACGGCCGCAGGCAATGGTGCAACCGAAGCAGGCAGCGTTGGTGACGAGGTGTGTCTTGCCGTCGGTGGGCCGTTTTTCGTGCATGGCTTCGCCGGAAATCTTGCGCGCATCTTCGAACTGCACGTCGCGGTGGTTGCGCGTCGGCAGTGCGCCCATTTCGTTGATCACGTTCATCAGCACCTGAGTGCCGTACTTGGGCAGGC
Organism: uncultured Bifidobacterium sp.; assembly: GCA_964387855.1. Lineage (GTDB taxonomy): Bacteria > Actinomycetota > Actinomycetes > Nanopelagicales > Nanopelagicaceae > QYPT01. The sequence goes on from CAYLYA010000089.1 coordinate 280, forward strand.
CCTGCCCGGTGACGGCGTTGTCGGCCAGCACCTTCTTCGCGGCCTTGGTCGCGGCCATGAAGGCCTTGGGATCCTTGATGGCACCGCCGCTGCCCTTGGCGCCGCGCACGGCGACTGCCTTGAGGTTCTTCGAGCCCATTACGGTGCCGACTCCGGAACGTCCGGCGGCGCGGTGCAGGTCGTTGACGACGCAGGCGAACAGCACGCCGTTTTCGCCCGAGCGGCCGATGCTGGAAACACGGATCTGCGGATCCTGGTGGCTGCTCTTGATGATCTCCTCGGTCTGGAACACGGTCTTGCCCCAGAGGTGGGCGGCGTCCTTGAGTTCGGCCTTGTCGTCCTCGATCGAGAGGTAGACCGGCTTCGGGCTCTTGCCTTCGAAGATGATCATGTCCCAGCCGGCGAACTTGAGTTCGGAGCCGAAGTAGCCGCCCGAGTTGGAGCAGGCGATGGCGCCGGTCAGGGCACCCTTGGTCACGACCGAGTAGCGGCCTCCGGTCGACACCGGGGTGCCGGTGAGCGGGCCGGTGGTCATGATCAGCTTGTTCTCGGGCGCCAGCGGATCGACCTTGGGGTCGACTTCCTCGACGAAGTACTTGGTGGCGAGGCCACGCTGCCCCAGATATTCCTGGGCCCATTCCATGTTGAGGGGTTCGGCTTTGCAGGTGCCCTTGGTCAGGTCAACGCGCAGTATTTTTCTGTTCCATGCCATGTCTGTCTCCTTAAGCTGTGGCGCGCGGCTGGGTGTCGGTCTTGCCGGCCCATTGGCGCATCTTGTCCAGGCCCGTCCAGTCGGCGTCGACATAGGTGATGGCACCGGTCGGGCAGGCATCGGCACAGGCTGGTTCGCCGCCGCAGAGGTCGCATTTCTGTACCTTGCCGGTTTCGGCGACGTAGTTCACGGTGCCGAACGGGCAGGCAATCGTGCACACCTTGCAGCCGACGCAGACGTCTTCATGCACGGTCTTGGCGCCGGTCGTCGCGTCGATGCGGATGGCATCGACCGGGCAGGCTGTCATGCACCAGGCGTCGCTGCACTGGGTGCAGGTGTAGGGCACTTTGCGTCCGGCATGTTCGAAGTTGAAGACCTTGATGCGCGACTTGGAGATGTTGAACACTCCATGGTTCTCGTAGGAACACGCCATTTCGCACTGCAGGCAGCCAGTGCATTTGTTGGCGTCGATGTGCAACGATTTTTGCATGATGCCTCCTCATTTATCCATTGCCGGAATATGCGAACGGGTACCTATTCTAGGCCGCGAAAAATGTTGATATCAAAAATTTCGATGCTGCGATGCATCATTCCAGCAACCGCAGCTCAGCCGAGCAAAAACTTCCGCACCGGGGCCACTTGGCCCGCGTCCATGAACATCGGCGCGTGGCCAACACCGGGCACTTCGACCAGGCTCGCGCGCGGCCCGCGCCCGGCCATCTGCAGCGCGGCGTCGTGAGTCAGCAGATCGGAGGTTTCGCCGCGCAACAGCAGCGTCGGGCAGGCAATGCCGTCGTAGAGCGGCCACAACTCGATGTCCTTGCCGTCGCTGGCCGCGAGCATTTCACGAAACGACT
>CAYLYA010000090.1:0-1820 GCA_964387855.1 uncultured Bifidobacterium sp.
GTGGAGCGGGTGACCGGGATCGAACCGGCATGGCCAGCTTGGAAGGCTGGGGCTCTACCATTGAGCTACACCCGCGAAGGTGTTTTTGAAGCGTGGGCTCCGTAACAGGGGCTAACAATACTGGGAACGGTAAGAGGAAGGTAATTTCTCCTCTAGACTCTCCAATTGCGCCGCGGGGCGTAGCGTAGTGGCTAGCGCGCCTGCTTTGGGAGCAGGAGACCGGGAGTTCGAATCTCCCCGCCCCGACCAGTAATTAGCTCAGTACATTCCACGCCAAAGCAAGGAGTTCCACGTGAAAAGCACGGTCGAGACGCTTTCTCCAACCCGTGTAAGGCTCACAGTTGATGTGACTTTCGACGAAATGTCAGGTCACCTCAGTGAGGCATACAAGAAGATCGCATCGCAGATCAATGTCCCCGGATTTCGTAAGGGCAAGGTTCCACCGGCGATGATCGACCAACGCGTGGGCCGTGGCACCGTGCTGGATGAGGCAATTAACTTGGCTTTGCCTGACTTCTACTCCCAAGCTGCCCGCGAACACCAGGTGCTTGTTCTTGGTCGCCCTGAGGTAGATATCAAGGAATTCGTTGACAAAGAGAAACTCTCTTTCACCGTCGAAGTAAATGTGCGCCCAGAAGTTGCCTTGCCAGATTTTTCAAAGATCACCGTCAACGTCGATGACTCCGAGGTCACCGAGGCTGATATTGACGAGCAGGTCGAGGCGCTTCGCGTTCGCTTCGGCACGCTGAACACGGTCGAGCGCGCAGTAGCCACTGGTGACTTCGTCACAATTGATCTGGTTGCCCGCATCAACGGCGAAGATGTCGAAGGTGGCACTGCTTCTGGGATGTCTTACGAAGTCGGCTCAAACCGGATGATTGATGGTTTGGATGAGGCACTTGTTGGATTGAAGGTCGGAGATGTCAAGGCTTTTGAGACCCAACTCGTCGGAATGGAAGAAGGCCAGAAGGGTGATGTCGAAGTCACCGTCCAGGCAGTCAAAGAACGCGAACTTCCTCCGCTAGATGATGCTTTCGCCGCCCTTGCAAGCGAGTTCGACACTTTGGAAGAGCTTCGTGCCGATTTCCGTGAGCGCCTTGGCCGAGTCAAGAAGATGGAACAAGGTGCACAGGCACGCGATCGCCTTGTCGAGAAGCTTCTTGCCGACATCGAAATCCCAGTTCCTGAAGAGTTCATCACCGCAGAGGTAAACGAGCACCTTCAGGGAGAAGGGCGTGTGGAAGACACCGTCCACCGCGCCGAAGTAGAAGAGCAGGTTCGTTCTTCGCTCAGGTCCGACTTCTTGCTCGATGCCGTCGTTAAGGCGGAGGCTGTCGAAGTTACAGAAATCGAATTGACCGAGTATTTGGTCCGCACTTCCTCTCGCTATGGAATGGCTCCCGAGCAGTTTGCGCAGGAACTTTCCAAGGCCGGGCAGATCAGCCAATTGGTGGCTGAAGTTGGCCGCGCCAAGGCGCTGGCTGGAGTCTTGAGTCGAGTCACCGTCACCGATGCGTCGGGAAATACCGTCGATCTGGAAGCGCTTCGACCACAACTTGCCGCAACCGTTCAAGAAGAGGAATAACTCTCCGCTATAAGCGAACATTCACGCTCGAGGGCATGAATCGGGAAGCATTTGGCCTGTGGGGTTGTTAGGGTCAATACAGGAAGTCTTATTGAGGAGGATGTTTCGTGGATTTAATTAGCACTCACCTGCCAGCGGCCGAGATCATTTCTCGAGCACCGCAATCTGGTTCAGGTGGACTCGATGATCAGGTTTACAACCGCTTGCTGAAAGAGCGCATCATCTTCCTCGGCTC
>CAYLYA010000091.1:0-1813 GCA_964387855.1 uncultured Bifidobacterium sp.
GCCTGCTCACGACCCAGGTTACCCCAGGCATTGCCAATCAAATAGTACTGGCCGGCCCAAATGTACGACTGCCACCACTGCTGGTCATACCAGGTCACGGGGTAGCCATTGTGCGTGACTGTCAGCAGCACCGAGTTCCAGGTGCCTGACCCCTGAGCAATGCCGGTCGCTACAACGGTGCCATCCAGAGCAAGCACTGGCTGTAGGCTACCGTTGAAGAACAGCGTCAACCGCTTGCCAGCGAGCTGGTCAGACGTAAACGTCTCATCGATGCACCAGCCGCTTCCGTTGTCGGGAAACTGGATCTGCAACGTGGTTTTGTACGCCAACGGAATGTCCGTCGTCCACACGGTTGGGGTGTCTCCTGGCGCCTGATACGGGAGCGAGGTCGGGAAGGTGATCGGCAGGCTCACTGGCACGATCGCCTGACCGCCCAGAATGTCCTCAACCGTTGCATCCGGCTTGTTCGCGGCAATCCACGAAGTCAAATTCGACGACATCGTCGTCAAATCGCCATGAATGTTCGCCGTGTTCATGTCCTGAACATAGTCGGTGGTCACGGTAGCGCCAGACTGCGCATTGGAAAGGAACGTACCGGCATTGTAGCCGAGAATCGTGCCAAGGCCGCTCACTGCCGCCGTGCGGTTGTAAGTCTTGTAGCTCGGGTCCATGACATAGGTGGTGGCGCTGATGACAACATTGACCCACATGTGGCTCAGGATCATGTCCCAACCAGTACCGTTCCAGGTCGGGCTCTGATAAGGGATGTTCTCGTTGCCGCAGTAGGACGCCGAGCCCCAGATATCGTTGGTGCCAAACCACGCCATCAGCTCAGCTTCGGTGAGCTGAATGGTGCCAAGAACGTAGTCAGCGGTGAAGCCAGCTTCGCGCAGAAGCTCAACCAGCAGCATGGATTGGTCAAAAGAGTTACCCATGCCATCCAGAAGACAGCCCAGGCCGCCCTTCTGAACACCAAATCCAGGCTCCCATTCGATGTTGTTGTACACGAATTCGTAGATCAGCTGCGGGTCATTCTTCAATGCTCGCGCCAACTCCACAATCGAGGCAGGACCCTGAACTGTGTTGGAAGCAAAGCCCAGCTTGCTCTTCGGCTTGTAGATCTTCGACTGGTCGTGAACTCGACCGTCAATAATCTTCCGTGCATCAGCCGGAGTAGTCTGTTTGCCGCGCTGGAACTGCCAACCCGGAGGTCTGGCCGTAACCGGATGTTTGGACGACGGCCCGGTTTTCGGCAATGGCAACGGCTTCGCCGGAGGCGTCACCGGAACCTGCGGGGGGATCGGCGGCTGCGGCGCAAGCGCCAAAGAACCGTTGTTTGTGGATGAAGCACCCACTGTGTCTTTTGATGTGTTAGTCATTTAAATGTCCTGTTTGGATTGGCTTCCAGAGGCGCCAAACGGCATTCCTCTGGAAAAAATTTCGTTGTGTCTGATTGCAATTACTCGATGCCGACATCAGCATCAAGTGCTTACAACTGAGGTCCTGTTACCTGCCGCATCGTAGGTATAGGTGATGGTTTTACCGGAAAGGTAGGTGATGATGTGGATTCTGCCGAGACTGTCATAAGTCACGGTAAAGCTGTCTGCTGCCATTTTGATGGTCCTTTGATTGGGTTTTGTTGGTGCTACTGCAAGGCTCGTTTTTTGACCTCTTGCAACAGCTGTGGTTGGAGTAACCAATTAGATTGGGAGGATTTCTCTCGAAAAGCCTCTTGCTCAGCGCTTGCCAATCTAATCGTCGACAGCTGAAGACTTCTCAGCGGTCCAATAGTTAGCGCTGGTGAAAGATACAT
>CAYLYA010000092.1:0-1800 GCA_964387855.1 uncultured Bifidobacterium sp.
GTGAGTTTTATCGCTTCAGAGAAAGCGTCGTATATTACGGGCGCATTGATACCAGTCGATGGTGGATTAGGAATGGGACACTAAAAATGGGGATCCTTCAAGGAAAAAATATTCTGGTGACGGGCGTTTTAAACGACTCCTCGATCGCCTTTCACATTGCGCGACTTGCGCAAGAAGAGGGTGCGAGCGTGGTGCTGAGTTCATACGGCCGCATCCGGCGTATCACCGAACGGATTGCAAATCGTCTGCCCCAAACCGCTCCCGTCATCGAACTTGATGTAACCAACGACGAGGATCTTGCCGCGCTTGCAGAGCGAGTCGGCGCCTACGTGCCTACCCTCGACGGCGTTGTGCACTCCATCGCTTTCGCCCCGGAAGCGGCCCTTGGGGGTAATTTCCTCAACACCGCCTGGCCGGATGTGGCGACTGCAGTGCAGGTATCGGCATTCTCTTTGAAATCGTTGGCAATGGCGGCTCGCCCGATGTTCTCTGGAGGCGCCTCTATTGTGGGACTTGATTTCGACGCCACCGTCGCCTGGCCAAAGTATGACTGGATGGGAGTGGCAAAAGCTGCCCTTGAATCTACGACTCGCTACCTTGCACGTGACCTTGGACCGGAGAACGTCCGCGTAAATCTGGTTGCGGCTGGCCCATTGAGCACGATTGCGGCTAGGTCAATTCCTGGGTTTGAGCTGCTGGGCAACCTTTGGGACCAGCGATCTGCCTTGGAGTGGGATTTCAACGATCCAGTTCCCGCCGCCAAGGCCGCAGTTGTCCTTCTTTCCGACTGGATGCCCAAGACCACGGGTGAAATCATTCATGTTGACGGTGGAGTACATGCGATTGGCGGGTGAGTAGGCTCGATTTCGCCTAATCAGCCTCCTCTAGTACCCTTACGCCAGACCAGTGGTTTAGCCACTGCAAGAGGAGTCACCGCTCCCACCTGGTTTGCTTCCGGCGAAAAGGTTATGTCGAGGTCCATTATCTGGGCCCTCTTGCGGTGCTCGCGATTGCAGCGACTTTTCAACTGACACACCACATCACGAGGGAGTATTTATCAGCACTGAAGCACGCATCAACGATCGCATTCGCGTCCCTCAAGTTCGTCTCATCGGTCCCACCGCTGAACAAATCGGAGTCGTCGATATCGATACCGCTTTGAGGATGGCAGATGAGATCGGTCTTGACCTAGTTGAGATCGCACCGGATGCCAATCCACCCGTATGCAAGATCATGGATTTCGGTAAGTACAAGTACGAAATCGCACAGAAGGCTCGGGAAGCGCGACAGAACCAGACCCACATTGTGGTCAAAGAGGTTCGGATGCGTCCCAAGATCGAAAGTCACGACTATGAGACTAAGAGAGCTCACATCGAGAAGTTCCTCAAGGGCGGCGACAAAGTAAAGATAACAATGCAATTTCGTGGTCGTGAGCAAACAAGGCCTGAGTTGGGTTACCGACTCTTGCAGAAACTTGCTCAAGACATCAGCGAATTCGGGTTCGTTGAGTTTGCGCCTAAGCAGGAAGGTCGAAATATGACCATGGTCTTAGGTCCGACAAAACGCAAGACCGAAGCAGTGGCTGAACAGAAAGCAGCGCGCAAGGCGAAAGCTGAGGCTGTGGCTAAGGAACAAGCAGGGGAATAAAGATTTTTTAACCAGCACGAACGAGAGGAACGCGAACATGCCAAAGATGAAAACGCACAGTGGCGCCAAGAAGAGGTTCCGTGTAACCGGATCTGGAAAGATCATGCACGAGCGAGCTGGCAAGCGCCACCTTCTTGAGCGTAAATCTTCGCG
>CAYLYA010000093.1:0-1788 GCA_964387855.1 uncultured Bifidobacterium sp.
AATTGGACGTAGCCCCGAGATTCTATCTGTTCCATGCTTCATTCCTTGCCATAAATGACCGAGACCCATGGCAAACGCACGGCCTGCGACTTGATGCTGATGACGCATTCGCGTTCGATATCCATCCGATCGCGGTACTGCGCACGCATCTTGCGCGCCTCTACAACCTCGGTGAAGCCCAACATCCGGTCGGCAAGGGTTGATTTGCCGTGGTCGATATGGGCGATGATTGCAAAGTTACGTATCTGTGCCGGATCAGTAGCCGCCGGTTGCGGTGCCTTGGCAAGGGAGATCGCAGGCATGAAACTAGCCTCGCGTTGAAGGAGCTAGATAATTAACGAACGCCAGCTTTTGTAGCCGACTTCGCCATGGATGACTTCTTGTTCGCTGCTGCATTCTTGTGAATGACACCCTTGGCAACTGCAACATCCAGAGCCTTTGAAGCGGTGCGGAGTTCGGTGGTGATAACTGCATGGTCACCCGATGCGACTGCAGCGCGGAACTTGCGAACGGCGGTCTTGATGGAGGAGCTGACCGACTTGTTGCGAAGGCGTGCCTTCTCGTTGGTCTTGATCCGCTTAATCTGAGACTTGATATTTGCCACGCGTAGTTCTCCGGCTCTAAAAGTAAGAATTGTGACCCTTGTGGGTCTTCACTGAGGGTCGAAGGCTACCAGCGAGGGCAGGTTAGGCTCAAATTACGAGCGTGAGCGGGCTATCTCGGTCACCGCACGCTCGAGGGCGTAGATCGGGTCAACCGCAGCCCCCTTGACCTCGGCATCTGCCTGGGCGATGGCTCCAACCGCGCGAGCGATACCGGCCTGGGTCCACGAGGAAAGCTGGCGACGGGCCTTGTCGATCTGCCACGGGGCCATCCCCAACACCCCAGCCAATTCGAATGATTTCGAGCCACGGTTGGTACCCGAGACCTTAGCCAGCCCACGAAGGGCAGATGCGATCGCGCTGGTCACCATGACCGGATCGGTTCCAGAATCCAGCGCATTGCGAAGAGTGAGGAGCGCACGAGAAACGTCTCCATCGAGTGCGGCATCGGCAACATCAAAGCCTGTGGTCTCAATTCGACCTTGGTGATATTTGGCCACCATCGCCTCATCGATCACGCCGACAGTGTCCGATGCAATCTGACTACAAGCAGCGGTCAACTCACGAAGATCGGTCCCGACTGCGCCGATCAAAGCGTTGACTGCCCCGGGTGTTGCCTTCCGTCCCAAATCCAAAAATAGATGGCGGACGAATTCTTGTTTTTCACTTTCCTTCTTCAGGGCATCACAGGCGATGATTTGCACATCGGCCTTCTTGATTTGATCCAGAAGTGCTTTGCCTTTCACTCCGCCCTTGTGAATGAAGATCACCGTGATTGTCGGATCGGGATCGGCAAGGTAGCGGGTGATCTCAAGTTTGTTTTCGTCAGGAAGATCTTGGAGGTCGCGAAGCACAAGCGCGCGATTTTCTGAAAAGAGCGAAGGTGCAAGAGCATCGGCGATATCGCCTGCAAGAACGTCGGGCGCGAAAAGGGTGGTGACCTCTGCCGTTTCTTCTCGCAACTGCACCTGCAATTTCGAAAGTGCGCGGTCAGCAAGGGCGGCTTCAGAGCCAAGAAGCAGATACAGGCTCACCCCAACCTCACCTTCTGCCACCACGCACCGGCACTCGTATGGACACTGAGACGATGAGCCCGCGCGGTAATCGCGATTCCACCACTCTTGTCTGTTCTGTAAATTTTGCTTCGAAGTCTAACCAGTGCCGCAATGGTCTGTGCCGCGGGATG
>CAYLYA010000094.1:0-1742 GCA_964387855.1 uncultured Bifidobacterium sp.
GCCATGAAAAGAATTGCTCATAGTAAGAATCTTCGTGCAGTTCTCACCTTTGTGCTTCTTGGCATACTTGCGACTGAGTTTTAGGGCGCCCTCCACAGCCTCTGCACCGCTATTACAAAAGAAAGCCCGGTCAAAAGAACTATTTGAAATTGCCACAAGCTTCTCAGCTAGCTCAATGGCAGGCTGATTGTAATAGAGGTTGGAGCAATGACTCAGTTTACTAAGTTGCTTAGTCAGCGCCTCTACGTAGGCGGGGTGACAATGACCAAGTGAATTGACAGCAATGCCAGAGGCAAAGTCGAGATAGCGCTTGCCGTCGACATCCTCAACATAGCTACCCTTACCCGCACTTAGTACCATGGGCTGGGTGGCGTAGGTCTGCATCAGCACTTTCTTGCCACGCTCTACCCAATCGGTCTGAGCTGAGGCTGACTGAGCAGATTGGGCGCATAAACTAGTGGTCATACTTGTATTTATCTCCAGTAATCAGTGTGCCTGTCTCTTGCGGCGCTAAGAAGCCTCTGACAAGGGCGTTTGGGGCGAAGCTATTAACTATGGCAATGCGTCTAATGCCGTTCTTGATGGCCTTGACGCAACTCTTAATCTTGGGCAGCATGCCACCAGTGACGGTGCCATCCTCTATCAGCTCTTGGGCACTGGTTGCTGTAACATGGCCAATCCTAGTCTGCGGCAAATTGAAGTCTTTGAGCACCCCTGGTACGTCGGTCATGAAAATCAAGCCGTCGGCCTCCAGACTTGTTGCCAGAGCCAGTGCGGCATGATCAGCGTTGATGTTATAAAACTGCCCGCTACTATCAATACCAATGGGTGAGACTATCGCAGTCCAACCTGCCCACATCCAGCTGGCTATGCCGCTGTCGCGGACATCTACTATTTCACCGACCCAGCCAAGATCTGCGGACATTTTTTCAGTTTGAAAAGGAATGGCCGATTTTGAGCAAAAGCTCAAAGCGCTAACCCCTCTCTGGCGAAATTTCTCAGTGAGCTTATTGTTGATGTCTGTGAATACTTTCACTGCAACCGCTAGGGTCTCCTCATCAGTTACCCGCAGTCCATCTATCTTTTTGGTCTCTTTGCCAATAGCAGCAAGAGCGTCATTAACGGCAGTACCACCGCCGTGCACAACAATGACATGTATGCCGGCTTTGATCAGGACGACGGCTTCATCGATAAGAGCGTCCAACACAGATTCATTACCAATGGCATTGCCGCCAAATTTGACCACGACAACTTCATAGGCGTTCTGTTTTAGAGTCTCCTTCGCCTTTGAGAGGTCAAATTGCGCCACTGGTGCCACAGGTTTAGTCAAAACCGAGGTCGTCAGGGCTGATTCATAGTCTATTGATTTTAAGTCTACCGATTTCAAGTTCATTGAAGCTACCATTTCTGTCACCTATGTCCTGTAAGAGCCGTTGATACGCACATACTCATAACTGAGGTCGCAGCCCCAGGCGGTTGCCTCGCTCAAGCCCTCTTTCATGTCGATGTGGATGATAATGTCTTTTTCTGCCAGCACAGCTTTGCCAAGAATCTCATTGACGACAACTGGCTCCCCTTCCTGCATTAGCTCTAGTCTGCCCGCGGCACTTTCGATGGCAATCGAGACAGTTTCTGGCTTGAAGCTAACGCCGCTGTAACCCATGGCGCAAATAATCCGGCCCCAGTTGGCGTCTTCGCCGAAGAAGGCGGTCTTGACCAGGGCGGAGTTGGCAACGGTTCTG
>CAYLYA010000095.1:0-1672 GCA_964387855.1 uncultured Bifidobacterium sp.
CTGGCGGAAGCGGCCGAGCGCTTCGTCGGAGTGGTAGCAGACCCAGCCCGGCGTCATCTCGTCGGTCGAGATCTCGTCGCGGAGCGCGTGCGCCGGGTCGTTCGCGTTCCAGTCGAGGTCCTCGCCCGCGAGCTGACGGCGCACGAGCTCGGGATCCCGCGTGAGGTAGAGGACCCGGCCCCGAAGCGTGATGTCGTTCAATTGACCACGTCCTCGTCGTCGCCGAAGTCCGTGGCGACGGTGGCCGAAGGGAGCTTCGGCGCCGCCTCGGGTGCGGCGGTCTCCAGCACCCAGCGTTCGTACAGCGTCTCGGGCAGCTCGCGCAGGAAGCGGCTCGACTCCGTGACGACGAGCATGCCGTAGCGGTCGAGCTGCGCGAGCGGGTGGACGAGCGTCAGCTCGTCCTTGGCGCGGGTCACGCCCACGTAGAAGAGCCGCCGCTCCTCCTCGAGCCCGGCTTCGTTGCGCGACGCCCGCGCGTTGGGGAAGCGGTCTTCCACGAGGCCGATCATGAACACGGCGCGCCACTCGAGGCCCTTGGCCTGGTGGATCGACGAGAGGACGACCTTCTCGTCGTCCTTCTCGCCCGAGAGCGTCTCCTCGCCCGTCGTCTCGCCGTACAGCATCACCTCTTCGAGAAAGCGCTCGACGCTCTCGTAGGGCATCGCGAACTGCGCGAGAGCTTCGAGATCGTCGAGGCGCGAGGCCGCGTTGTCCCAGCGGCTCTTGACGACCTCGGCGTAGCCGCCGTCGGCCACCACGTGGCGGATGCTCTCGGCAGGAGAGTCGGAGAGGCTCTTCCTGCGCAGCGCGGCGAACGTCTCCGCGAGCTTCTCGAGGCCCTTCTGCGCGCCCTGCGGCGCCTTCTTGAAATCCAGTCGCAGGAAGCCCTCGATGGGATCCTGCTTCTCACCCACCGCCGCCCAGAACGTCGCGGCCGTGCGCTCCCCCACCTTCGGCAGGAGCTTGAGCACGCGCTTGAACGAGGTCTCGTCCTTCGGGTTGAGCGTGAGCTTGAGATGCGCGAGGACGTCCTTCACGTGGGCCTGCTCGAAGAACCTCATGCCCGAGCGGATCTCGAACGGAATGCCCCGGCGCGTGAGCTCGAGCTGCAGGTCCAGCGACTGGTGGTGTGCGCGATAGAGCACGGCCATCTCCGAGAGCGACTTCCCTTCGTCGCGCAGCTCGAGGAGGCGCTGCGCCACGAACTGGGCCTCCTGGGTCGAGTCGGACGCGCCGGCAACGACGACCGGCACGCCGGAGCCACGCGTGGGCTTCAGGATCTTGGGAAAGCGCCGCTGGTTCTGCGCGATCGACGCGTCCGCGAGCGCCAGGATCTCGGGCGTCGAGCGGTAGTTCGTCTCGAGACGGAACACCGAGCAGCCCGGGTAGCGGTCGGGGAACGTGAGGAGGGCCTCGTAGTCGGCTCCGCGGAACGCGTAGATCGACTGCGCGTCGTCGCCCACGACCATCACGCGGCGCGGATCGGTGTCCCTCACGAGGAGATCCACGATCTCGGCCTGGATGTGGTTCACGTCCTGGTACTCGTCCACGAGCACCTGCCGGAAGCGCCTCGAGATGGCGCCGCGCCCGGCCGGTTGCTCGGCGAGGAGCCTCTCGCCGTCGACCAGCCCGTCCTCCTAATCCATGCCGCTCGCCCCACCCTCGCGGC
>CAYLYA010000096.1:0-1661 GCA_964387855.1 uncultured Bifidobacterium sp.
GCCGGGGGCGGTGCGGTCGTAGGCGATGCGGGCGCCGCCCTCATATTCGTCCAGATCGATATCCTCGGCCGAGGGCGCCGGGTGGGCGTTGGAGAAGAGGCCGGGCATGACGAAGCCGGCGCCGGTGTCTCCCTCCGCGCAGAAGAGCACGCCCTGCTCGCCGACCGAGGGCGGCGACCATCGCCGCGTCGTGCCGGATCTGCCGGCCAGCCAGGGGATATCGCCGGTGACGATGTCGCCGGTGTGGTACCAGCAGGTTCCCGCCGCGAGATCGACGGACTCGATCGTGCCGAAGCGGATGATATCGCCGATCAGGCGCTGTTGGTCGGCAGGATCGCTCATGCGGCAAGCATGCCGGGCGATCAGGGATGACGCGCGGGCTCGCTCTTGTAGAGACGGTTTCTACAAGGGGGGTGGCTGGGCGTGCGCGCCCAGGGGCGGAAATCAGACCTGTGGTGCACGCCGGTGCAAAGGCCGGGAGCGACCATTTCTCGTCGTTTCGTGAAGTCAGCGTGAACGTCTGCTGCTGACAAAGGTTGCCATTCGCTAGTTCAAGAGTGGCAGACCAGCAGCGCACCGCAAATCGAGCTGTACGTGCCTCCGCCAAGCTTACCGCAAAGCGGAACCAAGCCGAATTGGTTGCTCTACAGCTTTTCGAACGGTGAGCATAGCCGCCTCTTCTATTCCGCGGCCGAATACGGCCCGTCGAGGTCCAAGAGATGACGATGCATATGGAACAAGGTGCGGGCTGGGTCCCCGGATCTCGTCCTCTCAACATTAGTTAGCGACACCGGGCCTTTCTCTAGTATGTGCATCGTTCGTAACAGGGGAACAGGTATGGCAAAGCTGGTACTTGGGGGAACGGATCAGGACGACAGTCTCACGACTATCGAGGCCACAAACCTCCTAGCGCACTCGATCGTTTTAGGCCAGTCTGGGAGCGGTAAGTCGTTCTTTCTCGCACGACTTCTTGAGGAGATATTGCTGCGGACTAAAGCGCGCGTGATGGTGATTGACCCGAATGGCGACTTCGAGACTTTTTTTGCGCCGCGAGAGCCTCAGTTTTGGAATGCAACGAAAGGGTTAGGTAAGACGCTCGCCAATCTTCATCGCAGGGAGGGTGCAGTTCAGTTGTCAGCATACGACAATAAACATAACTTCACCGAGAAATGGAAAGAGTTAATCTTTCAACACTTAGTGTCGGGTCGGCGTGACCGTATGCCCTTGCGCGACAAGGCATACGGAGCACCAGTGAAGCTGCACTGGCAGTATATACCTCGCGGAATACAAGACTTCCTTCTAGAGATCGATCCGTTGGCGCGCCCGAAGGTGTTTCAAGGAATAGCGACATGCTATCATTACATCGATAACAACCCGGGCACATACCCGTCTGGAGTAAGCCTTTCCGACCTTGAAGATATCGCAATGCTGTTCGAATCAAGACAGATAGCATCCTCCCTCTCAGTGTATCCGGACGCCATGACATTAAGCCAGAGCGATTGGCACGCTGTCAGGATGCAGTTTCGTATGATACGAAAGCGGTTTGGCGATATTCTGTATCTTAACAGACTAAAAGGCGAACCCCGAGGATCACAGGCGTCCGACCTCGGTAATTATATTCATAGAGGGTTCGTTGAGAGTGACGACTCGAAACCCCCTTG
>CAYLYA010000097.1:0-1631 GCA_964387855.1 uncultured Bifidobacterium sp.
CGAAAAAGACTGAATCAAAATCTTGGGAATGATTCAGGTGGTGCAGGAGAGAAAAAAACAGAATGATAAGATATTGCTCCGCCTACAAATCAAAAAAATGAATGGTTTTGATCGTATATTCAAAACCCAACCTACATTTGGCGGCCCTTAAACCCATCCAAAACCAATACTTCCTTCTAAAAAACAAGGTAAAACACACTTATTGATTCGTGCGTAGTTATGGAAAAAAGCCAATATCCCTTTTCTTGAAAAAAGATTGGATGAGTTTTCTGTTGTTTTTGATTGTTTCCAGTTCGATAGAGACGGCGTCATACAATTCATCAAGATTTAGAAAGACCCGGTTGGCTAACTTATCCTTCAAATACGCCCAGACCAATCCTATAGGATTTAGCTCGGGACTATATGTCGGAAGTCTTTCAAGGTGAATGTTACCTGGCTTGTCAGCTAAAAAACTTTTGACCGCCTCCGATTGATGAATTTTAGCCCCATCCCAAATGACCAACAGTCTGTATTTCCGATAGCAATAGGACAAGAAGGCTAAAAAGTCTGCTGTAGCATTACCGTCGAAGGAACATTTTCGACACCAATAAATCAGATTTCCGTGCGGAGAAATACCTCCAATGATACTCAGGTGATCGTAGCCGCATTGTTCGCGCAAACAGGGCGTTTTCCCTTTCGGTGCCCAAGTAGCCCGAACAAACGGCAACAAATAAACCCCACACTCATCCGAGTACATCATTACCCGGTTTTCCGATTTGGCTTTTTTTTGAGCGCCGGGAGTTTTTCCTGCCGCCAATTTTCAACCGCTTCGGCTTTTTGCTGCCGCGCTTTTACTTGGGGTTTTTGGAGTGTCCAGCCCGCTTTTTTCAAAATTCGACCTATATGTGAGGGATCATATTTTTGGCCAAACAGTTTAAAAATGATTGCACCTACACGTTTCCGATTCCATATTTCACCCGTAAAACCGTGTTCAAGGGCACCTTTTTCTAATTCTGTGACAAGCACCTTAACATCAGATTCACTGATGCGAGGTGTATTGCCCCCAGGTTTTCGTGTTTTCAAAGCCGCTTCACCGCCAAGTTCAAACCGTTTTTGCGTTTTGGAAACCCAGGATGCAGTACAGCCCAACATCTCGGATACTCGTTGGGGGATATGGCCTTCACGGAGGAGTTCAATACAGCGCTTCCGAAGTCCATCATACTCCCTGCTTTTCAATTTTATTGGCATGAGTAAACATTTTCATGCAAATGTACAATTCCATAACTACGCACGAATCAATAAACCAATTATTGTATTGCGCAAGATAGGCAAGATCGCATATAGAAACAAAGCGACGATCGCAGGCAAAACTCCTATGCCCAAAAACGGGATCATTAGCGCCAGTAAGGCAATAGAAGGTATAGTTTGTAAGATACCCGACAGGTATAAAACGGGTTTGGAAAATTTTTGAAAACGATATAAAAATATCCCTAAGGGGATTGCAACAAGAATAGCCGCCAATAAAGATAACAAAGTTAATTTTAAATGTACCAAAGCGTGTTCAAGAATATCCTGAAGATCTGATTTCCGCTCTGAATGTTTGTCCTGTATCAATTTTCTTTCCTCTAAAAAATTGCGGGCGATCTCTGGAT
>CAYLYA010000098.1:0-1594 GCA_964387855.1 uncultured Bifidobacterium sp.
CCGCAGAAAGAACACTTCAGCAGATCGCTTGTCTCGCCAATGCGGGTCATGACACTCCTTTACGCCCCAGTGCAGGGAAGTTGGGCACGAGCCAAGGGTAGATTCAACAAGACGGGAATGGAGAGGTAATTAGCCCCACGACTGTTCGCCCTAAGAAGAATTCCGAGGCGAAGAAGGCGAACGCAGATCTTTAACGCCAGGGACGAGGAGTACGAGCGCACACACGACGAGGTGAAATACGACAGAGGCGACAAGAAATTGGCGCTCGCCAAAGATCTTTGTAATCGGTCCAACCAGTGCCATGCCTAAGGGCATGAGGCCAACCGAGCCCATGTAATCAACACTGAACACTCGCCCCTGCAGCTCTTGCGGTATTTCTCGCTGGATTGCTGAAGCCCAATATGCCTCCCACGGCCCGATGGAAATTCCAGCGATCAAGTACCCAACAATGATGATCCACTTTGATCCAGGGAAGGCAAGCACAAGTGGGGCAACGGCGAAGAACCCCCAGATCACGACTGCAACCAAACCCGGATGCTTGGCGCGAATCCGCATCGCGATGAGAGCTGAGATCGATCCCCCAATGCTGAACATCGCGGCGGCGGCGGCGAAGACAGTGTTGGTGTGAAATTCCCTGCGTGTAATTACAGGCAGCAAAACATTTTCACTAGCGAGAACGACCATCAACTGCAGTGTCGACATCGCGATGCACGCGGCGACCCACGGGGTGTGCCAGACAGTTTTTAAACCTTCGTGGAGGTCGGTGACAAATGACGGCTTGATTTCCACAACTTCTCGTGGCTTCTCGACTATCTGCATAAGCAAGAAAGTTCCCGCGACAAAGAATGCAGCTGTAATTGCGAAAGTCATGCGGCCGCCGATTATGGCCACGGAGAAACCACCGATACCTGGACCAACGACTTGCGCGATGCGAACGCCAATGCTGCGAAGGACATTACCCGCCGGTAATTTCTCGGGAGGCAGAACACTCGGCAAAATGGCACCGGATGCAGGGAAGCCAAACGCCTCTCCTGCGCCCATTGCGAAAACAAGGACTGCCAATCCCCACGCCGGCACATTTGGAGTTGCGACAAATATCAATCCGATCATCAAGATCGCACGATAAATATCGGCACCAATCATGACCAGCTTCCGCGGGAGGCGATCTGCCCATACGCCGCCAACGGGTGCAAGTATCACCGATGACAAAACTCGCGATGCGAGAATGAGGCCAAGAGTCGTCGTTGTGCCACCGGCATCAAGAACCGTCACTGCAAGCGCGATTGGGAACGCAGATGCGCCAATCGTTACGAGCAAATTAGAAATCCAAAGATTTCGATAGTCCCTAAAAGTGAATAAGTTTCCAGGCGCAAGCAATGCCATAGATACCTACTCCTGACGAGACTAAGTGGAAGCGCTTAGTGTGTCGGGATTACCATGGGACTTGCAACACAATGACCATCCACTCTTCAGCAGCCCGTCACACTTAAGGCGCTCCATGTCCCCCAAATTGGTGACAGTACCCCCAACCAAAAATCACTCCCACTGCAACAGCCCAGATTGCAAGCATCCAAAGATGCTCGTGTGAGATTGA
>CAYLYA010000099.1:0-1490 GCA_964387855.1 uncultured Bifidobacterium sp.
AGGATATGGCGGAAGGGGATGTGGATCCGCGCCTCTTCGTCGTCCGCGCTGAAGAGTACGGCATACCCCAGGCACGGCATAGGATGTTTATCGTCGGCATCAGGGGCGACCTGAAGGTTCGGCCGGGATTGCTCAAAAAGATGATCGCTCCCACCGTTCGGGAAACGATAGGATCGCTGCCTTCGATACGCAGCGGCCTCTCAAAGGCAAAGGACAGTCCGGCGGCCTGGTTGAGTGAGCTTCGGGCCATTTCAAGCATGAATGTCCGCCGCCAGCTCAATGGCGCGGTTTATGCTGGCGATGTCGCGAAGGCGCTGGACTTCAGCAATCTGATCGAGGTCAGTTCGCCTCGCGCGATATCATCATCCCGATACAGTATGCGCAAGCCTGTGCATGATGTGCTGCGCAGCCTCTACGACGACAGACTGTCGGTGCTGACTGCGCACGAGTCGCGAAGCCACATGGCGTCTGACCTGCGTCGCTATCTCTATGCTGCGACCTTTGCGGAAAAAACCGGACGCAGTCCGAAGCTGGCCGATTTCCCGACGAGCCTGCTGCCCGATCACAAGAATGTTGAGGAAGGCCGGACAGGCAAGATGTTCTCGGACAGGTTCCGGGTGCAGCTTGCAGACCATGTTTCGACGACCATCACGTCCCATATCTCGAAGGACGGCCACTACTTCATCCATTATGATCCTGCTCAGTGCCGCAGTCTGACGGTACGCGAAGCGGCGCGGCTACAGACCTTCCCGGATAACTACTTCTTCGCAGGGCCGCGCACGGAGCAGTATCATCAGGTCGGCAACGCTGTGCCACCACAACTCGCCAGACAGATCGCGGATATTGTCGCGGAGGTTCTTCACGCCGTGCCGGATGACCAGTAATGGCGGATACGATTTCGGCGGAGCGTCGGAGCTGGAACATGTCGCGGATCAGGGGACGTGACACCGGCCCTGAAATGCGGCTCCGCTCGCTGCTGCACCGTGCGGGCTTCCGGTTCCGGCTTCACGGCAAAGACCTCCCCGGCAAGCCTGATATCGTTCTACCGAAATACCGCACCGCGATCTTCGTCCACGGCTGCTTCTGGCATCGGCATGAAGGCTGCCGGAACGCCACCACCCCCTCCACCCGAACCGAATTCTGGCAGGACAAGTTTGATGGGAACGTGGAAAGGGACAAGCGGAACACAGCGGCTCTTGAGACAGCGGGCTGGACCGTTATCACGGTCTGGGAATGCGATCTGAAAGCTGATGCCGACCGGATCGTGGACAAGCTCTCCACCAAGATACGCGAGGCAGCCTGATGGCACGGACACAGCATCTGCCGCCGAGTGCGGCCTGTCTCTCCGCATCGATGCGCGATCTGGGTTATTCGCTTGAAGCGGCAGTTGCCGACCTGATCGACAACAGCATCTCCGCCGATGCGTCGAGGATCGATATCTTCTGCGAACCGTCAGCTCCGCAGCCTGTTCTCGTTATCCTTGACGACGG
>CAYLYA010000100.1:0-1481 GCA_964387855.1 uncultured Bifidobacterium sp.
GAGCAACGCACTCGTAATGCGTAGGTCCCGGGTTCAAATCCCGGAGGCGGCTCCATCTATTTGCTATTTGTCCAGATTCGTCAGGATATCGAGCCAACGAAGTTGACGAAGAAGGTACGTTACTCACATGCGGAATTCTGTCCCAGATTGGATTAAGCGGGTTGGGAGACCTTTGAAATCCTCTTGGGAGTTGCTGACTCTAACAGGCGCCATTTGGCACTTGGGACCAACCAAAGTCTCAGGGTTCGGGGGTTGGCTTCGCAGGGGCTTCGCTCCTCCTGCTCCCCAGATTGTTAAATGGTCAATCCTGAGGAGATTGGGAGGAGATGTCACTTGGATTGAGAGCGGAACGTATACCGGGCAGACAACTCGTTATCTTTCATCTTTTTCGAAATACGTGTTTTCAATTGAGCCAAGTCCCGAATTGGCGAAAAAGGCAATAAGGAATTTCTCCGCTGTTGACAACATAAACATAATTGAAGGCTTATCTGAAAATGAGTTGCACCGGCTACTTGGGGAGCTGACTCCACTTCAAAAAGCAGATGTCTCTTTTTGGTTGGATGGTCACTATTCAGCCGGCATAACTTTTCAGGGCCCATCTGACACCCCCATAGTTGAAGAACTTCTAGCGATTTCTGAACATTTGCCAAGTCTCAAGAAGGTAACCATTCTCATCGACGACGTCCGATGTTTCGACCCCTCAAAGAGTGAATACGCCTCTTACCCGCCGCTCAGCCATCTTTCAAATTGGGCAGACTCGCATAACCTGTACTGGACTATTGAGAACGATATATTTATAGCGTCTAACCGCAGATAAGCAAATGACTAGTCTTTGTGCCTTCGAATTGCGTTAGTGCTTATGCTTCTTTTTGCAATGCGTGCCACTAGTTTTGCGCCCCAACTAAATCCATTTCGCCTGATCCTAAAGAGCAAAAAGCGAAATCGCTGTATTTTTGTGTAGTTTGGGGGAAAAGTGCGAATTAGTTTTGGAAAATATTGTAAAGATGTTTCATCAAGTTCAATTCCATGCCAAGGTAAGGCCAGTTTTCCAGTCAAGTGGATGCTTCCGTCATATCCGGAAAAGACATGGATATCGGGATAGGAATGTTGGATCACATCCGCTAACTGGGGATCCTCTTCAGTGTCCAGTACCTCATATCGATATTTCGAGTCCACAAAAAACAAGTTCGTGTGAGTTGCTGCGACGAGCGTGTACTCTTTTTCTTCTGCCAACTCCTTAATTGCCCTCGCACTCGATCCCTGGTTAATGCCGAAGTCTCTTGGCTGAATGAACGAAACGTGAGAAGGGACAGTGGGATTGAACTCAATGCAAACGAGTTTTGGTCGGTACTCTTGAAGTGATTGCCAAATGAAATAATCCATACCATCAATATCAATTGACAAGAAATCGAAACATTTAGGAATGTCTGTACCCTTCAACAGGACTTCTAGTCTGTTGTTTGGATCTAGTCCGACGTAAG
>CAYLYA010000101.1:0-1286 GCA_964387855.1 uncultured Bifidobacterium sp.
AGTGCGAAGCAAAAGCAGAAGTGGAAACTACAGAATGTGCAGCTGCCACTGAAGAGTGCGAAGCAAAAGCAGAAGTGGAAACTACAGAATGTGCAGCTGCCACTGAAGAATGCGAAGCAAAAGCGGAAGAAGAACTAGCTGCGCCAGAAGAAGCGGCGGAAGAAGCTAAAACATGCGAAGAAGCCAAAGAAGAAGAAGCAGCAGCCGAAGAAGAAGTTGCTGAAGCTGAGGAAGCCAAAGAAGAAGAAGCAGCAGTCGAAGAAGAAGTTGCTGAAGCTGAAGAAGCGAAAGAAGAAGAAGCAGTAGCCGAAGAAGAAGTTGCTGAAGCTGAAGAAGCTAAAGAAGAAGAAGCAGCAGCCGAAGAAGAAGTTGCTGAAGCTGAGGAAGCCCCGGAAGAAACAAAAGAAGAAGAAGCTAAAGAAGAAGAAACAGTAGCAGAGGCTACTGAAGAAGCAGCTGCGGAAGATGCGGCCACTGAAGAAGAACCAGCGGCTGAAGAAGAAGCTCCGGCAGAGTCAACAGAGGCAGAAGCGCCTCCGTCTGAAGACAAAGACGAGCAGCAAGCTGCTTAAACAGAAAGCGAGAGGCCTAGCCTCTCGCTTTTCTCTTATGGACTGTCCAACGGCCGTGGACCTCAAGTCACTCTCATTCTCGTACTCACACTAATACTCATACTCATATTTTTTTTCTTCAACTACTTCTTATTCTCTTTTCCAAAACTGTCAGATTTTTTGAAGAAAAAATGACAGTTTTGGAACTGCCAGTTTGAACGCTGGCGTGCTATTTCTTATTGCAGATTATCTGGCCCAACTAAGGTATTGTCTTTTACTTTAAATTTGACGATGCGCTTTTGCGTTGGCCTGCTGGCACTGTCGTTGCTGCGGTGGCCAAGAATATCAAGAGTGATGCTTCCATGACTGATCTTCAAGCTGTTGGCTTGTGAGCGGTCGCCTAAGGCGCGTTCGCCCACAGACTTAGCTCCTTTTTCACTGGCGACGAATACCAATAGATAGGTGAAATAGCCTGACCCACCAGAGTTGTAGGTAAATACAAACGCACCGTCATTGATACCATCACCGTTGAGGTCTCCGATGGCGGTTTTGACGATTTCACCCCGACAACCATTCCACTCAGCTTTGCCTTCCTTAAACTGCACAGTTTCGCTGCCCGCTTCTGAGACCGTAGGGACATTGCAAAGACCATTGAGCAGTCCAGCTTCGCTTAAGGGGGCGATCTGCTCCCTGGCGCTGGCAGGTAAATGGCTCAGGCTACAAATGGCCACTAGT
>CAYLYA010000102.1:0-1268 GCA_964387855.1 uncultured Bifidobacterium sp.
TTATCAGACCTTGTAACGCTTGCAGAGTGTTTCGAGGCCCTTGCAGACATCTGCACGCTTCTGGAAGCCGTCAGCAACTACAACCTTGACGTTCTCCTTTGTGATTCCGACTGGTACTAGAAGCACTGAGGGAACGTTGGTGGTTCCGTTGTTGACCTTTGCCTTTGCCGCGGTTGCTGGCTTGCCCTGAATAAGAGCAACTGCCAACGCTGCTGCAGCGTTTGCTTCGGCCTTAACAGCCTTGTAAACGGTGTTTGAAAGGTCGCCAGTCAAGATTGCGCGGAGACCGTCAACACTTGCATCTTGTCCGGAGACGCAGACCTTGCCGTTGAGCTTGTTCTTCTTGAGAATAGCTACTGCTGCAAGTCCGAGGCCTTCGTTCGCTGAAACAACTGCATCAAGCTTTCCGCCAGCCTTTGACAACTGCTGTTCGAAAATTGTCTGACCTTTTGCATTGTCCCAACCAGGAACTGATGTGTCATCGACGAGGGTGTACTTCTTGGCATTGATCAATGGGCGAAGAATTGAGTCATAGCCCTGCTTGAACAAAGTCGCGTTGTTGTCAGTAGGTGAACCGTTGAGGTACACGATGCGGGCGGTTGTCTTCTTCATGCGGTTAAGACATGACTTGATGCCTTGTCCCTGCAACTTGCCGACTGCAACGTTATCGAAGGATACGTAGTAGGACTCAGAGCCGTTGAGAGTTAGACGGTCGTAGTCGATTGTTGGTACACCTTGCTTCTTTGCTTTGTCCTGAACTGCCTTGGCAGATGCGGAATCAAGGTTGACCATGATGAGAACCTTTACGCCCGATGTGAGCATTTGGTCGGCGATAGTCTGGAACGCGGCAACATCTCCGTTTGCGTTCTGGATATCAACAGTGACACCTGCGGCCTTGAATGCTGCTGTAAGGAATGTGCGGTCCGAAGTTTCCCAACGGGCCGATGAGGCGGAGTCCGGAAGAATCACGCCAACTTGAGCCCCAGCCGCTGAGGCCGAAGTGGTAGCAAAGCCAGTAAGTGCGATGGCGGCAGCTGCAAGAACGGCCGTAATCGCGTTACGACGTTTGGTCATAAGTAATTACCTTTCGAGAGGGTGTTCCCAACCCTGGCCAAAACCTATTTTTAGCCATGTATTTAGACTCTGTTGCGAGAGATTGGTTGAGTACGTCGCGAACTTACGTCTGTAAGTGAAATCACGCACTAGCGAGAAACGGACATATCGGATATTGCATCTAACGATTGCATAACTATTTTGTCGAAAGAAAC
>CAYLYA010000103.1:0-1254 GCA_964387855.1 uncultured Bifidobacterium sp.
GCAACCTAACATTGGAACGGTTGAGCAGGCTCGGTATGTCAGTGCTGATCGTCATTTAGCCATGACCTTCTCCTCGGATGGCTTCAGATTTGGCAATGCAGCCGAAGTACTGAGGGGCGCATGGCCGGCATTTCCGGCAGACAGGGTGTCGGCGACAAATGGAGTGAAGTGCATCTCGATCGGGCCATTGGGAAGTGGCGAGTCTTTTGCTATCAAGCGCCCCATCCGGGTGGGAGAGAGTTACAGCTGCCGTGGAACAAAATTCAGGGTTCGCCAGTGCTTTCTTGGATGTAAGACAGCTATCATAGACCGTGAAACACCAGCGAGCGGGGACCAGCACCCGGGCGTAATGCTTCTCTCGCAGATGATAGTAGACGCTTGTTCAGGGCTGCTTGTATTTAGTCAAGACGGGAATCTACAGCTAGGAATACCCCTGACTGCGCTTCTTCTGCGTAGTCAGAAAGGTGTATTAGCAGACGATGGAACTCTGGAGTGTTCCACCTCGTAATTGAGTCTGTCAATGCCTCCTTCGCATTAGCTGGCTTCTAGCGGAGACTTAGCTATCACCATCTGAAATTTTGGTGACACCTGCAATAATCCCCTTTCCATCGGTCCAGTGAACGATTGAGAGTTCTAGGAGAGTTCTGGTGACACGTGCAATAACCCCTTCACTCGGACCCGAGCGCTGATAGCATCGAACAATGGCAAGGCTTTCCCGCATCGTGCTCCCCGGCATCCCGCACCACATCACGCGGCGCGGCAATCGCCGTGAGCAGGTGTTCTTCGAGGAGGGCGATTACGCCCTGTATCTCGATCTGCTCGCCGAGGCGGCTGAGCGTGCGCGGGTGGCGATCTGGTCCTATTGCCTGATGTCCAACCAGGTTCACATCATCGCGGTGCCGGGCGACGAGGACGGCCTCAGGCGGACATTCCGCTACGTCCATCGGCACTATACCGGCTATATCAATGCCCGGATGCGGGTGACCGGGCATTTGTGGCAGGGGCGCTTCAGCTCGGTCGCGATGGACGAGGCGCATCTCGTCAGCGCGCTGCGCTATGTCGCGCTCAACCCGGTCCGCGCGAAGCTGGTCGAGCGCGCCGGGGACTGGCGCTGGTCGAGCACCGCGGCGCATCTGGCAGGCGAGAGCGATCGCTTCGTCGATGTCGCGCCGGCGCTGGAGCGAGTCGGCGCTTTCTCGGCGTTCCTGGGTGAGGCGTTCGACGAGGCGATGGCCTATGGCGCGATCCGCAAGG
>CAYLYA010000104.1:0-1253 GCA_964387855.1 uncultured Bifidobacterium sp.
TCGAACCTACCGATGAGTAGGGAGGCGAAGTAGGCGTCCCAGATTCCGTCGTGAACTTCGACGAAGCCGAGGTCCTCCTCGATGAGGCTGTGGCCGACGTTGAGCCATTCACCCTTCCAGCGGATGCCGCCGTTGCGGCTGACGCGACGGACCTCGAAGTGGGCGGGGTAGTGGGGGCGCTGGAGGCGATCAGGGAAGGGCCTTGGGGAGGCCGTGAAGACCTCGGCGGGGCGACGCATACCGATGGCTTCGTGAGGCCTCTCGTGGTTGAACTCCGAGCGGAAGGCGTCGAAGCGTTTGCGTTGCTTTCTGAGGTTGGCTTCCGGGGGTTTGGTGGCCTCACGTTTGAGGGTGCGGTGCATGCGCTCGTGGCAGCCGTTCTGGTCGGGCCTGCCGGGCTGGATGAGGTCCCGGCGAATGCCGAGCTTGAGGAACCAGACCGAGAGCCTGGTGAGGCGAGCGATGCCGGTGGAACCGAACGGGGAGCCGTTGTCCGTGCGGATTGCGAGCGGCATTCCGTGTTCGCGGAAGGCTCTCTCGAAGGCAGCCTGAACGGGTGCGGTGTCGGTAGAGAGCTGACCATCACAGGAGATGATGAAGCGGCTGAAAAGGTCGGAGACCGTGAAGGGGTAACAGTAGAGGCCGTCACGAGTTCGGAACTGACCCTTGAAGTCCGCCCCCCAGATGCCGTTTGGGGCTGTTGCCAGGCATTGCGGACGACCAGGATGGCCCTCCCTGCGGCGGCGGGGGCGGGCCTCGACGAGGCCGGACCGCTTGAGAATCGCGGCTATCGTGCTCCGAGCAGGTAGAGCGAGCTCGGGGTGGTCGTCCGTAAGGCGCTTCAAGGTCTTCTTTGGGCCCCAAGTGGGGTGTTTGATCCTGAAGGCAATGACGAGATCCTCGATCTCGGCGGGCGTTCGGTTGGCGACGCGATCGGCCGCGGACGACCGGTCCTCGAGGCCGCGGGGGCCATCGGCGTCATACCTCTCGATCCATTTGTAGGCGGTCTTGCGAGAGACCTCGTAGCGATCGGCCAGCTCGGCAATGCTGAGCAGGCCCTCCTGCACATCAACGATGAATCGCATTCGTTCGGTCACGGGTGACTTCTCCTTCCAAGGCATTCGGGCCTCCTCGGCCCTTAGCCTGAGGTGTCACCCAGGCGCCTGGACTAAAGTGTTACCAAGGCGCTCGGTCCATACCAACGGTCGGCCTAACAACGCGTTGCAGCGGACTCGCTTCGCTCGCCGCTGAAC
>CAYLYA010000105.1:0-1208 GCA_964387855.1 uncultured Bifidobacterium sp.
CAACGAAGGCGGAGATACGGGTTCGAGTCCCGTCAGGGGCACATCACCAGAAAGGCTCTACTCAATCAATGAGTGAGGCCTTTCCTAATTCCTACGCCAATGCAGACGAACGAAATCTCTTGAGAGTCTCAAACCATATTAAATTTATGCGCACCCGAAGAGATGAAACTCGGCGCTGGCAGTCCATGATTGCCCTCTAATGAGGCCCACCTAGCCAGCATTTAGGGTTGAGGATCAAGGATCTTGATACCCAATTCACGTGCGACAACCGAAGACAATTGAACCAATTGCGAGTTTGAGACATAGCAATTTCGAAGTCCGTCCATGCCATTTAATGATTGAAACTCAAGCCCGGTGAGGTCGAAATTCCCCGACGTAGCGTCTCTAAGATCGATTTCATCTACATGACAATTTATAAACGCAACACGACTAATCTTTGCGCCGACAAAATCCAATGTATCAAACTTACAATCCTTGAATAATACGTCCGAAATGTCTGACTCAATCAAATTGAAAAAACCAACTTTCAAGTCTTTGAAGAGAACTCCGTTCAAATGAGCACCAGAAAAATTCCCAGTTACGATCTTCCCTCGAGAAATTCTGCAATCTTTCCATCGCGAATTATGCGCGTCTAAGACGTTTACAGTGCCGACTTCAAAGTCGGTGTCATTCGCCCGAGCCTTCCGCACAATTAGGCTCTTGGTTTCTGAAAGTGAAATGGAACAATCTTGAAATTGAGAACCCGCCCACACGAGATCATCGGTTGGCTCACCCGTGAAGCTAATTGCCTCGTACTCGGTATTTGACTCCAACTGAGAGGTTAAAAGTTTTAATGGGATCGAGACGATTTCCTCAAGCCGAGGGGAAAGAGGAATTTTCTGGGATTGCTTCACAGAATGAGCATAGTTAGTGTGGTAGATAAGTCAGGGAACTCTCGGCATAAGCTTAAAATGTATGCTCGGAGAGAGTCGAACCTCCAAATCCCGTCCCTGTTAACGACCCTGCCAGCGAGGCGAACGTTTTTCTTTGAAAGCGCGTGGTCCCTCTTGCGCATCCTCGCTGAGATATACGGGTTCCCAAATCTCGTTTGCTCTCTGACGAGCGTTGCCGAGAACTGAGCCAAGGATGTCGCGCACCATCGCCTTTCCTGCTGCGACCGAAAGAGGTGCGTTGGCAGCAATTTGTTGAGCGAGATCTCGACTTGCAGC
>CAYLYA010000106.1:0-1206 GCA_964387855.1 uncultured Bifidobacterium sp.
GTCCCAGGTACTTGTAGGTCAGGCCCAGGTTGTACCAGGGGACACTCCAGGAAGGAGCCTGCTGTATGGCCTTCTCGAAGAGCACGATCGCGGCTTCGGGTTCACCGGCCTCACGGCGCTCGCTCCCCAGACGGTCGTACCGTCTCGCGAAGAGTTTCATCGGCTTCGGTAGACGTCGGTGCTCAGGTACTTGAGACCCGAGTCGCACAGGAGCGTCACCACGGTGGCGTCCTCACCGAGCCTCTGCCCCACCCGGATGGCCGCGACGACGTTCGCGCCCGACGACGTCCCCGCGAACAGCGCCTCCTCGCGCGCGAGGCGCCGCGTCATCTCCTTGGCTTCGGCCGTGCTCACGGCCAGGATCTCGTCGACGAGAGCGGGCTCCCACAGCGGCGGCACGAAGCCCACGCCGACGCCTTCGATCTTGTGCGGCCCCGCGGGGTCGCCCCGCAGCACAGACGACTCGGCCGGCTCGACGACGGCGATGCGCACGCCGGGATTGCGGCCCTTGAGCACCGTCGCGACGCCGCGCGACGAGGCCGCCGTCCCCACACTGTGGACGAACGCGTCGACTCTGCCACCCGTCTGCGTCCAGATCTCCTCGCCCAGCGGCAAGTACCCGGCGATGCTGTCCTCGTTGTTGAGCTGGTCGGTCCAGTAGGTGTTGGGGGCCTGGGCCAGCCCCCGCGCCACCTCGATCATGTCGAGGATGAGCTTTCGCGTGGTGAGACCGCCTTCGCTCGGAACGAGCGTCAGCTCCGCGCCCAGCGCGGCCATGTGGTCGCGCTTCTCCTGGCTGAACGCCTCGGACGTGACGATGTGGATGCGGTAGCCCTTCGCCGCAGAGACGAGCGCGAGGGACGTTCCCGTGCTGCCGCCGGTGTACTCGATGACGGTGTCTCCGGGCTTCAGCCGGCCGTCGGCCTCGGCCCTCGCGATCACCGCCACGGCCATGCGGTCCTTCATGCTGCCCGTGGGGTTCTCTCCTTCGAGCTTCACGAACACCTGGGCACAGCCGAAAGGAACGACCTTCCGGAGCCGCACCATCGACGTGTTTCCAATGGCATCGAGAACGTCCATGAGAGAGCCTCCTCCGGCATTGTGCCGGATCGGCCGCGGCGGCAGCGGCAGCCGCTGCTTCGGGCGACAATGCCGCCGATGAGCCGACCGAACGCCTCCTCTCGTCATCGGGCCTTTCCCCTCGCC
>CAYLYA010000107.1:0-1164 GCA_964387855.1 uncultured Bifidobacterium sp.
TTGCAGCGGACTCGCTTCGCTCGCCGCTGAACTTGGTATCGTTAGGCCGCTTCGCCTTGAGTCGCCCTAGCGGTCCCGCCAACGATGAGAGGTTGGTTTCCGCTCCGGGAGCACGTCAGGCTCGGCGGCAACGGCGTCTCTTTGGGCCGTACGCGGTCGTCGCCATCGGCAAAGTTTACGAGGCGGCACTCACCGTTCGTGCTGCGGCGCGTCGGGTACGGCATGGGGGAGTCGTGCCGCGCCGCATACCTCTCAGCGTTTGGGCACGGCCGAGGCTCTTGATCGCCGGTCGGTCCTAGCCCCCAAAGCGAGGCACGGTAGTTGCGTCCGTCCTCGCTGAAGCGAGGCAGAGGCAATGCGCAATTCTGGTAAGGCTCCCACGATGCCTGTATGGATAATCTCTCTTGTCCTGTTCGTGGTGGCGCTTGCGGCGCACTTCCGCTTGGTCCCGGTCGGCGAGCCTGTCGCAACGTGGTCCTGGATCGTCGGCTTCGGCCTACTCCTGCTTGCCTGCCGAGTTCGCGGCCTCTAAAACTGCCTCGTCGAGCCTGACAACTGCACTGCACACGTAGCGGTGTCATGGTAACGGCACTCGCCGAGTCGTGGCCATCATCAACTATCGGCCTAACAACGCGTTGCAGCGGACTCGCTTCGCTCGCCGCTGAACTTGGTATCGTTAGGCGGCGGGAACTTGTTCATCAAGTCGAGGGTCACATCTAACGTGAGGCGGTCGCTCAAGCTACTCGGATGGACGCTTGCCGTGGTATCGGTGTCGGTGGGGTGGTACAAGCTCTTCCCACACTCAACCTGTACCCGCGCCCTCCTGGAGCACCCGACGCGTCACAGCAATCGCATGATTCGGCTGTCCGGTATGCTGCTGAGCAACGGCGACGACAGCTATCTAGGCTTCACGCAGCCAGCGCTCAACGACTTTCCGATTCCCATCGGCGTCGAGTTCAGCCCCCACCTCCTGGCTTCTCGTCAGACCAAGCAGGCCATCTCCGAGCTGGGGCGTGCCGCCCGGGCGGATCGCCTCATTCAGGTACAGGGCGTCCGAAAGTACCGGGAGAGTCCGGCCACTGTGGTCGGCTGGCTTACATACTCGGACCGCGCATGCTTTAGTACGGGTCTCACCGTGATCGTCCTCTACGCTTCGTTGCCGTC
>CAYLYA010000108.1:0-1163 GCA_964387855.1 uncultured Bifidobacterium sp.
GTTATGAAGCGCCACGGCTTCAAAGGTATCGGCGCATCACACGGTGTAGACCGTAAGCACCGTATGCCAGGCTCGATCGGCGCCTGCTCAACTCCCGGTCGCGTATTCAAGGGAATGCGCATGGCCGGACGTATGGGTGGAGAGCGCATCACAACCCAGAACCTTCTCGTTCACTCAGTGGATGCCGAGAAGAATCTACTGCTCATCAAGGGCGCGATTCCAGGTGCAGACGGCTCACTCGTTTTCATCCGTTCAGCTGCAAAGAAAGCAGTCTTTGAAGTTGTTTACCAAGCAGCAAAGGTTGGTGCATAACCATGGCGCTTACTCTGGAAATTAAGAACGCCGAAGGAAAGAAAGTTGGCAGCGTAGATTTGCCGGCAGAAATCTTCGACGCTCAGACAAACATTCCTCTGATCCACCAAGTAGTAACCGCACAGCTAGCCGCTGCACGCCAAGGAACGCAGAAGGCGAAGAACCGCGGCGAAGTCAGCGGTGGTGGAAAGAAGCCTTTCAAGCAGAAGGGAACAGGCCGCGCCCGTCAGGGATCAAGCCGTTCACCAAACCAGATCGGCGGCGGTGTTGCTCACGCAGTACGCCCACGTAAGTACGATCAGCGAACCCCTAAGAAGATGATTGCTGCGGCTCTCAAGGGTGTTCTTTCTGATCGTCAACGCAACGATCGCATCCACGTTCTTGATTCAGTGACCTCGACTCCTTCAACCAAGGCAGCAATCGCCGCTGTTCGTCAGTTCAGCGATCGCAAGAACTTGTTGGTCGTTGTCTCTCGCAAGGAAGACGCCGCTTGGCGCAGCCTTCGCAATGCTGAAGACCTTCACTTGTTGGTTCCAGATCAGCTGAACGCTTACGACATCCTAAAAAGCGATGACGTGATCTTCTCTGAGGCAGCCATTAACGATTTTCTTACAGGACCTGCAAAGGGCAAAGGCGTCACTACCGTTGCCTTTGAACATGAAGTGACCGCGAACGTTGAAGAAGCAGAGGTATCCGCATGAGCGAGCGCGACGTATTGCTAGCCCCAGTAGTGTCCGAAAAGGCTTACGGGTTGCTAGATGAGAACAAGTACACATTCTTGGTTGCACCAGATGCTAACAAGACCCAGATCAAGATCGCGGTCGAAAAGGTGTTCGGCGTAAAGGTTCTCA
>CAYLYA010000109.1:0-1154 GCA_964387855.1 uncultured Bifidobacterium sp.
TTGGCCAAGACCCCAAAACCGCCTAACGCTACCAAGTTCGGCGGCGAGGCGGGGCTCGGCCCGCAGGGCCGGGCGGAGCGAGTCCGCTGCAACGCGTTGTTAGGCCGCCGATCCATATGCGGGCCGGTACCGTGGCCTTCGAGGACCCTGCTGCGTGACTACCCGGACTATTCACCAACGGCAACATGGACAGCGACGCTGCGATGCCCGACGCCCGTGGCCCTAAGTGGCGGAGTGCAACATCGGCGGCCGATGAGGATCGCTGCTCGGCGATCGAAACTTGCCTCCACTTTGATGCGCCGAAGGCGCGGGGCCGCAACGTGGCGATACCCGTGCCCAAAGCCGCAATGTCCTCGGAGCCGAAGCCAACCCGGCCCACATGACGTAACAGCGGGAGCACGTTCGCTGGGACTTTCGAGCAGGAGAGGTTGCATACGGAACGACTCGACGCACCCTCGGGGGAGAGCCGGACCACCCAGCATGGAGACCACGTCTCTCTACCCAATTCGCTTGATCTCAGCCTTGAGATTGCGAGCGCTCCCACGACACAGGCGGCCTAACGATACCAAGTTCAGCGGCGAGCGCAGCGAGTCCGCTGCAACGCGTTGTTAGGCGGCACCGCCCGGATCAGGACCGAAGGTGCCGACATGAAGCATTAGGAAACCGGGAAGAAGCGCCTCCGCGAGAAACGTGTCGGTGTCGTTGATCGCGCCCACCTGCCGAAGGCCAAGGAGGTAGCCAACGGCAAGGCAAGAGAACTCGAGACAGCCCGGCGCTTCGTCGTCATACCCTTCGAGGGCTTCATGATTGAGCTCACGCTCGCGATACTCGGTGACTTTAAGGAAGTGCTCGTAGCCCCACACTTCACTCGGTGCATGGAACGAGAAGCCAGCGATGGCGAGTTTGATCGGGAGGTCATCCTCTGGATTCGGACTTGGGAGCGCAGCCGCGGCGATGCGAAGCTCCCGGAACCGCGGAAGGAGCGCGTCATAGGCCGCCATTGGGCTGAAGTCAGGGGTAGCGCCAACCGACAGATCGTTAGTTCTCACGTTGCCTCGTGCTGAAAGTGGCGGAGGGCATTTGTGGAGGAACCTTGCTCGTGCCGCCTAACGATACCAAGTTCAGCGGCGAGCGAAGCGAGTCCGCTGCAACGC
>CAYLYA010000110.1:0-1149 GCA_964387855.1 uncultured Bifidobacterium sp.
GATCTAGGAGTAAGTGCAGTGCTCGAGTTGCCACCTGCCGGAACGCTCATAGGATTGATCAAACGGGCCTTGCCCGATGTTGAGACACTCGCACTCAAATCACCAGACGACCTGAACGCCGCGAAAGATCTCATCTCTCGCCATAGCGAAAATGTGGGGAAACTGTGACTAAAGCACGAACTGAGATAAAAGTCCGTACCGGGAGCAATAGTCGCATCCTTAGTGTTGGCGCCTACCAACCTTCGCGCGTGGTCCCGAATTCAGAGGTAATCCAGAAGATTGACTCGAGCGATGAATGGATCCGCCAACGCACTGGAATTGAAACTCGTCACTTTGCAGAGGCCGACGAGAGTGTTCTCGACATGGCGGAGGCTGCGTGCAAGCAGGCACTGTTGAAGGCAAAGATCTCCATCGAAGATATCGATACTGTCATTTTGGCTTCAATCACCTACCCGTTTCAGGCTCCAAGTGCGGCGACCGCTCTCATTGCCCGCCTTGGCAATCCCAAGGCTGCCGCCTTCGACATCAATGCCGCATGTGCCGGCTTCTGTTATGGCGTAGGAATGGCAAATGATTTCGTGCGATCTGGGACCTCAAAACACGTACTCGTTGTTGGCGTGGAGAAACTTTCGGATTTCACAGATCCTTACGATCGGGCCACCGCTTTCATTTTCGCCGATGGCGCTGGCGCGGTAGTGATTGGACCATCAGAGGAACCAGGGATAGGACCTACCGTCTGGGGATCCGATGCGGATTCGCGCGATGCCATCTTGATGGAGCCATCATGGAATGCATTCAGGCACGGCGCGCCTGAAGGAGTCTGGCCCAATATCTCCCAGCAAGGTCAGACCGTTTTTCGTTGGGCCGTATTTTCGATGAGCAAGGCTGGCACCCGCGCTCTCGAAGCAGCAGGCGTCGCCCCAGATCAACTCGACGCCTTCATCCCCCACCAAGCCAACGTACGAATTATCGAGTCCATGGCGCGCGAGATGAAATTGCCAGAAAGCGTCGTTATTGCCCAGGACATTCGGACTTCGGGCAACACATCTGCGGCCTCAGTCCCCATTGCAATGAGCGCATTGCTCGAAGAACATCCCGAGTTGCATGGCGGATTGGCGTTACTGATCGGTTATGGCGCAGGATTGGTCT
>CAYLYA010000111.1:0-1141 GCA_964387855.1 uncultured Bifidobacterium sp.
TCGCGCGTCCGCTGGCAGGAGCGGCGTGAACTCTATCCCCAAGGGGTCGCTTCCGGCGATCCCGATCCGCACAGCGTCATCCTCTGGACGAGGCGTCCGTTTGCCGAAGGCACACGCCAGCTCCTGACCGTCGAGGTCGCCACGGATGAGTCCTTCCGCCGCGTCGTTGCGCATGCGCAGGCACCGGTCTCCGCCGCCGCGGACTGGACAGCGCGCGTTCTGATCGGCGGACTCAAGCCGGCGCGCACCTACTGGTATCGGTTCACCGACACAGACGGAAACGGCAGCCGGGTCGGCCGCACGATCACGGCGCCGCTGCCAAATGATCCTCGCAAGGTGAACTTCGCGTTCGTGAGCTGCCAGGACATCAACGAGGGCAAGCTCAACGGCTATCGCCGGATGATTTACGAAGACGAGCGCGCCCCCGCCGCCCAGCAGCTCGGTTTCGTTCTGCACCTCGGCGATTTCATCTACGAGGTCGTCCAGTATCCCGAAGAGGTCAAGACACGCTACGACCGCACGATCTATGAGGTCGCGCGGATCACCGACGGCCACAAGGTCGGGAACTTCCACATACCGCTCACCGTCGATGGCTACCGGGCCATCTACAAAGGCTATCTCGCCGATCCCGACCTCCAGGACGCTCGGGCGCGCTGGCCGTTCGTCGCCATCTGGGACAACCACGAATTCTCGTGGCAGGGATGGCAGAGCGTCGTCAAGGCGGGGTCCTTCGAGCGGCCCGGTCAGACGGTCAAGGTCGCGGCGAATCAGGCTTGGTTCGAATACCTTCCCGCGCGGGTCGCTCCGCCGAGCGGCGTGCTCGAGCACTTCGGTCCGCCCGCCGTTGAGAACGTTCCGATCAAGGAGTTCGATCGCGATGGGCTTGGGATCGAACCCAACAACCTCACGGCGATCAACAGCCTGAAGGGCTACCGGGCGCTGCGGTACGGTCGGAACCTGGACCTCCTCATCACCGACCAGCACAGCTATCGGAGCGCCGATCCCTTCAGCGATCCCTCTCTCGACACGCTCGGCGGCAACGAGTACATCGGGATGTTTCCTGAGCCTGAGATGCGGGCTCTGGACGGCGGGCGCGGGTTCAACGGCGGGCGCAGGCGCAGGAGCGGGTTCCGGAATCGCC
>CAYLYA010000112.1:0-1099 GCA_964387855.1 uncultured Bifidobacterium sp.
ACCAATAACGCAGGAAGCGGACCTTGGGTAACGCCTTTTCGGGGAGACCGGTGGCAGCTCATAGGAAACTTAAGGAAGTTGTGAGTTGCGCCCTTTTCTCACGAGGGCCTTGCTTCAAGAAAGCCTCCTGCCCGGTTGGAAATACAACACAGGAGAAATGGAATTGAAGCGAACTGCTAAATACGCACTCACGCTCGTTCTCGGCGCCGCGGTCATCATGCCCGCCGTCGCCCAGGACAACTTCCCAGACGTTCCCGAGAACCACTGGGCTTACAAGGAACTGGCCAGACTGAAGGCGGAAGGCCTCTTGGTCGGCTATCCGGACGGACTGTTCCGCGGCGGACGCCCCGCCTCCCGCTATGAGATGGCGGTCGCCATCCACGCCGCTTGGGCGAACCTCAAGGGGATCACCGACGGGCTCAAGGGTTCGATCGACGACATCCTCAAGCGCATCGAAGGCGCTCCCACCAAGGCCGACATCGACAACCTCCGGGCTGCGATCGAAGCCCTTCAGGGCCAGGTCAAGGTCAACTCGGACGACATCGCCGCTTTGAAGCGATTGATCGACGAGTTCCGTGGCGAACTCCAGAAGCTCGGCGCCGACGTCGAGCAGATGAAGAAGGACATCGCTTCTCTTGACAAGCGCGTGACCGCGCTCGAGAAGAGCAAGCTTCCGTTCGACGTTCATGGCGATCTGAACCTCGTTGCCCTTGGCGGCTACAGCGGCCATGACGGCGAGTTCGGCATGACGGTGGACGGCCGGCCCTTGGGCTACGGCCGTGGCGACTACTCCGGCCAGCCGGTGGGCGTCACCCGCGACCTCACGGTTCTGCACGAGGCCGCTCTGACCCTGGACTCCAACAACGAGACCGGACCGAAGTTCCACGCGACCTTCGTGATGGGCAACATGTTGGGTGGTTATCGCCCGAACAGCATTTCCGGCACAGGATTCGGCGATCAGTCGGAAGTTCAAGCTTTCACCCCATTCGGTGAGGGCGAAGCCGCCTGGTATGCCCAGCGCTTCTATGTGGACTTCGACACCTCCGTCGCTTCCCTCGGCTTCAACGCCAAGGTCGGCCGCGTTGGCTACAAGATCAAC